>NZ_JBDJAF010000001.1:0-609743 GCF_039652555.1 Parafrigoribacterium mesophilum
GAACTGGAAACAAGCCCTCGCCCAACTCAGCCTGGCCTACCCCGAAAGAATCAACCGCTACCTATAAACCGACACTTACACAGACAACTTGACAAGCTCGGATCCCAGCCCCTGGAGGAACAGGCGATGCGGCAACGCTACCTGCACCTCTCCCGCGAACGCGACGGCCTAGTCGGCATCCGCGGGGCGCTGTTGCCGGATGTGGCGGCGAAACTTGGCACCATCATGGACGCCTGCCTGTCCCCGAAAACCGCCCCCACGTTCCTGAGCCTGGAGGAAGCCATGGCCGCCGGACGCGACGCCGATCCACGGTCCCGCGATCAGCAACGCCACGACGTGTTCGCCGCAGTAGTGGATGTTGCCGCCCGCAGCCTGGACATGCCACAGCTGGGTGGTGCCGCCCCCGTGGTGGCGGTGGCGGTCACCCTGGACAACCTACAAACCGGTACCGGCTGTGGTTACATCGGCGAGGTACCCATCTCGATGCGGGCGGTGAACCAGTTCACCTGCACCGGCGGCGTACAGAAGATCGTTTTCGATCACAACGGCCGCATCCTGGAACTAGGCTCCCCGGAACGCATCTTCACCGCCCAACAACGCCGCGCCATCATCCTCCGAGACGGGCAATGCTGCACCCCCGGCTGCCACACGCCCGGCGCCCTATCCGAAATCCACCACGTCGACCCCGCCGCAAACGGTGGACCCACCCACACCGACAACGGCATGATCCTGTGCTGGTTCCACCACCGCACCCTCGACACCTCCGGCTGGCAATTCCGCATAGTCAACGGCCTCCCCGAAGTGAAATACCCACCCTGGCTCGACAACACCGGAAACTGGTACCCCACCAACCGATCCGCCACCCTCACACAAACCAAAGCAAACCACAAACGACGACGACACGGCGGCACGGCGAAATCCTCTTAAAGCGATCACCCGGGCGGTGAATGGGGAGCGTAATCACAGGGAATGCGTCGTCGTCAAGCCTCTCGTGTTGTTCCTGTGCGTAGTTGATAATCAAACGATCGACACGACGAATCGGGAGATCAGCCATGAACACGCTTCTTAATCCCTATCTCAGCTTCCGCGACAATGCTCGGGAGGCGATGGACTTCTACCACTCGGTATTCGGCGGCGAACTGGATCAGAGCACGTTCGGTGAATCGCAGGGCAGTGATGATCCTGCGGACAAAGACAAGATCATGCACGCGATGCTGAAGACCGATGGCGGCATGGTGCTGATGGGTGCCGATACCCCCAATGGCATGGAGTACCGGACCGGAGGCAACTACTCGGTCTCGTTGAGTGGAGACGATGACGCGGAATTGCGTGGCTACTGGGAGAAGCTCTCAGAGGGTGGTCAGGTGACGATGCCGCTGGAAACCGCACCGTGGGGCGATAGCTTCGGGATGTGTACCGACAAGTTCGGCGTGAGTTGGCTGGTGAACATCGCCGCACCGAAGGAATAACCCCTCGCCGATCACGCCGCATCCGGCGTAAAATTCCTGCAAGTGACCAGAGGCGGGTGACCGACTATGCGCGCCACAGTGGGCGAACGGATTACTGTTCGCGGCATGACCGTGGGCTCCACGGATCGGCACGGCGAGATACTCGAGGTACGCGGTGTCAATGGCGACCCGCCGTATCTCGTCCGATTCGATGACGGCCACGAGGCCCTCACCTATCCGGGCGCGGACTGCGTGATAGAGCGTCCCGACCAAGCCGGGAACGGCTAGAAGCCGTTAGAGCTAGAAGCTCGAAATAGCGTAGGTCCCGATCAGCCCGAGCAGGGCGAAGACGGCGACACCGAGTGTCATCACTTTTCTTGTCTTCGGACTCATCATCATCGTGACGGCTTCACTCCTGTTTCGGTTCGCAAATGACCACGGGGATGTCGCGGCGGGTCTTCCGCTGGTACTGCTCATAACCACGGTAGGCCGCGATGATCTCCGGCCATAATCGCGCCTTTTCCTCTGCGCTGGCGGTGCGCGCTCGCATCGGCACGGTTCGGCCCCGAATCGTCAGTTCCACATCTGGATGGGCGACGAGGTTCTGGTACCACTGCGGGTTTCGGTCGTCGCCTCCTTTCGATGCGATCAGCACATAACGCTTGTTGTCGTGGACCGGCGAGGTGAGCATCGTCGACCGGCGCTTGCCTGTTGAGCGGCCGATGGTGTGGAGTTCGACGGCGGCCAGCGAGCCCACCGACCAGCCGACTCGGCCTCTCGACAGTGTCAGCACAGCGTGATGCGCTCGACTCATCGACCTCATGAGCAGGTCGATCCAGGCGTTGCGCAGGTTCATGATCGAAGCCTATGTCGGGAAACCATGCTAAATTTCTGGGAAACCGGAGCTAAGGTCGGTTATTACCGCCAAGGGGGCGATTCCCGTGGATCAGCAGGCGCGGGAGCGACTCAGTCAGCTCGAGAGAGTCGCCGATACGCCTTTTGCACTTGAGGTGCCACCGAGTCCGCCGCAGAAGGTGGTGCGCCGCATCCATCCGGCCTGGCTGGCCCCCGTCATTGCCGGCGCCATGGCCGCCGGGTACTTCGGCGCGACAATTGCCGTCGCCGGCCCTCCACCACCGACACCGGCCACCCCTTCCCCGGTTGTGTCCTCCCCGGTGTTCCTGTCTCCGGAACCGCCGTCGAGCGGCACGTCTCCGGTCGACGAGTCATCGAGCGTGAGGGAAGCGGATGCGTGGTTCGATACCGTGCGCCGCGACACCGGCCCAATCTTGGATCCCAGAGTGCTGCACGATCTGAAAATCGATCCTGCGGCTATTCGTTTCGTGCAAGTCAACGCGGACGGATTGCAGGTGTGGGTCGCAAAGGGGACCAACGGTGATTATTGTGTTGTGGCGGTCGACGGCTCCGGCCCGTTTGCCGCTTGCACTCCCGTACGAATTTTTGGGACGGCGGGCCTGACGCTTTCGGTGAACAACTACTCGGTGACGTGGGGCGGAAGCAGCGTGACAGTGTCCAGTTCGCGGCCGCTCGCGGCGCCATAACCTCGATCGTCCGCTCGCGGATGTTGCCGCATACCGCGAATTGCTCGCAAGATCGGGGCGGAGCATGCTAGCTTCTGGAGAAACCAGAGTGAATGTCGGTTCTTCCGCTGAACGAGGAGGTTTCCATGGACGTGACTGCTGTAGTCGTGTTGTCTGTCCTCGGTTTCGCGGCCGCTGCGGTGATCGTTGGCCTGGTTATCGTTGCCCTCCTGCAGATCGCTAAAACCGACACACTGGACAACACCGGGCGCGCGGTGTGGATTCTCATCGTGATCATCGCGCCGGTGTTCGGCGCCGCCATCTGGTTCTGGATCGGGACGCGCACGCCGACGTTGACGGGCCGATAGTCGTGGAGGAGCACACCGACGACTCGCTCAGCGTCACCAATGCGCCTGCGGCCAGAATGCAACGAGCGGAACTGCAAAGAATTGCATTCGGTCGAACGCATGGGCGCGAGGACGAGGAAGCCGCAGCAGCGGCACGCCAACAGCTGGCGGACGCGGACGGCGAGGCAACGGCAGCTGTGGGGTACGTCGCCAGCTCTTCGGAAGTCGCCACAGACCGCCGGAATGCGGTGTCCCCTGCCGCGGACGGTGAGGAATGGGCCGCCGCCCGGGGCGTCCCGGCTGCGATGACCACGGCCCCGAACGACGACGCGCCCCCGCCGCCAGAGCCGCCACAGCGCGGTAGGAGGAGCAGGCACATCCGCGCCGCCTGGCTCATCCCGATCATCGCGGGCTCGCTCGCCGTCGGGTACATCGCCGCTCCGAATGTGGCAGTGCAATCGCTGGTAGGACCATCAGCATCGACCCCACCGAGGGTCGCGCCAAGTGCTGCACCTGGCGTGCCGTCCGCGTTTCCGATTCCGAACGGCGAATTGGCGACAGGCGGACCGTCAAGCTTGAAAGAAGCGGATGCCTGGTTCGAGACTGTGCCGACAGAACGCGATGGTTTCGGCGACCCGCAGTTGCTGGAGACGCTCAAGATCGCCCCATCGGCGGTCCGTTTCGTGCAAATCAACGCCGCGGGCTTCCAGGTGTGGGTGGCCAAGACGCTCAATGACGATCTGTGCGTGCTCAGTACGAACGGCACGAGTGAGATCTCCTCCGCCTGCACCCCTCGGGCCGCTTTTTCTGGAGCGGGCGTGATGTTGACGCAAAGCGACTACTCGATCGGTTGGAGCGGTAGCCGAGTCACAGTCTCCACTCCGCGGTTGCAACTCACCCGGTGACCGCTAGGTGGTGACCAGCAGGCGCGCCACCGAGTCGAGTGCACCAGGAACCAGTCGGTAGTACGCCCAAGTGCCCCGCTTCGACCGCGTCAGCATGCCGGCATCCACGAGCACCTTCAGGTGGTGCGACACGGTGGGCTGCGAAAGCCCGAGCGGCTCGGTGAGGTCGCACACGCACGCCTCGGCGCCGTCGTGGGCCGCGACCATCGAGATCAGCCGCAGGCGTGCCGGATCTGCCAGCGCCTTCAGTGAACGCGCCAGGTCGTCGGCGCTGCGCGGGTCGATGGCTTCCTGGGTCAGCGGCGCGCGGCACGCTGTGACATCCATCACGGAAAGCGATTCGGCCATGTGGCCATTATCGCAGCTATATCGACAGCGGTCGATGTCCGGAAGGAGCCGGTGAGTCAGGACAGGATGTCTTTGGTCACAAACCGGCCATAGGCCAGGGCCCCGAACACGACCAGGTACCCGAGCTGCAACAGCGCGTTGTTGCCGAAGGACTCCCAGGAGATCGGCGACCGCAGCAGGTCGGCAAAATCTAGCCAGTAGTTGCTGAACAGCCACGGATGCAACCACTCCAGCTGCGGCAGCGAGCCGAGCACCTGCGACGCGACCGCGAGCACCACCGTTGCCGCCATGGCGCCGACCGGCACGTCGGTCATCGTGGAGAAGAAGAGGCCGATGGCCGATAGGCCGAGGAGCGACACGGCGATGTAGCCGGCCACCAGCGCCAGCCGCATCAGAGACTCCCCAATGTCGATCGTGTCGCCCGAGAGCAGCGTCACCGGCCCCACCGGGAACAACACCAGACCGACGATTGTCCCGCTGAGCGCGATCGCCAGCGTCGCCGCGGCACAGAACACCGCGGCGGCCACGTATTTGACCACGAGCAACCGCACCCGCCCGACCGGGGCGACCAACAGATAGCGCAGCGTGCCGTGGCTGGCCTCGCCCGCGATCGTGTCGCCGGCGACCACTCCCACGGTGAGCGGCAAGAACAACGGGATGCACAGCAGCAGCCCGACCACGCCCACGAACAGGCCGTTGTTGGAAATGCGGTCCAGGAACGCGGGTCCGCGACCCGGCGACGGCGACGACGTCAGCCGGACCGCTACGGCGACGAGGACCGGAATCGCCGCCAGCGCCAGCAGCATCGCCCAGGTGCGCCGCCGACGGAACAGCAACCCCAACTCCGAGGCCAGGAATGCGGCGCCCGACGCGGCCCGCGGCACGGTTCCGGATGCGAGATCGGCTGTCTTACTGCGCTGGGTCTTCTCACTGCGCTCAGCCATCTCACTGCGCTCAGCCATCTCACTGCGCTCAGCCATCTCACTGCGCTCAGCCATCTCACTGCGCTCAGCCATCTCACTGCTCAATGTCGAACCCCTCCCCCGTGAGCGCCACGAACCGGTCCTCCAGGCTCGCGGATTCGACGGCGAAACCCCGCACCCGCACGCCGCCGGCGACCAGCGCCGCGACGATCGATTCCGGTGGTACTGGGTCGCTACGGTAGGAGGGGTCGTGGAGCAGCGCACCGGGGAAAAGAGCACTGACCAGCGCGTCGGATTCCGTCGACTGCGCCACGGAGTCGATCGCGGCGAGGCCCAGACCCGCCAGCACCGTGCGGGCCTGCGCGGCATCCGGGGTGCGCACCCGCACCGTCGCCTCGCCGGAACTCCGCAACTCGTCCAACGTGCCTTGGGCCACCAGGGTGCCATTGCTCAGCACCGCCGCGTGAGTGCACATCTGCTCGATCTCCGCTAACAGATGGCTGGAGACGAACACGGTGGTGCCTTCGCCGGCCAGCGAACGCACAAGGCTGCGCACCTCGCGGGTGCCCTGGGGGTCGAGCCCATTGGTCGGCTCGTCCAACACCAGCAACTCGCGTGGCGCCAACAGGGCGTTCGCCAGACCCAGGCGTTGTTTCATCCCCAATGAGTAGGCATGCACCTTTTTCGCCGCCACGTGCTCGAGCCCGACCTTGTCCAGCGCCGCGCCGATCCGCGCGGTACGGGTCGCGGCGGGCGCGAACCGGTCGGCCGCGTCCAACCGGCGCAAGTTTGCGGTACCGGACAGGAACGGTGCGAACGCCGGACCCTCGACCAACGCTCCGACGCGCGGCAGCACCTCGGAGAGCTCGTGGGGCATGTCCCGCCCGAGGACCTGAATCTCGCCGCCGGTCGCCTCGGCCAGGCCCAGCATCATCCGGATCGTCGTGGTCTTACCGGAGCCGTTCGGGCCGAGGAATCCGAACACCGCGCCGCGTGGGACGGCCAGATCGACGTCGTTCACCGCGACGTGTGTGCCGAACCGCTTGGTCAGCCCGCGTGTCTGAATTGCCAGTTCACCAGACGGGATGCTGCCGCTCACCGGGACTGCGCTGCGGCCAACAGCCGTGACGCCGGAACCGCTCCGGCGAACACCCGTCCGTCCTTCGTGACGAGCACATTCACCAGCGAGGTGTGCACCATTCTGCCGCCGGCGACCGGGGTGGTCAGTTGCGCGACAAGTGGCGAGGCCATCAATTCCTTGGGAATCCTGCCGGCGGGAAGCTCCACGATCGCGCTCCAGCCTGTGCCGAGGACCGTCGGCTTCACACTGACGGCATCCTCACCCGACCGCTTCGGGTGATGTGCCTTGGCGGGGCCTTTCATATCCGGCAGCGTGTGCTCTTTCATCGTGGAGCCGGGCGGTGGCGTAAAGGTGAAGAGGTTAGCGCTTGGTGTCGTCAGGCTCAACTGGGTGAATCCGAGTTGGAATGCCGGCTTCTCCTGGCCGCGGGCCCGTACCTGCACGCCGAGCGGCAGGCCCGTCTCGGAGTCCACCGCCACCGACACCGAGCGGACCAGCGTCTCGGTGGTGCGCGGTGTGAGCACGAGGTTGTAGGCGGTGCGGCCGGCCACAGTGGTGTCATCCCCGATGGTGACCCGGGTGCTGGCATCCAGCGCCGCGACGATCTTCTCACCAAGCGCCGCCGGGGTCAGGCTGTCCGGGGTCTGCGTCCCAGGGCTGCGGGTTTCGGTGCCGTGCCTGGCACCCTTCGCGGGAAGAGTGAGGTGGGCTGAGGTGTTGTCCTCGGAACTGTACAGCCACAGATCAGAGCCGTTTCGGATGACGTCTCGTTCGGCCAGCCTGTCCAGCACCTGCAGACGCGCCTTGGTCGGGCCGTCGACGTAAACCCTGGCGGTGTGCGATCCGCCGAGCAGTTCAAGGACGCTGGGCAGGTCAAGCACCGAATCGGCTGGCGACTTCTGGAACTTCTCCCCCGCCGGCAACTGCGGCAGGCCGAGTTCGGACGACTGCTTCACCGTGCCCGAGAACGCGTGCACCTGATTACCGGCCACCATGGCCAGCACCTGTTGCGGTGTCTTGGTGGGAAGCTTCTGTGCTGCGGAGGCCTGGAACGGGGCCACCACGGCGACTCCGGCAATCAGCGCGGGCACGAGCACTGCCGGCAACCAGCGTGACAGGGTTTTCGGCATCCGGTGGTTCTTCATGGCGACCTACCTCGACTGTGGCGATGCGTGGCTTAACGCTACGTCACACAGGCTGAGAGTGTACCTACTGTGCCGGCCGGCCGGCATCCGCTTTCGCGCTCGCCCGCATGCTGCCGACGAAGCTGCGCCGCGGATGCTCCGTCACCGTCATCGGCGTGATGTCGCGTGGCGTGAACAGGTTGACGATCCAGCCGGAGAAGATTCGGAACTTGCGTGAATAAGTGGGCATTGACATGCCGTGATAAACCCGGTCGACCAGCCACGCCGGAAGGCCCTTCAGCGGAATCCCGAAGACCACTGCGGCGCCCTTGCCGACACCGTAGCTGGCCAAGGTGCCCAGCGACTTGTGGCGGTACTCGGCGATCGGCTCGCCGTGCAGCGCGGCGACGATGTTCCCCGCGAGCAGCTTCGCCTGCCGCACCGCGTTCTGAGCGTTGGGTGGGTAGTACGCCGGCTGGTGGTCCGCCGTGAGGTCGGGCACCTGCGCATTGTCGCCGGCTGCCCAGGCGCCGTCGACGACGGAGCCGTCATCCCGAATCACCTGAAGCCTGGCGTTTGCCACGGCGTGGCCCTTAGGGCCGCGCGGCACGTTCGTGGACTCCAGCACCGGATTCGGCTTCATTCCGGCCGTCCAGACGATCGTGTCGGCGGCGAAGCTGTCACCGTCGCTGAGCACCACCTGCCCGTCGATGCAGGACTTCATCGTGGTGTTCAGTCGCACGTCGATGCCGCGCCGGCGAAGGTGTGAGAGGGTCCAGGCCGACAGTTTCGGACCCACCTCCGCGGCCACCCGGTCGACCGCCTCCAGCAGCACCCAGTGCAGGTCGGCGCGGCGCAGGTCGGGATAGTTGCGCAGCGCGATCTTGGACAGGTCGCTCAGCTCCGCAACAGCCTCCACTCCGGTGTAGCCACCACCGATGAACACGAACGTGAGTGCTTTCCGTCGCTCGGCCGGGTCGCGGGTCGCCGAGGCCAGGGCGATGCTGTCGAGCACTCGGTTGCGCAGGTACAGCGACTCCTCGATCGTCTTGAAGCCGATCCCCTCCTCCTCCAGCCCGGGCGTGGGGAAGGTGCGTGTGACGGCACCGAGGGCGAGCACCACATGGTCGTAACTCAGCTGCCGCGCCTCGCCGTCGACACCCTCGATCGTGGCGGTTTTCAGATCACAGTCCAGGGCGGTCAGTCGCCCTTGGATCACGTCGACGTGCGGCAGAGCCCTTCTCAGCTGGACGGTGACGTTCCGCGGCTCGATCTCGCCGCCGGCCACCTCGGGCAGCAGCGGCTGATAGGTCATGTACGGGCTCGGTTCGACCAGGGAAATCGCCATCGGAGCCGCGGTACGCCGCTTCTGCAATCCCCACGCGGTATAGAGTCCGACGTACCCGCCGCCGAGGATGAGCACGCGCGCCTGTGACGTTGACATGCGACACAGTGAACCCCTCGCCATCAGCAGCGCCAAGGGGTCTGCCGCGAGAATCCACGACGGCGACGAAATAGCTCCATATATCGATGGACGTCGATGTATTATGGCAGCGAGGAAAGGATCGCGGATGCCAGACAACGCCACCGGCACGCCAGCCGTGTTGTTCGTCTGCGTGCACAACGCCGGCCGATCCCAGATGGCCGCCGGTTACCTCGCCGCGCTGGCCGGCGACCAAGTGGAGGTGTTTTCCGCGGGCTCCGAGCCGGCCGCATCCGTCAACCACGCGGCAGTCAGGGTCATGGCCGAGGATGGCATCGATATCGCCGCCGGAAGGCCGAAAATCCTCACGGTCGATTCGGTGCGGCATGCGGATGTCGTCATCACCATGGGCTGCGGCGACGCCTGCCCCGTCTTTCCCGGAAAACGTTATGAGGACTGGGACCTCGACGATCCGGCGGGAGCGGACCTCGACGTCGTCCGCCGCATCCGCGATGACATCAAGGCCCGCGTGCAGCGCCTGATCGCGGAACTCGACCTCACCTTCATCGGCAGAAGCACCGTAGGCAGGGAGCCACAATGATCGACGACAACACAATGACCACCGACAATACTGAATCGGTACGTGAACAGGTGCGCGAACGCTACGCGAGAGCCGCACTCAGCATCACCGACATCAGCGGCAACGCTGCCCTCACGAGTGATTGCTGCGGCGGGGGCGGCTGCGACGCCGATTTTGGGGCAGCGCTCTACGCGTCAGGCGAGACCACTGGGCTGCCGGACGAGGCGGTGCTGGCCAGTTTGGGCTGCGGCAATCCCACCGCGGTCGCCGACCTGCGTGAGGGAGAAACCGTGCTCGACCTCGGCTCCGGCGGTGGTATCGACGTGCTGCTCTCGGCCAGGCGGGTCGGAGACAGCGGCTTCGCCTACGGTCTGGACATGACCGACGAGATGCTCGAACTCGCACGCGCCAACGCCACGAAGGCCGGCGCGACGAACGTCGAATTTCTCAAGGGACAGATCGAGAAGATCCCGTTGGAGGATGCGAGTGTCGACGTGGTCATCTCGAATTGTGTGATCAACCTGTCCACCGACAAACCAGCGGTGCTACGGGAGACCTTCCGGGTGCTGAAGCCGGGAGGCCGCATCGGCGTGTCGGACGTGGTGGCGGAAAACCACCTCAGCGCGACCCAACGCGCCGACCGAGGCAGCTACGTCGGATGCATCGCCGGAGCGTTGTCCGTCGACGAATACCGAGCCGGGCTCACCGCGGTCGGATTCACCGACGTCGACGTTCGGTTCACCCACGAAGTGGCGCCGGGGATGCACGGTGCCATCGTCCGGGCGGTCAAGACGCGCTGAACCGGCGGCATCCGCGGATATGGTGGGCAGTATGAGCGTTGACCATGTCGTCATTGTCGGAGCGGGCATGGTCGGCCTTTCGACGGCCTATTTCCTTCAGGAACGCGGCGTTCAGGTCACGGTGGTGGACCGCATCGGCGTGGCGGCGGGAGCGTCCTGGGGCAACGCCGGCTGGATCGCTCCGGCGCTGACCCTTCCGCTGCCGGAGCCGGCCGTGCTGGCGTACGGGGTGAGCGCGATGCTGCGGCCGTCCTCGCCGCTCTACATTCCGTTCACCATGAACCCGCGCCTGATCCGGTTCCTGATCGGTTTCGCCAGGGCCTGCCTGCCCGGAACCTGGCGCTCCTCCCTCGCGGTGTATTCCGAGGTCAGCAGCATTGCCATGGCGGCCTTCGATGAACTCACCGACGGCGCAGTGGCCGAACCGACCCATCTGGCCGAACCCTTCCTGGCCGGTTTCTCCACCACCAAGGAGCGCGAAGGCCTGGTTCAGGAGTTCAAACTCTCCGGATCGGGCGGTGCCGGCCCCGACTACGACCTGATCACCGGCGACGAGATGCGCGCCATTGAGCCGACCCTGGGTGGCGGCGTCGCTGCCGGCGTGCGGCTGCGCGGGCAGCACTTCATCAATCCGCCGAAGTTCGTCGAAGCCCTCGCCGATGCCGTGCGATCCCGCGGCGGCACCATCGTGACCGGGTTCAACGTCACCGGCGTGCACGACCACGGTGCCTCGGGCGTGGAGGTGGTACCGGCATCCGGCGACCCATTGCGGGCGGACGCCGTAGTACTGGCCTCCGGCACCTGGCTGGGCGCCCTGGCCAGGCCCTTCGGCGTGCGTCAGCTGGTGCAGGCCGGCCGCGGTTACAGCTTCACGGTGGTGCCAGCGGTGATGCCGAGCCGGCCGATCTACTTCCCCGCCGCGCGCGTGGCCTGCACCCCGCTCGGGGATCGGTTCCGGATCAGCGGGATGATGGAGTTCCGCTCCGCCGAGGCGCCGCTCGACCCCCGCCGCATCCATGCCGTCGTCGAGGCCGCCCGGCCGATGTTCACCGGCATCGACTGGGAGGACCGCAAGGAGGAGTGGGTGGGGCCCCGGCCCTGCACTCCCGACGGTCTGCCGCTGATCGGGGCGACGAAGTCGCCGAGAGTGTTCGTCGGCGGTGGCCACGGCATGTGGGGCATCACCCTGGGCCCGCTCACCGGCAAGTTCCTCGCCGACTCGATCACCGGCCACGAGGTACCCGCGCTGATGCAGGGTTTCAACCCGCTACGCTGATCGCACCCCGCCGAGCGATACCTTTCCGGACGAGGCACCCCGCCGCGGCGGGCCTTCTGGTCCGGAAGCCTATCGCTCGGGGGCGATGCCGCCGTGGGCCGTCGCGCTACCCGGGTCACCGATCCTGGTAAAACGCTGCACCTGGTTGCCGTCGACAATCGCCGTGCCCAGGAACATGTCCTTGGGTCGCACCCACAAATCGCCGGCCGGCGAGCGGTACACCACGAGCTCCTCCTCGGTCTCGCTGTGCCGGGCGACGCCGATCGCCTCGTAGATGCCGCCCTTGAAGTGCCGATACACGCCTGCCAGGTCCATAACCACCATTGTTGTGGATGTCAGCGGTGCCCGATGTCAGCGGAAGGTGCGAAAGCTTCGGGAGGCCGCCACCGCGAGGAGGAAGCCCACCGCGCAGATACTGGCCACTCCGCCGATGTACGCCAGGGGCAGGCTGATCATCGGCAATGGCAGTCCGGTCACCGATCCGGCGACGGCGAGACCCGCCACGACGACGCAGAGCACGGCGGTCCAGTCCAGTGCGCTGTTCCACGGCGATCGGGCCGGTGGGTCGAGGTGGGGTCGCACGCTGGTCAAGATCGCTCCGGCAATGCATCCGAAGAACGCCACGACCAGCAGCGCCGCCATGACGTCGCTCGGCCGGTGCCACTGGTTCGCCAGGGTGGACACCCCCGTGGCAATGGTGAACATCGCGCCGACGGCTGCGGCCATGGGCCGCAGGTTGGGGCTGACCGCCAGGAAGAACACCAGGGCGGCCGACGCCGCCAGCGTGGTGTGTCCCGAGGGGAACGAGTTGAACGCGTAGCCGTGCACGCCGAAATCCGGCCGGTTCAAGATGAGTTCCTTGAGCACCTGGGTGGCGAGATTCGCCAGCGCCGCCGCGACCATGGCGACGAAAAAGCTCACCCAGTTGCGACGCACCGCGGTGACGACCACCGCGACGAGAAACGCGATCACCACGGCGATGACCGGCAACGCATCCAACAGACTGAGGGTGACCGGGGCGATGCTGCGCTGTCCGAGACGGGCACCGTCGAAGGCCCGCTCGTCGAGCACCTGTCCGGCGTGGGTGCGCACGGCGAAGAGATAGACCAGGGTGAAGACCACGGCCAGGCCGAACGCGGCCATCACGAAGACCCCCGGCCTCGTCCCCTGATTCATGCGCATGTCTAGTCCACAATCTCATATCCGACTGGATGACGAAGACTGACGCTCTCAGGCCGCGACTAACGCTCGCCGGCGGCGGCCCGGGCGACCGCGAGGTCATGCACCAACTGGTCGAACGCCTCGTCCCAGCCATCGCGGCCGCGCAGCCGCAGCACCGCGGACGGATGCGCCGTGACCAGCACACCACCGATGTTCGGCGCGATCTGGTTCAGCGCGGTCTCGTGCAGCACCGTGCCGCGCTCGGCGCCGATGCGCACCGGCCGGCCCAGCACCGAGCGCCCCGCGGTCGCACCCAGGCAGACGATGACATCCGGCGCCACCGCCGCCAGCTCGGCTTCCAACCAGGGATGGCAGGCGGCAATGTGGCCGACCTCGGGGGTGGCGTGGATGCGTCGTTTGCCTCGTTCCACGAAGTGGAAGTGCTTGACGGCATTGGTGAGGTAGACATCCGCCTGTGCGATGTCGGCTGCCTCGAGGGCGTCGGCGAGTACCCGGCCGGCAGGGCCGACGAACGGCTCGCCCACGCGGTCCTCGCGATCCCCCGGCTGCTCCCCGACGAGCATCAAGGGCGCCGATGCGACGCCGGCGGAGAAGACCAGCTGGGTGGCATCGCGCCACAGTTCGCAGCCGCGACACCGCTGGGCGGCCTTGTGCAGCTCTTCGATGCCGGTGCCGCCGGCGGGCACCCGCTCCGGTAGCCACCGCTGCGCGCCGGGGCGCTGAACGTCCACCATGTCGCCACCTCGTCGCTGGTTGGTGCCTACTAGGGTGGCACAATGGACCCCGCCGTGAACCCCCCATGTGGACGGACAACATGAACACGGACCGGCCGCTGCGCATCCTGCACCTCTCGGACAGCCACCTGTTCGGTGACGACAGGCTGCAGTACGACCGAGTGGACACCCTCGGGGCGCTGACCCGGGTGCTGGCCAGGGCCGGGGCCGTGGACCGAGTAGATGCCGTGGTGCTGTCCGGGGACCTCTCCAACGACGGCAGCGCCGAGTCGTACCGGCGACTGCGATCCCTGGTGGAACCGTGGGCAGCCGCACGCGGGGCGGTGGTGGTCTACGCGATGGGCAATCACGACCTGCCTGCCGGATTTCAGGAGGTGCTCGGGGCACAGGAAAACGTGAGCACCGTCCGTGGCTTCCGCATCGTCGTGCTGGACAGCTCGGTGCCGGGTGCGGGCTTCGGCGAGCTTCGCCCAGACCAATTGGAGCGGCTCCGCGCCGTACTGCAGGCCCCCGCGCCGAACGGCACCGTGCTCGTGGTGCATCACCCGCCGGTACCCGCGGCCACCGCCCTGCTGGCTGCCCTCGAACTGCGGCAGCCGGATCAGTTGCTGCGGCTGTGCCGGAACACCGACGTGCGACTCATCCTTTGCGGGCACTACCACCATCCGATGGTCGCGCACGCCGACGGCATCCCGGTCGTGGTCGCGCCGGGGATCGCGAACACCTCGGATGCGTTGGCGCCGGCCGGGACGGAGCGTGCGACCGAAGGATCCGGGTTCGCGGTGGTTGACCTGCCCGTGGCCGGTGCCCCCCGCGCGATCTTCGTGGCGGCGCCCGGGCCGAACGACGGCGCGGAGATCTTCAATCTCACGCCGGAGGAAGTTCAGCGCATCGCGCGCGAGGCCGGCGGCGGGAAGTGACCCCGCCAGTCCGGTCAGTGTTCGGTGTTCTCCAGAAGGGCGGTGTCCTCCGCCAGCGCGGCATCACGCGCCTTCACCCGGTTCTTCTCCTGACGCACCTTCGCCTGCGTGGCCCGCTCCCGCACCAGCCACTGCGGCGGATCCGCCAGCAGCGCCCGGATCTCGGCGGTGGTCAGCGGCTCGGTCACGCCGCTTCTGGCCAGCCCGGCGATGGACACTCCGAGCTTGCCGGCCACCACTTGGCGGGGGTGCGGACCGTTCGCACGCAACTCGGTGAGCCATGCCGGTGGCGCGGCGTTCAGCGCCGCCAATTCGGTACGCGACACCTCGGAGTTCTGGAACTGCGCCGGGGTCGCCGGCAGGTGAATGCCGAGTTTCTTCGCCGCGGTGGCGGCCTTCATGGTTTGCGGTGCGCGTTCTGCGGTCATCCGCTCAGCGTAACCTGAGACGACCCCCGACCGGAGCCGCCCAACCACCACCTGCACGAGAAAGGAGTCCCAGTGCTGTCGATCGCCTTCGTGCCCGGGGTCACCCTGACCAAGTGGAGCAGAGCCTGGGACGAGCGCCACCGGGGCGACCGGCTCCAGGTCACGCCCACCGACGATGCAGTCGCCGCCGTGCGGGAAGGGCGCGCCGACGTCGCCTTCGTCCGGTTGCCGGTCCCGCAGGAGGCACCCCCTGTTCTGGAGACGAACACAGCGCTGCCGGAATTCAACGTCATCCGGCTGTATCAAGAGGTTCCAGTCGCCGTACTGCCGAAGGAGCATCCGCTCGGGCAGGCGAACGGCATCCGTCGTGCCGAATTGGACGGCGACATCGTGCTCGAGGTGACGACAACGGTGAAAGACGCCGTCGAGTTGGTGGCCGCGGGCGCCGGCGTGCTGCTGGTACCGCAGTCGGTCGCGCGGCTCTACAACCGCAAGGATGTCGTGGCGGTGCCGATCACGGATGCGCCGGAGACCACAATCGCGCTCGTCTGGCTCGCGGAGGGCACCAGCGGGCCGACGAGCTCCGCCATCGACGAATTCGTCGGTATCGTGCGCGGGCGCGGCGTCAGGAGTTCCCGCGGCACGCCGACTCCGCCCGCTCCCCGGCCAACACAGTCGGCCACCAAGCAGAAGCCCGGCGCGCCCAGAAAGCGTCGTCCGCCCAGGCCCATGAGCGGCAAACGACGGCGTACCTGGTAAATGGGACAATGGCGGGTGCCCACCTCCGCCCCACTCGCGCCACCGCTGCTCGGCCTGTTACTCGATGTCGACGGACCCATCGCCAGCCCCATCACGCGCACCATCGCCATCCCCAGCATCGTCACCGATCTGGTGACACTCGCGGCAGCCGGCGTGCCGATCGCCTTCATCACCGGCCGCAGCGACACTTTCCTGCGGGACCAGGTGGTGGCGCCGCTGTTGAACGCGGGGCTGTCACCGACGGCAGGGATGTTCGGGGTGTGTGAGAAGGGCGGCGTCTGGTTCCCGATCACCGCATCCGGGATGGGCGCGATCAGCATCGACGACAGCATCGCCGTGCCGCAGGATTACACCGACGACCTGCGCAACCTGGTCGCGAACGGCTTCTCCGACACGATGTTCTTCGATGACACCAAACACGTCATGATCTCCATCGAGCAGCGCCGGGACGTGCCGCACGCCCGCTACGTCGCCGCGCAGCCGGCGATGAACGAGGCGGCCTTCGAACTGCTCGTGCGGCACGGCCTTGGCGCCCGGCTGGGCGATCGCGAGAGGGCGGATGCGGCGGGGCGGGTGCCGTTCCGGGTCGATCCGACCATCATCTCGACGGACGTGGAATCGGTGACCCTGGACAAAGACCGCGGCGCCGAACGTGCCCTGGCGTTCTTCTCCCAGGTGGGGCCGCTGCCGAAACGGTGGCGCTCGATGGGCGACTCGCGCAGCGACTATCTGATGGCCGACCACCTGTATGCGGCAGGCTTCGAAGTGGCGCACGTGGACGTGCGCCCGTCGGACGGCATCCTGGATCGACCGTATCGGGTGGTCGTGGAAGGCGACGCGATTCACGACGAAGCCGGGGCGGCGTTCCTGTCTCATTGGGTGGAGAAACTGGGCCTGCGGTAGCCATTCCGGGGCGAACACTCCTCGTCTGAGTGTGCGCTTGGAGTGTGTCAGTGGCAATTGACATACTCGAAGCCGTGTTCGATCATAGACAGATGTCTTCTCTCGCTACTGCTCCCGCCGGGGATGCCGTGCGCGAGCTGCAGGCGCGCATCCGGCAGATGCAATCCACGAAGCTGGACAGCCGCAGCATCCCGACTCCGCCGGCGATCGGCGCGCTGCTGCCCGACGGTGCACTGCGGCAGGGTGCGGTGTATTCGCTCGGTCCTTCGGCGGCGTTGCTGATGGCTCTTCTCGCCGCGCCCTCCGTCGCCGGCTCCTGGTGCGGCATCGTGGGCATCCCGGAGTTCGGGATCGAGGCGGCGGAAGGGTTCGGCATTGATCTCGACCGGCTCGTGTTGATCCCGCATCCCGGCGAGCACTGGCTCGGAGTCACCGCGGCCATCGCCGATGTGATGGGGGTGGTCGCCACCCGCCCGCCGGGCAGAACGAACGGTGCGGCCGCCGCCCGGCTGTCGGCTCGGCTGCGGCAGCGTGGCTGCACGCTGCTTGTGCTTGGTCCTTGGCCGCAGAGCGAGGCGATGCTCACCCTTTCGGACAGCGACTGGACCGGGATCGGTTCCGGCTTCGGACACCTGACGGCCAGGCAGGCGACGGTGACGGTGACCGGCCGGGCCGCGCGGCCGCGCAGCGCCAGGGTGTGGCTGCCCGACCGGGACTTCAGGGTCGGTGCGGCGGTACCTCAGACGGTGCCGCCCGAGACGATGCCGCCCGAAGCTGGCGCAGTGCTGTCAGATGCCGGGCATCCGCGCTGGCCGCAGGAGGTGGCGGGATGATCACCAGGACCATGGTGCTGTGGTGCCCGGATTGGCCTATCATCGCTGCGGTTCGCGCGCACGACGTTCCCCAGGATGCCCCGATCGCGGTGATCGACCGCGGGCTGGTGTTCGCCTGCTCCGCCGCCGCCCGGCGGGAGGGGGTGAAGCGTGGGCTGCGGCTGCGGGAGGCACAGGCGCGCTGCCCGCAGTTGCTCGTGTTCGACTACGAGGCATCCGTAGACCATCGGTCGTTCGAGCCCATCGTGTCCGCCATTGAGGAGGTGGTGCCGTCCGTGCAACTGCTGCGCCCCGGCACCTGCGCCCTTCGCGCCAGGGGGCCGAGCCGCTATTACGGCTCGGAGGAGGAGGCCGCCCTGTGGTTGCTCGACGTGCTCGACGCGCAGCGGGTCCCCGGCGCCAGAGTCGGGGTGGCAGACGGGCCGTTCACCGCGGAGCGGGCCGCCCGCAGCACGCACGGCGTGCTGGGGGCGGGCACGAGAATCCGGATCGTTCCTGAGGGCCAGTCTGCGCAGTTTCTCGGCCCACTGCCCATCGGGTTGCTGGAGGATGGCCCCGGCGGGGTCGGATCGGGCAGGGACGGATCGGGCGGGCGCGGGCCACGTGGGCAACGGCGCGGTGACCAGGCTCCCGAGCTCGTCCCGCTGCTGCGCCGGCTGGGCGTGCATACCCTGGCCGACTTCGCCGCGCTGCCTGCCGGCGATGTGCTCGGCCGGTTCGGGGCGACGGGAGCACAACTGCACGCCCTCGCCGCCGGGTTGGACAGCCGGGCAGTGGTGCCGCGGGAACCGCCGGAGGAACTGGACTGCGTTGTCGAGTTCGAACCGGCCCTGGACCGCGTCGATCAGGTGACCTTCGGCATCCGCGCGCCGGCCGGCCGGTTTCTCGAGAAGCTCACGGCGGCGAAGCTGGTCTGCACCGGCATCGCCGTGGAGATCGTGTCGCAGTCCGGGCGGGTCTCCCAGCGCAGCTGGTTGCATCCGCGGTCCTTCACCGCCGCCGACGTCGTCGACCGGGTGCGCTGGCAGTTGCAGGGCGCCGACCGCTCCGACAGCCCGTTGGACTGTGCGGTGATCCGGGTGCGGGTGACTCCTGAGAGCGTCGATGCCATCGGCAACCACGAGGAAGGGCTGTGGGGCGCCGGGCCGGATGAGCGCATCCACCACGCACTCTCACGGGTGCAGAGCATGCTCGGCCACGACGGGGTGCTCACCGCGGCGGTCGGCGGCGGCCGCACCGTCGCCGACCGCCAGAACCTGGTGCCCTGGGGCGATCGGGGGCAGCTGACCCGGCCGGCGCCCCGGCCGTGGCCCGGCCATCTGCCCGCTCCTGCCCCGTCAACCGTGTTCGATGTGCCCCGCCCGGTGCACGTGCTCACCGCGGAGGGAACCGCGGTTCGGGTAGATGAGCGCGGAATCCTGTCCGCTCCACCGGCGCAGTTCTCGGATGCCGGACGACGGGCCAGGCAGGTGAGCGCGTGGGCGGGACCGTGGCCGGTCGACGAGCGGTGGTGGGATGCCGCCTCGGCACGCCGGGTGAACCGGTTCCAGCTCGTGGACGAGGAGGGCACCGGCTGGCTGCTCGTGCTCCAGGGCGAGAGCTGGTGGGCCGAAGCGAGGTACGACTAATGGGCTGGAACAATCCGCCGGTGCCCTGGGCGGAGTTCGAACGCAAGTTGTCCGGCGGCCGCCGCGCATCGGATGCGGCAGCGGAACATACGGCGGAACATACGGCACCGGAGCGCGTGCCGGCACCGAAGGTCGCCCGGATCCGTCAAGGCACCCCGGGGTCCGGCGCCGAGTCCGCCACGCGGCCGATGCCCTACGCCGAACTGCACGCGCACTCCAATTTCAGCTTCCTGGACGGTGCCTCCTCCCCCGAGGAACTGCTGCACGAATCGGCCCGGCTCGGCTTGCACGCCCTTGCGCTGACCGACCACGACGGCCTGTACGGCATCGTGCGGATGGCCGAAGCCGCCGAAAAATACGACATCGCCACGGTGTTCGGTGCCGAACTGTCGCTCGGCCTCGGTGCCCCGCAGAACGGTATCCCCGATCCGGAGGGCAGCCACCTCGTGGTGCTCGCCCGCGGTGAGGACGGCTACCACCGGCTCGCCGCCGCCCTCACCGCTGCGCAACTGGCCGGCGGCGAGAAGGGCCGCCCGCGTTACGACCTGGCGGAGCTGGCCGAACGCGCGGCCGGCCGGTGGAGTGTGCTGACCGGATGCCGCAAGGGCAGGGTGCGCCAGGCGCTCGGCGGCGGCCCGGATGGCGTCGGCTCCGCGGATGCCACCGGTTGCCAGCGGGCCGCCGAGCGTGAGGTGAGTCTGCTCGTCGACCTGTTCGGCGCCGACCGGGTGCTCGTCGAGTTGATCGACCAGGGGTACCCGCTGGATTCCGCCCACAACGACGCGCTGGCCGCTATCGCCGCCCGGCTGTCGCTGCCGACCGTCGCGACCGGCAACGTGCACTATGCCACTCCACGGGAACATCGCTTGGCGGGCGCGCTGTCCGCGGTGCGCGCCCGCCGCAGTCTGGACGACATGGACGGCTGGCTACCGGCATCCGGCTCCGCGCACCTGCGAAGCGGCGCGGAGATGGCCGCCAGGTTCGCGCGTTACCCCGGCGCCGTCGAGCGCACCGTGGAGGTGGCCGACGATCTCAGCTTCGGGTTGCGCGCCGCCCGCCCCGGGCTGCCCAAGCAGGAGGTGCCTGCCGGGCACACCCCGATGAGCTGGCTGCGCGAGTTGGTCTGGCGCGGCGCCGCGCTCAAGTACCCGAACCTGCCGGAGGCGGACCGAGCCCGCATTGAGCGGGAGCTTGAGGTGATCGAGGCGAAAGACTTCCCCGGCTACTTCCTCATCGTGTACGACATCGTGCGGTTCGCGCGGAGCCGCGGCATCCTCTGCCAGGGCCGCGGGTCGGCGGCGAACTCGGCGGTGTGTTACCTGCTGGACATCACCGCCGTCGACTCGATCTTCTATCAGTTGCCGTTCGAGCGGTTCCTCTCCAGCATGCGTGAGGAGGAGCCGGACATCGACGTGGACTTTGACTCGGACCGCCGGGAGGAGGTCATCCAGTACGTCTACACGAAGTACGGCAGGCAGAACGCCGCCCAGGTGGCCAACGTGATCACCTACCGGCCCAAGTTCGCCGTGCGGGACATGGCCAAGGCGCTCGGCTATTCCCCCGGCGCTCAGGATGCCTGGTCGAAACAGATCGAGCGCTGGGGCGCGCTCGGTGCGAACGCCGACCACGACATCCCGCAGCCGGTGCTCGAGCTGGCCGATGAGGTGCTGAAGTTCCCCCGGCACCTGGGCATCCACTCCGGCGGCATGGTGCTCACCGACCGGCCCGTCGGCGAAGTATGCCCGATCGAGCATGCACGGATGGACGGCCGCACCGTGTTGCAATGGGACAAGGAAGACTGCGCCTGGATGGGGCTGGTCAAGTTCGACCTGCTCGGCCTCGGCATGCTCGCCGCTCTGCAGTATTGCTTCGACCTGGTGCGCGAGCAGGTCGGCGAGACCTGGACCCTGGACACCCTGCCGCGCGAGGAGGCCGGCGTGTACGACATGCTCTGCCGAGCGGATTCGATCGGCGTGTTCCAGGTGGAGTCCCGCGCGCAGATGGGGGTGCTGCCCCGGCTGCAACCCCGCCGCTTCTACGACCTGGTGATCGAGATCGCGCTGGTGCGACCGGGGCCGATCCAGGGCGGGGCGGTGCATCCGTACGTGCGGCGCAAGCTGGGCAAGGAACCGGTCACCTACTTGCATCCTCTCCTGGAGCCGGTGCTGGAGCGCACCCTGGGGGTGCCGCTGTTCCAGGAGCAGCTCATGCAGGTGGCGATGGCGGTCGGCGGTTGCAGCGCCGAGGACGCCGACCTGCTGCGTCGGGCGATGGGGTCCAAGCGCGGTATCGAGCGGATCTCCTCACTGAAGGCGAAGCTCTACGCTGGCATGGCGGACAACGGCATCGTCGGGGATGTGGCCGATGAGATTTACGAGAAGATCGAGGCGTTCGCGAACTTCGGTTTCGCCGAGAGCCACTCGCTGAGCTTCGCGCTGCTGGTCTACGCCAGCTCCTGGCTGAAGCTGCACTACCCCGGCGCATTCCTGGCCGCGCTGCTGCGCGCCCAGCCGATGGGCTTCTACTCGCCGCAGTCGCTGGTGGCGGATGCCCGCAGGCACGGCGTCGAGGTGCGGCGCCCCGACATCCTCCACTCCGGCGTGGCCGCCGATCTTGAGCCGCTGGATGGGACGACCGCCTCCCGCACCGGCGCCTCCCCCACCGGTGCGGCGCGCTGCGTCGCCTTCGAGCAGCCTCCGGTGCCGCCGTTCGACCGCAGCATCCCACCCGACACGGCAGAGCACCGCCGCGACGGCGCGTTCGCAGTGCGACTCGGCCTGGACGCGGTGACCGGCATTGGCACCCCGCTGGCGCAGCGCATCGTCGCCGAGCGGGAGGCCGCCGGGGCCTTCCGCGACATGTCGGACCTGGTACGCCGCACCCTGCTGACCACGGCACAACTGGAGGCGTTGGCGACCGCGGGCGCGTTCAACTCGTTCGGACTGTCCCGCCGGGAGGCGCTTTGGAACGCCGGCAACGCGGCTCAGGACCGGCCGGAGTACCTTCCGCACTCGTTTGTCGCCGTGCAGCCGCCGTTGTTTTCAATGCCGACCGAGTTGGAGGAGGTCGCCTCCGACCTGTGGGCGACGGGGATCTCGCCCACCGACCATCCGATCCGGCATGCCAGGGCTGCCCTGGCCGAGCGCGGGGTGCTCTCCTCGGCGCAGCTGGCCACCGCGGAGTCCGGTCGGCGCGTCGAGGTCGGTGGGATCGTCACCCACCGGCAGCGGCCGGCCACCGCCAGCGGGATCACGTTCCTGAACCTTGAAGATGAAACCGGCCTCACCAACGTGATCTGCTCGGTCGGGGTGTGGAACCGGTACCGCAGGGTGGCCAGGGATGCGCCGGCGCTGATCGTGCGCGGCAAACTCGAGCGGTCGACCGAGGGGGTCACGAACATCCTGGCCGACCGGTTCGAACCGCTGCCGCTCGTCACGCCGCACCGCTCCCGCGACTTCCGCTGACCCTCGACCTGCATTAGTTCCCGTTGCGGCTAGTTGTTCCCCGCGCACCGGGCACAACTAGCCGGAACGGGAACAATTGCCCGGATAGGAATGCTACGGATGCTTGCGCAGCAGATCGATGCGTGCCTGCAGTTGCGCCACGCTGGCCTGCGGCACCGCGGGGCCGCCGACCTTGCGGCGCAACTCTGCATGAATGAGCGCGTGCGGCTCGCCCGTGGCCCGGGCCCGGATGCGCACCAGCGAGTTGAGCAAGCTGCGCTGCTCCTTCAAGGTGCGGTACAACGGCACCGGTTCCGGCGCCGGCGTCTCCCCGCGCGCCTGCGCCAGACGGGCGCGTTCCGCGGCCCGGCGACTCTGCCGGCTCTGCCGCGCCTGCAACAGCTCTCGCACCTGATCCGGCTCCAGCAGGCCGGGAATCCCGATGAAATCGAGCTCCTCCAGGCTGCCCACCTCCGCGCCGGCGCCGAACTCGGCCCCGTCGAACAGCACGCGCTCGAACGTCGCGGACGACTCGATCGCCTTGAAATCAAACTCGTACACACCCGGCGACGACGGCTCCGGCTTGTTCGCCTCCACGACCAGCGCGTCGTCCAGCAGGTCAACCTGGCTCACTCGGTCCAGGGCGTGGTCGCGTTCGAGTTCGAGCGCCGACGCCAGCGCCGTCAGCGACGGCACGCTGGGCAGGAAGACGGATGCTGTTTCGCCACGGCGCCGAGCCCGCACATACCGGCCGATCGCCTGGGCGAAGAACAGCGGTGTGGACGCCGAGGTCGCGTAGACGCCCACGCCCAGCCGGGGAATATCGACGCCCTCGGACACCATCCGCACGGCGACCATCCAGCGTCGCTCGCTCTTCGCGAACGATTCGATCCGGCCGCTCGCCGCCTTCTCATCCGAGAGCACCAGAGTGGCCTGCTGTCCGGTGATCGACTGCAGCAGTTTTGCGTAGGCGCGCGCCGCGAAGTGGTCGGTCGCGATGACGAGACCCCCGGCATCCGGCACCGCACGCCGCACCTCGGTGAGACGCTGGTCGGCGGCCCGCAGCACCGCCGGCATCCAGTCCCCCTCCGGGTCCAGCGCGGTGCGCCAGGCCTGCGCCGTCACGTCTTTGGTGTCGCCCTCGCCCAGCCGTGCCTCCATTTCGTCGCCGGTGCGGGTGCGCCAGCGCATGGTACCCGCGTAAGTCATGAAGATGACCGGGCGCACGACGCCATCTCGCAAGGCCCGCCCGTAGCCGTAACTGTAGTCGGGGCGAGAGGTGCGGATGCCGTCCGCATCCTCCAGGTAGGTCACGAACGGGATGGGCGACGCATCGGAGCGGAACGGGGTTCCGGTGAGAGAGAGCCGGCGTTTCGCTGAGCCAAACGCCTCCCGGATGCCGTCGCCCCAGCTGAGTGCATCGCCGCCGTGGTGCACTTCGTCCAGGATGACCAGGGTGCGGGCGTCCTCCGACAGCCTCCGGTGCAGAGCCGGACGCATGGCCACCTGCGCGTAGGTGACCGCGATGCCGTGGAAATGTCGTCCGTGTCGGACGTCGCTGTTCTTGAAGTTCGGATCGAGCCTCACGCCGACCCGGTGCGCGGCATCCGCCCACTGCCGCTTGAGATGCTCCGTCGGCGCGACCACCGTGATCCGGTCGATCGTGCGTCGCGCCAGCAGCTCGGTGACCAGCCGCAACGCGAACGTGGTCTTGCCGCTACCGGGAGTCGCGGCCACCAGAAAGTCGCGAGGCTCGTGTTCGAAATATGCCTCGAGTGCCTCTTTTTGCCAGGCCCGCAGCTTGTCCGCAGTGCCGCGTGCGGCGCGCTCCGGAAATGCAGGCGACAGGTGTTCCGCTGCCGCCGTGCCCACCGACGGACCGAACGACAAGGGACTGCTCACTTGAACAGACCCTACCGTGACCCGCCGACCCCATCTGACAGGGCCGGCGGGCACGGGTTAGGCCGCGATCAAGCTGTGCGGCGGTTGCGGGTGAACAAACCCCAGATCAGCAGCACGACGATGGAACCCAGGATCGCAATGATCCAGGTCTGCCACGACCAGAAGTTTTCCAATCCGATGCCGAAGATCGCCGATCCGATCCAACCTCCGAGGAGAGCGCCGACGACTCCCAGCAGGAGCGTCATGAGCCAGCCGCCGCCCTGCCTGCCAGGCAGGATGGCCTTGGCGATGGCTCCGGCTATGAGTCCCAAAATGATCCAACCGATGATGCTCATGGTTTCCACCTTCACATGTGGTTTGCCGCGTCCGGGTGGACGACGACCCCAGTGTGCCAGACCCCTAAATGGGGGGCAACCCCGGGGCCATTTCTGGTCCAGGGGTAACAATTGCGGGCAAAACAGGGCACACTGTGGGAGATGTCCGAGCCCGGAGCAGTGACCGAGGAGTCCCTCGCACTGGCGGAATCCATCGCCCAGGCCATGCTGAAGGATCACCGCACCGTCGCCGTTGCCGAATCGCTGACGAGCGGAAGCCTCGGATGTCATCTGGGCGCGGCCGCAGAGTCGTCGCAGTGGTTCCAGGGCGGAGTCATCGCGTACGCACCGGAAGTAAAGTTCTCCGTGCTCGGAGTCGACCCGGGACCCGTCGTCACCGCCGCCTGCGCACGACAAATGGCCATCGGTGTCGCGCGTTTGATGGATGCGGCGATCGGCGTCGCACTCACCGGAGTGGGTGGGCCCGGGGCGGAAGAGGGCAAACCGGCAGGCACGGTTTTCATTGCGGTTTCCGCTGGCGATGACAGTCGCGTGGAGGAGCATAGGTTCGACGGTGATCCGGCGGCGGTGGTACGGGCGGCGACGCATCGAGCACTGGCCATGCTGCTCGAATCCAGCGTTCGGACTGGAAGCTACCCACATTGATGGCAGGCGGTTTGATCGGGCTCGAATTTGATGCAGGCTTGAGCCATGACTGCGCAGCATCCCTGGTCCCGTTTTGTCGCTTTAGGTGATTCGTTCACCGAAGGCATCGGAGACCCTGACCCGACGAGTCCGGGAGGCAACCGCGGGTGGGCAGACCGGGTTGCCGAGGTGTTGAGCGAGAAGACCGATGATTTCGCCTACGCGAACCTCGCCATCCGGGGCCGCCTGCTACAGCAGATCATGGATGAACAACTTGAGCCGGCGCTGGCACTGCGCCCGGATCTCGTCACGATTTCCGCCGGCGGGAACGACATCATCCGTCCGAACACGGATCCGGACGACATCGCCAGCCGTCTGGAGATTGCAGTAACCAAACTCGGTTCACATGGCGCCACGGTGGTGTTGTTCAACGGCCCGGACATCGGAATGACCCCTGTCTTGCGCCGGGCCAGGGGCAAGGTCGCGATTTACAACGAGAATCTCCGGGCGGTCGCCCAAAGACACGACGCGATCATCGCCGATATGTGGGTGTTGCGCGAACTTCAGGATCCGCGCATGTGGGCGCCGGATCGCCTGCATTTCTCTCCGATCGGACACGGCGTCATCGCTCGCATGGTGTTGGAAACGCTGAACGTCGATAACGACCTACAGCCGTACTCCCCGGAGCCACTGACGGCCATCTCCTGGCGGCAAGCGAGGGTCGAGGATATGGGGTGGGCGCGGGATTATCTGCTGCCGTGGGTGTTGCGGCGTATTCGGCACCAGTCCTCCGGTGACGGCGTCAGCGCCAAGCGGCCGGATGCCGGGAGTGTCACGCGTCTTGGCTGACCGGCTCTCATGGAATCTGCGGTGAGAATCCGTATGATTGACGCATGGTTGAGACACTCGAGCCGGAACTGTATGACCAGGTCGAAGAGGCGCTGAAAGACGTCGTCGACCCAGAAATCGGGGTCAATGTCGTTGACCTCGGTCTGATCTACGACTTCGGTTGGGATTCCGAGAACTCGGCACTCGTGCTGCAGATGACGTTGACCTCCGCCGAATGCCCGCTGCAAGACGACATCTCCGACCAGGTAGCAGAAGCTTTGGACGGTATCGTCGATTCCTTCCGGATCAATTGGGTGTGGATGCCCGCCTGGGGTCCCGACAAGATCACCGACGACGGCCGCGACATGATGCGCGCGCTCGGCTTCAACGTCTAACCCCTCCTTCCCCTCCCTTCACGCCTCCGGTCGTCAAGCCCGTCGAGACCCGCGTACGGTGTCTCGGGTTCTCCGGTGGTCGAGCAACGTCGAGACCCCAGCGTGTAACTTCTGTGATTTCGACAGGCTCAATCACCGGGGGTGGCGGGAAGCGGGTTACGGGAATACCGCTAGATGTGCGCGAAGAGCACGGGAGTTGTCCACCGGGGTGGACTTGTGGTTAGCGACCGTACTGCGTGGCCATCGGGCACTCGAAGGGGTCTCCGCCCGCCGCCAGGCCGACCCGGTTCAGGTACTGGATGACGATGCCGTAAGACTCGGTCAGCGTCGTCTCGGTGTACATGATGCTGTGGGTGTCGCAGTATTCCTTGGCGATGGCCCGTGCCTTGTGCAGGTGCGGCCTGGCCATGTTGGGGAACAGGTGGTGCTCGATCTGATAGTTGAGGCCGCCCATGAACGTGTCCATGATCCAGTTGCCCTTGATGTTGCGCGAGGTGAGCACCTGGCGGCGCAAGAAGTCAACCTTGCTGTCTCGTGGCAGCAGCGGCATACCCTTGTGGTTCGGCGCGAACGTGGATCCCATGTACAGACCGAACACCGCCAATTGCACGCCGATGAAGGCGAAACCGAGCCCCACCGGTAGGACGAGGAAGATCACCGTGCAGTACGCCCCGAGACGCAGCACGATCATGCTGATCTCGAGCCAGCGCTTTTCCATCTTCTCGCGGCTGAAAACCCGCTTGAATCCGAGGATGTGAAGGTTGAGCCCCTCCAGCAGCAGGGCAGGGAAGAACAGGTAGCCCTGGCGCCGGGTCATCCACCGGTAGAGTCCCCGTGCCTTCGCGGCATCCACTTCTTGGAACGACACGAAGTCACGCTCAATGTCCGGGTCTTTGCCGACGATGTTCGGGTTGGCGTGATGGCGGCTGTGCTTGGTCATCCACCAGGCGTAGCTGATGCCGACGAAGAGGTTGGCCAGTGCCCGTCCCGCGATGTCATTGGCCGGCCCCGATTCGAACACCTGCCGGTGCGAGGCCTCGTGTGCCAGGAACGCGTATTGGGTGAGGATGACTCCCAGCGCGGCGGCCATGAGCAACTGCAGCCACGAGTCGCCGAGCAGAATGAATCCGGTGACCACACCGCCGAGAGCGGCGGTTACGAGGGAGAACATCAGGTAGTAAAAACCGGTGCGCTTTCGCAGCAGCCCGGCGTCACGCACCGTGCGCAGCAGCGCAGAATACTCAGTAGTCGGATTCTTTCCTGAGCCGCCCGGGCGGGTCTTGGTGAAAGTGACGACGGATGCAGTTGCCTGCGATTCTGACACGGTACCTCGGTTCATTCTGGATGGCTTCCCAGCCTGAAAACGAGCGGGTACCTCATTAGATGCGTCGACTCTATTCCTTCCTGCTGGGAGACGTGTGAGAAAGTCCTCCGGCGTCGGCGCGTCGGCGCCGACCGTTGCGCAGCGCCCACAGCGCCACTGCGCTGGCCGCGGCCACGTTGAGTGAGTCGACCCCGTGCTCCATGGGCACGGTCACCGCCGCGTCCGCATGGCGCAGCGCGGCACGGCTGAGCCCATCGCCCTCGGTACCGAGCAGGAGCGCCACTTTCTCCGGAGCGTGTGCGACGTAGTCGGCGAGGCTGACTGAGTGCTCCGCCAGTGTGAGGGCGGCCAGTTCGAATCCCGACTCGTGCAGGAGGTCTGCGGCCTGCGGCCAGTCGGGTAGTCGGGTCCACGGCACCTGCAGCACGGTGCCCATACTCACCCGCACACTGCGCCGGTACAGCGGGTCGGCGCAGCGCGGCGTTACGAGCACCGCATCCGCGCCAAGCGCAGCCGCCGAGCGGAAAATCGCACCCACATTGGTGTGGTCCACGATGTCTTCCAGCACGACCACCAGGTGTGCGTCGGCGATCAACTCCTCGGCCGGAGCCAGCGCCGGCCGGTGCATCGCCGCCAGGGCTCCGCGGTGCACGTTGAACCCGGTCAGCGACTCGAGAAGACCGGATTCTCCGACGTAGATCGGCACATCGTAACCTTCGAACAGCCGCAGCACGTCATCCAGCCACTTGTCGAGTACCAAGACGGATCGGGGCTGATGGCCGGCGGCCAAGGCCCGCGCGATCACCTTGCTCGATTCGGCGATGTAGAGGCCGCCGGCGGGTTCACTGAGCCGACGGAGGGCAACATCCGTCAATCCGGAGTAGTCGCGAAGGCCCGGTTCGCGAAGGTCAGGAATGCGAATGACTGGCACGCTGTTCAGTCTGACATGGTGAATGGTGGCGGTGCTGACCTCGACACCGCTGCCCGAGTTCTCGCCGGCCGACGGATCGCGGTGCTCACTGGAGCCGGCATCAGCACCGATTCCGGCATCCCGGACTACCGGGGGCCGAATTCGGTTCCGCGTACCCCCATGACTTTTCAGGCCTTTCTCGCCGACACGGATGCGCGCAAACGCTACTGGGCCGGCAGTCACCTGGGCTGGCAGCGGTTCGCGCGGGCGGCACCGAATGCCGGACACTTCGCCTTAGCCCAGCTGGAATCAGCCGGGATTCTGGCCGGCATCTTGACTCAGAACGTTGACGCCCTGCATGAGAGGGCCGGGTCGGCTCGCGTGGTGGATCTGCACGGCAGGCTCGACCGGGTGCGGTGCCTCGCCTGCGGCCAGGTCTACGCCAGGGATGCGATCAGCCGACAGATCTCCGAACTGAACCCATGGCTCAGCGAAACCGACTCCGCTGTGCTGCGACCCGACGGCGATGCGGATGTCACCGGTGTCCGTGATTTCGTCGTCCCGGCCTGCGAGCTCTGCGGCGGCATGCTGAAACCCGACATCGTGTTCTTCGGCGAATTCATTCCGACCACGAAATTCTTCGCAGCCAGCGCGCTGGTGCGCAACGCCGATGCGCTGCTGGTGGCCGGTTCGTCGCTGGTGGTGAATTCTGGCATCCGCTTTCTCGATCAAGCCGCCAAGCGCCAGCTCCCCGTGGTGATCGTCAATCGTGGCAAGACCAGAGGGGACTCCAGGGCCGCCGTTAAGATTGATGCCGGGACCTCCGAAACCCTGACGGCCCTGGCGGACCGTCTGGGCGGCGGATACCGGAAAAAGACGCTATGACCCTGCTCTATCTCGTGCGCCACGGCGAAACGGACTGGAACCTGCAGCGGCGCATCCAGGGCAGCACCGATATCCCCCTCAACGAGACCGGCAGGCTGCAGGCCCGACGTACCGGCTCGCTGCTGGCAAGGCGAAGCTGGGATGCGATCATCTCGAGCCCGCTGGTGCGCGCCGTCGAAACCGCCACGATCATCGCCGATGAGCTGGACCTTGGCGCGCCAGAGATCGTTGACGCCATCGTGGAACGCGCGTACGGCGAGGCGGAGGGACTCGATGATCGGGAGCTGGCACGCCGGTTCCCCGGCAACACGCCGGTAGCGGGACGCGAGTCGCGCCAGGACGTCAGTGCCAGGGTGATGCCGGCTCTCGCTGCGATCGCCGAGAACCGGCCAGGCCAGCACCTGATCCTCACCACCCACGGCGGCGTGATCCGCACCGTGCTGGAGACGGTGGCCCCGGCATCCGAGGTGCACCGCGGTGTGCGCATCACCAACGGCTCCATCCACAGCTTCCGCTACTACGACGGCGTGTTCAAACTCCTGAGATTCAACGACCCGATCGAGGTTGCCTCCGTTGAGCCGGGCGCCGAGGACCTCGTCGAACAAAACGCCCTGGAAGGACGGGAACACTGATGTCGTTGGCACGATTCCGGCAGCACAGCGCCGAGCTGGGAATCACCGTCGATGTGCGCGAAATGGACCACACTACCCACACCGCCGAGGATGCGGCGGCGGCGGTGGGCTGCGCGGTCGGTGCCATCGTGAAAAGCCTAGTGTTCCTGGTCGATTCGCTGCCGTGTCTGGTGCTGGTCTCCGGAAGCAATCGGGTGGATACGGCCATGCTCAGCGCCGCGCTCGGTGGCCCGGCGCGCATGGCGGACGCCAAAACCGTGAAGTCGGCCAGTGGATACAGCATCGGCGGTGTGCCGCCGTTCGGGCACCCCGTCCCGATGCGCACGGTGATGGACCAGGACCTTCTGACTCACCGTGAGGTGTGGGCGGCCGCCGGGGCAGCCACGACCGTCTTCGCGATGGATTCGGCTCGATTGGCCGAGATCACCTCTGCCGAAGTCGTGCAACTGGCCTGACTCGCGCTCAGCGTCGTTCGGTCAACGATCGCGCCAAATCCAGCAGGGTCTGCGCCGAACTTTCCCAGGTGAACTCGGTGGCGCGGTCGTAGGCGAGCGCCGAGCGTCGTTGCCACTCGCCCGGCTCCTCCAGCTCGCGCACCGCTTGCGCGAGACGGCGCGGATCGTCGTGGCCGAAGTAGAGTGCGACCTCCCCGCCGACTTCGTGAAACACCGGGATGTCGCTGAGGACCACCGGCGTACCGGCTCCCATCGCCTCGATTACGGGAATGCCGAATCCCTCGCCACGGGACGCCGAGACCAATGCGGTGGCTCCGCGCAGCAGTTCCTGGTATCGCTCGTCGCTGACACCGCCCTCGAACACCACGGCATCCGCCGGTGCCAGAGCGGAGAGCCGTGCTTGTTCGCGTTCGGAGATGCTGCTGAGCAGATGCAGCCGGTACCCGGGCAGCAGCTTCATCGCGGCCAGCAGCGTTTCGACCCGTTTGTAGGGCATGAACGAGCCCATATAGACCAGATTCGGCTGCTGCGGCGGCGTGCGTTGCACACGCTCCTGCGGGGCGACGGCATCCCGCACCACGGTGATCGGCCGCCTCGCGAGCCGGTGTTCGATGATCTGCCGCCGAGCCGTCTCGGAGACGGTGACGATGGCGTCGCCGCGCCCGAGCACGATCCGCTGCGGCCAGTACGCCAGATGGTAGGCCCGCCAGAGCAGCTTGATCGGCCAGGGAAACTCCCGTGGCGGTGTGCGATGGGTGTAGTAGATCAAATCGTGCAGAGTGAGGATGAGCCGATAACGTCGACCCAGCGACCCCATGGTCTGCATCGGGCTGAACACGACATCCGGTTCGACGCGGTTGACGGTGTGGGCAATCCACGGTTCGTGCACGCTCGTCACTCCACTCCCGAGAATCCAGGGCAGGTCGGGGAGCATGCGCAGCTGCCGTTCGTCGCTGATCAGCATGGTGACCGGATGCAACTGCGCCAGCGCGGTGACCAATCCCGTGGTGTAGCGGCTGATGCCGTCGTGCCTGTCAAACCGCGTGTACCGGCAATCGAAGAGGATTTTCACCGCTGCGGCAGTGACGCGACGAACTCGGTGATCGCCCGCGCGGCATCCGCCGGCACCTCGTAGTGGATGAGGTGGCCGACGCCCGACAGCACCCGCAGCGTGGCATGCGGGAACGTGGCCTGCAGCTCGTGCTGGGCCGCGACCGGGGTGATGTCGTCGAGTTCTGCGGCCACAAGGAGGGTGGGCACGTCGATTCTGGAGGCGAAGGCGCTGACGTCAGTGCTGATGGAGGCCAGGAATGCTTCGACCACCACATCCCGGCTGGCGAAGCGGTTGAAGTAGGTGTGGTGCTCGGCGTGGATCCACCTGCGCCGCATCTTGTCTTTGGTCTTCGCCAGCGATGAACTCATGAACTGCACAATCAGCCAGTTCTTCAGAAGCGCGAAACCGATCTTTGCGGGCAGTAGCTCCGCCAGCCGGTAGTACGCCACGGTGATGCGGGTCACGATCGGGTGCGGTCCCTTCAGCCCGGAGATCGCAATCGGGTTGATCAGGATCAGGGCCCGCGTCTTCAGTCCGGAGACCAGCGCGGCCGCACTGACGATGGTGCCGAAGGAGTGTCCGAGGATCAACGCGTGCGGTGCGTCGACCGCGGCGACGAACGCCGTGAGCCAAGCGGCGTATCCGTTGATGTCGTGGCTCGTGCCTACCAGCGGTGTGGACTCGCCGAAACCGGGCAGATCGGGGCTGATGAACCGCACCTGCGGCAGCTGAGCGATCACCGGCTCCAGCCCGTGATGCTCGCCGCGGTACCCGTGCGAGACGACGACCGTCGTCGCGGAGTTAGGGTCGCCGTAGACCCAGTACCTGGTGGTGCTGCCGAGCACCACGACCTCCCGCTTCTCGACGGGAATATCGTTCAATTGCGCGGCAAAGGGCGATTCGACAGTCATCATCCACCAGTGTATGCAGGGGACGGAGGGCAAGAGCCAGGCACGTCGCGCCTAGACTCATACACCAAGGCGCTTCACGATGACAGGGCATTCCAAAGGGGGCACTAGTTGAGTTTCACCGCACCGATCCAGTTGCCGGGATTGACCTTGGATCCTCAGTGGTACCGCCGTTCGGTGTTCTACGAGGTTTTCGTCCGGTCGTTCGTTGACAGCAACGGCGACGGAGCCGGCGACATCCAGGGCGTCATTTCCAGGCTCGACTACCTCCAGTGGCTCGGTGTCGATGTGCTCTGGCTGCCTCCGTTTTTCAGTTCACCCCTGCGGGACGGCGGATACGACGTGTCTGACTTCCGGTCCATCCTGCCGGAGTTCGGCACACTGGACGAGTTCAAGGACCTGGTCACCAAGGCACACGAACGCAACATGCGCATCGTCATCGACCTGCCGGTGAACCACACCTCGGATGCCCACGAGTGGTTTCAACAGTCCAGAGAAGACCCCGACGGCCCGTACGGGGACTACTACGTCTGGCACGACACCGACGACAAGTACGCGCACTACCGCATCATCTTCGTCGACACCGAAGAGTCCAACTGGGCGTTCGACTCGGTGCGCCGGCAGTTCTACTTCCATCGCTTCTTCTCCCATCAGCCGGACCTCAACTATGAGAACCCGGCGGTGCGCGACGCGATGTTCGACGTGGTGCGATTCTGGCTCGACCTCGGCGTTGACGGATTCCGGCTGGATGCGGTGCCCTACCTGTACGAATCAGAAGAGGGCAACGGCGAGGGCGAGCCGCCAACGCACGAGTTTGTGAAGAAGCTGCGCGCCATGGTCGACCGGGACTATCCGGGGCGGATCATGATCGCGGAAGCGAACCAGTGGCCGCGCGAAGTCGCCGCGTTCTTCGGCACCGATGAGGAGCCGGAGTGCCACATGGCCTTCGATTTCCCGGTGATGCCCCGCATTTTTTACGCGCTGCGTTCCCAGCAGGCCCAGGAACTGGTGCGGGTGCTGTCGGAAACCACGGATGTGCCCGAGTCCGCAGGCTGGGGCATCTTCCTGCGCAACCACGATGAATTGACCCTGGAGATGGTTTCCGAGGAGTATCGCCAGGCGATGTACGGCTGGTACGCCTACGATCCGCGGATGCGTGCCAACATCGGCATCCGTCGGAGGCTGGCGCCGCTGTTGGACAACTCGCGCGCGGAGTTGGAACTCGCCCACGCCCTGTTGTTCTCTCTGGCAGGCAGCCCGTTCCTGTACTACGGCGACGAAATCGGCATGGGCGACAATATCTGGCTACCCGATCGGGACTCCTCCCGTACCCCGATGCAGTGGACTCCCGACCGCAACGCCGGGTTCTCCTCCGCCGACCCCGGCAAGCTGCACCTGCCGGTCGTGCAGTCTCTGGTGTACAACTTCACGCTGGTCAATGTGGAATCTCAGCTGGCGCAGTCGCGCTCCCTGCTGCACTGGGTGCGCAACGTGATTCACGTGCGCAAGGGGCATCCGGCCTTCGGCCTGGGCTCCATCACCGTTCTAGAGACGAATCACGAGTCGGTGCTCGCCTTCGTGCGCTCGTATGCGGGTTCGGCGACAAAGTTCGGTGACCCGGCGGAAGACATCCTGTGCGTGTTCAGCTTTTCGATCAATCCGGTGAGTGCCACGATTCAGGCCAGCGAATTCGCCGGCTCGGCGCTGTACGACCTTTTCGGGGGCGCCGAGTTCCCGTCCTTTGATGAGGATGGGAGTTTGACCCTCACCCTCGGAACGCAAAGTTTTTATTGGTTGCACGTGGGTACTCCCAGCGTTGTCGGTGGTCGGCCATAGTCTGGCAGCGTGACTAACCAATGGTGCGAAATGCTCGGAGTGTTCGATCTGGAAACGACGGGAGTCGACGTCGAGACGGCGAGGATCGTCTCAGCCACGGTCGGGGTGCTCGACGGATCGGGAACGTGCGTGGAGCGCTGGGACTGGTTGGCCGACCCCGGAGTGGAGATTCCCGCGCAGGCCAGTGCGGTGCACGGCATCACCACCGAACGTGCCCGCGCGGACGGCAGGCCGGCCCCAGAGGTTGTCGGCGAGATCGTCGAGGTACTGTCCGGCCTCTTCGATCGCGGAATGGCGGTCACCATCTACAACGCACCGTACGACCTGACGCTGCTCGCCCGCGAAGCGGCCCGCTATGGATTAGAGCCGCTATCGGTTCCTGCGCCGATCATTGATCCGTTGGTGATCGACAAGGCACTCGACCGGTACCGCAAAGGTAAGCGCACGCTCACGGCGGCGGCGTCACACTACGGCGTGGTCCTGACCGACGCGCACGATGCGGGCGCCGACGCGGTCGCCGCTGGGCGGATTGCCCAGGCAATTGCGCGCCTCTACGGCGAACAATTGGGTATCGACGTGGACGCGCTGCATCAGCTTCAGATCGGCTGGTGCCAGGACCAAGCGGCGAGCTTCCAGGAATACATGCGCCGGGTCAAAGACCCGGAGTTCCTGACCAGCGGGGCGTGGCCCCAGCGGCCTGTCAGACAAGCCGTGTTGCAGCCCGCTGCGGTGTAGCGAACGCGGTGTAGCAAAGAAGAACTACTTGGCGGTGCTTCCGAAGTTCTTGTACCGCGAGTTGAACTTCTCGACGCGGCCCGCGGAGTCCATGATGCGCTGCTTGCCGGTGTAGAACGGGTGAGAGGCGGAGGAGATCTCCACGTCGATCACAGGGTAGGTGTTTCCGTCTTCCCACTCGATCGTCTTGGCGCTGCTGACCGTCGACCGCGTCAGGAACGTGGCGCCGGATGCGAGATCGCGGAAGACCACTGGTGCATATGACGGGTGGATGTCTGACTTCATAAGTGTTTCCTTGCAGCTGGAGAAGAGTGATAGCGTCACGGAGAATTTCACGACCGTGTCATGCGCCAGCTAGCTACGATACCAGACTGAGCTGGCGGACCGGACTACTGCGGCGCGGCGGCGCGAGCGGTGAACCGGCCGTTCTCCGAAGTCACCGTCAGCTCCAGGCCGAACGCCGCGCTCAGGTTTTCGGCGGTGATCACTTCGTCGATGGGGCCGGCTGCTGCAACTTCGCCGTCGCTGAGCAAGAGCGCGTGGCTGAATCCGGTGGGAATCTCCTCCACGTGGTGGGTCACCATGACGATGGCGGGCGAGGACTCGGAGGAGGCGTAGCCACCGAGCAGCTGCAGAAGTTCCTCCCGGGCACCGAGGTCCAGGCTGGCTGCCGGCTCGTCGAGCAACAGCAGTTCTGGGTCGGTCATCACTGCCCGGGCAATCTGCACCCGCTTCTGCTCGCCGTCACTGAGAGCCCCGAACTTGCGGTTCTCCAAGGCGCTGAGTTTCCATTCTGCGAGCACTCGCTGCGCCCGGCGAACGTCGAGTTCCTCGTAGTCTTCCCGCCAGCGGCCGGTGACCGAATAGGCGGCGGTCATGACGACATCCAGCACGCTCTCGGTCTGAGGGAGTCGCTTTGCCAGCGCGGTGGAAGCGAAGCCGATCCGGGGCCGTAGTTCGAAGACGTCGACACTGCCCAGCGTGTTGTCCAGGATGTTCGCGCGACCCGAGGTGGGGTGGATGAGCGCCGCAGCGATCTGGAGCAGCGTGGTCTTGCCCGCTCCATTCGGTCCGAGGATCACCCAGCGCTGGTCGCCGTCGACCATCCAGTTGAGGGATTTGAGGATCGGATTGCCATCACGTACGACGGACACGTCGGAAAGCTGAAGAACGGTGGCCATTTATCCAGCGTAGCGTGCGCCGCCGCAGGATCACGGCGCCCGATCCGGCCTCGAGTCACCCGAAACTTCGGGTATCCCACCCTCCCCGCCGCTCCGGTGATTGAGCTTGTCGAAATCACAGAGGTCATCTGGGGAGGTCTCGACGGGCTCGACCACCGGGAGCGGGTCATCTGTGGAGGTCTCGACGGCTCGACCACCGGGGGCCGGCTCGACCAGCGGGGCGGGATCGACCAGCGGGGAGGGCTCAGCGCAGGAGGCCGTCGTAGATTTCGCGAGTGCGGGCCGAAACGGCGTCCCAGCTGAAGTGCGCCTCGGCGCGTTGCCGGCCGGCTCGTCCCATCCGGGCGGCCCGGTCAGGATCTTTCAGCACATCGTTCAAGGTGCCAGCGAGGTCGCTGACGAACTTGTCGGGGTTCAGCGGTCTGCCGGTGCCGTCATCGGATTGTTCAATGGGCACCAGGCGTCCGGTGACACCGTCCTGGACGACCTCCGGGATTCCCCCCGTCGCTGTGCCGACCACCGGTGCACCGCACGCCATGGCTTCCAGATTCACGATGCCGAGCGGTTCATAGATCGAGGGGCAGACGAAGGTGGTGGCGGCGGTGAGCACCGCCGTCAGCTCCTCGTGGCCGAGCAGCGTGTCGAGCCAGATCACGCCACTGCGAGTTTGTTTCAGCTCTGCCACCGCGGCGCGCACTTCCTCGAAGATCTCCGGAGTGTCGGCCGCGCCTGCGCACAGCACCAGCTGCACGTCGGCCGGCAGCTGTCGTGCCGCACGCAACAGGTAGGTCAAGCCCTTCTGCCGAGTGATGCGGCCAACGAAAACTACGGCGGGCCGATCGGGATCGATACCGAGCGTGCGGAGCACGGCCTGGTCAGCGTTCGGACGCCAACGCTGCAGGTCCACGCCGTTGTGCACGACGTGGATCCGTCGTTCGTCGATGGTTGGGTACGACCTGAGGATGTCGCGCCGCATGCCGTCGCTCACGGCGATCACTGCGTCAGCGGTGGTCATGGCGCCCGCTTCGATCCAGCTCGAGACGCGATAACCGCCGCCGAGCTGTTCCGCCTTCCAGGGGCGCAACGGCTCGAGGCTATGCGCCGTGACGACGTGCGGGATGCCGTGCAGCATGGCCGCCAATTGACCGGCGGCACCCGCGTACCAGGTGTGCGAGTGGACTATGTCCGCGCCGGCCACGTCCTGGGCGATCAGCAGGTCCACGCCGAGGGTGGTCAGCGCAGGGTTCGCGCCCACCAGCTCCGCGGGCACCGCGTACGCGAAGACATCCGCCTCACTTCTAGGCCGACCAAAGCACCGCACCATCACCTCGATGTCGCGGCGCAGGGCTCGGGTGAGCTCGGCAACATGAACACCGGCTCCCCCATAAACTTCCGGCGGATACTCGCGGGAGATTAAATCGACTCTCACATCCCGAACGCTAGTACAGAGCAGAGCTTGCCTCTACTGTGGAGGCATGGCGACCAAGAAGATCTTCGGCATTGTGCTGGCGGGCGGTGAGGGCAAGCGGCTCATGCCGTTGACCGCCGACCGTGCCAAGCCGGCCGTTCCGTTCGCCGGAAACTATCGTCTCATTGACTTCGCGTTGTCCAACCTGATCAACTCGGGCCTGCGGCAAATCGTGGTGCTCACCCAGTACAAGTCGCACAGCCTGGACCGGCACGTGTCACAAACCTGGCGGCTGTCGGCCCTGACCAATTCCTATGTGGCCTCGGTACCTGCACAGCAGCGCCTGGGTAAACGCTGGTTCGCCGGCTCGGCGGATGCCATCCTGCAGAGCCTGAACCTGCTCAGAGACGAGAAGCCCGACATCGTCGTCGTTGTCGGTGCCGACCACGTCTATCGGATGGACTTCAGCCAGATGATCGACGCCCACATCGCCTCGGGCGCTGGCGTGACGGTGGCCGCCATCCGGCAGCCGATTGCGCTGGCCAATCAATTCGGGGTGATCGAGGTGAGCGAGGAGGACCCGACGCGCATCCAGGCCTTCCTGGAAAAGCCTCAATCGGCCGTCGGCTTGTCCGACTCCCCCAACGAGGTGTTCGCCTCGATGGGGAACTATGTGTTCGACACCGACGTGCTGATCGACGCAGTCCTGCGTGATGGCGAGGTCGCCGATTCGAATCACGACATGGGCGGCGACATCGTTCCTGAATTCGTCGCCCGCCAGGACGCGGCGGTGTACGACCTGAACCGCAACCAGGTACCAGGGGCGACGGAACGCGATAGGTTCTACTGGCGCGACGTGGGGACCATCGAGTCGTTCTTCGACGCGCACCAGGATCTGGTGTCGGCCCTGCCCATCTTCAACCTCTACAACAACAAATGGCCGATATTCAGCGAGCAGTTGAACTCGCCGCCTGCGAAGTTCGTGCGCGACGCCCACGGCAACCTCGGAACCACCATCGATTCCATCGTGTCGCTCGGATGCCTGTTGTCCGGCGCGCACGTGGAGCGCAGCGTTCTCGGTCCATGGGCCACGATCGGCTCCGGGGCCATGGTGGTGAACTCTGTGCTGTTCGACCGAGTGCGCATCGGCGAGAATGCCACCGTGCGCAGGGCTATCCTGGACAAAGAAGTAGTGGTCTCGGACGGCGCGACCGTCGGCGTCGACAGCGACGCCGATCGGCTCCGCGGTTTCACTGTGACCGATTCCGGCATCACGGTTGTGGGCAAGGGTGTTCACGTCGCGTGAACCTCCGACCCCCCAGGAATGATCGATGGCACAACTGCCCACCACCCGTTTTCTCGTCGTGCTTGACGTCGACTCCACGCTGATTGAAAACGAGGTCATCGAGTTGCTCGCCGCGGCGGCGGGATCTCACGACAAGGTGGCGGAGATCACCTACCGCGCCATGAACGGTGAGCTCGACTTCGAAGCCAGCCTTCGGGCCCGGGTCGCCACGTTGGCCGGATTGCCGGTGAGTGTGTTCGATACCGTGGCAGAACAGATCCGCTACACCGGCGGCGTGCGACAGATGATCGCGGGTGTGCAGGCCGCAGGCGGCAAGGTCGGAGTCGTTTCCGGCGGTTTCCACGAACTGGTTGACCCGCTCGCTCAGGACCTTGGTCTTGACTTCTGGTGCGCCAACCGGCTCGCCGTCGAGGGCGGCAAACTCACTGGTGGTCTCACCGGACCGATCATCGACTCGGTGGCCAAGGCACGCGTGCTCCGCGGCTGGGCTCAAGATTGCGGGGTGCCGCTGGCCAAGACGGTGGCGGTGGGCGATGGCGCCAACGACCTGACCATGATGGCGATCACCGGGCTTTCTGTGGCGTTCGACGCGAAGGCGCCGGTGCGGGACGAAGCGGACCTGATCATGGACATCCGGGATCTCGCGCAACTGCTCCCGCTACTGGGCCTTCGGGGTTAGCGGTTCGGGGCTAGTGGCCCATCCCCAGTCCGCCGTCCACCGGGATCACGGCGCCGGAGATGTATCCGGCATCGTCACCGGCCAGCCAGGCGATGACCTTGGCCACCTCGGTCGCGCTGCCGTAACGGCCAGCCGGGATCGATTTTTTGTACTGTGCCTGCTGCTCCTCGGGCAACTGCGCGGTCATGTCTGTCTCGATGAAGCCCGGAGCGACCACGTTGGCTGTGATTCCCCTCGACCCGAGTTCTCGGGTCAGAGAGCGGGCCAGGCCGATGAGCCCGCTCTTGGAGGCCGCGTAATTGACCTGTCCGGCCGAACCCAGCAACCCGACGACGCTGGAGACCAGCACGACCCTGCCGTATTTCGCCTTCAGCATGCCGCGCATGGCACGCTTGACGACCCGGAACGCGCCGCCCAGGTTCGTGTCGACCACCGAGTCGAAATCCTCGTCGCTCATCCGCAATAGCAGGGTGTCCTTAGTGATTCCGGCGTTCGCCACCACCACCTCAACCGGGCCGTACTCGGCTTCCACGGCAGAGAACGCTTCGTCGACGGAAGCGGCGTCGGTCACATCAGCGCGCACAGTGAGGCTGCCCTGCGGCCCTTGGCCGGAGCGTGCGGTGACGGCGACGCGGTGCCCTCTGGCGAGGAATTCCTCGGCGATCGCGAATCCGATGCCGCGATTGCCGCCCGTGATCAGTACAGTTCGGGCGCTGCCCATCGGTCAGTCTCGCTTCCTTCGTCGGTGGCGGGCACAATGGAAATGAGCACCCGGCAAACTCCCGCAATCTTAGTCTTAGGCTTGGGTGAGCTCATGGCCAAGCAACAATCGATCACCTCCCTCCCCCGATCGCCAGACGACGATCGGCGGGGTCGCATGATCAAGTACTCGCTTACCATGGGTATCCGGTTAGTCTGCGTGGTGCTGTGCGTGTTCGCGCGCGGCTGGTGGCTCGCGGTCTGTGCCACTGGTGCGATCTTCCTGCCCTACTTCGCCGTCGTAATCGCCAACGTGTCCCAGTCGAGGCCGTCATCGGTGCAGCGTCCGGGCATCATTGTGCCGCTGGCTCCCCCGCAGCCCGGCTCAGCCACGTCGTCGCAACCCCCAGAATCGGAGCGACCGGCATGATCGGCTTCGGCGACGAGGACAACCTGCCGCCCACCTGCTCACGCGCCGGATGCACGGTCGCGGCACAATGGAAGGTGAACTGGCGCAACCCGAGAATCCACCAGAAGGACCGGGTGAAAATCTGGCTCGCCTGCGACGAGCACCGCGACTACCTGCGCGACTATCTGTCCAGCCGCGGATTCCCGGTAATCGTCACCTCGATGGTCGAATCGGTCGACCGGGTACCCGACACGCCCGCGGAAATGCCATGACCCGCTGGAAGACGCTGTTCTCTCGCCGCTGGCTGGGCTATCTCGCCTTTGCGGTAGCCTTCGCGATTGCGTGCGGCTTTCTCTCCTCCTGGCAACTGAGCCGCGGCAACGAGGCCGCGGCCGCCAACCGGCTCATCGAGGCCAACTTTCACGCGGCTCCGGTTCCGCTGTCCGAGGCACTGCCCACTCTCGATTCGTTCGACGCCGGTCGCGAGTGGCTCAGAGTGACCGTGACCGGAACCTACCTGCCAGAGGAGGAACTTCTCGTGCGTAACCGGCCCACCTCGGCCGGACCGGGGTTCGAGGTGCTCACCCCCCTGCGCTTGGCCGACGGCAGGGTATTCATCGTCGATCGCGGCTGGGTGCCGACCGGTGAAACCCGGGACGCGCCAGACTCGGTTCCGGCACCACCCGGCGGCGAGGTCACGGTGGTGGCGCGGTTGAAGCCCAGCGAACCGCACCTTCAGTCGCGAACCGCCACCGGCAACCAGGTGGCCACGATTGAGTTGCCCGTCGTGAAGCAGAAGGTCGGTGGCGACGTGTACACAGGGGCCTACGGAGTGCTCGACACGCAGACGCCCGCCCCGGCCAACGATCTGACTCCGGTGGTCACCTCGGAACCGACCCAAGACGAGGGGCTGCACTGGTCGTACATGATCCAGTGGATCATCTTCGCCCTGATCGCGTTCTTCGGCCTCGGCTACGCCGTGCGGCAGGAACTGCGGATGCGCGCGCAGGATGCGGAGGAAGATCCGGCAGCGGTGCCGCAGCGGGCGCGCACGGCGAAGAAGACCGACGCTGAAATCGAGGACGAACTGCTGGATGCCGCCCGCTGAGACGGCAGCACGGCATCAGGCCAGCGAGATCAGCTCGGCGTACTCGTGGTTCCAATAGTCTTCGAGGCCGTCCGGCAACACCAGCACCCGCTCCGGGTTCAACGCCTCGACGGCGCCCTCGTCATGGCTGACCAGCACCACGGCGCCGGTGTAGTGCGCCAGGGCGTCGAGGATCTCGTCCCGGGATGCAGGGTCCAGGTTGTTCGTCGGTTCGTCCAGCAGCAGCACGTTGGCACCGGACACCACGATCATGGCCAACGCCAGCCTGGTCTTCTCCCCGCCGGAGAGAACCCCAGCCGGCTTGTGGGAGTCGTCACCGGTGAAGAGGAACGATCCGAGCACGCGCCGCGCCTCCGTCTCGGTGAGGTTCGGCGACGACGACACCATGTTCTGCAACACAGTGCGCTTCACGTCGATCGTCTCGTGTTCCTGCGCATAGTAGCCGATCTTGAGGCCGTAGCCGGGCTCGACTGCTCCGGTGTCGGAGTGGTCGATGCCGGCCAGGATGCGCAGCAGTGTTGTTTTGCCCGCACCGTTGAGGCCGAGCACGACCACCTTCGACCCGCGGTCGATGGCCAGGTCGACGGCGGTGAAAATCTCCAGCGACCCGTAGCTCTTACTCAGGTTGGTGGCCGCCAGGGGCGTTCGACCGCTCGGAGCCGGCTCGGGGAACCTCAGCTTGGCGACCCGATCGGCCACGCGCACGTCCTCGAGCCCGGACATCATCTTGTCGGCACGACGCACCATCTGGTGGGCTGCGGCGGCCTTGGTCGCCTTCGCACCGAACTTCGCGGCCTGCAGCCGCAGCACCGACGCCTTCTTCTCGATGTTGGACCGTTCTTTCCTTCGGCGTTCCTCATCGGCCTCACGCTGGCGCAGGTAGTTCTTCCAGCCCATGTTGTAGATGTCGATCACCGTGCGGTTGGCATCCAGGTAGAACACCCGGTTGACGGTTTCCTCGACCAGCGCGACGTCGTGGCTGATGACGACCAGTCCGCCGTTGAAGGACTTGAGGTACTCTCGCAGCCAGACCACCGAGTCAGCGTCCAAATGGTTCGTCGGTTCGTCCAGCAGCATCGTGTCGGCGCCAGCGAACAGGATGCGGGCCAGCTCGATCCGACGCCGCTGCCCTCCGGACAGCGTCGAAACCTGTTGTTCCAGGATGCGATCGGGCAGACCGAGGTTGCTCGCGATCGACGCGGCTTCCGCCTCCGCGGCGTAGCCGCCGAGCGCCAGGAACCGGTCCTCAAGTTTGGCGTACCGTTCCATGGCGTTCGCGCTCACCGACGGGTCGCTGCTGCCCATCTCCTGCCCGCACTTCTGCATGCCAAGCACGATCTGCCCCAGCCCACGCGCATCGAGGATGCGGGTGCGGCCGAGGCTGGTCGGATCACCGCTGCGCGGGTCTTGCGGCAGGTAACCGACCTCCCCGGATCGGTCGATGACGCCGTGGGTCGGCGGGTTCTCCCCCGCCAGGGTTTTCGCGAGCGTCGTTTTGCCGGCACCGTTGCGCCCGACCAGCCCGATTTTGTCTCCCTTGTCCACGCGGAACGTCACACCCTCCATCAGGGTGCGCGCACCGACACGCAGTTCAAGATCACGCACGCTGAGCACAGGCAAAGTCCAATGTCTTTGGTCTTGCAGACCGGTAGGAGGGGGAAGAGTCCTAGTATATTTGCGGATAGGACCGGAGTCGGCCCCGAGGAGCGCCGATGACCAGTCTGAGCCTCGCCGTAGGCCATCCCACGCTCGCCGATCGACTGGTGAACCGGTCGCTGCCCGTCGACCTGGTACTCATCGCCGCCGGTGCGGCATTCACCGCGATCGTCTCCCAGTTCCAGATTTTGTCTTGGCCAGTGGCACTCACCGCGCAGACACTGGCGGTATTTCTGGTCGGGTCCTTCCTCGGCTGCCTGCGGGGCGCGTTGTCGATGACGCTCTACGTGCTGATCGGAGCGCTCGGTCTCCCAGTGTTCGGGCGCGACTTGTTCGGAATCGAGGTCCTTCTGGGGCCCTCCGGCGGGTACATCCTCGCGTTCATACTGGCCGCGGCGTTCACCGGGTGGGTGGCACAGCGATCCTGGGACCATACGCTGGCCGGGGCGGCACTGTCGTTCTTCTCCGCTACCGTCGTTGTGTTCGCTCTCGCCCTACCGTGGTGCGCCGTCGTCACCGACCGGAGTCTGCTCGACACAGTGGAAACGGGTCTCTACCCGTTCTTCGGCGGCGCCGTGGTGAAGGCGGCGGCCGCCGCGCTGATCGTGACCTTCGCGTGGCGGAAGGTGGCCAGCAGCGACTTGCGGGCCGCCGAACGCGACTTCGCCTCCGACACCCTCGAGACGACCGACGGGCGCTAAATCGAGAATCCCGCTAAATCGAGAATCCCAAGGCCCGCATCGCGTCGCGGCCGTCGTCGTTGATCTTGTCAGGACCCCACGGCGGCATCCACACCCAGTTGATCCTGAACGCCTCCACGACGCCGTCGAGCGACTCAGAGATCTGCTCCTCGATCATGTCCGTGAGCGGGCATGCCGCCGAGGTGAGCGTCATGCTGATCACGAGCGCGTCGTTGTCCTCATCCCAGGCGACGTCGTACACCAGCCCGAGGTCGATGATGTTGACTCCAAGCTCGGGGTCCATCACGTCCTTGAGCGCCTCTTCGACCTGGTCGAAGAGCGCGGGCGCCAGCGCGACCGCCATGACTAGCTGAGCGCCGCGCCGGCGAGGAAGCGGTCGTAGCCCTCTTCCTCCAGCCGATCGGCCAGTTCCGAGCCACCCTCTTCCGCGACCCGTCCGTTCACGAAGACGTGCACGAAATCGGGACGGATGTATCGCAGGATGCGCGTGTAGTGGGTGATCAGGAGTACCCCGAGGTCAGAATGCTCCTTCACCCGGTTCACGCCCTCTGCCACGATTTTGAGCGCGTCCACGTCGAGGCCGGAATCCGTCTCGTCGAGGATGGCAAACTTCGGGCCAAGCAGTTCCAGCTGCAGGATCTCATTGCGCTTCTTCTCTCCGCCCGAGAAGCCCTCGTTGACGTTGCGGTCGGCGAACGCCGGATCCATGCGGAGGTTCTTCATGGATTCGCGCATCGCCTTGATCCAGCCGCGGATCGCGGGTGCTTCGCCGTCGATCGCGGTCTTGGCGGTACGCAGGAAGTTCGTGACGCTGACGCCGGGGATCTCCACCGGGTACTGCATCGCCAGGAACAGCCCGGCGCGAGCCCTGGCGTCAACGGTGAGCTTGAGCATTTCGACGCCGTCCAGCATGATCGAGCCGCTGTCCACGTGGTACTTGGGGTGACCGGCGATCGTGTAGGCGAGGGTTGACTTTCCCGAGCCGTTCGGACCCATAATGGCGTGGGTCTCACCCTCCGCCACCGTCAGGTCGACACCTTTCAAGATGTTTTTGGTGCCCTGTTCGGTTTCGACACTGACGTGCAGATCTTTGATTTCCAGTACTGACATACGTGTTTCTTTCTAGGAGACGAAAATCGGGGTGGGGTCGATGTAGATGTCCCCGTCCACGATGCTGACGGTGAAGATGGGGACCGGTTCATACGCCGGAAGATTGAGCGCCGCGCCGGTGGTGAGGGAGAACCTCGAGCCATGCGCCCAGCACTCGAGAGTGTCGTCCTCCACGAACCCTTCGGACAACGAGATATCGCCGTGAGTGCAGGTGTCGCCGATCGCATGCACGACACCCGCGGAGTCACGCACCAGCGCGATTGGCACATCATCGATCACGACGCGCACCGCGCTGCCGAGTTCGACCTCATCTTGAGAGCACACCCTGACGGCCATGGATCAGTCTGCCCCGATGGAGCGGAGCTCAGCCTCGATGACGCCCTCGAGCCGGCTTTGAAGCTGGGGGTTCCCGATCTTCTGCAGGATCCCGAAGAGGAAACCCTGCACCACGAGACGCCGTGCGTCTTCTTCGGGGATGCCGCGGGACTCGAGGTAGAACAGCTGTTCGTCGTCGAATCGTCCGCTCGCGCTGGCGTGTCCGGCTCCGAGGATGTCGCCGGTTTCGATCTCCAGGTTCGGCACCGAATCGGCTCTGGCACCGTCGGTCAGCAGCAGGTTCCGGTTCTCCTCGTAGCTGTCCGCGCCGCTGGCGGTGGGACGGATCAACACGTCGCCGACCCACACCGTGCGCGCGCCGGCGCCTTGGAGGGCACCCTTGTAGCTGACACGGGACTTGGTGTGCGGGGCGTCATGGTTGACGAACACCTGCTGTTCGAGGTGCTGAGACGGATCAGCGTAGTAGACGCCGAATAGCTCAGCCTCCCCGCCCTCGTCTGACAGGTGCGCGGTCGGGTTGACCCGCACGAGTGACCCGCCGAGCGTCACCGCGACGTGGCGGAACTTGGCCGCCCTGCCGATCTTGCTGAAGTGGCTGGCCAGATGAACCGCGCCATCCTCCCACTCCTGCACCGTGACGACGGTGAGGTTCGCCCCGTCCTCGATCACGAACTCGACGTTCTCGGTGAGAGCCGCCTGGCCGCTGTTCTGCAGAATGACCAGCCCGTGGCTGTGTTTCTTCGCAATGACCACGGTGTGAGCGGCGCGCCCGGCGATACCCATGCTGTTGCGGCTGATGGTCGCCTCTTCAGCGTCCTCGCCGCCGACCGTGATGATGAGCGCGTGCTCGAAGTTGCTCCAGGCGTTGGCTGAGGCCCGCTCCTCCGGCTTGCCGGCCAGGCCGATGCGCTGGTCGGTGCGGTCGGCCCATTCGATGTGCACCCCCGCGGAACTCGTCGAGACGTACTCGTACTCGCTTCCGTCGAGCGCGTCGGTGGCCAGTGGACGAACCTTCGCCAGCGGCGTGTACTTCCACTCGATGTCCTGCGCGCTGACCGCTTCGAAGTCATTCACGTCGACAGACCTGAACCGTCCGGCTCTGGCTTGGATGGGGACGAGTCCCCAGCCGCCTTCGCTGTGCTGCTTGGAGCGGATCTTGGAATAGTCCAGCGCTGCCGCGGATTGTCCCTTCACTGTCGACGATCGATCTGTATCAATGACTGCAGACATCTAGCCGACAGATCCTTCCATGCCCATTTCGATGAGTTTGTTCAGTTCCAGCGCGTACTCCATCGGGAGTTCCCGCGCAATCGGTTCGATGAACCCGCGGACGATCATGGCCATGGCCTCGTCCTCGGGCATCCCGCGGGACATCAGGTAGAACAACTGCTCCGCGCTGACGCGCGTCACCGTCGCCTCGTGGCCCATCTGGATTTCGTCTTCACGGATGTCCACGGTTGGGTACGTGTCCGACCTCGACTGCGTGTCCACCAGGAGCGCATCGCAGCGGACCGTGTTGGCGGAGTGGTGGGCGCCGGCAGCGATGCGCACTTCGCCGCGATAACCGCTGCGTCCGCCGCCGCGCGCGATCGACTTCGAGACGATCGACGACTGCGTGTGCGGTGCCATGTGCACCATCTTGGCGCCGGCATCCTGGTGCTGCCCCGGGCCGGCGAACGCGACGGAAAGGGTCTCGCCCTTGGCGTGCTCTCCGACCAGATACACCGACGGGTACTTCATGGTGACTTTGGAGCCGATGTTGCCGTCGACCCACTCCATGGTCGCGCCTTCGTGCGCCATGGCCCGCTTGGTGACCAGGTTGTAGACGTTGTTCGACCAGTTCTGGATGGTGGTGTACCGCACCCTGGCGTTCTTCTTCACCACGATCTCCACCACCGCGGAGTGCAGCGAGTCTGAACTGTAGGTCGGGGCCGTGCAACCTTCGATGTAGTGCACGTAGCTGTCCTCGTCGGCGATGATCAGCGTGCGCTCGAACTGGCCCATGTTCTCGGTGTTGATCCGGAAGTAGGCCTGCAGCGGGATCTCGACGTGAACGCCCTTGGGGATGTAGACGAAGGAACCACCGGACCAGGTCGCGGTGTTCAGCGCCGCGAACTTGTTGTCGCCCGGCGGGATGATGGTGCCGAAGTATTCTTCGAAGAACTCCGGGTGTTCGCGCAGTCCGGTGTCGGTGTCGGTGAAGAGGACACCCTGCGAAGACAGGTCCTCCCGAATCTGGCGGTAGACCACTTCAGACTCGTACTGGGCTGTCACGCCGGCGATCAGATTCTTCCGCTCGGCCTCCGGAATGCCCAGCTTCTCGTAGGTTTTCTTGATGTCCTCCGGCAGGTCCTCCCATTTCTGGGCCTGTCCTGCGGTGGAGCGCACAAAGTACTTGATGTTGTCGAAGTCGAGCCCGGAAAGGTCGGCGCCCCACGCGGGCAGCGGCTTCTTGAGGAACACTTCGAGGCCCTTGAGGCGTTTCTTCAGCATCCACTCCGGCTCGTTCTTCAGAGCCGAGATGTTCCTGACGACCTCCGGGGAGATTCCACGCTCGGCGGCAGCACCCGCTGCGTCGGGGTCTGACCATCCGAATTCGTACGTTCCCAGGCTTGCGAGCTCGGGCCGGTCAATCAGGATGTCTGACATGTACTACCTCATTTCCTACTGGTGCAAACCGCGGTGGCCACACCATCATTCCCTCTCCTGCAAGGCGGACGCCCGACATCACGGGATTTCGTATGGGCACCTGGATTGCTGAGTTACCCGGTTTGTTCGGGTACGTGAGGGCGCTTGCCTAGACTGAACCACAGACTCGGGTCAAGCGACCCGGCGTCCACATCGACTCCCGGCAAGGGCTGCGGTTTGGAATACCTCAATTCTACCGACAGTCATCTCCGGAAAGATAGGGAAAGGACCCCCATGCCCCTGGGAACTCCGGGAACGAACTCCGTGTTTCCTGTCGCAGTGACGAGGCCCATTCGCGTTTTCGCCTGGATCTCCGTGCTGGTGCAGCTGCTGAACGTGCTCTCGGGCGCCGCGGTACGCCTCACCGGTTCGGGACTGGGGTGCCCCTCCTTTCCGGAGTGCACGCCCGGTTCCCTGGTGGTCACGCCGGAAATGGGCATCCACGGACTCATCGAGTTCGGCAATCGGATGGTTGCGGTGGTGCTCACCCTGGTCTGCATCGTCACCTTCCTTCTCGTCGTGCGATTGCGCCGCACCCGTCCTGAACTGTTCTGGCTGGCCTTCGCCATCGGCCTGGGTATCCCCGCCGAAGCCATTATCGGTGGGATGAGTGTGCTCACCGGGCTGAACCCGTATGTCGTCGGACTGCACTTCGTGGTCTCCGTCGTACTCATCGCGCTGTCGACGGTGCTGCTGTACCGCGTCTATGACAGCGCCGGGCCGTACCGCGTGTCCTCCACGCCTCTGCTCTGGCGATTGGCGTTGGGGACAGCGGTCGCGGCCGCGGTCACGATCGTGGTCGGAATTGTGACGACCGGATCCGGCCCGCACGCCGGGGATGCCACAGCACCGCGCAATGGACTGGACCCGGCCGTTCTTGAGCATCTGCACAGTTACCCGGCGTACGCGATGTTGGCGCTGTCACTGGTGGTGCTCTACGTCGCCTGGCGGGAACGCGGCGAGTCCGTCGCGTTCCGGTTTGCGGTCCTGCTGCTGGGCATCGAACTGGTGCAGATTCTCGTCGGCATCGTCCAAGTCCGACTGGCGGTGCCGGCGATCCTGGTGGGGGTGCACATGATCCTCGCCTGCCTACTGGCGATCGCGGTGACCGCGATGGTGCTGTCACTCACGACAAGCGCAGTACCGACGGGGTCGGCCCCGGCTCAGAACGGCAGCAGGGGATCGATTCCGACCGCGACAAACAGCACGGTCAAGTAGCTGATCGAAGTGTGGAAGACCCGCATCGGGTTACCTTCCGCATGCCGGATCGCCTTGGCGTACAACCGGTGCGCGTCCCCGATGAACCAGGCGCCGGCGAGCACGGCGACAACCGTGTACAGGATGCCCATGGAACCGACCGGAATAAGCAGCAACGAGCACGCGACCGTGGCCCAGGCGAACAACACCACCTGCAGACCCACCTGGGTGCGGCCGCGGACGACCGCCAGCATGGGGACGTTCACCGAGGCGTAGTCCTCGCGGTAGCGCATCGACAACGGCCAGTAGTGCGGCGGGGTCCAGAGGAAGATCACCCAGAACAAGATGAACGGGGCCCAATCCAGGGTACCGGTGACGGCGGCCCAGGCGACCAGAACCGGGAAGCATCCGGCCAAACCGCCCCAGACGATGTTCTGAGGGGTGCGGCGCTTGAGGATCAAACTGTAGCCGACCACGTAGATCACCACGGCGAGGCTGGACAGCGCTGCGGCCAGCCAGTTCACCAGCAGCCCCAACCAGAGCGCAGAGGCGATACCGGTCACCCAGGAGAAGACGAGAGCTTCCCGGTCGGTGAGCTCCCCCGTGACCAGAGGGCGATGACTGGTGCGTTTCATCACTCGATCGATGTCGCGGTCGATGTAGCAGTTGAAGGCGCCGGCTGACCCGGAACTGAGGGTGCCGCCGATGATCGTGGCGAAGAACAGCCAGAGATCCGGGATGCCCCGTGCCGCGAGGATCATCACCGGCGCCGTGGTCACGAGCAGCAACTCGATGATCCGTGGTTTGGTCAATGCTACGTAGGCTTTCGCCTTGCGAAGCACCGGTCGGGCTCTGCCGCTGTCAACACGGGTACTTACTGCTAGGTTCATTGCTCCTCGTACCGACTGCTTAACGGGCCGGTTGATTGCCCCGCCGGACGCGATGTGGGCTCCAGTCGAGTCTAGATTATCCGTCCGCGCACCACATCTGAGGCACCTCCCTATAATTAGAGATGCTCGCCGACCGTGGTATGCGTTTCCCGCTTTTTCGGGGCTGCCCGCGGTAGTGCCGATGGAGTCTGGAGCGAGTGACACCTGACAGCGTAACGACCATTGTGGCCGTGATACCGCAGAAGAAGGGCTATCACCATGGCAGAACTTTCCTGGGACTCAGTTGACAGCAGGGCGGTCGATACGGCGAGGGTGCTCGCCGCGGACGCCGTCCAGAAAGTCGGGAATGGGCATCCCGGGACGGCCATGAGCCTGGCGCCGGCCGCGTACCTGCTGTACCAGAAGGTGATGGTCTCCGACCCCGCCGACCCACACTGGGTGGGCCGCGACCGGTTCGTTCTCTCGTGCGGGCACAGCTCGCTGACCCAATACATCCAGTTGTACCTGGGCGGCTACGGACTGGAACTCGACGACCTGAAGGCGTACCGCACCTGGGGGTCCAAGACCCCTGGCCATCCCGAGTACGGGCACACCGCCGGGATCGAGGTCACCACCGGCCCGCTCGGACAGGGACTGTCCACCGCCGTCGGATTCGCCTACGCGGCCCGCTATGAGCGCGGTCTGTTCGACCCGGACGCCGACACCGGAACCAGCCCGTTCGACCACTTCATCTACGTGATCGCCAGCGACGGCGACCTTCAGGAAGGTGTCACCAGCGAAGCGTCCTCACTGGCAGGCCACCAGAAGCTCGGCAATCTGGTCGTGATTTACGACAGCAACCAGATCTCGATCGAGGGCGACACCGACATCGCGTTCACCGAAGACGTGCGCGCGAGGTACGAGGCGTACCACTGGCACACACAGGTGGTCGACTGGAAGAAAACCGGCGTCTACCACGAAGACCTCGCAGAGCTGAACCGGGCCGTCGACGCGGCCAAGGCCGTCACCGACCAGCCGTCGCTCATCGTGCTGCGCACCATCATCGGCTGGCCGTCCCCCGGCAAGCAGAACTCCGGCAAGGCGCACGGTTCGGCCCTCGGGGACGATGAGGTGGCGGCGGTGAAAGAGGTGCTCCACTTCGCCCCTGAGCAGTCCTTCGTGGTCGAAGCTGAGGTGCTCGAGCGCACCCGCGGCGCCCTCGAGCGCGGCAAGGCCCAGCGCGCTGAGTGGGAGCAGCGCTTCCAAGCCTGGTCAGATGCCCATCCGGACAAGCGAAAGCTGTTCGACCGCATCGCCTCCGGCGCGCTTCCCGACGGTGTCGAGGCCGCGCTGCCCGAGTTCGAAGCCGGCAAGGACGTTTCCACCCGGTCCGCATCCGGGCGGGTACTCTCCGCTCTGGGCACGGTGGTCCCGGAATTGTGGGGAGGCTCGGCCGACCTGGCGGAGTCGAACAACACCACCATCGAAAACGCGCAGTCGTTCGTACCCCAGATGCACTCCACCCACGAGTGGTCGGGTGACCGTTACGGCCGGGTATTGCACTTCGGCATCCGCGAGCACGCCATGGCCGCCATCGTCAACGGCATCGTGCTGCATGGCAACACCCGCGCCTTCGGCGGCACCTTCCTGATCTTCAGCGACTACATGCGCCCCGCGGTGCGGCTTGCTGCACTGATGAAGGCGCCGGCCGTCTACGTCTGGACCCACGATTCCGTGGCACTCGGCGAAGATGGCCCCACCCACCAGCCGATCGAGCAGCTCGCCGCCCTCCGGGCGATTCCCGGCCTGGATGTCGTTCGGCCGGCCGACGCGAACGAGGTCGCCTGGGCGTGGAAGACGATCCTCGAGCGCCGGGTCGGACCGGCCGGCATCGCACTCAGTAGGCAAAACCTGCCCGTGTTCGCACGCGGCGATGGCGACGCCAGCGGTGACACCCTCGCCTCAGCCGACCACGTGGCTCGCGGCGCCTATGTGCTCGCGGAGGCTCCAGGTGGGACCCCTGACGTGATCTTCATCGCCACCGGCTCCGAGGTGCAAATCGGCCTCGCCGCCCGTGAACAACTGAAGTCCGAAGGGATCAACGCCCGCGTGGTCTCCGTCCCCTGCCTCGAGTGGTTCGAGGAACAGGACGCTGCATACCGCGAGTCGGTACTCCCCGCCGCGGTCACCGCCAGGGTGTCGATCGAGGCCGGAGTCGACCTAACCTGGCAACGCTACCTCGGTACCACCGGACGCAGCGTCTCCATCGAGCACTTCGGAGCATCAGCCGATTACAAAACACTGTTCCGCGAATTCGGGATGACGAGCGAGCATGCCGTCTCCGCCGCGAAAGAATCAGTGTCAGCAGCAGAAGGAAGATAGGGAATCATGACCGACACCACCAGCAACCCCCTTGCGCAGCTTTCCGCGGCGGGAGTGAGCGTTTGGCTCGACGATCTGTCCAGGGAACGCATTGTCTCCGGTGGACTGAAGAAGCTGATCGACGAGCGCCATGTCGTCGGCGTGACGACCAATCCCACCATCTTCGCGAGCGCCCTGGCGAAGGGCTCGGACTACGACGCCCAGGTGGCTGACCTCGCCGCCTCGGGAGTCAGCGTGGGTGACGCCGTCATCGCCATCACGACGCACGACGTGGCCAGCGGATGCGACACCTTCCGACCCGTTTTTGATGCCACAGACGGGGTGGACGGCCGAGTCTCCATCGAGGTCGAGCCTGCCGTCGCCCACGACACGGCGGGCACCATCGAGGAGGGCAAGCTGCTCTGGGCCAAGGTCGACCGCCCCAACGTCATGATCAAGGTTCCGGCGACCCAGGAAGGCCTCGAGGCCATCACCGAGCTGACCGCGCTGGGCATCAGCGTCAACGTCACTCTCATTTTCAGCCTCGAGCGGCACCGCGAGGTTATCAACGCCTACCTCGCCGGACTGGAGAAGGCGAAGGCTGCCGGAATCGACCTGGGCGGCATCCGTTCGGTCGCGTCGTTCTTCGTGTCGCGGGTCGACACCGAGGTAGACAAGCGGCTCACCGCCATCGGCACCCCCGAAGCCCTGGCCTTGAAGGGCAAGGCCGGCATCGCCAACGCGCGGCTCGCCTACCAGGTGTACGAGCAGGCGTTCTCCAGCGAGCGGGCAAAACTGCTGCTCGCGGCGGGCGCACACAAACAGCGTCCGCTGTGGGCATCCACCGGTGTGAAGGACCCCAGCTACCCGGACACGATGTACGTCGTCGAGCTCGTCGCCCCCGACGTGGTGAACACCATGCCGCAGAAGACGATGGAAGCCACCTTCGATCACGCGGAGGTGCGCGGCGACACGGTGACCGGCTCCTACGCGGCAGCCAACGAGGTCCTCGACGCGCTGGCCGCACAGGGGATCTCCTACGACGACGTGACCGGTCTTCTCGAAAGGGAAGGCGTGGAGAAGTTCACGGTGTCCTGGAATGAGCTGCTCGACACGATCACCGCGGCGCTGGAATCGGCTCGGGGTGGGGCGCAGCGGTGAGCTTCGACATCAAGACCAGCGGCGAGGCCGCCGAGGCGGTACGCCGGCTGGTCCCCGGACTGGTCGACGATCTCATCGCCTCCCGCATCACCGCCGGTGACGTCACCCTGTGGGGCGATGACGCGCAGGAGGAGGCCGAAAAGCGCCTGGGTTGGACCGAAGCCGCCGCAGTCTCACAGGAACTCGTGCCGCAGATCGTGTCACTGCGGGAATCGTTGCATCGCGACGGCGTCAACCACGTGTTGCTTGCGGGGATGGGTGGATCGTCGCTCGCCCCGGAAGTCATCACCCGCACCAGCGGTGTGGAGTTAACCATCCTGGACTCGACCGCCCCCGGCCAAGTGCTCGCCGCCCTGGCCGACCGGCTCGCCACCAGCGTGCTCGTCGTCTCATCGAAGTCGGGCTCCACCGTGGAGACGGACAGCCAACTGCGGGTGTTCGTCGCCGCCTTCCGGGAGGCGGGCGTCGACCCGGTACGTCGCATCGTCGTCGTCACCGACCCCGGTTCCCCGCTGGACGCCGCGGCCCGGCAGGCCGGGTACCGTGTCTTCAACGCCGACCCGAATGTCGGAGGCCGATACTCGGCACTCACCGCGTTCGGACTGGTCCCGTCCGGGCTGGCGGGAGCGGACATCCAGACGCTGCTCGACGAAGCCTCGTCCATCGCGGGGCAACTCGCCGTGGATCAGGCCGAGAATCCGGCTCTGATCCTCGCCGCGGCGATGGCTGGCACTCCGGGGCGCGACAAGCTCGGTCTGGTTCCCGATGGAACCTACATCGTCGGCTTCGCGGACTGGGCGGAACAGCTGATCGCCGAGTCCACCGGAAAACTGGGCAAGGGCATCCTCCCGGTGGTGCTCAGCACTGACTCCCCCGAGCTGGCCGACCGGCTGCTCGACGTGCAGATCGTGCGCCTGGTCGAGAGCGCCCGCGCCACCGAGCACGTCGAGGAGGGTGAGATCGAGATCAGCGGTACCCTCGGCGCACAAATCCTGGTCTGGGAATACGCCGTGGCCATTGCCGGTCGCATTCTTGGCATCAATCCCTTCGATCAGCCGGACGTGGAGTCCGCGAAGGCGGCCACGCGCGGACTTCTCGAGTCACGGCCGGAGCCCGCCGCGCCCGCGTTCGTCATCGACGGAATCGAGGTGCGCGGCAGTGACGACGTCGTGGACCGCCTCGATGAATCCCGGGGCCTGGCGTCGGTGCTGGACACGCTGCTGTCGACGGTGGGCGACGACGGCTACATCGCCGTGCAGGCCTATGCCGACCGGGTCGCACACCCGGAGTACGCGCGGCTGCGGGACCTGATCGCCGCGAAGGCGGCGCGCCCGGTCACCTTCGGCTGGGGTCCTCGGTTCCTGCACTCGACCGGCCAGTTCCACAAGGGCGGCCCGGCTGTCGGGGTGTTCCTTCAGCTGACCGAGACCGCGCCAACCGACCTGCCCATCCCGGATCGGCCCTTCAGCTTCGCCCAGCTGATCGCCGCCCAGGCAGCCGGTGACGCAAGCGTGCTGGCGGACCACGGGCGACCGGTGCTCACGCTCACCCTCACCAACCCGGAACGCGACCTCGCGGCGATCGCCGCGGCGCTGTCAGCCTAGGAGCGGCATGCCACCGGTGGAGATCACGCCGGAGTTCAACCCGTTACGGGTGGCCTCCGACCGCAGGCTGAACCGCATCGCAGGCCCGAGCGCCCTCATCATCTTCGGGGTGACCGGTGACCTGTCACGCAAGAAGCTCATGCCTGCGGTGTACGACCTGGCCAACCGCGGCCTGCTCCCACCCGGCTTCGGTCTCGTCGGGTTCGCCCGTCGCGACTGGGCCGACCAGGACTTCGCCGCCGTGGTGCACGACGCGGTGAAGAAATACGCCCGCACCCCGTTCGATGAGGACGTCTGGGCGCAGCTGGCGCTCGGCATCCGCTTCGTGCAGGGCCAGTTCGACGACGACGCCGCCTTCGACAGGCTCAAGCACACTCTGACCGAGCTCGACCGCGACCGCGGCACGATGGGCAACCACGCGTTCTACCTCTCCATCCCACCCAAGTCGTTCCCGCAGGTCACAGAGCAATTGCGCCGGTCCGGCCTCGCCGAGCAGCGGAAGGGACACTGGCGCCGGGTCGTCATCGAGAAGCCGTTCGGCAGCGACCTGATCTCGGCCCGCCAACTGAACAACGTCGTGGAATCGGTGTTCCCGCAGGACTCGGTGTTCCGCATCGATCATTATCTGGGCAAGGAGACGGTTCAGAACATCCTGGCGCTACGCTTCGCCAACCAGCTCTACGAGCCGATCTGGAACGAGCGGTACGTCGATCATGTGCAGATCACCATGGCCGAAGACATCGGTGTCGGCGGACGCGCCGGTTACTACGACGGCATCGGCGCCGCGCGAGACGTGATCCAGAACCATCTGCTGCAGTTGCTGGCGCTGACCGCGATGGAGGAACCGGTCTCGTTCAACGCGGCGGATCTGCGGGCTGAAAAGGAGAAGATCCTGTCCGCAGTGCGGCTCCCGTCCAATCTCGCGACGGCCACGGCGGTCGGGCAGTATTCCAGCGGCTGGCAGGGCGGTGAGAAGGTGGTCGGATTCCTCGAAGAAGAAGGCATGAACCCCAGATCGCTCACGGAGACTTACGCCGCCATCCGCCTCGACATCGGCACCCGGCGCTGGGCATCGGTGCCGTTCTACCTGAGGGCGGGAAAACGCCTCGGCCGTCGGGTGACCGAAATCGCTGTCGTGTTCAAGCGTGCCCCCCAATACCTGTTCGCGGAGAGCCAGACCTCGGCACTCGGACAGAACGCGCTGGTGATCCGGGTGCAGCCCGACGAGGGCGTCACGATCCGGTTCGGCTCCAAGGTGCCGGGCGCCGGAATGCAGGTGCGCGACGTCACCATGGACTTCGGATACGGCCACGCGTTCACCGAGGCGAGCCCCGAAGCCTACGAGCGGCTGCTGCTGGATGTGCTTCTGGGCGACCCGCCACTGTTCCCTCGGCACGCCGAGGTAGAGTCCAGTTGGAAAATTCTGGACCCGATCGAGGAGTTCTGGGCGACCCAGGGGCAGCCGGAACAATACCGTCCAGGCACCTGGGGCCCCCGTTCCGCCGATGCGCTGATGGCCAGAGACGGCAGAGTCTGGAGACGACCGTGATCGTAGATCTGCCTGGCACCACAACCAGCAAAATTTCCAAGGCGTTGGTGCGCATTCGCGAGGAAGGCGGTGCGGTCGCGCTCGGCCGGGTGTTGACGCTCGTCATCGCTACGGAGCTGGGACACGAAGAAGAGGCGATCGAGGCGGCCAACGATGCCTCTCGCGAGCATCCGATGCGGGTCATCGTGCTCTCCGGTGCGGCAGGGGCCGCCCGCGAGCAGGCCGACGCCCGACTCGACGCCCAGATCCGGGTAGGCGGAGATGCCGGGGCCAGCGAGGTCATCGTACTCAAGGCCTACGGCGCCATGGTCGCCGAGGAAGAGGGCCTGGTCACCGGGCTGCTGCTGCCGGACGCCCCCGTCGTGGCGTGGTGGCCCGGCGCCGCGCCTGCCAGCGCCTCCCGGTCCGCGCTGGGCGCAATGGCAGCCCGCCGGATCACCGATGCCGCGACTCAGAGCAATCCGCGCGAGTTCCTCAACCATTTGGCTGACAGCTACGCGCCCGGCGACACCGACTTCTCCTGGACCAGGCTGACCCTGTGGCGGGCCCAATTGGCCGCCGTTCTGGACCAACCCCCGTACGAGCCGATCACCTCCATCGAGGTGCGCGGCGCGTCGGATTCGCCATCAACCACCCTGCTCGCGGCCTGGCTGCAGTTGCAGCTGCAGGTGCCGACAACCTGCCTGCGCGCCCCGGCCAGCATCGGCGGGCCCGGGATCCACGGCGTCACCCTGGTCCGCGCCAGCGGTGTGGTCGACCTCAGTCGGCCTGCCGGCACCATCGCAACCCTGCAGCAGCCGAATCAGCCGGTCCACGATATCTCGTTGCCTCGGCGGAATCTGCGCGACTGCCTCGCCGAGGAGTTGCGCAGATTGGATCCCGACGATCTTTACGGTGAGGTGATCCAGAATGGGGTTACACAGCTCGACGACGAGCCGGACATGATGGAACGGAACGCACTATGACGATCGAACGACGCGTGTTGGTGCACCAGGACCGGTCGGTGCTGGCGCTGGCGGTCGCCACCCGGTTTCTCGCCACCATCGGCGGCATTGTGGCCGCCAAGGGCCACGCGAATGTCGCACTCACCGGCGGCGGCCTCGGTACCGACATCCTGGCGGCGATCAACGGGTCACCACGCCGGGACAGCATCGACTGGTCGAAGGTGGCCGTGTGGTGGGGCGACGAGCGCTGGGTCCCAGCGGGAGACCGTGAACGCAACGACACCGGCGCCCGAGCCGCGCTGCTGGACCACGTGGGCCTCGATCCACGCTGCATCCACCCGTTCCCGGCAGCAGACGGAGACGATGACCTCGACTCGGCCGCGCGCCACTACGCCGCCGATCTCGCAGCCGCCGCACCGGCAGGTCACGCCACCGTCGACTTCGACGTCACATTCCTCGGCGTCGGCCCGGACGGGCACGTGGCGTCGCTGTTTCCCGGACGCGAGGGCATCCGAGTCACCGAATCCGGCGTGGTCGCGGTTCGGAACTCACCCAAACCGCCGCCGGAACGCCTCAGCCTGACCCTGGCCGCCATCAACGCGTCACACCGGGTCTGGTTGTGTCTTGCCGGCGCCGAAAAGGCGTCGGCATTGGGACTTGCACTGGCCGACGCGAGCACGGTCGAAGTGCCGGTGGCAGGTGTCGAGGGTCGTCTGGAAACGCTTTTCTTCGTCGATCAGGAGGCGGCCGTCGGTGTGCCCAGTGGACTGATCGTCCAGGAGTAGCGCGGCGCATTGTTGGGCGAGCTGTATTGGGCGCGGCCGGCTCTGTTGGGCGCAGGCTTTATTGGGCGCAGGCTTTATTGGGCGCACGCGTTATTGGGCGCACGCGTTATTGGGCGCACGCGTTATTGGGCGCTCAGACGTCCCCGTCTGGCGCGCAGTTGGTCGAGTGCCTCGGCGAGCAGAGTCGCCGCTTCCTCTTCGGTGCGGCGCTCCTTCACGTAGGCGAGGTGCGTCTTGTACGGCTCGAGCTTCGCCTCCAGCGGAGGGTGTTCCTTATCGCGCCCAGCCGGAGCGCCACAGTTCGGGCAGTCCAGTTGATTCGGAATCTCTTCGGGGTCGATCGACGCTAGGAAGTACGGGGCCTGCTCATGCCCGTTGGCGCACCAGTAGAAGATCTGGATGCGTTCCGCGTGATAGCCGCGGTCTTGCTCGCCCATTGGGCCGGCGCCGACGCGCGAGCCGCGGATGGCGCTTCCACCTGAAGCCATCGTGTCTCCTAGCTTGCTGCGCTGAACTTGGTGATGAGGCCCAGGACGAGGATGCACGCCACCCAGACCAGGCCGAGAATGACCGTAAAGCGGTTGAGGTTGCGTTCGGCCACGCCCGAGGCGCCGAGGTTGGACGTTGTGCCACCGCCGAACATGTCGGACAGGCCACCGCCTCGACCTTTGTGCAAGAGGATGAGCAGGGTCAGCAGCAGACTCACCAAACCGAGGATGACCTGAAGGACCACTTCGAGGATTTGCACAAAAAACCTTTCACAACTGCAAGGGACCGCGCTCCAGTATAACTTGGCCTGCCGATGGTCGCGATCAGACCCCGACGTGCTTGCGGTACTGCACGATGCTGGAGAACTCGGCGATGTCGAGACTGGCCCCACCGACCAAAGCGCCGTCGAGATTCGGCATCCGCATGAACCCGGCGATGTTCCCCGACTTCACCGAACCGCCGTAGAGGATCCGGGTGGTTTCCGCGGCGTCAGTGCCGATCGCTTCGACCAGCACACCGCGCAACGCTGCGGCGACCTGCTCGGCCTGTTCGGGCGTGGCCGGCTGCCCTGAGCCGATCGCCCAGACCGGCTCGTAGGCGACCACCAGCCGGGAACCCGCCGCCGTGGCGGCCAAAGCGGCCCGCAGTTGCGCCACCGGCACCGCGCTCGGCCCGTGGGCCTCACGGTCTTCGGCGGTCTCCCCCACGCAAATGACCGGGGTGAGGCCGTGCGCGAGTGCCGCGACCACCTTGGTGGACACCTGCTCATTGGTCTCGCCGTGCAGCGCGCGACGTTCTGAATGTCCGATGATCACGTAACGGCACTCAAGCGCTGCCAGGAACGACGCGGAGATTTCACCGGTGAATGCTCCCGATTCGTGGGCGGAAACGTCCTGGGCACCGAACGCGATCTCCAGCTTGTCGGCAGAGACCAGGGTTTGTACCGACCTCAGGTCGGTGAAGGGCGGGAACACCGCAACTTCGACGTCGGTAAAGTCGTGGTGCGCGTCTTTCAGGCTCCAGGCGAGCTTCTGCACGAACGCGATCGCCTGGAGATGGTCGAGGTTCATCTTCCAGTTGCCTGCGATGAGCGGGATGCGGCCTGTCGCCGGTGTGGTTACTGCCATCCGAGTACCTCCAGACCCGGAAGTCGCTTGCCCTCGAGGAATTCGAGGCTCGCTCCTCCCCCGGTCGATATGTGGCCGAATTGATTGTCATGGAAGCCCAGGGCGCGTACGGCGGCCGCCGAGTCTCCTCCGCCGACCACCGAGAGGCCGGAAACCTCGGTGACGGCCTGTGCAATGGCTTTCGTGCCGGCCGCGAATTCCGGGAACTCGAACACGCCCATCGGCCCGTTCCAGAACACCGTCGCGGACGACCCGATGATGTCCGCGAAGTGCGCTGCCGTGGCCGGGCCGATGTCCAGGCCGACCCCGGCCTCGCCCCAGTCGGTGTCTTCGATCGACTCCGTCGGACGGACCACGTGTTCGGCGTCGGCACCGAACCGAGACGCCACCACCACATCCGTGGGGAGCAAGAGTTTCACCCCAAGCCGCTCGGCTTCCGCCAGGTAGCCCCGCACGGTGTCCAGCTGGTCGGCTTCGAGCAGGCTCGACCCGACACTGTGACCCTGCGCGGCGAGGAAGGTGAACAGCATCCCGCCGCCGATGAGCAGAGAATTCACTCGCGGCAGCAGATGTGCGATCACGCCCAACTTGTCTGAGACCTTGGAACCTCCCAGGACAACGGTGTAGGGGGCGGTCGGCGAGGCGGTGAGCCGGTCGAGCACCTCCAACTCCGCGGCAATCAGCAGTCCCGCAGCACTCGGGAGCATGCTCGCCAGCTCGTACACACTGGCTTGCTTGCGGTGCGCGACACCGAAACCGTCCGAGACCACGACGTCGCCCAGCGCGGCCAGCTTGCCGGCGAACTTCGCCCGCTCTTTGTCATCCTTGGCGGTCTCGCCGGCGTTGAAGCGCAGGTTTTCCAGCATCGCCACGTCGCCGTCGGTCAGCGCATCGACCGCTTCGGTCGCCGCTGCACCGATGGTGTCGCTCGCGAAGGTCACCGGCTGGCCGAGAAGTTCCGACAACCGTTGCGCGACGGGACCGAGTGAGTACTGCGCATCCGGGCTGCCGCCGGGGCGTCCCAGATGCGAAAGTACCACCACCCTGGCACCGGCGTGAATGAGCCGGTTGAGGGTCGGCACCGACGCGCGGATGCGGCCGTCATCGGTGATCACGCCGTCCCGCAGAGGGACATTCAGGTCGCAACGGACCAGAACGCGCTTGCCGGACAGCGCACCGAGGGAGTCAATCGTGCGTAACGTCATGCGCCGTGAGTTCCTTCGCGCCCTAAAGGCGCGCGGCGACGTATTCGGTGAGGTCCACCAAGCGGTTCGAGTATCCCCACTCGTTGTCGTACCAGCCAGCCACCTTTACCTGGGTGCCGATGACCTTGGTCAGCCCGGAGTCGAAGATGCACGAGTGCGGGTCGCCGACGATGTCAGACGAGACCAACGGGTCGTCGGTGTAGCTGAGGTAACCGGCGAGCGAACCTTCCTGAGCGGCCGCCTGATAGGCAGCGTTCACGTCTGCCACGGTGAGCCCGGAGCGGGTCTCTATCGTCAGGTCCGTGATCGAGCCGGTGGGTACCGGCACCCGCAGGGCATAGCCATCCAGTTTGCCGACCAGTTCCGGGAGCACGAGGCCGATGGCCTTGGCCGCCCCGGTGCTGGTGGGGATGATGTTAATGGCGGCGGCACGGGCACGACGGGGGTCCTTGTGGGGTCCGTCCTGCAGGCTCTGGTCGGCCGTGTACGCGTGCACCGTGGTCATCAAACCGCGCTCGATGCCGAAGTTGTCGATAAACACCTTGGCCAACGGAGCAAGGCAGTTGGTGGTGCAGGAGGCGTTCGAGATGATGTTGTGCGTGGCCGGGTCGTAAGTCTGCTCGTTGACACCCATCACGAAGGTGCCGTCCTCGCCCTTGGCAGGGGCGGAGATGATGACCTTCTTCGCGCCCGCGGTCAGGTGTTTCCTGGCGTCATCCGCGTTGGTGAAACGGCCCGTGGACTCCACGGCGATGTCAACGCCAAGGTCGCCCCAGCCGAGGTCTGCCGGGTCACGCTCGGCGAGCACCTTGATGGGCTTGCCGTTGACGACGATGTTGTCTCCGTCCAACTCAACGGTGGCGTCCAACCGCCCCTTGATCGAGTCGTACTTGAGCAGCAGCGCGAGGGCTTTGTTGTCGGTGAGGTCATTGACGGCGACGATCTCCAGATCGCTGCCCTTGGCCAGAGCGGCGCGGAAATAGTTACGGCCAATCCGGCCGAAGCCGTTGATTCCGATCCTGACGGACACGTAGAACTCCTCAGTTTGTGCGCCGGCTGGCGCGGGTGGGTAATCGGGATGGTAAGCCGGACGTGCCCGGAACAGCGGTCCGGGCACGTGAGGACTTACGCGATGAGTCCCTGGGTCTTTTGGCGAGCGGCGTCGAAGCGCTGCTGCACGTTCTCCCAGTTGGCGATCTTCCAGAATCCCTTGATGTAGTCGGCCTTGACATTGAGGTAATCGAGGTAGAAAGCGTGCTCCCACATGTCCAGCAGCAGCAGCGGGACGGATCCGGTCGTGAAGTTGTTCTGGTGGTCGTAATACTGCTGCACGAGCAGCTTGCCGCCCAGCGAGTCCCACACCAGTGCGCCCCAACCGGAGCCCTGGATGCCTGCGGAGGCGGCGGTGAAGTGGCCGACGAACTTGTCGAAGGAGCCGAAGTTGTCGTCGATGGCAGCCGCCAGTTCGCCGGTGGGCTTGTCGCCGCCGTTCGGAGACAGGTTGGTCCAGAAGATCGTGTGGTTGATGTGTCCGCTCAAGTTGAACGCGAGATCCTTCTCGAGTTTGTTCACGTTGGCGAAGTCGCCGGCGTCGCGGGCCTCGGCCAGTTTGGCCAGAGCCGTGTTTGCTCCTGTCACGTAACCCTGGTGGTGCTTGTCGTGATGAAGCTGCATGATCTTGCCGCTGATGCTCGGTTCGAGCGCCGCGTAGTCGTACCCCAGTTCGGGGAGAGTGTATTCAGCCATTCGTTTTTCTCCTTGACGTTAGCACCGGCTCGCCAACATCCCGCGAGCCCCCGGTGGCGTTATTCAGTCTAGTCACGCGTTGTGGACCATTTCAGGGGTCGTTGACGGCCCTGCCGGCGCTGCTCACACGTCGTCGTAATCGGGTGGCAGGTTCGCGTCCGTGCCGGGAAGGCCCAGGTCGGAGGCGCGTTTGTCGGCCATGGCCAGTAGCCGCCTGATGCGACCGGCGACGGCATCCTTCGTCATCGGCGGATCGGCGTGGTGGCCCAGTTCGTCCAGGCTCGCGTCGCGGAACTTGAGCCGGAGCGTTCCCGCGTACGACAGGTGCTCCGGCACCCCGTCGCCCAGGATCTCCAGCGCGCGCTCGACCCTGGCGCACGCAGCGACCGCCGCCTGGGCGCTGCGCCTCAGGTTGGCGTCATCGAAGTTGACCAGGCGGTTCGCGGTGGCGCGCACCTCCCGGCGCTGACGCATTTCCTCCCACTTCAGCACCGCCTGGTGAGCACCCATGTGTACGAGCATGGCGCTGATCGCCTCGCCGTCCCGGATCACGACCCGGTGCACTCCCCGGACCTCCCTCGCCTTCGCGGAGATCCCCAGCCGCCCGGCGGCCCCGACCAGGGCCATCGCCGACTCGTTACCAGGACAGGTAATTTCCAGTGCTGCGGACCGGCCAGGGTCGGTGAGCGAGCCATGCGCCAAGAACGCACCCCGCCAGATGGCGGCGAGCTCCTCCCGGGAGCCGGTGGTGAGCTTGTTCGGCAGCCCGCGAATGGGTCGGCGGCGGGCATCCAGCAGTCCGGTCTGTCTGGCGAGGGTCTCTCCCGCCTCCAGCACGCGCACCAGATAGTGGCTGGTGCGGCGAATCCCGGAAGCGGAGATCACCGAGATTTCGCTGCGTACGCCGTACAGCTCAACGAGGTCCTTGCGCACCCTCCTGGCCAGCTGCGCCGTGTCAAGCTCAGACTCCACCGCGATCCGACCCGAGATCAGGTGAAGTCCGCCGGAGAACCTGAGAATCGCTGCCAGTTCCGCCGCTCGCACCGCCGTCTTGCTGATCTCGATGCGGGCAAGTTCGTCTTTGACGTCGGCAGTCAGTGCCAATCGAGGCTCCCTAATAGCGATAATCGGGCATGGATTCTGGTGCGGGGCGTGCGGTCACTCGCGGCCGAGGTCGCGGTGTTTGACGCTGAGTGCTACGCCGGGTTGGTTCCGCAGAACCTCGGCCAGATATTCGGCGACCGCGACGGAGCGATGCTTTCCCCCCGTGCATCCTATGGCGATCGTAGCGTGTCTCTTGTTCTCGCGTTGGTACCCGGCCAGTACCGGGGTGAGGGCCTTGGCGTAGCTGTCCAGGAATTCGGCGGCACCCTCCTGGGCGAGCACGAAATCGCGCACCTGCGGTTCCAATCCGGTGTGCTGGCGCAGCTCGGGAACCCAGAATGGGTTGGGCAAGAATCGCATGTCGACGACGAGGTCGGCGTCGGTGGGGATGCCGTACTTGAAGCCGAAGCTGATCACGGTCAGTTGCAGCCCGGGTGTGCCTTCCGCCGCGAAGCTTTCCTGAATGATGGTGGCGAGCTGGTGGATGTTCAGATCCGAGGTGTCGATGATCATGTCGCTGGTCTCGCGCAACTGCAGCATCCGCGATCGTTCTGCCGCGATGCCGTCAAGGAGCGTTCCGTCGCCCTGCAGCGGATGTGGCCGGCGCACCTGTTCGAAGCGGCGTACCAGTTCGGCATCCGTCGCCTCCAGGAACAGCACCCGCACGGCGGTGCCTGATCGGAGCGATTCGACCGTCTCTTCGAGGTCGGAGAACAGCTTGCCGCCGCGAACGTCCACGATGGCGGCAACGCGAGGCAGGGTATCGCCGGCGCGGGAGGCGAGTTCCACCAATGGGCGGAGCATCTGCGGTGGCAGGTTGTCGACGACATACCAGCCGAGGTCTTCCAGCGCATTGCCGACCGTGGATCGGCCGGCGCCAGACATCCCGGTGACGATGAGTATCTCGCGGCTGTCTGGGTCCTCGATCATCGTCTCGCTGTGGCCTTCGGCTCTCTGGTGGTGGGGTACCAGCCTACCGAGCCTGGCGGCGGTAGGTACGCGCGGATGTCATGGATTCAGGCGCTCGACGATGACGCGCGCGAGGGCATCGCCGATCCCGCGAACCTGGGCGATGGCCGCGGCATCCGCGCGCCGCAGCCTGGCCACCGAGCCGAAGTGCCGGAGCAGGTCACGCACCCTGGTCGGCCCGACTCCGGGGATGTCCGCGAGCACCGAGCCTATGTCCACCCGCCGCTTGTTCCGTTGGTAGGTGATGGCGAACCGGTGGGCTTCGTCCCTGATCCGTTGGAACAGGAAAAGCGCGTCGCTGCCGCGAGGCATGATCACCGGGAAGTCCGTGTCGGGCAGCCAGATTTCCTCCAGTCGCTTGGCGATACCGCACAGTGTGATGCCGGTGGCGCCGGCATCCGCCAGCGCCCTGGCCGCCGCCTGCACCTGGGGTTGGCCGCCGTCCACGATCAGCAGGTTCGGCCGGTAGGCGAAGCGAGGCCGAGCCGGTTCCGCATCGGATTCTACTGTGCCCGGTTCTGTTCGGCCCGGCTCGTCGTCGAGGTGGGCCAGGCGGCGGCTCAGCGTCTGATAGATCGACTCGGTGTCGTCAGTGGACGCCGGGATGGCAAAGCGCCGGTACTGATCCTTGCGCGGCAGCCCATCCTCGAACACCACCATGGAGGCGACGATGTTGGTGCCCGAGAGGTGCGACACGTCGTAGCACTCCATCCGCAGCGGCGCATCGGGCATGCCGAGGGCCGCCTGGATGTCTGCGAGGGCCTGGGATCGTGCCACGAAGTCGCCGCTGCGCCTGGTTTTGTACAGTGTCAGCGCTCCGGAAGCGTTCGTGCTCACGGTTTGCACGAGCGAGGCCATGTCGCCGCGTTGGGCGACTCGCAGACTCACTCGGCCGCGTCCGATGCCACTGTCGGCGCGGATGCCGGTGAGCCACAGTTCGATTTCCGCAGTGGTTTCGGGCAGCTGCGGGACGACGATCTGTCGCGGCGGCACCTCGCCGTCGGAATAAGCGGCGCGCAGCGCGGTCTCGACGAGGTCGCCCAGGTCGACGTCCAGTTCCTTGTCGACCACCCAACCGTGCACACCGCGGATCCGGCCGCCACGGATGATGAACTGCTGCACCGCTGCAGCGAGTTCGTCATGTGCGATGCCGAAGACATCCGCGTTCGTCGTCTCCGATTGCACCAGGCTGTTCTTCGATAGCACGGTCTGCAACGCGGTCAACTGGTCGCGCAGCTTCGCTGCCTTCTCGTACTCCTGGGCGGCGGCGGCCCGCTGCATCTGTTCCGAAAGGCTACGGATGAACCGGGAATCGTTCCCCGCCATGAACGACGCGAAGTCCAGGGCGATCGCCTTATGGTCTTCCTTGCTGATTCGCCCGACGCACGGGGCGGCGCAGCGGCCGATGTCCGCGAGCAGGCAGGGTCGGCCGGTCTGCTGTGCCCTGCGGTAGGTCGCATCCGAGCAACTGCGCATCGGGAACGCCTTGAGCATCAGATCGAGGGTTTCCCGAATCGCCCACACCTTCGTGTACGGGCCGAAGTACCGCGCGCCCTTGATGTTGTGATTGCGGGTGATCAGCACGCGTGGCACATCGTCGGCCATCGTGATCGCCAGGTACGGGTACGTCTTGTCGTCCCGGAACTGCACGTTGAAGGGAGGGTCGAACTGCTTGATCCAGGTGAATTCGAGCTGCAGTGCCTCGAATTCGGTACTCACGACCGTCCATTCGACGGAGTTTGCGGAGGTGACCATGCGCCTGGTGCGTTCGTGCAGTGTCGGCAGCGGGCCGAAGTAGTTGCTCAGCCTGGCCCGCAGATTCTTGGCCTTGCCGACGTACAGCACCCGCCCGCTGGCGTCTTTGAACCGGTAGACACCTGGCCCGGTCGGAATCTCCCGCGCGCGGGGGCGGTAGCTGACGGTTTCCATGCGCACCCCCTATCCGGCGAGCACTTTCTTCAGGAATTCTCCCGTGTGACTGTCGGTGACCTTGGCGAGGCGTTCCGGCGTGCCGGTCGCGACGACCGTGCCGCCACCTGCGCCACCCTCCGGGCCAAGGTCGATGACCCAGTCGGCCGATTTCACCACGTCGAGGTTGTGCTCGATCACGATGACCGTGTTGCCCTTGTCGACCAGCCTGTTGAGCACCAGCAGAAGTTTGCGCACGTCTTCGAAGTGGAGTCCGGTGGTGGGTTCGTCGAGGACGTATACGCTGCGGCCCAGGGAACGCCGTTGCAACTCCGTGGCCAGCTTCACGCGCTGCGCCTCCCCGCCGGAGAGGGTGGTGGCGCTCTGACCCAGTCGCACATACCCCAGTCCGACGTCGACGAGCGTTTCCAGGTAGCGGTGGATCGAGGTGATCGCCTGGAAGAACTCGGCGGCCTCGGAGATCGGCATGTCGAGCACCTGGGCGATGTTCTTGCCCTTGTACAGCACAGAGAGCGTGTCCCGGTTGTATCGGGCGCCGCCGCACACCTCGCACGTGACGTACACGTCGGGCAGGAAGTTCATTTCGATTTTGATCGTGCCGTCGCCGGAGCAGTTCTCGCAGCGGCCGCCCTTGACGTTGAAGCTGAACCGACCGGGCAGATACCCGCGGGTCTTGGCGTCGATCGTTTCCGAGAACAGGGTGCGGATGCGATCGAAGACGCCGGTGTAGGTGGCCGGGTTGGACCGTGGCGTGCGGCCGATCGGGGCCTGGTCGACGTGGACGACCTTATCGAGGTCGTCGAGACCCGTCACCCTGGTGTGCTTACCGGGGATCTGTCGCGCCCCATTGAGCTGGTTCGCGAGCACGCGATACAGGATGTCGTTGACCAGTGAGGACTTGCCAGAGCCGCTGACCCCGGTGACGGCCGTGAACACGCCGAGCGGGAACGGCACCGTGATGTTCTTCAGATTGTTCGCGCGGGCGCCCTCGACCACGATCTGCCGCTTCTTGTCCACCGGCCGGCGTTTCTTGGGGGTCGGGATCGACCTCCGGCCGGCGAGATAGTCGCCGGTGATCGACGCGGTGTTCGCTACCAATTCGGCATACGACCCGGAGTGCACGACGTTTCCGCCGTGTTCCCCAGCGCCGGGGCCGATGTCGACGATCCAGTCGGCGGTGCGGATGGTGTCCTCGTCGTGCTCGACCACGATGAGCGTGTTGCCGAGGTCGCGGAGTTTGAGCAGTGTCTCGATGAGTCGGTGGTTATCGCGCTGGTGCAGTCCGATGCTGGGCTCGTCAAGCACGTACAGCACCCCGGTGAGGCCCGACCCGATCTGGGTGGCCAGCCGAATGCGTTGTGCCTCTCCCCCGGACAACGATCCCGCCGAGCGTGACAGGTTCAGGTAGGTTAGCCCCACCTCGATAAGAAACTCGAGCCTGGCCCTGATTTCTCGCAGCACCGCGGTGGCGATCTTTGCCTCGCGCACGGTGAGTTCGAGGTCGTCGATGAACTCGAACGCGTCGACCAGGCTCAGTTCACAGACGTCGGCGATGCTCTGGTCGTGCACGGTGACCGCGAGCACCTCGGGCTTCAGACGTTTGCCGTCGCAGACCGGACAGTTGATCTCTCGAAGGTAGTGGGAATAGCGCTGCCGAGCGGAGTCCGTCTCCGCCTCGAGATATTTGCGCTCGATGTAGGGAATAACCCCTTCGAACCCAGTGGAGTACTTCACCTCGCGCCCGTATCTGTTCTTCCAGCGCACGGTGACCGAGAAGTTGTTGCCGTGCAGGATCGCTTCCTGAACGCTGCCTGGCAATTCGGCCCACGGTGTTGTCAGCGAGAAGTCAAGATCGGCCGCGAGACCCTCCAGCAGGCGCTGGAAATAGTTGAACAAACCCTTGCCGGACTGCGTCCAGGGCAGGATGACCCCTTCTGCAAGGCTCAGCGCCGGGTCTCCGAGGAGCAGGTCGGCATCCACCGACATCCTGGTGCCAAGACCGGAACATTCCGGGCACGCGCCGAAGGGCGCGTTGAACGAGAAGGTTCTCGGCTCGATCTCGGTGAGCTGCACCGGATGTCCGTTCGGGCAGGACAGCTTTTCGGAGAAGTTCCGCCACGCCGCGTCGCCGGTCTCGTCGACAAAGTTGATCGAGACGAACCCGTCGGTGAGTCCGAGTGCAGTCTCAAGCGAGTCGGTGAGCCGGGTGAGGATGTCGTCACCGGCCACCAGGCGGTCCACGACCACCGAGATGTCGTGTTTGAACTGCTTCTTCAGTTTTGGCGGGTCGCTGAGCTGGGCGACTTCGCCGTCGACGAGGGCCCGCGAGTAGCCGCTGGCCGCCAGTTCGTGGAACAGGTCAACGAACTCACCCTTTTTCTGGATGACGACGGGGCTGACGATCTGGTACCGCGTTCCGGCCTCCAGAGTCATCAGCTGGTCCGCGATCTGCTGAACGCTCTGCCGGGAGATGCGCTGTCCGCAGAGCGCGCAGTGCGGAACCCCGATGCGGGCCCAGAGCAGCCGCATGTAATCGTAGACTTCGGTGATGGTGCCCACCGTGGACCGCGGGTTGCGGTTGGTGGACTTCTGGTCGATGGAGACTGCCGGACTCAAACCCTCGATGAAGTCGACGTCGGGCCGGTCCACCTGACCGAGGAACTGCCGGGCATAGGCAGACAGGGACTCGACGTACCGTCGTTGACCCTCGGCGAAGATGGTGTCGAACGCCAGACTCGACTTGCCCGATCCGGAAAGCCCGGTGAAGACGACCAGCGAATCGCGCGGAATCTCGAGGTTGATGTTCCTCAGGTTGTGCACCCGCGCGCCGCGGACACTGAGCTTGCCGCTGGACATCAGGGGTGCGCCGATCACCCGGAGCATGTCGCTCTCGGTGAGGTCTTCGTGGGTGCTCGGTTGTGAAATTGACACTCTTTATATTCTACGGAAGCCACTGACATCGCCCTGTTGGTTCGCTGAAGGCACTACTGGGATCCGCCCGGACGCCTCACAGTAGAGTACGCTGAGTTCTCTAATGGCCGCCCGGTATTGGTGAGAGGCACAGTTCATGGCAGACGGTGGGTTGATCCTCCCGCTCGCCGAGATCGGTGCCGCCGACCTCGACATCGCAGGCGGCAAGGGCGCAAACTTGGGCGAACTGCACGCCGCCGGGTTTCCCGTTCCGCCCGGATTCGTCGTCACGACAGCAGCCTATTCTCTGAGCACCGCCGACCTCGAGGTTGGTTCGGTGCTCTCCGCCGCGGTGGTCACTGGCGGCGACTCCGCCGCGGCCGTCAGAAGTGCCGTCGCAGAACTGACTGTCCCCGCGGTCGTCGCTGCGGGCATCGCGGAGGCGTACGCGGCACTGGGCAATGGCCCCGTGGCAGTGCGCTCCAGCGCGACGGCGGAAGACTTACCTGGCGCAGCCTTCGCTGGACAACAGGACACGTATCTGGCCATCGTCGGAACGGACGCGGTGATCGACGCTGTTCGGCACTGCTGGGCATCCCTGTGGACCGACCGGGCGATCGCGTACCGGGCGCATCAGCGAGTCGACGGAGACGTTCGAATTGCCGTGGTTGTGCAGACGATGGTGGAGGCCGAGTACGCCGGAGTGCTCTTCACCGCCAATCCGGTCACCGGCGACCGTCGGCAGACCATCGTCGATGCCAGCCCCGGACTTGGCGAATCCGTGGCTTCCGGCTTGGTCACCCCAGACCACTACGTGATCGACGAACGAGGACGGGTGACGGAACGCAGCCTCGGCGCACGGGAGGTCGTGATCCGCTCCCGGCTCGGGGGCGGAGTGGACCGTCAGGAGCGGTCGGCCGCTGCCCCAGCGGGAGTTGAACCGGCACGGCTGAGCGACACCGCTCTGGCCGAACTCGTCAGCCTCGGACACCGGATTCAGGACCACTTCGGCCGGCCGCAGGACATCGAGTGGGCCCGTGCCGACGGTACCGCATGGATCGTGCAGGCACGCCCACTCACCGCTCTGCCACCTCAGCCGCTGAAGGTCAACCTGATCCGGCGGACCATGGGTGCGATCGTCTCCGAATTGCTGCCGATCCGGCCCTTTCCACTTGACATGTCAACCTGGACGGTGCACGGGCACGGCCGAATCCTCACCCGGATGATGCAGGAGATCCTCGCGGTGAGGATCCGGATGGCCGATCTCCTCCCCGAAGTCGACGGGGTCGTGCAGCAACTGCTGCCGCCCCACCCGCGGCCCACCCTGAAAACCGTCACGACACCGCTGCGGATGCACGGTCGCATCCGTTCATTCGATCCGGCCCAGTGGACGGCTGACCAGCGCTTTGCGGCGTTCGAGCGGAACGTCGCCGAACTGCGTGCTCTCGACCTGTCAACGCTGCCGTGGGCACAGCTCCTGCGGGTGCCACGACGCGCACTGGAGGTTCTGGATCGGTTCATCGATCTGCGCATCGACTACCTCCCCCGCGCCGGCGTCGATCTGGCCAAACTCCGCCTCCGACTTGCGCTGCTCGGCCTGCTGAGCTGGGCGTCTTCACTGACTCGCGGCGGGAGCACGCGGACCACCGACGCCGACCTTGCGCTCGGAGCGATCGCCGCCTCGATCCGAGCCAACCCGGCGTGGCGGTCCACATTCGACATCGCCGGGGCTGACGAGCTCGCGGACCGGATCTGGCACGGCAAAGCGTTCGATGCGCTGCGGCCCTCGGTCGATGCGTTCCTGGACGAGTTCGGCCATCGCGAGACCACGAGCGCGTTCCTGATGTCCGAACCCACGTGGTCCGAGAAGCCCGCCATCCTGGTAGGTGCCGTCCAGTCGATGCTTCGGGGCGCACCTGCAGGTGAGGCCATCGACACGGGAAGGGACACACCGACGGACAGCATCTTGGGCCTCCGGCGGGTGCGAATCACCCGAACCGGCCCCGCGCTGCTTCGCACCGCCACCGCAGCCCGCGCCGCCATCGCCTTCCGCGAGGACAGCCACTTTCACGCCATGCGCGCGCTGCCACCGCTGAGAGTCGCGCTCCTCGAAGCCGGCGTGCGACTCCACGCGGCAGGAGTACTGGAGAATTCACTCGACGTGCTGCATCTTCGGCTTGAAGAACTCGAACAGATCACGGACCCGATGCTCCCCGACCCGGACTTGGTCGCGCGGCTCCGGCAGCTTGTGGTCTGCCGGTCTCGCACGCGGGCGGCCCTTGCCGGTGCTCCCCTGATCTCCCCGGCAACTCTCTACCGCGCCCCGAGGCGAGGGTCCGGCGCGCTCGTGGCCGGCACCCCGGCGCGCGGCGGGACCGTGACCGGCGTCGTCCGCATCATCCGAGGCCCCCACGAGTTCGGAGCGCTGGCGCCCGGCGAAATCCTGGTCTGCCCGTACACGAATCCCTCGTGGACTCCCCTTTTCCAGTCGGCAGCCGCGGTCGTTGTCGACTCGGGCGGGATCGCCTCCCACGCCGCCATCGTCGCACGCGAGTACGGTATCCCCGCGATCATGGGCACGGGAAACGGCACCGCCGTCCTCCGTGACGGCCAATCCGTCACGGTCGACGGCGACTCTGGGCAGGTTCGGATGGCATCGTGACCGACCATCGATCCGCCCCGCGCCGGCGCGGAAATGCGTTATTGTCAGCAATCTTCGCCGCCACCCTCGCCGAACTCGACGACCACGGCTACGCGGCCCTGCGGATGGATGCCGTCGCGGAACGGGCCCACCTCAGTAAGGCCTCGTTGTACCGGCGTTGGTCGGGCAAACTGGGTCTGGTCGTGGATGCCGCCTCGGCATCCTTCCCCGACAGCGACCAGCTGGCTGACACCGGCTCATTACGGGGCGACCTGCTCGCGAACCTCCGCCACATCGCCGCACTGCTCGCCGGTGCGACCGGGGAGGCGCTCCGGGCCGTCGTTGCCGACGCCGTCAGTGATCCGGACCGGGCGCGCGAGGTCAGGGGGCGCACGCAAGGGCGCAGTGCTCAGGCGATACACGCGATCGTCGGCAGGGCGATTGCGCGAGGCGAACTCCCCGAAATCGAACTGACGCCGCGGCAGGCGGCAGTAGGCCACTCCATGCTGAGGCACCATTTTCTCTGGCACGATGAGTTGCCGGACACTCTCATCGTTCAGATCGTCGACGAGGTGATGCTGCCGCTGTTGGTCAGCGTAAGTGGCCGGCCTGCTCCATCTGCCGAAGCTCCTTCTTGAGGTCAGCCACCTCGTCTCGGAGTCGTGCGGCGAGTTCGAACTTGAGCTCACCGGCGGCCTGCAGCATCTGGTCGTTGAGGTCGGCGATGATCTTCTCGAGGTCGTTACCGCCGGCAGCCGCCAGTCCTTCGCGTCTGAGCGACGGCGTCGGCGTGCGCTGCCGACCGTCGCGGCCGGACAAGAGCTCCGCGGTGTCGGCGCCTTCGCGCAGAAGCGCGTCGGTGATGTCGGCGATCTTCTTGCGCAGCGGGGTGGGGTCGATACCGTTCGCCGTGTTGTAGGCCACCTGGGTGTCCCGGCGCCGATTGGTCTCCTCGATGGCGAACTTCATTGAATCAGTGAGCACATCGGCGTACATGTGCACCTCGCCGGACACGTTGCGTGCCGCACGGCCGATGGTCTGAATGAGCGAAGTCGACGACCGCAGGAAGCCCTCCTTGTCGGCATCCAGGATCGCCACGAGCGACACCTCAGGCAGGTCGAGCCCCTCGCGCAGCAGGTTGATGCCCACGAGCACGTCATAGACACCCTGCCGCAACTCGGTGAGCAGTTCCACGCGGCGCAGGGTGTCGACATCCGAGTGCAGGTAGCGCACCCGCACTCCGGCCTCAGCGAGGAACTCGGTGAGTTCCTCGGCCATCTTCTTAGTGAGAGTGGTGACCAGCACCCGTTCGTTCTTCTCGCTGCGGGTGCGGATTTCTTCGAGCAGGTCGTCGATCTGCCCCTTGGACGGTTTCACCACGATCTGTGGGTCGACCAGCCCGGTGGGACGGATGATCTGCTCCACGACGCTGTCGGTGATGCCCAGCTCGTACCGACCCGGCGTGGCCGACATGTACACCTTCTGCCCGACCCGTTCGAGGAACTCGGAGAACTTCAGTGGCCGGTTGTCCAGCGCGCTCGGCAGCCGGAAGCCGTGCTCGACGAGGGTGCGTTTACGGGACGCGTCGCCTTCGTACATGGCGCCGATCTGCGGGATCGTGACGTGGGACTCATCGATGACGACGAGGAAGTCCTCGGGGAAGTAGTCCAGCAGGCAGTGCGGCGGTTCCCCGGCAACCCTGCCGTCGATGTGCCGGGAATAGTTCTCGATGCCGCTGCAGAAGCCGATCTGTTCCATCATCTCGAGGTCGAAGGTGGTGCGCATCCGCAGCCGCTGCGCCTCGAGCAGTTTGCCCTGTCGCTCGAGCTCGGCAAGCCGTTCGGCTAGTTCCTCCCGAATCGTGCCGATCGCGCGTTTCATCGTGGCTGGGCTCGCGGCGTAGTGGGTGGCAGGGAACACCGACACGGCATCCATGGTGGTGAGCACCTCGCCGGTGAGCGGATGCAGCGCAAACAGCCCCTCGATCTCATCACCGAACATCTCGATGCGGATCGCGTGCTCTTCGTAGACCGGGATGATCTCTATGGTGTCGCCGCGTACCCGGAACTTGCCGCGGGAGAAGTCGATGTCGTTGCGCTGGTATTGCATGGCGACGAACTTGCGGATCAGCTGGTCGCGCGGAATCCGTTGCCCGACCTGCAGCGCCACCATCGCGTCGAGATACTCCTCAGCGGCACCCAGTCCGTAGATGCAGGAGACGGTGGAGACCACCACGACGTCGCGCCGGCTGAGCAGTGAGTTAGTGGTGGAATGCCGCAGCCGCTCCACCTCGGCGTTGATCGAGCTGTCCTTTTCGATGAAGGTGTCCGTCTGCGGTACGTAGGCTTCTGGCTGGTAGTAGTCGTAGTACGACACGAAGTATTCCACGGCGTTGTTCGGCATCAACTCGCGGAACTCGTTGGTCAGCTGGGCCGCGAGCGTCTTGTTGTGCGACATCACCAGCGTGGGGCGCTGCACCTGCTCGATGAGCCAGGCCGCGGTGGCCGATTTGCCCGTGCCGGTGGCGCCGAGCAGGACGACGTCGGTTTCGCCGGCGTTGATGCGCCCGGCGAGTTCCGCGATGGCCTTCGGCTGATCACCGCTCGGCGTGTAGTCGCTGATGACCTCGAAAGGGCGCACGGAGCGGGTCGGTTGCATGGCTTCAGTTTAAGCAGCGGGGTCTGACACCCGCTCCCAGAGTCGGTCGACCTGGGTCAGGGTATCGGCGAGGCTGCCGTCGTTGTCGATGACGATGTCCGCGACGGCCAGCCGCTCGGTGTCGGTGGCCTGCGAGTTGAGCCGGTGCACCGCTTCTTGCCGAGTCAGGCCGCGCAGCGTGATCAAACGCTCGATGCGGGTCTCGAGACTCGCGTGCACGACCACGATGAGGTCGAAGGCGTTGTCTCCGTTCACACCGGCTTCGACCAGCAGCGGGACGTCGTAAACCACCACCGCGTCGGGGTCGCGGTCGGCCGCCTGGGCGATGAGCTCCCGAGCCAGCGCCTTCACCGCGGGATGCGTGATGCCGTTCAGCACCTCGCGGCGCTCGGCATCCTGAAAGATCATGGTGCCCAGAGCGGTGCGATCCAGGGTGCCGTCCGGTCGGATCACCTCCTGGCCGAACTCCTCGGCGATGCGCGCCAGCGCCTCAGTGCCGGGTTCGACGACTCGGCGCGCCAGTTGGTCGGCGTCGATGTGCACGGCTCCGTGCTCTGCCAACCGCTCGGCAACCAGAGACTTGCCCGATGCGATGCCTCCGGTGAGCCCGATCAGATACACGCGTTCATGCTATCGGGCCGCCCAGCAGGCTCCCGGGAACAGAACACGGCCGGAACCCCGTGCGGGGTCCGGCCGTGCTGCTGCTAACTTCTTGCTGGCTGAGCTACTTGCTCGCTGACTCGTTCGCCGTGACGGCATCCGCGTCCGCAGCGCCGTTGGACAGCTTGGCGCGCAGGGCGGCGAGCGACTCGTCGTCGGCGAGACGACCCGCCGAGGCGACCTGGGGCGTGAAGCCGGAGCCCTCCGAGGTGGAGATGGGGGCGTTGGCCTTCTCGATCGATGCGGCGACCTGCTTCTTGTGGGCTTCCCAGCGCGCCTGGGCGGCAGCGTAATCCTGCTCCCACTTCTCGCGCTGGGCCTCGAAGCCTTCGCGCCATTCGTTGGTCTCCGGGTCGAAGCCCTCCGGGTACTTGTAGTTGCCCTTGTCGTCGTACTCGGTGAGCATGCCGTACAGGGCCGGGTCGAACTCGGTACCCTCGGGGTCGACACCCTCGTTGGCCTGCTTGAGGCTCAGCGAGATGCGGCGACGCTCCAAGTCGATGTCGATGACCTTGACGAAGACCTCTTCGCCCACCGAGACGACCTGCTCGGCCAGTTCGACGTGTTTGCCGGACAACTCCGAGATGTGCACCAGGCCCTCGATGCCATCAGCGACGCGCACGAACGCGCCGAACGGAACCAGCTTGGTGACCTTGCCAGGTGCAACCTGCCCGATGGCGTGGGTGCGGGCGAAGATCTGCCACGGGTCTTCCTGGGTGGCCTTGAGCGACAGCGACACGCGCTCGCGCTCGAGGTCCACCTCGAGGATCTCGACGGTGACCTCCTGGCCGACCTCGACGACCTCGCTGGCGTGCTCGATGTGCTTCCAGGACAGCTCCGACACGTGCACCAGACCGTCGACTCCGCCGAGGTCCACGAACGCGCCGAAATTGACGATCGACGAGACGGTGCCCTTGCGGACCTGGCCCTTGGCCAGGTTGTTGAGGAAGCTGGTGCGGCTCTCCGACTGCGTCTGCTCCAGCAGGGCACGGCGAGACAGGACCACGTTGTTGCGGTTCTTGTCGAGCTCCAGGATCTTCGCCTCGATCTCCTGGCCGAGGTACGGGGTCAGGTCGCGCACGCGACGCAGCTCGATGAGGGACGCGGGGAGGAATCCGCGCAGTCCGATGTCGACGATGAGGCCACCCTTGACAACCTCGATCACCGTTCCGGTCACGACGCCGTCTTCGTCCTTGATCTTCTCGACATCGCCCCAAGCACGTTCGTACTGAGCGCGCTTCTTCGAGAGGATGAGGCGGCCTTCTTTGTCTTCCTTCTGGAGGACGAGAGCTTCGACATTGTCGCCGACCTGCACAACTTCGGACGGGTCGACATCGTGCTTGATGGACAATTCACGGGAAGGGATGACACCCTCCGTCTTGTAACCGACGTCGAGGAGCACCTCGTCCCGGTCGATCTTGACGACGGTACCTTCGATGAGATCCCCGTCGTTGAAAAACTTGAGGGTTTTTTCGACCGCGGCGAGAAAATCTTCAGCAGATCCAATGTCGTTGATGGCGACCTGCTTGGGTGCCCTGTCGGTCGTTGCGATTGTCATATAGTGGTTGCTCCAGGATGGATATGCCGTGTGGCATTTATTTCAGGCCATCGGCTGTGGGTACGCATCCGCACGCCAGATCTTCAGCGGGAATCCGTATACATCGCCGATGACAGGCGGATGAGTCATCGCAGAATGCGACGCTCAAGCTTATCTCATCGACCTAGCGCCCGCCAAACCCCTCTGTACCCGCTTAACGGGGGATTCGACACGCTCAGCGGGTTGAGTAGCCGCCCGACGAAGGAGGCCGACGTATCGAAACCGCGCCCAGCGGGTTGAGTGGCCGCCCGAGGAACGAGGCCGGCGTATCGAAACCGCGCCCAGCGGGTTGAGTGGCCGCCCGACGAAGGAGGCCGGCGTATCGAAACCGCGCCCAGCGGGTTGAGTGGCCGCCCGAGGAACGAGGCCGGCGTATCGAAACCCGTGTCGGCGGTTTCGATACGCTCGCGCTGGCGCGCTCCCTACTCAACTCGCGGGGTTTCAGCGGGTTGAGTAGCCGCCCGAGGAACGAGGCCGACGTATCGAAACCGCGCCCAGCGGGTTGAGTAGCCGACCGACGAAGGAGGCCGGCGTATCGAAACCCGTGTCGGCGGTTTCGATACGCTCGCGCTGGCGCGCTCCCTACTCAACTCGCAGGGCTTCAGCGGGTTGAGTAGCCGCCCGAGGGACGAGGCCGGCGTATCGAAACCCGTGTCGGCGGTTTCGATACGCTCGCGCTGGCGCGCTCCCTACTCAACTCGCGGGGTTTCAGCGGGTTGAGTAGCCGCCCGAGGAACGAGGCCGGCGTATCGAAACCCGTGTCGGCGGCATAAATGACCTGCCGCGTTGGTTGTCCCGACATGGCTTCCGACGACGCGATGGATGCATACTCGCAGGCGGTGATCCGAGTGGCTCAAACCCTGCTGCCAAGTGTCGCCAGCGTGTCGGTCAACACCGCACGTGGACGCGGGCTGGGTAGCGCGACGGTGATTGCTGCCCAGGGCATCCTGCTCACGAGTGCCCACGTCGTCGCGGGCGCCACCACGGTGAATTGCGCCTTCGCCGACGGCACGGACGTTGCGGCCGAGGTACTGGGCCGGGATCCGCTGTCGGATCTGGCGGTGCTTCGCTCAGATGGAACGGTTCCAGATCCGGTCACGCTCGGCGACGCGGCGACTCTGCGGGTCGGACAACTCGTGGTGGCGGTCGGCAATCCGCTGGGTCTCGCCGGCAGCGTCACCGCCGGAATCGTTTCCGGGCTCGGCAGGTCGTTGCCAACACCATTGGGCCGTGTCATTGACGAGGTGATTCAGACGGATGCTGCACTCAATCCGGGCAACAGCGGCGGTGTGCTTGCCGACAGTTCCGCCCGCATGGTCGGGGTCAACACGGCGGCGGCGGGGGTCGGGTTGGGTTTGGCGGTGCCCATCAACTCCTCCACCAGGGACATCATCTCTGCGCTGACCACGAATGGTCGGGTGCGACGGGCCTGGTTGGGAATCGCCAGCGTGCAGGTACCGCTGACTCCGGAACTGGCCGCGAAGGTGGGCTCCCGCACCGGGCTGCAGGTGGCAGAGGTCGTCGCCGGCAGCCCGGCCGCGGATGCAGGGCTGCACCGTGGCGACATCATCGTGCGCCTTGACGGTCAGGTGGTGGTGACGACAACAGCGGTACAGCGGCTCATGGTGGAGAACGCGATCAGCCGGCGGATTGAGATCACCGTGTGGCGTAACGGCGCCTTGGTTGACGTGATCGCGCTACCGCGGGAGCTTCAGCAAGCCTGAGCCGTCGATGGCGGCCACCCACGTCAGCTGAGCAGGGCGGCACGCAGGGTGTCCAGGCCTACTCCCCCGATGTCCAGGGCCTTCTTGTGGAACGCCTTCATGTCGAAAGCGGCACCCTCACGGCGCCGGTACTCGTCGCGCAACTGCTCCCAGATCCGTTGCCCGATCTTGTACGACGGCGCCTGTCCCGGCCAACCGAGGTAGCGGTTCACCTCGAACCGCACGAAGCTGTCGTTCATATTCACGTTGCGCGCCAGGAACCCGAACGCATCGTCACCGGTCCAGGGCCGGGAGCCGTCTGGCAATGTCTTCTCCAGGTGCACGCCGATGTCCAGTACCACCCTGGCCGCCCGCATCCGTTGCCCATCGAGCATGCCCAGCCGGTCGGCGGGGTCGTCCAGGTAGCCGAGCTGCTCCATGAGCCGCTCCGCGTACAGCGCCCAGCCCTCCGCGTGGCCCGATGTGCCGGCATTGCGGCGCCAGGTGTTCAGCTGGGCCTTGTTGTAGACCGCCTGCCCGATCTGCAGATGATGCCCGGGAACACCCTCGTGGTACACCGTGGTCAGCTCGCGCCAGGTGTCGAACTCGGTGACGCCCTCCGGCACACTCCACCACATCCGGCCGGCGCGGGAAAAGTCGTCCGTGGGGCCGGTGTAGTAGATGCCGCCCTCCTGGGTCGGGGCGATCATGCACTCCAGACGCTTGACCTGGTCCGGGATGTCGAAGTGACTCTTCGACAGTTCGGCGACGGCGCGGTCGCTGGTCTGCTGCATCCAGCGCTGCAGTGCCTCGGTGCCGTGCAGTTTTCGCGTCGGGTCGCCGTCGAGGAACTCGATAGCCTCGTGCACGGATGCGCCCGGCTTGATTTCACGGGCGATCGCCTCCTGCTCGGCGGTCATCCTGGCGAGCTCGGCGATTCCCCAGTCATAGGTTTCGTCCAGGTCGACGGTGGCGCCCAGAAAGTAGCGCGACGCCAGCGCGTAGCGATCACGGCCGACGGCGTCCTTCTCTGGCGCGTGCTGCGCAAGTTCGTTCGTCAAGAATGCCGAAAGCTCCGCGTAGGCCTGCGCCGACTTCCGTGCGCCGGCCGCGAGGTCGGCCTGCAGCGATTGCGGCAGTTCAGCTCCGCCTGCGGTGGCGTCCTCCGCCAACTGGAAGAAGAAGCCGGTGCTGGCGACCTGCTTGTCGGCCTGGGTGATGATTTCCTTCACCTGCCGGATGGCTGGCACATTGCCGGCCGCGATGCCCGAGCGCAGGGTCTGAATGTAACCGGCCATCGCGCCGGGAAGGTTGTGCATCCGTTTGGCGATACTGCCCCAGTCGTCGGCCGTTGCCGTGGGCATCAGATCGAAAATCTCGCGCAGCTCCTGCGCAGGCGAGGCGATCACGTTGAGGTCACGCTGCTCGAACCCGGCGTCATGCCGCTCGATGGTCAGTTCGAGCTCGCGGGCGAGATCCATGGTCGTGACCCGGTCGACGTCGTCTACCGGCGTCGCGGCGCGGATCGCGGCCAGCGCCTTCTTCGTCGCGGCGATCGCATGCTCTGCACCATCGGGCGAATAGTCGGCGTACTCGCCCTCGCGCCCCGGACGGCCGAGGTACACGTGCAGTTCGGGAAAGAGGTCCAGTTCGGTGTCGATCCACTGTTCGGCGACGGCGTCGACGTCAGTGGGGGTACGGGTGCTGTCAGTCATGCGTCGAGCCTAACCACGGATCAGGCGTCGAAGTCGGTGCTCAACAGTTCCACCAGGTCCGCGAGGGCCGCTTCGGCGCCGCTCCCGCCGCTCCCGTCGGCGGAAAGGGTGACCACCTCGCCGCAGTGCACGCCGAGCGAGAGCACCTCGAGGATGCTGGCGGCGTTGGCCGTCCGTCCCGTCGCAGTGGTAACGGTGATCGCCAGGCCGGCGTCCGCCGCTGCCCGCGCGAACAAGGACGCCGGGCGGGCGTGCAGGCCGACGCTGGAGGCGACGGCCACGGTTCGCCGGATCACCGTGTATTCCGATTCGGGCATCAGTGTGCCGCGGCGTCCCAGTTGTTGCCCGTGCCCAGTTGAACATCCAGAGGTACTCGCAACTCGGCGGCGGTGCTCATCCGGTTGCGCACCAGCGTGCTCAGCGCATCCAGTTCGCCCTTCGCGACCTCGAAGATGAGCTCGTCGTGCACCTGCAGCAGCATCCGAGATGCCAATTTCTGCGCCTTCATGTCGCGGGCCACGCCGAGCATCGCGATCTTCATGATGTCAGCCGCCGAGCCCTGAATCGGCGCGTTGAGCGCCGCACGCTCGGCGTTTTCCCGCAACACCCGGTTGGAGGACTTCAGGTCGGTGAACGGCCGCCGGCGCCCGAAAATGGTCTCGGTGTAGCCATCCTCGCGGGCCTGGTCCACCACGCCGCGCAGGTAGTCGCGCACCGCACCGAACCGGTGAAAGTAGTCAGCCATCAGCTGCTTCGCCTCGGCGGTGTCGATGCGCAGTTGCTTGGACAGGCCGAACGCGCTCAGTCCATACGCCAACCCGTAGGACATGGCCTTGACCTTGGTGCGCATCGCCGGGGTGACCTCGGCCGGGGTGACCCCGAAGATGCGAGCGCCCACGAATCGGTGGAGGTCCTCGCCGGAGCGGAACGCCTCGATCAGGCCCGCGTCGCCGGAGAGGTGGGCCATGATCCGCATCTCGATCTGCGAGTAGTCGACGGTCAGCAGCGTCTCGAACTGCGGCCCGGCCTCGAACGCCGAACGGATGCGCCTGCCCTCCTCCGCGCGCACCGGAATGTTCTGCAGGTTCGGATCGATCGAGGAGATCCGGCCGGTGCTGGTCCCGGTCTGGTCGTACCTGGTGTGCACCCGGCCGTCATCCTCGATCGATTTTTCCAGGGTTTCGATGATCTGGCGCAGCTTGGTGGCGTCCCGGTGCTGCAGCAGTAGGTCGAGGAAGGGGTGCGGATGCTGCTCCTGCAAGTCGGCCAGCGATGCGGCATCGGTGGAGTGTCCGGTCTTGTTCGCCCGGGTTTTCGGCATGCCGAGTTCCTCGAACAGCACCTGCTGCAACTGCTTCGGGGAACCCAGGTTCACCTCGTGCCCGATCTCGGCGTAGGCACGTTCGGCGAGGTCGTGGATGCGATCGCCGAGCTCCCCCGAAAGGTCGCCCAGGATCTCCCGGCTCACCGTGACGCCGGTCATCTCCATCTCAGCCAGCACCTCCACCAGCGGCAACTCGATCTCGTCGAGCACCCGCCGGGAGCCGGCATCGAGTTGGCCGGCCAGGTAGTCGGCGACCTGCAGCACGTACCACGCCTCGGTCGCCACGCTCACGGGTTCGATCTCGGGGACGAGCTGGTTCGGGTCAGACTGCGGCAGCGTCGCGCCGAGGTAGCTGTACACCTGTGCCGCAAGGTTCTGCGGATGCCCGCCGGGTTTGAGCAGCCACGCCGCGAGCGAGGTGTCGAACGCGAGCCCCGAGAACTCCAGGCCGACCTGCCGCAGCGCCTTGAACTGCCGTTTCCCGCCGATCACATACTTCGGCGCGTCACTGGCCAGCCATTCTTCGAGCGCAGCATGACTGGACGGCGCCGTGTTGGCACGATTGGGGGCCCACGGCACGTACGCAGTGTCATCCGCGGACGCCAGGCCGAACCCGGACAGGCCGTCCGGTCCGAACTCTGGCTGCACGGCGAGCGGCGTAGTGCCCTCCGCGCTGGCCTGATCGATCCAGCGGCCCACCTCATCGTCGACCAGGGTGCGCACCATCGGCACCACCGCAGGCACGGAGGCGTCGTCAGTAGTCGTCAGTGACTCGACGGCGAGGCCGGTGACGGTGTCTCCGGCGGCCGCGGCCACCTTGAGCACTCGCTCCAGCAGGGTGCGGAACTGCAGTCTGTCGAACACGGCGCGAACCGCGTCCTCGTTGATCGGCCGCCGTTCCAGGTCGGCCGGTCCGACGGTGAGCTCGACGTCGTTCAGCAGTTGGTTGAGCTTGCGGTTGCGGATGGCGTTGTCTTTCTGCTCCCGCAGCTTTTCGCCGACCACACCCTTGATCTCATCCGCGTGCTCAAGGATCTGGTCCAGGCCGCCGTACTGCTTGATCCATTTGACGGCGGTCTTCTCCCCCACCTTGTCGATGCCGATCAGGTTGTCACTGGTCTCACCCACGAGCGCTGCGACATCCGGGTATTGGCGCGGTTCGATGCCGTACCGCTCGAACACCTTGTCCCGGTCGTAGCGGGTCAGGTCCGTGACGCCCTGACGGGACGGGTAGAGCAGGGTGACGTCGTCGTCGATGAGCTGGATGGCATCGCGGTCGCCGGAGACGACGAGCACACGGTAGCCTTGCGCGGCGCCTTGCTTGGCCAGGGTGGCGAGGATGTCGTCCGCTTCGAAGTCCTCCTTGGTCACGGTGGGGACGCTCATGGCCGTCAGCGCTTCGGTGAGCAGGGGAATCTGGCCCTGGAACTCGGGCGGCGTGGAACCGCGGGTGCCCTTGTATTCCGGGTACTCCCTGGTGCGGAACGAGTACCGGGAGATGTCGAACGCCACCGCCAGATGGGTCGGCTTCTCCTTGGTGAGCAGGTTGATCAGCATCGCGATGAAACCGTGGATCGCGTTGGTGTGCTGACCGTCCCTGGTCTGGAAACTGTCTAACGGCAACGCGTAAAACGCCCGGAATGCGAGCGAATGGCCATCAATGACCATGAGGGTAGGCTTTTCGGAGTCCGGCACACCTCAAGCCTATCGACGACGTCGTGTGCTCACCCGCGAGCATCCGGAGCATCAATGCCGAGCAACACGACCAGCCTTTCTGCGGACGCGGAGCGGATGATTCATAGCCGTGGCCTTGGTTCGCTGGCCGACCGAATGGGCATCGAATTCCTCGAGTTGAGCGCCGATCACTCGGTCGCGACAATGCCGGCCGAGGGGAACACGCAGCCGTTCGGCTTGATCCACGGCGGCGCCTACGTAGTGCTCGCCGAAACGCTGGGGTCGTTCGCGGCGAATTTCTACGCCATCGGGCTCGGGAAGATGGCCGTCGGCATCGAGATCAACGCCTCGCACAGCCGCTCAGTCACCTCAGGGCGGGTGACCGGTGTCTGCGATGCGATCCACCTGGGTGGCAGCCTGGCGACGCATGAGATCGTGATCACCGACGAGGACGGTCGCCGCGTCTCCACGGTTCGCATCACGAACTTCCTGAAGACGCTGCCGGCAGAGGCCGGTGAGCCGGCTACTTCTTGGGGCTCAGCTGTTCGATGATCGCCTGGGCCACGTCGTGCATGGTGAGGCGACGGTCCATGGATGCCTTCTGGATCCACCGGAACGCCTCCGGCTCGGTGAGTCCCATCTTGTCGTTGAGCAGGCCCTTGGCCCGGTCGACCAGCTTGCGGGTCGCGAAGCGTTCCACGAGATCACTCACCTCGGCCTCGAGGGCGATGATCTGCGCGTACCTAGCCAGCGCGATCTCGATGGCTGGCAGCAGGTCGTTCGGGGTAAACGGCTTGACCACGTAGGCCAGCGCGCCGGCCTCCGTCGCGCGGTCGACGAGTTCCTTCTGGCTGAAGGCGGTAAGGAGCACGACCGGGGCGATGTGGTTCTTGCTGAGACGCTCAGCGGCCGAGATGCCGTCGAGCAGCGGCATCTTGACATCCATGATGACCAGATCGGGACGCAGTTCGGTGGCCAGGGCGACGGCGGTCTCACCGTCACCGGCCTCCCCCACTACTTCGAAGCCGTTGTCCCGCAGCGTCTCCACGATGTCCAGCCGGATCAGGGACTCGTCTTCAGCGACGACGACGCGGCGGGGGGTTTGCTGGGGGGTTTCTCGGTCTGACACGACCTCAAGCCTACGGTATTCTTGCAATCGTCACTGTGCGCCGGTGTGGCGGAATGGCAGACGCGGAGCACTCAAAATGCTTTGCTCGAAAGGGCGTGGGGGTTCAAGTCCCCCCACCGGCACAGTTCTAAGTGGAATCGGACGCTGAGGCTTTCCAGGCCCGTCGATTGCGTCGCCACAGGACGGTGCCTAGAACCGTGCCGAGTATGAACACGATCGAGCCAACGATGTCGATCCAGACCGCATCCACGTATGGCGTCGCAAAAGTCGTGTAGAGCTCGCCTGGACGTGGTGCAGGAATCACCGGAAGGTGGAAGATGACGGAGCTTCCCGGGGAGACACCGAGGAGCGATAGGACGGCCAGTAACCCTAGGAAAGCCATGCCGAACACTGCGAAGGGCGCTGCGCCGGTGGCCTCTGCTGGATGCCCCTGCCAACGAGGTCCAACTTCTCCCAGCGCGTCGGTCGAATCCTACCTGCCGCCTCCGCACCGGCAAGAAGTGTCTCGAGCAGCGCTTCCCCGTGCCGTTTACGCCATCTGCCGGGATACCAACGCAAGCTGGCCCGGTATTGACGTTCTAGTTTTTCATGCCTCAACCCCTCTTGCCCTCGGTGTGCTCACTCCGAGTCTGCGCAGGGCGGCCACAGCCCCGGATCGCCGACGTTCCGCTTCTGCGGCGAGGCTCGTCTTACCCTTCTGGGTCAGAGCGAAAGAACGTCGAAGTCGCCCCTGGACCACGTCCTCAGACGAGACCTCGACGAGGCCGGCGGTCCGCAAGCGGTCAAGCGCTGCGTAGAGCGTCCCGGCTTGGAGCTTCATGCCGCCATCGGTGAGCGCAGCGGCATCGGTGAACTCGCAGCGCCGATGTGGGAAGCCGGTCAACGCCGACACTCAGAGATCGTCGAGATCGTCGTCCAGATCGTCTAGCTCGTCATCGTCGTCATCGTCGTCGTCGTCGAGATCATCGTCGTCATCGAGATCGTCGTCATCGTCGTCATCGAGAAGGTCGTCGTCCAGGTCGTCGTCCGGCACGTCGCCCGGCGCATCGCTGTCACCGGCGTCGCCCTCGGCCTGAGACGGTTTGTTCAGCATGGGGTTGTCCTCGTCGTCCATCATGTCAGCCATCGATCAGTTCCTCCTTTGTTGTGTGATCGTCAAGTGCATGTTTCAGCCTCGCCGCCAGTCGTCGTTCTCGAGGTTCGCGCCCGCCTGCGGCCCCATCTGCAGCATCCCGCCGTCGACGACCCAGGATGCTCCGGTCACATAGCTGGACTCCGGTGACGCGAGAAAGGCGATTACGGCCGCGATCTCACGGGCGTCGCCCGGCCGGCCGAGCGGCACACCGGGCCGGTGGATCTGCCGGGGGTCGACATCCGTCAGACCGCTCATCGGCGTGGCGATCGCACCAGGGGCGACGGAATTCGCGGTGATGCCATGTTCGCCGAGTTCGATGGCGACGGTTTTGATCAGGCCGCCGAGCCCATGCTTGGCGGCATCGTAGGCGCTGGACCCGATCTTCGGCTGGTGTTCGTGCACGCTGGTGACGGCGATGATCCGTCCACCTCGCCCAGCGTCGACCATGCGCCTGGCCGCCCGCTGGATACACACGAACGCGCCGTCGAGGTCGGCCGCCACGATGTGTCGCCACTGGTCGTAGCCGAGCTCGAGCAATGGAACGTTGGCGCCGGTGCCTGCGTTGTTGACGAAGACATCCACTCCGCCGAGGTCCTCAGCGAGGGAGTCGATCACGTCACCGCACTGCGGAAGCTCGGTCGTATCCAGCCTGGCGACAACGGCGCGGCGTCCGTGGCTGCGCACTTCATCGGCTGTTTTCTCGGCGCCGACCTCATCGGAGTGCCAGGTGATCCCGACATCCATTCCCGCCTCGGCCAGAGCCACAGCGGTGGCGCGCCCGATGCCGGAGTCCGAACCGGTGACGATCGCGGTGACCGGTGCGAACTCCATACGTCGATGGTCACCCGAGCGCGGCTTCTTCGCAATGGATCGGGTGAAGATTGCAGCAAGCGTGCAGGTGAGCGATGCCCTTCCGGACGAGAGACCCCGGCGCGGTGGGGTGACTCGTCCGGAAAGGCATCGCCCGGGGCGGCTAGCGCGCGGGCCTCGCGTCGCCGGTGCGCTCGGCACGGATGGCGGCGGCCACCTCCGCGAGGGCGAGGTAACTGTGCCCGCTGACGAAGGCGTCGCAGTACGGCAGCGCCGCGGCCATGCCGCCCACTAGCGGCTCGTAGTTCAACGCCACCTTCCGTGGGTTCACCCAGACGATGCGATACGCCAGTCGCTTCAGACGCGCCATCTGGACACCAACCTCCGCGGGATCGTCGTGTGCCCAGCCGTCGGAGAGGATCACGACGACGGCCCCGCGCGCGAGACCCCGCCGGCCGTGCTCGTCGATGAACCGCCGAATCGCCTCGGCCAGACGTGTGCCGCCGGCCCAATCCGGGGTGTTCGCTGCGGCGCGAGCCAAGGCCTGGTCCGGTTCCCGCAACGCCAACTGCCGCGTGAGTCTGGTCAGCCGGGTCGAGAACACGAACGCCTCGGCCTGAGCTCCGGTAACGGCGCCCTGCAACAGTGACAGGAAGATCCGGGTATACGGCTCCATGGACCCGGAGACATCGCAGAGCAGAATGAGCCGGCGCGGGCGGAGGCGGCGGCGCGCGTAGACGAGCCGGAGCGGGTCGCCGCTGGTGCGGTGCGCCGCACGAACGGTGCGACGCAGATCGAGCGGGGCGTTATTGCGCCGGGATGTTGTGGTGCGCCGGCTGAGTCGCTGCGGCGTGGACAAGACGATCTCGCGGACCAGATGCCGCATCTGGGACACCTCGTCGGGGCTGAGGTCGGCGAACGACGCCTCGTGCAGATGCTCGTCGGGAGAGGCAACCGCGAGGATCGCCTCACGCTCCCGGCCAGGCCCGTCGTCCGCATCGTCGTCGCCACCGGGGGCGGGCATAGGAGGCAGGAGCTTCGGCTCACCCTGCTCCGCGTCGCTCGGGCGGCGGTCCGGCGGCGCTGCCCTCGTTCGCTCCTCGGAGCCGACCGCCGGCGGCGCGCTGGTATCGCCTCGGCTGTCAGCGGGATCAAGCATGCCGTCGAACACCGCCGAGAAGACGGCGTCGAAGACGGAGAGCTGTTCCCGCGACGACACAAGTACCACACGGCATGCCCAGTACAGCGCACTGCGGCCGTGCGGTGGGACGAGCCGAAACGCGTCGGCCAGACGCGCCGCGCTATCCGGGGACACCGCCACGCCCGCCCGACGCAGCGCCGTGGTGAACGCCGCGGTCAGGGCAGCAGCCTCGACGCCTGTGACATCTTCAGCCACGCTCGCCGACCAACCACGCAGCCCCGCGGGAGGAGGCGAGATCGAGGTCGTCGCGGTTCTTCAGGACTGAACCCCAGGTCTGGTCGACCGTGGCCTCGTCGAGTCGGTCGACACCGAGCACCGTCAGCGCCGATACCCAATCAATGGCCTCCGCGATGCCGGGCGGCTTCGCCATGTCCAGGGAGCGCAGCCGCGTGACGGCGGAGGCCGCCTCCAGCGCGATCCGACCCGCACTGTTCGGCACCCGGCGGCGCACGATCTCGGCGATGCGTTCCGGGCCCGGGTAGTCGATCCAGTGGTACAGACAGCGCCTCGTGAGGGCATCGTGCAGATCGCGCGTGCGGTTGGAGGTGAGAATGACGATGGGCGGATGGGTGGCCTTGATCGTTCCAAGTTCGGGAATCGTCACCGAGGCCTCGGCCAGCAGTTCGAACGTGAACGCCTCGAACTCCGCATCGGCACGGTCGATCTCATCGAGGAGCAACACGGCAGGGCGCGGGCCGGGGTGCTCGATCGCCTGAAGCAGAGGCCGGCGCAGCAAGTAGTCCGGTCCGAAGAGTTGCTTCTCATCCAGATCGACGTTCCTGGCTTCCGCCAGGCGAATGCCGAGCAGTTGGCGTGGATAGTTCCACTCGTACAGGGCCTCGGCTGAGTCAATCCCCTCGTAGCATTGCAGCCGGTACAGCGGCGTGTCCAGAACCCGCGCCAATGCCTTAGCCGCCTCGGTCTTGCCGACGCCCGGCTCGCCCTCAAGCAGGATCGGCTGCGGCAACCGCACGGCGAGGAACAGCGCCGTCGCCAATCCCAGGTCGGCCAGGTAGTCGTCGCCGTTGAGCGCCGCCATGAGAGAGTCGACATCCGGCACAAGCCGGAGCACACCATCTTCCGCACCGGCTCGAGTCGGAACGCTCATGATGCGCTCCCCGGTTCGATCATCGATTGCCGCTCGGCCGGGATCGATGACGACCACCCGGTGCCGTATTTACGACGCGGCGGCATAGCGCTGCGGATCTGCGAGGAAGGCGGCACGGCAGCCGGACGAACAGAAGTACACCGTCCGGCCATCGTGCTCAACGTGCAAGGACGACTCCATGGCCACGACGGACATCCCGCAGACCGGATCGGTGGCCGTCTCCACCGCCGCCGTGCCAGGTTCTTCGCGCGTGTGATCGGCACGCTCGGCGATCAACTGCGCCAGGATCGAGAGCGCGATCTCCGCCGGAGTGCGCGCACCCAGGTCGATTCCCGCGGGGCAGTGCACGCTGGACCGCTGCTCATCGGTGAGGTCGAGGGAGGCCAGCACCGCCGCCCCGCGCACCTGACTGGCAACCAGTGCCACATACGGCACGCCGGCCCGTACCGCTGCCTCGATGGCCGGCTCCTCCTCCCAGCCATGCGACGCCACGATGACCGCGGCATCCTCGGCACCGGGTGCGACAGTGACGCCCTCCGCCGGTTCCATGTCCATGCCGAGAACTGCCCCCAGCGCCACCAGCGCGCGCGCGATCGGCGTCCTGCCGACGACCAGTACCCGGGGCGCAGGTATATGCGGTTCTAGGAATATTTCGATGGCCCCTCCACTGACGCAAGGATTCGAGACTTCGATGGCGCCCTCCTCGTGGACGTGGGACGGCTCCCCTGGTGAAACGCGAAGCAGCAGCGGTTCTCGTGACGACAACGTCTTGATGGCGTACTCCCGCACGGATGCCTCGACGCAGTTGCCGCCGACGAAACCGTCGATCTCGCCGCTGGCGAGCACCAGAGCCACATCCCCCGCTTGGGCGCTCGTCGGACGCTGGGCGCGCACCACCGTGGCACGGACAAACGGTTCCCGGCGTCCGGCAAGTTCCTGAGCTTTGGCCGTCAGGTCTTCTCCCGCCGATGAGATTGTGCCCAGTGGCATATCAATAAGGCGGGGTCGGCCGGCCCTGCATGGCCTCCCAGACTCTGGCCGGAGTGCACGGCATGTCCATGTGGGTGATGCCGTATGGCGCCAGGGCGTCGACGATGGCGTTGACGATTGCCGGCGGGGACCCGACCGTGGCCGACTCCCCGATCCCCTTCGCTCCGATGGGGTGGTGCGGCGAGGGAGTGACGGTGTAGCCGGTCTCCCAGTCCGGTACCTCCATCGCGGTGGGGATCAGGTAGTCCATGAACGAGCCGCCGAGGCAGTTGCCGTCCTCATCGAAGTCGATCATCTGCATGAGCGCCATCCCGACGCCGTCGGTGAGGCCGCCATGAACCTGGCCCTCGATGATCATCGGATTGATCCGTGTGCCGCAATCGTCCACGGCGATGAACCGACGCACCTTGACGTGCCCCGTTCCCGGATCGATGTCCACGACGCAGATGTAGGCGCCGAACGGGAAGGTCAGGTTCGGCGGGTCGTACGTTACTTCGGCATCGAGGTTCCCGTCGATGCCCTCCGGTAACGCCACGGTGCCGTGCGCGCCCATGGAGATCTCGGAGATGGTCTTGCCCATGCTCGGATCGCCTTTGACGAACCAGCGGCCCTTCTCCCATTCCAGATCCTCTGCGCGGGTCTCGAGCATGGCCGCCGCGATGAACTTCGCCTTCTCCCGCACCTTGCGGGCAACGAGCGCCACGGCCCCTCCGCTGACCGGTGTGGAACGGCTGCCGTAGGTGCCGAGCCCGAACGGCGTCTGGTCCGTGTCGCCGTGAACCACCTGGATGTCCTCCGGTGGAATGCCCAGTTCTTCCGCGACGATCTGCGCGAACGTCGTCTCGTGTCCCTGCCCCTGTGACTGTACGGAGATGCGCACGACGGCCTTGCCCGTCGGGTGGATGCGCAGCTCGGCGCCGTCGGCCATCCCGAGTCCCACGATGTCCATGTGTTTGCGGGGGCCGGCTCCGACCGTCTCGGTGAAGAACGAGATGCCGATACCCATGACCTCGCCGCGTGCGCGCTTCTCTTTCTGCTCGCGCCGCAGTTCGTCGTAGCCGGCGAGTTCCATCGACAGCCGCATCGCCCTTCCGTAGTCGCCGGAGTCGTACTCCCAGCCGGTCTTGTTGGCGTAGGGGAACTGTTCGGGTTTGATGAAGTTCTTCAGCCTGAGTTCGGCGGGATCCATCTCGAGTTTCCTGGCCAGGATGTCCACCATCCGTTCGACCAGATACACCGCCTCGGTGACCCGGAACGAGCAGGCGTACGCCACGCCGCCAGGAGCCTTGTTGGTGTACACGCCGGTCACGTCGCAGTAGGCCGCCTGCAGGTCATAGCTTCCGGTGAAAATGTGGAAGAAGCCTGCCGGGTACTTCGACGGCTGCGCCGTGGCATTGAAGGCGCCGTGGTCGGCGAGCACGCTGGACCTCACCGCGAGAATCCTGCCGTCCTTGGTGGCCGCGATCTCGCCGTGCATGATGTAGTCCCTGGCGAACGATGTCGACATGAGATTCTCGGAACGATCCTCAACCCATTTCACGGGTTTGCCGGTGACGATGGAGCCGACCACGGCAAGGATGTAGCCGGGGTAGATGCCGACCTTGTTGCCGAAGCCACCGCCGATGTCGGGCGAGATGATGTGGATCTTGTGCTCAGGGATGCCGGCGACCAGTGCGAAGAGAGTGCGGTGGGCGTGCGGTGCCTGTGACGTCTCGTACAGGGTCAACTGCCCGGTGACCGCGTTGAAGTCGGCCAGTGCGCCACAGGTCTCCATGGGTGCGGGATGCACCCGGGGATAAACCATGTCTTGGGCCACGACGACATCGGCCGCAGCGAACACCGCGTCGGTCTCGGCCTTGTCCCCCGCCTCCCAATCGAAAATGTGGTTGTCGGTCTTGCCTTCGATCTCATCGCGAATCACCGGCGCGTCAGCATCCAATGCCTTGCGGGCGTTGGTGAGCGGCGGCAACATGTCGTACTCGACGTCGATCAATTCGAGCGCGTCGCGAGCCGCGTACCGGTCCTCCGCCACGACGAACGCGACTTCCTGACCCTGGAACCTCACCTTGTCGGTGACCAGCACGGCCTGCACGTCGGCGGAGAGCGTCGGCGCCCAGGCGAGGTTCAGTGCTTCAAGATCCTTGCCGGTGATGACCGCCTTGACTCCGGGATGGGCCAGCGCGGCGCTTGTGTCAATGGAAACGAGCCGGGCGTGAGCCATCGGGGCTCGAAGGATGGCTCCGTGCAACATACCCGGCAACACGAAGTCATCGACGTAGTGACCCTGCCCGCGCACGAAGCGAGGGTCTTCCTTACGCTGGAGGCGGCCGTAGCCAATTGGGCGCTGTGCGTTGTCTGCCGCCGGATTGCTCGGCCGGTCTTGGATGATGGTCATGCCGGTACCTCTTCCTCGGCGATCGTTGCGATGCCCTCCGGATGCTTGGAAACCCATTGAACGGAACGCACGATGGTCGCATACCCGGTGCAGCGGCACATCTGCCCGGAGATGGCCTCGCGGATCTCGGCCTCACTCGGGTGCGGGTTCTTGTCGAGCAGCGCACGGGAGGTGAGCATCATGCCCGGGGTGCAGAAGCCGCACTGGAGTCCGTGTTCCTCCATGAAGCCCTGCTGCACCGGGTCGAGAACGCCACCGTTGGCGAGGCCCTCCACCGTGCGGATCTCGTGCCCGTCAGCCATCGCGGCGAGTACCGTGCACGACTTCACCGGCTGGCCGTCCATGAGCACGACACAGGTGCCGCAGTTGGAGGTGTCGCACCCCCAGTGAGTGCCGGTCAGGCCGAGATTCTCGCGGATGAAGTGCACGAGGAGCACCCGAGGTTCGATCTCGCGGGTGATCTGCTCGCCATTGACCGTCATGCTGATCTGCATCGTCCTCAGCCTTCCTGTGCTTCGGATGCGCGTGCAGTCGCACGTCGCAGGACTCTGCGGGTGAGTTCGTCCGCCAGATGCCTCTTGTAGTCGACCGGTCCGCGCTGGTCGGACACCGGCCGGCAGGCGAGCGCCGCAACCCGGCCGGCCTCGGCGAACAACTCCTCGGTCGGCGCCTTGCCGCGGAGCACTGCCTCAGCCTCTGCGACCGTCCCGTCGAGGTTGACCGCCGTGAGGCCGATGGCGACGTCGTCGACGGTGCCGTCCGACCCGAGCGTGACGGCCGCGCCGGCTGCCACCACAGCCCAGTCCCCCGCACGACGTTCGACCTTCTCGTACGCACTTCCGGAACGGTCCGGAATCGGGATCCGTACCTCATAGAGCAACTCGTTCTGCTCCACCGCCGTCTCGTACGGCCCCTTGTGAAACTCACTGATCGGCAGAACGCGGTCGCCGCCCGCACCTCTGATCACGATCTGCGCCCGCAGCACGTCGCAGACCGTCGTCAGGTCCTCGGCCGGGTCTCCCTGGCACAGCGACCCGCCGATGGTTCCGCGGTTGCGCACCACCGGGTCGGCAATCACTCGTTCGGCGTCGGTGACGATCGGGAACAGGCCGGCGATCTCGGCCGACTCCAGTAGTGACGTGTGCCTGGTCATCGCACCGATGCGCAGCACGTTCCCCTCGCGGAGAATGAAGTCAAGCTCGGACAGCTCGTTGATGTCGACGAGACATTCCGGCTGAGCCAGCCTGAGCTTCATCATCGGCAGGAGGCTGTGCCCGCCTGCGACGATGCGAGATTCCGGACCGTGGCGCTCAAGCAACGCGATCGCGTTGTTGACGTCAGTTGCGCGGGCGTAATCGAATGGAGCCGGGATTTGCACAATTGCCTCCTCGCTGAGGCGTTCGACAAGCCAATAACCCTGATTGTGCTCAAGTCTTGTCCTGCGGCGAAGCCAATGTCAATATCGCCGTGGGGAAAGGCGGTGCCGATGACGTTCGTTGCCGTACTCTTCCTGGGACTCGCCGTCGCCGCATCCGTCGGGAACCCCGATCGTGCTCCCGTGCTCACTCTGGGGGTCGCCGGGACGGCCGCCGCCATGATCGGCGTCATGGTCGTGCCTGGATTTTCGACGCTGGCCGGTGCCGCGTTGATGGTGCTACTGGCGCTCCTCGTCGTGGCGGCATCCATCATCGGCAGGTGCGTGACGCGCCGGCGCATCGAACAGTGGCGGAGAACGGCGACTGCGGTGACGGTCGTCGACCTCGTCTTCATGGCGGTAACCATGCTTCTCGTGCCGGAGAATGGCGGCCTGCAGCGGCTGGGCGTTGCGACACCCGTTGGCAGCACCGGCGGGGTCGGAGTTCACGCAGCGATGCCGGGCGGGCTCATGGTGTGGCTGACGCTGCTCGCCTGGGCAGGGTGCACCGCCGTCCTCACGTTGCCCAGACAGCACAGGGACAGGCGCAGTGGGGCCTTCCACATCATGTGCTCCGGAAGCATGATCGCCGCCATGGCGGCGATGGTCATCTAGTGGCGACCCACACCCACACACCGGCGATGACCACGATGGCGATGATCACCGGCGGCGCGTAGCGGCGTACCAGTACCGGCATCACCGTCGACAGCAGGTTGAGTTCTGCCGCCTCCGCCCCGGCGGACCCTGGTTGGCGCGTGGCTACCGGGTTCTGGACCGGGACCCGCGGTGCTGGGGCTTCCGTCACGGATGTCGCGGGCTGGGTCGGAGCCTCGGCCGGCGTGACATCATCGGCGACCGGCGCGGCGGTAGCCGGGCTCAGTTTCGCGGAAATGCAGTCCACGAATTGGCCGAGCAGTTTGTCGCTGACATCCTGGATGACACCACGCCCGAACTGAGCCGGCTTGCCCGTGACGGCGAGATCCGTCGTGACCTCCACCGCGGTTCCGGTGCCCTCTGGAGTCATCTGGGCGATCACCGTTGCGCCGGCGGTACCGTTGCCGCGTTTGTCTTTGCCTTTGGCCTCGACCACCATGCGGCCCGCTGCCTTGTCGCGTTCGATGAAGGTGCCTGTTCCGCTATACGTCATCGATATCGGTCCGAGTTTGACCTTGACCTCCCCGGCGAAGCTGTCACCCTCTGCGGAGACCAGGCTGGCACCCGGCACACACGGCACAAGACCGTCCAGATCGTTGAAGGCGGCCCAGGCGACGTCGAAAGCCGCCGGGACGACGAACTTGTGGTTCAGTTTCATGAGGCTCTCCTAGTTGTCCAGACCCTGGTGTACCCGACGGTCGGTCTCAGTGAGACGGCCGTGAGTGCCGCCCCAGCGCAGTGCGATGATCTCAGCCACCACGGACACCGCGGTCTCTTCGGGGGTTCTGCCGCCGAGGTCGAGTCCGATCGGACTGGTCAGCCTGGACAATTCCTCGTCGGCGAGCCCGGCTTCTTTGAGTCGGACGAGACGGTCTTCGTGGGTCTTCCTCGAGCCCATGGCACCGATGTAGGCCGGCCGATCGGGGCCGTCGAGCCGGAGGGCGAGGTCAAGCACGGGCACGTCGAACTTCGGGTCGTGCGTGAGCACGCAGATCGCCGTTCTGGAGTCGATTCTGCCTTCGTCGATCTGGGTCTTCAGGTAGTGGTGCGGCCACGAGACGACGACCTCGTCGGCATCCGGGAACCGCGCCTTGGTCGCGAAGACCGGCCGCGCGTCGCACACGGTCACGTGGAATCCTAAAAACGCGCCTTGGCGCGCGACGGCCGCGGCGAAATCGATGGCGCCGAAGACGATCATCCGCGGCTTCGGTTGAAACGACGACACGAAAACGCGCATGCCGGTGTCCATCCGCTGTCCCTCGGCGCCGTAGGTGACGACGGCCGTCGTACCGGCGGCGAGCAGTCCACGGGCGTCGTCGATCACCGCGGCGTCCGCGCGAGCCAGCCCGAGAGATCCGGTCGCAGAGTCGGGGCGGACGATGATCCGTCTGCCGAGCCAGGCAGCATCCGGATGTTCGATGACCGTAGCCAGGGCAACGGGCCTTCCCGCCGCGATGTCGGAGGCGACGGCATCGAGTTCCGGGAACCGCGTTCGGGACAGCGGCTCGACGAAGACATCGATGATGCCGCCGCAAGTCAAACCGACGGCGAACGCGTCGTCGTCACTGAAGCCGTACCGTTGCAACACCGGCACACCGGAGGCGGCCACCTCCTGGCACAGTTCGTACAGGGCGCCCTCGACGCAACCCCCTGATACCGACCCGGCGACGGTGCCGTCCTCGGTGACGAGCATTGAGGCCCCTGGCGGCCTGGGTGCCGAACGGATCGTGTGCACGACGGTGCCCATCCCGACGGTCTGCCCGGTCTGCCAGGACTCCAGCAGTTCGCCCAGTACCTCACGCATTGGCAGTCAACTCCACTAGTTCCGCACCGCGGAAAGCACGTGCGCGGCCACAATGCCGCCCTTCACCACAATGCCGCCTGTTATGGGAGCATACTCAGTCTCACTGCGTGCGCGTGCTCGTCAGCGGCTGAGTGATGCCCTTTCGGACGAGAGGCGCCGCCGCGGCGGGGTGTCTCGTCCGAAAAGGCATCGTTGGCCGGGCAGCTAGCGAGCCGCCGCTTCCCGGTACGCCGGGGCGATGCCGTTGTGTGCGTCGCCGACGTGGTAGACGCGCATGTCGTTGGTGGAGCCTGAGGTGCCCGGCGGGAACCCGGCGACAACCATCACCTTTTCTCCGGTCTCCACGAGGTGGTGGCCGAGGAACACATCGTCCACGAGCTTGAAGATCTTATCGGTGTTGGTGACCCGCTCGACCAGGTAGGTCTGCACTCCCCATACCAATGCCATCCGGCGCCGCACGGCGTCCTCCGGAGTCAGCGCGATGAGCGGGATGTTGGAGCGCAGCCGCGACATCCGCCGCACCGAATCGCCGGACTCGGTGAACACGACCAGATACCTCGCGTCGACGAACACCGCCACCTCCGCGGCGGCCAGGGTCACCGCGCCACCCTGAGTGCGCGGCTTCGTGCCCAGAGCCGGGATGCGTTCGAGACCGTGACTCTCGGTCGATTCGATGATCCGCGCCATCGTCTGCACCGTGACCACCGGGAACTCCCCGACGCTGGTTTCCCCGCTCAGCATCACGGCATCGGCACCGTCCAGTACCGCGTTGGCGACGTCAGAGGTCTCTGCACGGGTCGGACGCGGGCTGGAGATCATCGATTCGAGCATCTGGGTGGCGACGATCACCGGCTTCGCCATTCGGCGGGCGATCTCGACCGCGTGCTTCTGCACGATCGGCACCGCCTCCAGCGGCAGTTCGACGCCCAGGTCGCCCCGGGCCACCATGATCGCGTCGAACGCGTCGATGATGGCCTCAAGGTTGTCCACCGCCTGCGGCTTCTCGATCTTCGCGATCACCGGGACCTTCCTGCCCTCTTCCGCCATGATCTCGTGCACACGCACGATATCGTCGGCGTTGCGCACGAACGACAGGGCGATGAAGTCAGCACCGAGCTTCAACCCCCAGCGCAGGTCGGCCTCATCCTTCTCGGAAAGCGCCGGTACGTTCACGGCCACCCCGGGCAGGTTGATGCCCTTGTTGTTGGAGACCGCGCCGGGGACCTCGACCACCGTCGTGACGACGGTGCCGTCGGTCTCGGTGACCCGCAGCGTGACTTTGCCGTCGTCGATGAGCAGCGGGTCCCCCGGCTTCACGTCACCGGGCAGTCCCTTGTAGGTAGTCGAGGAGATCTCGCGGGTGCCGAGGATGTCTTCGGTGGTGATCTTGAACACGTCGCCGGTGGCGAGGTCGTACGGGCCGCCCTCGAACTTGCCCAGTCGGATCTTCGGACCCTGCAGGTCGACGAGCACCGCCACCGCGCGGCCCGATTCCTTGGCGGCGCGTCGTACGTTCGCGTACACCTCCTCGTGCACGGCATAGCTGCCGTGGCTGAGGTTCATCCTGGCAACATCCACGCCGGCGTCGATGATGGCTCGGATGTTTTCGTAGCTCGAGGTTGCCGGGCCGAGGGTGGCGACGATTTTGGCGCGTCTCATGTATTCCTTCACGTAGCTGGTATTCGGTGGTGCGATGCGGTCAGTACGCGATGGGGCGATCCTTGGGCCGCACGGGCGCTGGCAACAGCGTCTCCCCTTCAAGGTACCGGTCTACGGCGGCGGCCGTGGACCGTCCCTCGGCGATCGCCCAGACAATGAGCGATTGACCGCGACCCGCATCACCGGTCACGAACACGCCGGGGATGGCACTTTGGAAGTCGTCGTCCCGCGCGACAACGCCGCCATCGAGGGCGAGCCCGAGTTGCTCCTGGATCCCGGCGCTGTCGGTGCCGGTGAAACCGAGCGCCAGCAGCACGAGGTCGGCGGGGATCTCACGCTCCGTGCCCGGCTTGGGTAGGCGGGCGCCGTCCCGGTATTCGGTTTCGGCCACCTTCAGCGCCCGCACCTCACCATCCTCACCGGGTACGAACTCGACGGTGGACGCCAAGTAGGTGCGTTCGCCGCCTTCTTCGTGGGAGCTGGAGACCTCGAACAGCGTCGGATGCATCGGCCACGGCTGAAGCGAGGAACGCTCGGCCGGCGGCCGGCGGCCGATGGCCAGCGAGGTCACTTTCCTGGCGCGCTGCCGCAGTGCGGTTCCGACGCAGTCAGATCCGGTGTCACCGCCGCCAAGTACGATCACGTTCTTGTGCCGTGCGGTGATCTGGTCCTCGACAGCGTCGCCGGCACCGACCCGGTTCTGCTGCACCAAGTAGTCCATGGCGAAGTGCACGCCGGACAGGCTCCGTCCAGGGATCGGCAGGTCGCGGGGCGCCAAGGCGCCGGTCGCGATGACGACGGCGTCGTATCTGGCGCGCAAGTCGGCCCAGCTGATGTCGACGCCCACGTTGACCCCGGTGCGGAACCGGGTGCCCTCCGCACGCATCTGCTCGAGCCGAGGCTCGATGACCTTCTTCTCCAGCTTGAAGTCGGGGATGCCGTACCTGACCAGTCCGCCGATGCGATCGTCGCGCTCGAACACGACGACGGTGTGCCCGGCCCGAGTCAGCTGCTGGGCAGCGGCCAGCCCGCCGGGGCCCGAGCCCACGATGGCGACGGTCTTGCCGGTGAGCCGCTCTGGTGGCATCGGCGGCAGCCAGCCGTTTTCCCATGCCGTGTTCACTATCGATTCTTCGACGAGTTTGATGGTCACCGCTGGTTGATTGATGCCCAGCACGCACGCGGTCTCGCACGGTGCAGGACACAGCCGCCCGGTGAACTCCGGGAAGTTGTTCGTCATGTGCAGGCGTTCGCTGGCCTCGCGGTCCTCGCCGCGGCGTACCAGGTCGTTCCATTCCGGTATCAGGTTGCCCAGTGGGCAACCCTGGTGGCAGAACGGGATGCCGCAGTCCATGCAGCGGCTCGCTTGCCTGCGCAGCGTGGCCACGTCTCCAGCCTCGGACACCTCTTTCCAGTCCATCAGCCGCAAGTCCACCGGACGATGCGCCGGAAGCTCACGCTGGGTCGTCTTCAGGAATCCCCTCGGGTCAGCCACGGGTTGCCTCCATAATCCGTCCCCAGACGACATCGCCGTCGGGATCCAGGCCTTCTTCGATCGCCGTTGCCCTGGTCTGGAGTACCGCCGCGTAGTCTCTGGGCAGCACCTTGACGAAGCTGGCGATCGTGTCCTGAACGTCGGAGAGCATCCGGTCCGCCAGCGCGGACCCGGTCTCGGTGCGATGGCGGACCAGCAAGTCGGTGACGATTTCGGCGTCGGCGCTGCCCAGCGGAAGCAGGGACAACTCTCCCGAGGCCAACGCTTCCCGGTTGACCCGATCCTTGCGAAGCTTGTACACGTAGGCAGTGCCGCCGGACATCCCGGCTCCCAGGTTCCGCCCGGTCGCACCCAGGATCAGGGCGAGACCGCCGGTCATGTACTCGAGCGCGTGGTCGCCTACCCCCTCGACGACGGCGGTAGCGCCGGAATTGCGCACCAGGAACCGTTCGCCGACGATTCCGCGGATGAACATGCTGCCCTGGGTGGCTCCGTAGCCAATCACGTTGCCGGCGATAACGTTGCGTTCGGCCGCGAACACGCTGCGGCGGTCGGGCCGCACGGTGATTTCTCCGCCGGACAACCCCTTGCCGAGGTAGTCGTTGCCGTCTCCCTCGAGGTGCAGGCTGACACCAGACGGGAGGAACGCGCCGTACGACTGCCCGGCCGACCCGGTGGTGGTGATGTCGATGGTGCCGGTCGGCAGGCCATTCTCGCCGTAGCGGGCGGTGATCTCGTGGCCGAGCATCGTGCCGACGGCACGGTCCGTGTTACGGATCGGCAGGGCGATGTGCACCGGCGTACCGTCGGTCAGCGCCTGCTCGCTGGAGCCGATCAGGGCCACGTCGTAGTGGGTGGCCAACTCGTGCTGTTGGGAAATGCGGTGATGCCGTGGCGCATCGTCGGCAAAGTCGGGGCCCACCAGGATTGGGCTGAGGTCCAAACCGTCGGTCTTCCAGTGCGTGATGGCCCTGTTGACCTCGAGCACCTCATGCCGGCCTACCGCCTCGTCGATGGACCGGAAGCCCAGGGCGGCGAGATGTTCCCGCACCTCCTCGGCAAGGAACTCGAAGAAATTGACCACGAACTCGGGCTTGCCGGTGAAGCGGGACCGCAGCACCGGATTCTGCGTCGCTACGCCCACTGGGCAGGTGTCCAGGTGGCACTTGCGCATCATCACACAGCCGGACACGATCAGCGGGGCGGTGGCGAAGCCGAATTCCTCGGCGCCGAGCAGCGCGGCCACGACGACGTCGCGTCCGGTCTTCAGCTGCCCGTCGACCTGAACGACGACGCGTTCCCGCATCCCGTTGAGCATCAGGGTTTGCTGCGTCTCGGCGAGCCCGAGTTCCCATGGCGTGCCGGCGTGTTTCAGCGAGCTCAACGGGCTGGCGCCGGTGCCGCCGTCGTGTCCGGAAACGAGGACGACGTCGGCCAGCGCTTTGGCGACGCCGGTGGCCACCGCGCCGATCCCGGATTGACTGACCAGCTTGACGTGGATGCGGGCCGAGGGGTTGGCGCGCTTCAGGTCGAAGATGAGTTGTTTCAGATCTTCGATCGAATACACGTCGTGATGCGGTGGCGGACTGATCAGGCCGACGCCGGCGGTGGCGTGCCGGGTGCGCGCGATCCAGGGGTACACCTTCGCGGAGGGCAGTTGGCCGCCCTCGCCGGGCTTGGCGCCCTGGGCGATTTTGATCTGGATGTCGCTGGCGTGGGTCAGGTACATGCTCGTGACGCCGAAACGTGCCGACGCGACCTGTTTGATGGCGCTGCACCGCGTCGGGTCCAGCAGCCGCTCGACGTCCTCGCCGCCCTCGCCGGTGTTGCTCCTGGCCCCCATGCTGTTCATCGCGATGGCGAGGTTCTCATGCGCCTCCATGCTGATCGACCCATAGCTCATCGCCCCGGTTGAGAACCGCTTCACGATCGCGGCGACCGGCTCGACCTCCTCGATCGGAACGGGAGGCCGCAGTCCGGCCCGGAACCCGAACAGGCCACGCATCGTCATCAGCGCCTCGGACTGGTCGTCGATCAGCTTGGTGTACTGCCGGAAAATGTCATAACGGCGCGTTCTGGTGGAATGCTGCAGACGGAACACCGTATCGGGGTTGAATAGGTGCGGTGCGCCGTCGCGGCGCCACTGGTATTCCCCGCCCATGGTGAGTCGTTCGTGGGCTGTCACCGCAGGTTCGTCCGGGTAGGCGCTGCGGTGCCTGGCCAGGTTCTCTGCGGCGATCACCTCGATGCCCACTCCGCCGAGGCGGCTCGTGGTGCCGGTGAAGTAGGTGTCGACGAAGTCCTGGCTCAGTCCGACAGCCTCGAATGCCTGGGCTCCAGCGTAAGACGACACCACCGAGATGCCCATCTTCGACATCGTCTTCAGCACACCCTTGCCGAGCGCTTTGATCAAGTTCGTCACCGCCTGCTCCGGCGTGATGCCAGTGATCACGCCGCGGCGCACCAGATCCTCGGCGCTTTCCATCGCTAGATACGGGTTGATCGCCGAGGCTCCGTAGCCGACCAGCAATGCGACGTGGTGCACTTCGCGCACGTCGCCGGCCTCCACGATCAAGCCGACCTTGAGTCGGTTTTCGCGGCGGATCAGGTGGTGATGCACGGTGGCCAGTAACAGCAGCGAAGGGATCGGTGCAAGGTCTTTGTTGGAGTCGCGGTCGGACAACACGATGTACAGTGCTCCCGCCTCGATGGCGTCATCCACCTCGCCGCAGATCGCGGCGAGCCGGTTCTGCAACGCGAGCGGTCCCTCATCGAAGCGGTACAGGCCGCGGATCGTCGTGGTGGTGTGGTTGCCAGGCCGGTAGTCGATGTGGTGGATCTTGGACAACTCGTCGTTGTCGATCACGGGGAAGTCCAGGATCACCTGCTGCGCGTGTTCCGGGGTGGCGGTGAGCAGGTTGCGTTCCGGACCCAGCCCGACACCGAGCGAGGTGACGATGGACTCGCGGATGCTGTCCAGCGGCGGGTTCGTGACCTGTGCGAACTGCTGGGTGAAGTAGTCGAACAGCAGTCGCGGGCGGGTGGCGAGCACGGCAATCGGCGTGTCGGTGCCCATTGCCCCGATCGGCTCGGCACCGTTCTGCGCCATCGGCGCGAGGATCACTCCGAGTTCTTCCTCGGTGTATCCGAAGGTGCGCTGGCGCCGCACCACCGACGCGGGCGTGTGGACGATGTGTTCCCGGTCGGGAAGGTCTTTGAGGTTGATGCGGTTTTCTTCGAGCCATTGCCCCCACGGTGCTGCCGCCGCCAACGATGACTTGAGCTCGTCGTCCTCGATGAGCCGTCCCGCTTCAGTGTCGACGAGGAACATCTTCCCCGGCCGCAGCCTCCCGCGCCTGACCACTCGGCTTGGATCGATGTCGAGCACTCCGGTTTCGCTGGCGACCACCACGAGACCATCGTCGGTGACCAGGAATCGGCCGGGCCGCAGCCCATTGCGGTCCAGGGTCGCGCCGGCGAGGGTGCCGTCGGTGAACAGCAGCGCTGCGGGACCGTCCCACGGCTCCATCAGCATCGAGTGGTATTCGTAGAACGCCCGCCGTGCCGGGTCGGAGTCGGTCTGCTTCTCCCACGCCTCCGGGACCATCATCATCACCGCGTGCGGCAGTGACCGGCCGGAGAGGCTGAGCAGTTCGACCACCTCATCGAACGACGCCGAGTCGCTTCCGCCCGGGGTGATGATCGGCAGGATGGGCGAGATCTCGCCGATCAGTTCGGACTCCAACTGAGTCTGTCTGGCGCGCATCCAGTTGCGGTTGCCCTGCACGGTGTTGATCTCGCCGTTGTGCGAAATAAGGCGGAACGGTTGGGCCAGCGGCCAGGACGGGAACGTGTTCGTCGAGTAGCGGGAGTGGACGATGGCCACCCTGGAGGCGAACCGTTCGTCCGAGAGGTCCGGATAGAACGGCTCCAGCTGCGGCGCTGTGACCATGCCCTTGTACACCAGGGTGCGACACGACAGCGACGGGAAGTAGACGGTGAGTTCACGCTCGGCACGTTTGCGCAGTCGGAACGCGCGCCGGTCCAGTTCCAGGCGCTGTTGCGGCCCGGTCGGCGTCACCGCGGTTGCGGCGAGGAACAGCTGCTCGAACACCGGCATCACGCCAGCGGCCAGAACGCCGATCTGGGACGGGTCGATCGGCAGTTGACGCCAGCCGAGTACGGTCAGGCCTTCTTCGGCAGCGAGTGAGCCCACCGATGCCTTGATCTGCTCTCGCTCGTCGGCCTCGTTCGGAAGGAACGCGGTGCCGACGGCGTAAGTGCCAGCCTTCGGAAGGTCGAACGTTGTCACCGCGCGGAAGAAGGCATCCGGAACCTGGGTGACGATGCCCGCTCCGTCGCCGCTGCCCGCGTCGGAGCCGAATGCGCCGCGGTGCTCGAGGCTGCGCAGTGCGGTGAGCGCCGCGGTGATGATGTCGTGACCAGGGGTGCCGCGCAAGGTGGCGACCATAGCCAGGCCGCACGCGTCGTGCTCCTTGGCGGGATCGTACAGGCCGGTGGCCTCCGGGATGGCGCTGAACCGCGCCAGTGCTGATTGCGACTGCGCTGAATTGCCGCGTGCCGAAAGTGCCATGCAAGAACCGTCCTCACCATGATGTTGCTTGTGGGACATCAGCGGCCCGGAAGCTGCCTGCCGTCAGCAGAATGGCGGTAGAGCGGCGAACTTTCTGCCAGCGTCGCTTGTGGCGTGTCTTTCTGGCTACTTACCTATTCGCGGCAACGGTGGTTTTCGAGGGACCGGCGCCTTCACCGTCATCATCCGCGTCCGAATAGTAGTTCTCAGAGTGTACAACACGATCGGGGAGCCACTCATGACCCAGCAGGTAGGGACTTGGTTCGAGTCCGGGATGACGCCGGCCTTGGACCACGAGGACGATCAGGCCGAGCAGGATCGCGGCGAATGCTGCCCAGATGTTGGTGCGGATGCCGAAGAAGATCTCGCTCGGGTCGACGCGGATCGATTCCAGGTAGCTGCGACCCAGCCCGTACCAGATCAGGTAGAGGCCGAGCATCCTGCCCCACTGCAGTCGCCACGCCGTCGGTGCGAAGCGGGTGACGGTCTTCCCGTCCGCGCGCACCTCACGGATGCGGCGCCACTTGCGTTCGATGGCCAGCAGCACCACGATCCCCAGTAGATTCCAGAGGATCTCATAGAGGAACGTCGGGTGGAACAGGGTTCCGTCCGGCAGGCCGGCGGGAAACGCCGGGTTCGTCGATTCGATCTGAAGACCCCAAGGCAGGTTGGTGGGCAGTCCGAACAGTTCGTGGTTGAAATAGTTGCCGAATCTACCGAATGCCTGGGCGAGGAGCAGCGCCGGTGCGACGGCGTCGGCGAACGCGGTGAACCGTAGTCCAGACATCCGGCAGCCAATGAAGGCACCGACGCCGCCGAGGATCAAGGCGCCGAAGATCGCCATGCCACCTTCCCAGATGTACAGCGTCTTCAGCAGATTCGCGCCGGCGTAGAAGTAGTCGTCGGGGTGGGTGATCACGTGAAAGATGCGTCCGCCGATGATGCCGAGCGGCACAGCCCAGAGCATGACGTCGACGACCACCAACGCCTCCGCCCCGCGCTGTTTCAGGCGGTAGCCGGTGACGATTCCTGCAGCCACGATGCCGACGAGAATGCACAGCGCGTACGTGTGGATGTTGACGTTGAATCCGAACCAGGTGAGTCCGATGTCACGAAGCCACTGGCCGAGATTGAACACTTGCCACGCGTAGTCGGGGCTGGGGATGCTCAGGTTCAACGAGCCCAGATTCAACAAGTTCAGGGGCAACAACGGGAAGCACGCCTTTCATGGGGCAAGGATTGCAAAACTAGTTCAGCCTAGTCCCGCTCGCGAGCGCGTTCGCTGTGCGAGCGACCCCGGCCACTCCCCCGTCGGCGAGGGCTTTCACCAGGGCGGAACCGACGATGGCGCCGTCCGCGTACTCCAGAACTTCCCGCACCTGCTGGGCACTAGAGATGCCCAGACCGACGCAGGTGCTGGTCGCTCCGGCGGTGCGCAGCCGGGTGACCAGGGCGCGTGCCGCGGAGTCGACGTCGGCTCGGGCGCCGGTGATCCCCATGGTCGACACGGCGTAGACGAAGCCGCGGCTCGCGGACACCGCCTGGGCGAGTCTGGCGTCGGAGGAGGATGGCGCGGCCAGAAAAACCCGGTCCAGTCCGGTGCGTTGCGAGGCGGCGATCCACGCTGCCCCTTCATCCGGAATCAGGTCGGGGGTGATCAGGCCGGCTCCTCCGGCATCCGCGAGACGATCGGCGAACTCGTCGACACCGAATTGCAGCACGGGGTTCCAGTACGTCATAAGCAGAACCGGAACATCCACCCTGGCGCGGATCGCCGCGACGGCGTCGAAGGCGTGGCGCACCCGGAATCCGCCGGCCAGTGCCGCACCGGTAGCAGCCTGGATGACCGGTCCGTCCATCACCGGGTCCGAGTACGGCAGCCCGAGCTCGAGTATGTCCACGCCGGCCTCGACGACGGCGACGGCGGCGTCGATGCTCGCGGGAAGGTCGGGGAAGCCCACCGGCAGGTAGGCGACGAGCGCGCCGGCGGCATCCTTCTTGCGGGCGGCGATGGCGGCGGCGACCCGGCTCGTGCCGGCGGTCACGATTGCAACGCGTTCGCGTCGAGAATATCGAAGTAGCGCCCTGCGGTTTCCATGTCTTTGTCGCCGCGCCCGCTGAGGTTGACCAGGATGGTCGCTGAGGGCCCCAGCGTTGCGCCCAGCCCGAGCACGCCCGCCAACGCGTGCGCTGACTCGATCGCCGGGATAATGCCCTCCGTGCGGGACAGCAGCCGCAGTGCGTCCATGGCGGCCGCGTCGGTGATCGGCAGGTAGCTTGCCCTGCCGATATCGGCAAGCCAGGCGTGCTCCGGACCAACGCCAGGGTAGTCAAGACCGGCAGAAATGGAGTGCGATTCGACGGTCTGGCCGTCGTCGTCCTGAAGCAGATAACTGCGGGCGCCGTGCAGCACGCCGGGCCGGCCCATGCTGATGGTGGCGGCGTGTCGTGGCGTGTCCACGCCGTCGCCGGCCGCCTCGAAGCCATAGAGCGCGACCGAGGCGTCGTCGAGGAACGCGTCGAAGATCCCGATGGCATTGGAGCCGCCTCCGACGCACGCGGCGACGGCGTCGGGCAGCGCGCCGGTGGCCGCGAGCATCTGCTCCCGGGCTTCTTCGCCGATGATCTTCTGGAAGTCGCGCACCATCGCGGGGAACGGATGCGGTCCGGCCACGGTGCCAAAGATGTAATTGGTCGTCGCTACGTTGGTGACCCAGTCGCGCATGGCCTCGTTGATGGCGTCTTTGAGGGTCCGCGACCCGGCCGTCACCGGCACTACTTGGGCGCCGAGCAGTCGCATCCTGGCGACGTTGAGCGCCTGGCGCTCTGTATCGACCTCACCCATGTAGATGGTGCATTCCATGCCGAACAGGGCGGCGGCGGTGGCGGTGGCGACGCCGTGCTGTCCGGCGCCGGTCTCGGCAATTACCCGGGTCTTGCCGATCCGTCGGGTGAGCAGGGCCTGGCCGAGCACATTGTTGATTTTGTGGCTGCCAGTGTGGTTGAGGTCTTCCCGTTTGAGGAACACGCGGGCACCGCCGGCGTGTTGGGCGAATCTGGGCACTTCGGTGATCGGCGATGGCCGGCCGGTATAGGAGACGTGCAGGTTGGACAGTTCGGCTTGGAACGCCGGGTCCACCTTGGCCTCCTGGTAGGCGATGGTCAACTCGTCCAGCGCCGCGATGAGCGACTCAGGCACGAATCGGCCGCCGTACTGGCCGAAGTAGGGACCTGCGGCGCTGCGCAGTGAGGTGGGCTCGGTCATACTGCCAGGAACCCCGCAAGTGTCAGCACGGGATCTCCCGTGACGAGGGCCTCGCCGACGAGCACGACATCGGCTCCGGCGCGGCGGTAATGGGCGACGTCTTCCGCGGATTTCACCGCTGACTCCGCCACCCGGATGACCCCGGACGGGATGTGGTCGGCGAGGCTGGCGAACAGATCCTGATCCAGTTCGAAGGTGTTCAGGTTGCGCGCGTTGACCCCGATGATTCCCGCGCCGATCTGCAGCGCCCGGTCGATTTCGTCGGCGCTGTGGGTCTCCAGCAGAGCGTTCATGCCAAAGTCGGTGGTGAGGGTGTACAGCTCGGCGAGTGTGGTCTGGTCCAACGCCGCGACGATGAGGAGCACGAGGTCGGCGCCGGCAGCGCGAGCCTCCAACACCTGGTACGGCTCGGAGATGAAGTCTTTGCGTAGCAGCGGCAGTGACACCGAGTCACGCACCAGTTCCAGGTCGGCGAGGGATCCGCCGAAGTTGCGGGCGTCGGTGAGTACGCTGATCGCGCTGGCGCCGCCGTTCTGGTATGACACGGCCAGGGCTGCCGGATCGGCGATGTCAGCCAGCGGACCGCGGGAGGGGCTGGCCCGTTTGATCTCGGCGATGATCTTCACCCGATCGGCGGGGGCGAGCGCGTCAAGGGGGTCGAGGGCCGGTGTGCGGGCGACCGCGGCCGCTTCCACCTCGGCGTAACCGCGGTGTTCACGCCGCGTGGCAGCGTCGTGAGCGGCTCCGGCTACCAGGTCACGGAGCAACGGTCAGTGGACTTTCTGGGTCCATTTGCCGCCGCCGACCCCGTAGCCGAGCCGCTTGAGGATCCAGCCGGTGATCAAGCCGAGCAACGCCAGGATGGCTGACGCCCACACCAGCCAGACGATCGACCAACGGAAGGCGATGGTGCCGACGATCACCGCGACCAGCATGATGGCCACTGCGATCCATGCCGCGGGCGAGTTGCCGTGGCCGGGATCTTCGATGTCTGCACTGCTCATATCACTCCAGGGTCGCTCTGAATGGTCTGCTCAAAGTCTAGCGTGAGGTCGGATCTGTTCCCCCGGAAAGCGAGTCCCAGTCGGTGGCCGTGCCGCCGGAGGAGTCCTGCACCGGCGCACCCGACTGGAACCTGCGGGAGGAGTCCGGCCACCGGCGTCCGACCGCCAGAAGCACCACGCCGAGGACGGCGATCAGCACACCGAGTGTCGCCGCGATCCAGGGCCACGGTGTCTGCCCGACGGTGGCGACCAGAGCGGCCACGGAGGCCTCTCCACTCACGCCGGTTGCCTTGGTCACCAGTTTGGCCGACGCGGTGACCGGGTCGGCCAGCGCTACTGCCGCCGCCAGCACGATGCTGAGGCCGATCAGCACCTCGAGCACTCCGAGGACGCGGCGGAAGAATGTTCCAGCGAGGGTGAGTGCGCCGATCAGTGCGAGAGCGGCGAGAGTCAGCGCGGGCAGCCCGGGTGCGGCGGCGTCTCCGCCTGCTGTGATGGAGTGCGTGGCGGAGTTCTCGCCGGCCAGCCTGAGGGTGAACCAGGGCTGGGTCCAGGAGATGAGTGCCAGCACGCTGAGTGCGAGCCCGACGACGATGGACGCCGTCTTGATCCGGCGTGGAGACATCAGTTCACCCGCCGCAGGGAATTGGCGACCGCCACGGCCCGAAGCGGTGCTGCCGCCTTGTTCCGCGTCTCCTGCTGCTCGGAGTCGGGGTCGGAGTCCGCCACGACACCAGCACCGGCCTGCACCCTGGCGATTCCGCGGGAAATCGTCGTGGTGCGGATCGAGATCGCCAGGTCGAGGTCGCCGGAGAATCCGAAGTAGCCGACCACGCCGCCGTAGGCCCCGCGCTGCGCAGCCTCGAGCTCGTCGATGATCTCGAGCGCCCGCGGTTTCGGCGCGCCCGAGAGGGTTCCGGCCGGGAAGGTGGCCCTGAAGATGTCGAGGGAGCCCGAGTCTTCCTTCAGGTCGCCTTCGACAGACGACACGAGGTGCATGATGTGGCTGAAGCGTTCCACGCGCATGAATTCGGTGACCTCCACGGATCCCGGCCGGCACACCTTCAGGAGGTCGTTGCGGGCCAGGTCGACGAGCATGAGGTGTTCCGCGCGTTCCTTCTCGTCGTGCAGCAGACTGTCCGACAATGCGATATCCGCCTCCGGGGAGGCGCCGCGCGGCTTTGAGCCCGCAATCGGATGCATGTAGACCCGGCGGTTCTCCACCTTTACCAGCGCTTCTGGCGAGGATCCGATGATCCAGTACGGTTCCCCGTTGGGATCCTGGAGGGACAGCAGATACATGTACGGGCTCGGGTTCACGGTGCGCAGCACCCGGTATACGTCGATCGGGGCGGCGGTGACCTCGTGGTCGAATCGTTGCGAGATGACCACCTGGAACACGTCGCCTGCGGTGATGTGCTCCTTCGCACGTGCCACGGAGGTGCGGAAGGCATCCGGAGTGATCCGGGGTGTCGCGGTCACCGGCGTGTCAAGGTCGACGTGCGCCAGAAAGGCCTCCGCCGGCCGGGCAAGGCCGGCCTGCAGCTCATCGAGGCGGCCCTGTGCGTCCGTCCACTGCTCGTCTTCTGTCTGTGCGCCGTCGTTCAGCGCCGTCGCGATGAGGAGCACGGAGCCGGTGCGGTGGTCGACGACAACCAGTTCGCGCACGAAACTGAGTGCCTGCCCTGGGATTGAGAAGTCGGCCGGGGGTTGGTCCGGGAGGTTTTCGATTTGCCGGATCGCCTCCCAGCCGATGAACCCGACCAGACCGCCGGTGAGCGGCGGATGGCCAGGGATGCGCGGGGTGGCCCAGCGGGAGTACAGCTGTTCGGTGGCTCGCAGCGGGGCGGTGGGAGCATCCGGGCCGAGGGCGCGCTCGGCCGACAGGCCGTAGTCCTGCCAGGTGGCATCGTCGCCGGTTTGAGTGAGCACTCCGAACGATGAGACTCCGATGAACGAGTACCGGGACCAGATTCCGCCCTGTTCGGCGGACTCCAGCAGGAATGTGCCCGGCCGCCCGGCGGCGAGTTTGCGGTAGATGCCCACCGGTGTTTCACCGTCGGCGAAGAGTTCCCGGATCACCGGGACGACCTTGTGGCCATCCTGGAGCCCGGCGAACTGCTGCCGCGTCGTGGTCCCGTTGCTCATGCGTCGCTCTCGCGCGTGCCGGTCACCACGTCGGTGATCGGTCCGACGTCGAAGCAGGAGCGTGCGCCGGTGTGGCAGGCCACCCCGACCTGATCGACCGACACAAGCAGCGCGTCGCTGTCGCAGTCCAGTGCCGCCGAGCGCACGTACTGGGCGTTGCCTGAGGTGTCACCCTTGCGCCAGTACTCCTGGCGAGACCGGGACCAGAAAGTCACGCGACCGGAAGTGAGAGTGCGCCGCAACGCCTCGGCATCCATCCAGCCGAGCATCAGCACCTCGCCGGTGTCCCATTGCTGGATGATCGCGGGGATCAGCCCCTTGGCATCGAATCTCGCCTCGCTCAGCGCGGTTATGCCGTCCATGGTCTCCTACCTGGTCGTGAAGCCCGCCTCGGACAGCACGTGCTTCACCTCGCCTACCGTCAATTGTCCACTGTGGAACACGGATGCCGCGAGCACCGCGTCGGCTCCGGCAGCCACTGCCGGGGCGAAGTGGTCCAGCGAACCGGCGCCGCCGGAGGCGATCACCGGGACGGTGCTGTGTTGCCGCATGGCGGTCACCAGTTCCAGGTCGAACCCGTTCTTGGTTCCATCGGCGTCGATGGAGTTGACCAGCAGTTCGCCGACGCCGCGGTCGATGGCCTCGCTCGCCCAGGCGAGCGCGTCCAGGTCGGTGTCCACCCGCCCGCCGTGGGTGGTGACGATGAAGCCGGACTCGCTGGCGCCTGCCTTCCGTTTGACATCGAGCGACAGCACGAGCACCTGCGCCCCGAACCGGGCGGCGATCTCGCCGATCAGGGCAGGTCTGGCGATGGCCGCACTGTTCACGCCGACCTTGTCCGCCCCGCAGGCCAGAAGTTTCGCCACGTCGTCGGCGGATCGGACGCCTCCGCCAACGGTGAGCGGGATGAAAATCTGCTCGGCGGCGGCGGTGACCATCTCGTAGGTGGTGGCGCGTTCATCGACGGTGGCCGTCACGTCGAGGAAAGTGATTTCGTCCGCGCCCTGTTCGTAGTAGCGGCGGGCAAGTGCGACAGGATCTCCCGCGTCCCTCAGGTTCAGGAAGTTGACGCCCTTGACGACACGGCCTGCGGCCACGTCCAGGCACGGGATGACCCTGACTGCGACGTCCACGGTCAAATCCGGGCGGCGTGGATGGGGCTGACCAGGATGGCGCGGGCGCCCAGTTCGTACAGCGCGTCCATGATGGTGTTCGCTTCCGCGCGCGGGATCATCACCCGCACGGCCACCCAGCCGGTGTCGTGCAGCGGGGAAACCGTCGGCGATTCCAGCCCCGGGGTGATCGTGGAGGCGGTCTCCAAGAGGGTCACCGGCAGGTCGTAGTCCATCAGCACGTACTGCCGGGCGACCAGCACGCCGTGCAGCCGGCGGTGGAAGGTGGGCAACCCCTCGATGTCGTCTGTTGAGCTGATCAGCACCGCGGTCGACTCGAGGATGACGGGGCCGAAGATCTCCAGGTTCTGCTGGCGCAGCGTGGTGCCCGTGGAGACCACGTCGGCGACGGCATCCGCGACGCCCAGGCGCACCGCGGATTCCACGGCGCCGTCCAGGGTCACCAGTTTGACCGTGATCCCAATCGCGTCCAGGTAGTTCTTCACCAATCCCGGGTAGCTTGTGGCCACCCGGACCCCTTCGAGCTCCTCGACAGCGGTGAACTTGCCGGCGGGGCCGGCGAAGCGAAACGTGGATGCCCCGAAGTCGAGGGTGGCGACCTCGGTGGCGTTCGAGCCGGAGTCCAGCAGCATGTCGCGGCCGGTGATGCCGACGTCCAGTGCCCCAGAGCCGACGTAGGTGGCGATGTCCCGCGGGCGGAGGTAGAAGAACTCGGCGTGGTTCGGCTCGTCGAACACCACGAGTTGTTTCGGATCGCGCCGAATGACGTATCCTGCCTCGGACAGCATCTGGACGGCTGTTTCGGACAACACGCCCTTGTTGGGCACGGCGACTCGCAGCATTCTTGAGTTCTCTTTACTCGCCGGCAAGGGCGGACGGGGCGATCACAGGTAGCGGTAGATGTCCGCGGGGGTGAGACCCTTGGCGATCATCAGCACCTGAACGTGGTACAGCAGTTGCGAGATTTCTTCAGCGGTCTCATCGAGGGACTGGAATTCAGCAGCCATCCACACCTCGGCGGCCTCCTCGACGATCTTCTTGCCAATGGAGTGCACGCCGCCGTCCAGTCTGGCGACCGTTCCGGAGCCCTCCGGCCGTGTCGCGGCTTTCTCGGTCAGCTCATCGAAGAGTCCGTCGAACGTTTTCACACCCTCAACGTTACCGGTAGCCCGGGTGTGGTTTCGCTTGAGACGACCGCGCTAGCTGACGCCCAGCAGGTCGATGACGAAGATCAGGGTGCGTCCGGACAGGTGATGGCCGGATCCGGCGACGCCGTAAGCCAGGTGTGGCGGCACGACGAGCTGTCGGCGACCACCGACACGCATGCCGGGGATGCCTTGCTGCCATCCCGCAATCAGGCTCCGCAGCGGGAAGTTGATCGAGGATCCCCTGCCCCACGACGAGTCGAACTCTTCGCCAGACTCGAGGTCGACCCCGACGTAGTGCACGTCGACGGTTGCTCCGGCCGTGGCTTCCGCACCGTCGCCGACCTCGATGTCTGTGGTGACCAGGTCCCGCGGTGCTTCGCCGTCGTAGAACTCGATCTGTGGTTTGGTCTTGCCTGTTTCGCTCATCCGTCCATCCAACCAGACGTTGCCAGGTTACGGATGCGTGTGGCGGGTTGCGACGGCCCGAAGCGTTCGGATCATGGCGGCCGGGTCGTCGGCCTTGAAGACGCTGGAGCCGGCCACGAACGTGTCCGCGCCGGCGTCGGCGGCGATGATGATGGTGTGCTCGTCGATGCCGCCGTCGACCTGAAGCCAGACATCAAGTCCAGTGCTGGCGACTCTCTCACTCAGTAGACGCAGTTTGGGCATGGTGGAATCCATGAACTTCTGACCGCCGAAGCCCGGTTCGACCGTCATCACCAGTACCTGGTCGAACTCCGTCAGCAGCTCGAGGTACGGCTCAATGGGTGTGTCCGGCTTGACCGCGAGCCCGGCCCGCGCGCCAATCTCCCGTAGTCGCCGTGCGAGCGTCACGCTGTCGGCCGCCGCCTCGGCGTGGAAGGTGACCGAGAACGCACCGGCCTCAGCGTAGCCGGGTGCCCATCGGTCTGGGTCGTCAATCATCAGATGCACGTCCAGCGGCAGCGCCGATACCTGCTGCAGCCGCTCGACCATGCCCTGGCCGAAGGTGAGGTTCGGCACGAAGTGGTTGTCCATCACGTCCACGTGCACCAAATCTGCGGTGTGGATGCGCTCCAGCTCTCTCTGCAGGTTGGCGAAGTCCGCCGCGAGGATGCTGGGGTTGATGCGGACCGGCATGCCGTCAGCCTACCGGGCGTGCTCGGTCCAACTGCTGACTTGCGTCTTGTGCACTTTCCCAAGCCCCGGGAGCAACGACTACCCGCAAGTGAGCACCCTAGGCTCGCTGCAGCAACTGGATGAACATGGCATCCGTGCCGTGCCGGTGCGGCCACAATTGCACATGCGAGGCCTGCGGCAGATCGAGTCTCTGGCGGGTGGCTTGCGCCAGCACCGCCTGGGTGTCTATGGTGTGCACATCTCCGGGCCCCGCGTTGGTGCCGCCCAGCACGCTCTGCACCACGGCCCTCGTCTCACCCGGATGCGGCGAGCAGGTGACGTAGGCGACGATGCCACCGGGTTTCAGCGCAGTCAGTGCCGATTCCAGCAGCCTGATCTGCACCTCGGCGAGGTCGGCGACATCGTGGGGTTGCTTGCGCCAGCGCGCCTCGGGGCGCCGGCGTAGCGCGCCCAGGCCGGTGCACGGGGCATCCAGCAGAATGCGGTCGAATTGACCGGCGTGGGAATCGCCGATTCCGGTGCCATCCAGTTCCCACACGTCGGGCGGCGACTCGTAAACGGCGAGGGCATTGCGCACCAGTTGTGCACGGGCCGGCACGAATTCGTTGGCGACCAGGGTGGCTCCGCCGGCCGCCGCCTCCGCCGCGAGCAGCGTGGCCTTGCCGCCAGGACCGGCGCACAAGTCGAGCCAGCGTTCACCCAGCCGGATCGGTCTGGCGCGGCTGAGGGCGAGAGCGGCCAGCTGCGATCCCTCGTCCTGAACCCGGGCGCGTCCTTCGCGCACGACGGACCAGTGCGCGGGGTCGCCGCCGTCGCTGGCCGCGGCGAACGGCGAGAACCGGCCTGGCCGGGTGCCTGGCAGGTCGGCCACGGTCGACAGGCCCGGCAACGCGGTGAGGCTGACGTGGGGTGCTGCGTTGTCCGCCTGCAACAGCGCGGTGAGCTCGTCGCCCCGACCCTCGGCGGCCAGTGCCCGCCGGAACGCTCGGATGATCCAGACCGGATGGGAGTGTTCCGCGGCCAGTCGTTCGTCGTCGTTGCGTGCCCCGGCCAGCACGAGCGACTGCCAGGTTTGCGGACTGCTTCTGGTGATGGTGCGCAGCACCCCGTTGACGAATCCGGTGGCCGATCGGGAGCCGACTTCGCGGGCGAGGGACACCGCCTCGTCTACGGCGGCGTGCTGGGCGACCCGCATCGACAACAGTTGGTGCACGCCAAGGCGCAGCACATCCAGGATCGGGGCGTCGATTTGCGCAGCGGGCCGACGGGCGGCCAACTCGATCACCCGGTCGTAGTAGCCGAGCATGCGCAGGGTGCCGTAGGTCAGTTCCGTGGCGAGCGCGGCATCCGGTCCGGCCAGTTTGGCCCGCCCCAGCCGTACCGGCAGCAGCAGGTTCGCGTAGGCGTCTGACTCGCGGACGGCGCTGATGACCTCGTACGCCACGCGTCTGGCCGGCTGGATCCGGATTCTGGTATCGCTCACTTCGTCCCGTCTGCAGTGTGGGCTGGTCGTCGTCCGCGCCACCAGTCGGCCGCGGGCATCGGATTCTTCCCCGCCGGTTGCACAGCGAGCAGTTCCAGCGCGTCGCTGCCCGTGCCGACGAGTACCCGCCCGTCCGAGTAGCCGAATTGCCCGGGCGGCAGCTGGATACCGGGGGCAGCGGTGGCGGCGAGCACCTTGACGCGCGCGCCATCGACCAGGGTGAACGCACCGGGCTCCGGGGTGACACCGCGGATCAGGTTCGACACGATAGCGCCGTGCGCGTTCCAGTCGATCCGGCCGTCGTCGATCAGGAGTTTAGGTGCCGTCGTGACGTCGCCGTTCTGTTCCTGCGCCCTCGCGGTGCCGTCGGCCAGGGCATCCACCACCCGCAGCAGCAGCTGGGCGCCACCCTCGGAAAGGCTTTTCAGGAGCTGCCCGGCGGTCTGGTTTGCGGCAATGGTCTGGGTGAACTGTCCGAACACCGCACCGGCGTCCAGTTCCGCCACAAGTTGGAAGACGGTGGCTCCGGTGATCTCGTCTCCGGCGATGATGGCTCGTTGCACCGGAGCGGCGCCGCGCCATCGCGGCAGTAGCGAGAAGTGCAGGTTGATCCAGCCGAGCCGAGGCACCGACAGCAACGGCTCCCGGATCAGCCCGCCGTAGGCGACGATCACGCCCAGGTCGGGGTGCAGTTCGCGGATGCTGTCGGTGAGTGCGCCCACCCGGTTCGACTTGAGTACGGGGAGGGACCGCGCTGTGGCGGCGACGGCCACGGCGGTCGGGGTGAGGACGTGTTTCCTGCCCTGCGGCGAGTCCTCGCGGGTGACGACGCCGACCACCTCGTGGCTGCTGTCGGCCAGCAGGTGCAGGCTCGGCGTGGCGGCATCGGGGCTTCCGGCGAACACAATGCGCAGTGAAGAACCAGGCAGTTGGTGCATCTCACGGGCCTTTCTCATTCCAGGAACGGCTCCGGATCGTCGCAGCGCACTCGCAGGCTGGGCAGTGTTGCCCGGTCTCCCCCGGCCGCGAGCTTACGCCGCCGGGTGGCGGCGACGATCACTTCGGCACGCAGGACGGCGGCGACGGCGCCGCCGTCAGCGTAGTCGAAGCGCAGGATGGCACGCACCCCGTCGTCGGTGTCGGTCGGGCCCAGGACATCCGTGCGGCCGATCTGCGTCGCCTTCGCCACCGCATCCGCCACCACATCGGCCGAGCCAGTGAGCGTGGCGACCCGCACGGCCGGCGGGAACCGCAACCGGCGCCGGTCCTGCAGCTCAGAGGCGGCGTAGTCCGGCAGCCGCCAGGTGGCCAGGGCGGAGGCCAGCGCGCCGCCGACCCCTACCAGCACGCACGGTGCGCTGATCGCGGCCAGGGCGATGGCGTTCGACCACCAGCGCAGGCAGTCTTCGCCGACCCTGAGGCTCTCCCTGGCGACCATGTTCTCGCCGTCGAGCAGCAGCACCGCCCGGTAGCCGCCCGGGGCGATCGGCTCCGCCCCACGAGTGGCGACGATCAGGGCCGGTTCGGCGTCGACGCTGCGAACCGGGTGGTCGCCGTCGGCGAGGATCACCCTGACGCCGGGAAACGCGCGACCCAGGTCTTCCGCGGTGCGGGCGGTTCCCTGACCCACCAGTCGGAGGTCGGTGCCCTCGCACACCGGACAGCGCCACTGTGCAGCGATTGCTCCGCACCAGCGGCAGGTCGGGCGGGAGTGGGCGCTTTTCATGGTCAGAGGGCCCGAGCAGCGGGCGCAGCGGGCGTCCTGGTGGCAGGATGCGCACACCAGCTTCGGGGCGTACCCGGGCCGGGCGACCTGAACGAGCACCGGACCGAATTCGAGGGCCGCCTTCGCTTCCCGCCACGCGGTCGAAGGTATGCGGGCCCGCTGCGCCGGCGCATCCGAGGACTGTCCGGCGGTGGGGATGACCCTGGGCGAGTACGCCCGCCTGGGCCCGATGGGCTGCAGCCAGCGCAGCGTGACGAGGCGTTGCACCTCCACGCTGCGGGAATGGGCGAGGAACACGAGGGCGCAGTGCTGCTGCTGGGTGCGCACCAGTGCGGCGTCCCGCGTGTGCACGTAGGGGGCCAGTGGCTCGGCGTGCAGCGGATCGCCGTCGTCCCAGACGCCGATCAAGGCGAGCTGCCGAGCCGGCGCGTAGATCACTGAGCGGTTACCGACGATCACCCTGGGCGTGTCCCCCAGGCAGGCCAACATCCCGCGGTAGCGGTCCGGATTCGACTGGCGGGCATCGAGCCTCACGATGGCCTCGGCGGGCAGCACCGCCTCCAGCGCCGCGACCAGCTGGTCCTGGTCACGGTAGTCCGGCACGGCGAGGATCACCGAACCGTGGCCGAGTGCCCTGGTCGCCAGCGCGGCGAGAGTCACCGCCCAGTGGCCGACCCAGGGTCCGTCCGGCAGACCGGCCAGCAGCGGCAGCGCCTCGACCGCCAGTCGCCCGCCATCAGCGATGGCCGCATCGAACACCGCGGTGTCGTAATCGGGCAGGTCGATGGGATGCACCGGGAAGGCGGTATCGTCCGGATGCTCCAGCCAGGCCTTCTCCACCCGCACCTGCCGTTTGGGCACCGCCAGGCGCAGCACGTCGCTGGCGCCGCCCGCCGCGCGGTCGGCCACGCTGCGCGCCAGGGCCCAGACCTCGGGAGCCAGAACCGGCACCGGGGAGACCACGCTGTCGAGCTCGCTGAGAACGCCGGAATACTCTGCTTCCTGGGCCACGTCGATGAGAAATCCGTCGGCCAGCCGGCCGGCCGAGCGCAGCGGCACACGCACCCGCACTCCGGGCATCGCCTCCTGCGCAAACTGCGGCGGGATGCGGTAGTCGAACAGGCGGTCGAGCTGTGGCAGCGGCGAGTCGAGCAGCACCCGTGCGATGGATGCCGCCGGCATGCTAGAGACCCACTGCGCTTCGGAGCGCATCCACTCGGTCGAGTCGCTCCCAGGTGAAGTTCGGCAGTTCGCGCCCGAAATGCCCGTAGGTAGCCGTCGCCGCGTAGATCGGCCGAAGCAGGTCGAGGTCGCGGATGATCGCGCCCGGCCGCAAGTCGAACACGTCGCGGATGGCGCCGATGATGGCCTCGTCGCCCACATGGCCGGTGCCGAAACTTTCAACGTACAGACCGACGGGCGCCGCTTTGCCGATGGCGTACGCGACCTGCACTTCGAGCCGGTCGGCCAGGCCCGCGGCGACCGCGTTCTTGGCGACCCAGCGCATCGCGTACGCGGCGGACCGGTCCACCTTGGACGGATCCTTGCCAGAGAACGCGCCGCCGCCGTGACGGGCGGCTCCGCCATAGGTGTCGACGATGATCTTGCGCCCGGTGAGCCCGGCGTCGCCCTGCGGTCCGCCGATCTCAAACCGGCCGGTCGGGTTGATCAGGATGCGCGCCTGGGAGCTGTCCAAGCCCGCGTCCTCGAGCACCGGGCCGATCACCAGTTCGGTGACTTCGGTGTTCAGTTGCGCGTTGGTTACCGACGGCGAATGCTGGGTCGACAACACGACGGTGTCGACGGTGCGCGGCACGGAGCCGTCGTAGCCGACGGTGACCTGGGTCTTGCCGTCCGGGCGCAGGTAGGTGAGCAGTCCGCTCTTGCGCACCTGTGCCAGCCGTTCGGCGAGCCGGTGGGCTAGCCAGATCGGCAGCGGCATGAACTGCGCTGTCTCGGTGGTGGCGAAGCCGAACATGATGCCCTGGTCACCGGCACCCTGCCGGGCCCATTCGTCGGTGTCGGTGCCCTCGCGGGCTTCCAACGCGGTGTTGACGCCCCGAGCAATGTCCGGCGACTGGGCGCCGATCGACACGGAGACCCCGCAGGAGGCGCCATCGAACCCCACCTCAGATGAGTGGTAGCCGATGTCGATGATGCGTTCGCGCACGAGGGTGGGGATGTCGACGTAGCCGGACGTGGTGACCTCGCCGACGATGTGTACGAGTCCGGTGGTGACCACCGTCTCAACCGCGACGCGGCTCTGCGGATCTTCGGCGAGCAGCGCATCTAGGATGCTGTCGGAGATCTGGTCGCAGATCTTGTCCGGATGACCTTCGGTCACCGACTCGCTGGTGAACAGACGCAAAGGTGCACTCATAGACGCCCTATCGGATGGCGGAGAACGATCAGGAAATCAGATCGAGGATGCGATCAGCGACGATGGTTTTGTCGCCTGATGCCTCCATCACTATATCGCCGGTGTCGTTCACCACGGTGACCGAGTTTGTCTCGGAACCGAACGTTTCGGTCCAGCCGACACGGTTGATGACAAGGTAGTCGCAGCCTTTGCTGGCGATCTTCGCTCGGCCGATCGCCAGCAGCGCATCATGGTCGGGTTCGGTCTCCGCCGCAAAGCCGATCAGTATCTGACCGGCCGGGCGGCTCTTCACCAGCGCCATCAGAACGTCGGGGTTCCTGACGAGTTCGAGCGTGAGCCGGTCTCCGGTGACGTCCTTCTTGATCTTGTCATCCGACACCGCTTCCGGCCGGTAGTCGGCGACTGCGGCGGCCATGATGACGGCGTCGGCCACGCGGGATTCGCGCCTGGCCGCCTCGTCGAGTTCGAGCGCGGTCCCGACCTTCACAACGGTGATCGAGTTGGGCACCGGCACTTCGAGGTTGGCGGCCAGTAACGTGACGTCGGCTCCGCGGGCGGCGGCAGCCAGCGCGATCGCGACGCCCTGCCTGCCGCTGGAGCGGTTGCCGACAAAGCGCACCGGGTCGAGCGGTTCCCTGGTGCCGCCGGCGGTGACCAGGATGGTGTGTCCTGCGAGATCTTTCACCGTGATGGCGGCCAGCGCTGCCGCCACGATTTCGTCGGGCTCGGCCATCCTGCCTGGACCGGAGTCGTCGCCGGTGAGCTGGCCGTTGCCTGGGCCCACGGTGATCACCCCGCGGCTGCGCAGCAGCGCCACGTTGGAAACGGTGGCAGCGTTGTGCCACATCTCGGTGTGCATGGCCGGTGCAACGATGAGCGGCGCCCGGCTGGCGAGAATGGTGTTCCCGAGCAGGTCGTCGGCCAGTCCCGCGGCGATCTTCGCGAGGAAGTCGGCGGTTGCCGGGGCGACCACGATGAGGTCCGCTGACTGGCCGATGGCCACGTGCCGTACCTGGGCGACGCCCTCGTAGAGGTCGGTGTGCACCGGGTTTCGGCTGATCGCTTCGAGGGTGGGCTTACCGACGAACCGCAGTGCCGCCTCGGTCGCCACCACTTGCACGTCGTGACCGTCGAGGACGAACGCCCGAATGACGGCAACGGCCTTATAGGCGGCGATTCCGCCCGTCACGCCGACGACTATGTTCACGGGTGCGCCGGGTCTGAGCGCTACTCGGCCAGAGCAGTCTCGGCCAGCGGTGTGACGACCAGCTTGTCCTCGTTGATCTCGCGCATGGCGACCGAGAGCGGCTTGTCGTCGATGGTCGAGTCCACCAGCGGTCCGACGTTGTCGAACAGGCTGCCCTCGTGAAGATCGGCGTAGTAGTCGTTGATCTGACGGGCGCGCTTGGAGGCGAAAATCACCAGCGCATACTTGGAGTCGACCTTGGACAGCAACTCGTCGATGGGCGGGTCGATGATGCCCTTGGCGCGTTCTACCATTGTGCGAAACTCCGTCTTCATATACCTGGCTCTGCTTCTATCGACATCAAGTCTACGACCTCGCGTGCCGCCTCCTGCACTTCGCGGTTGACCACCCGGTAGTCAAACTCATACTGGGCCGCCAATTCGGCCTTCGCGGTGACCAGTCGCCTGGCCTGTTCCGCGCTGTCCTCCGTGCCGCGGCCGATGAGCCGGCGGACCAGTTCTTCCCAGCTCGGCGGCAGCAGGAACACGAGCGTGGCCTCCGGCATGGCGCGTTTCACCGACCGGGCGCCCTGCAGGTCGATTTCCAGCAGAACGCTCTTGCCCTGCTCCAGGGCGGCCGCGATCGGTGCCCTCGGGGTGCCGTAGCGGTAGGCGTTGTGCACGGTGGCCCACTCGAGCATCTCCCCTTCCGCGATCATCCGGTCGAATTCGACGTCGTCGACGAAGTAGTAGTTCACACCGTCGGTCTCGCCGGGACGGGGGGCTCTCGTGGTGGCGGATACCGACAGCAATACGTTCGGGTGGTGTTCGCGGATGTATGTGGAGACGGCGCCCTTGCCGACGGCGGTGGGGCCGGCCAGGACGACCAGCCGGGACGGCGGGCGTTCCGGTGCACGGTGTTCGCGTTGCGCCAGCCAGTCACGTAGTCGTCGGCGCTGGAGCATCCCGAGGCCGCCGATGCGTTTCGAGTCTGCGATGGCCAGCCGTGCCATCACTGCGGCGGCGCGGGTGGGTCCAAGTCCCGGAATGCTAGTGAGGAACTCGCGGACCCGAAGCCTGGCCGCGGCCGAGTCAGGGTCGTTCCAGGCGATATCGACGACATCGACGGGGCTGAGCACTCGGGATGCGATGGATGCTTTGACGGCAGCCCTGGCGCGGCGTGCCGCAACGGCGGCGCGGGAGGCGGCGATCCGGTCGACCTGTGGTGGAGTTACGCCAGACATCGGGCTGCCTCGCTCACGTGCTCGTCGATGGCAGCGGTCAAAGCGCCGGGTCCTGCGGCGAGGATACTGCGGGAGACGCTGAGTACGGTGACCGGGCTGGCGCTGCGGAAGTGTGAACGCACTTGGTCGAAGCGCGCCCCTTGATGGCCGAAGCCTGGCGCGAGTACCGACGTGGCGGGTGAGCCAACCAAGCGGTCCGGGTCGATCCCATAGCCGGCCAGGTCGAGGGTGGCCCCGAGCACGACGCCCAGGTCGCCGATGGGACTGGCAACGGTCGCGTTGCGTTGCATCACCTCGTTGACAATACCGCCTGCCAGGGTCTGTGTGGTCTGCTCCCCGTTCGCCACCACGGCGGTCTGTCCGGCCAACCCCTCGGGGTTGGAGGTGGCCGCGAGCACGTACAAACCCTTGCCGTGTCGGCGCGCCAGGGCGATCACCGGGTCGAGTGAACCGACGCCAAGGTAAGGATTGACGGTGAGCGCAGCGGCCTCGAGCGGGGAGCCTGGGGTGAGCCAGGCGGCGCCGTAGGCCTCGGCGCTGCTTCCCACGTCGCCGCGTTTGGCATCGGCGATCACCAGCAGGCCGGCCGCACGGGCGGCACCCAGGACGGCCTCGAGTGCCGCGAAACCTGCGGCGCCGTGACGCTCGAAGAACGCCACCTGCGGCTTGACGATGCCGACCCGGCCGGCGCAGGCATCGACGACGCGCAGACCGAACTCGCGCACGCCGGATGCGGTGTCAGGCACGGCCCACTGGGTGAGCAACCAGGGATGCGGGTCGATGCCGACGCACAACTGCCCCCAGGCGGCGAAGGTGGCCGCCAGGCGTTCGCCGAACCCGGGGGCAGACGTCACTGTGCTTGCTCCAACTCCTGGGCCTGCTCCGACTCCTGGGCCTGCTCCGACTCCTGGGCCTGCTCCGAGTCCTGGGCCTGCTCCGACTCGTGCGCCTGCTCCTCCTGCGCCTGCTGGGTTTCCTCCACCCGCGCCTGCTCGACTTGGGTCTGCTCCAACCGGGCCGCTCGATCCAGTGCATAGTTCTGCAGGGACCTCACGGTGAACGGCTCGCGGATGGCTTCAACGGAGGCGACCGCGGCACCGAGCTGGGCGATGGTGGTGAACAGCGGCTTGTCGGCGGCCACGGTGGCCGTGCGAATCTGGTAGCCGTCAGCCCGCGCGGTTCTGCCACTCGGGGTGTTGATCACGATGTCCACCTCCCCCGCGTTGATGAGATCGACGATCGACGGTTCACCGGACTCCGGCGCCGTCACGCTGTACTTGCGTACCACGCGCGCCTCGATCCCGTTGCGGGCCAAGATCTCCGCGGTGCCCTCGGTCGCCAGGATGGTGAATCCAAGCTGCTGAAGTCGCAGCGCCGGCAGGACTATGGCGCGCTTGTCGCTGTCGGCGACGGAGACGAACACGGTGCCGGTGGAGGGCAGCCCGCCGTAGGCGGCGACCTGGCTCTTGGCGAACGCCTTCGGGAACGCGGCGTCGATGCCCATCACCTCGCCCGTAGAGCGCATCTCCGGCCCGAGCACGGAGTCGACGATGCGTCCTTCCTTGGTGCGGAACCGTTTGAACGGCAGTACCGCCTCTTTCACCGAAATCGGCGCATCCATCGGAACCACCGAACCGTCGTGCCGCGGCAGCAGGCCGGACTGGACCAGTTCACGGATGCCGGTGCCCACCATGATCTGCGCCGCCGCTTTCGCGAGCGGGATGCCGAGCGCCTTGGAGACGAACGGCACCGTGCGGGAGGCGCGCGGGTTGGCCTCCAGAACATAGAGCACGCCGGCGCCGACGGCGAACTGCACGTTGAGCAGCCCGCGCACCCCGACGCCTTCGGCGATCGCCAGGGTGGCACTGCGCACCTGGTCGATCACGTCGTGGCCGAGGGTCACCGGCGGCAGGGTGCACGAGGAGTCTCCGGAGTGGATGCCGGCCTCCTCGATGTGCTCCATGATGCCGCCGATGTACAGTTCGGTGCCGTCGTAGAGGGCGTCGACGTCTATCTCCACGGCGTCGTCGATGAACCGGTCGACCAACAGCGGCGAGTCCGGCGAAATGATCGCCATGCCGGCGACCCGGTCGAAGTACGTCGCCATCGACTCGCTGTCGTAGACGATTTCCATGCCGCGACCACCGAGCACGTAGGACGGGCGCACCAGCACCGGGTAGCCGATGCCTTCGGCCACTGTGATCGCGGTGGTGACGTCGGTGGCCGTGCCGTTACGGGGGGCCCGCAGTCCGGCGGCGTCGAGGATGCGCGAGAAGGCGCCCCGCTCTTCTGCCAGGTCGATCGCCTCCGGACTGGTACCGAGGATCGGGATCCCTGCGGACTTGAGGCCCTTGGCCAGGCCCAGCGCGGTCTGGCCGCCCAGCTGCACGATGACGCCGACCAGTTCTCCGCTCTGCGCCTCCGCGTGGAGCACTTCGAGCACGTCCTCCAGCGTGAGCGGCTCGAAGTACAGCCGGTCCGAGGTGTCGTAGTCGGTGGACACGGTCTCGGGGTTGCAGTTGATCATGATCGTTTCGAAGCCCGCCGCGGACAGCGCGAACGAGGCGTGCACGCAGGAGTAGTCGAACTCGACGCCCTGGCCGATCCGGTTCGGGCCGGAACCGAGGATCACCACCTTCTTTCGATCGCTCGGGGCCACCTCGGTCTCCTGGTCGTAGCTGGAGTAGTGGTACGGGGTGAGAGCCGGGAACTCTCCGGCGCAGGTGTCCACCGTTTTGAACACCGGCCGGATGCCGAGCACATAGCGCAGCGCCGTGACATCGACCTCCGCGACGCCACGAAGTTGCGCGATCTGGCTGTCGCTGAAACCGTGCCGTTTGGCCAATCGCAGCACGGCAGCGTCGAGCTCGTCGGCGGTCGCCACCGCGGCGGCGACCTCGTTGATGAGTACGATCTGGTCGAGGAACCATGGGTCGATCTTGGTGGCCTCGAACGCCTCCTCCACGGTGGCACCCAGTCGCAGCGCCTGCTGAACGGTAACGATGCGTCCGTCGGTGGGGATGGCGGCCAGCGTGAGCAGTTCCTCCTTGGTGGCCGGTTGGTCGCCCCAGTGGAATGAGGAACCGCGCTTCTCAAGCGAACGCAGCGCCTTCTGCAGTGCGGTGGTGTAGTTGCGGCCGATCGCCATCACCTCGCCGACCGATTTCATCGTCGTGGTCAGTTCGGTGTCCGCCTCGGGGAACTTCTCGAATGCGAATCGGGGCACCTTGACGACGACGTAGTCCAGTGTCGGTTCGAACGACGATGGGGTGACGCGGGTGATGTCGTTCGGAATCTCGTCCAACCGATAGCCGATCGCCAGCTTGGCGGCAATTTTGGCGATCGGGAACCCGGTGGCCTTACTGGCCAGGGCACTGGAGCGCGACACCCTGGGATTCATCTCGATGACGATGATGCGGCCGTCGGAGGGTTCCACGGCGAATTGGATGTTGCATCCGCCGGTCTCCACGCCCACCAGCCGGATGATCTCGATGCCGATGTCGCGCAGCTGCTGGTATTCCCGGTCGGTGAGGGTGAGCGCCGGGGCGACGGTGATCGAGTCGCCGGTGTGCACGCCGACCGGGTCGACGTTTTCTATCGAGCAGACAACAACGGTGTTGTTCGCGTTGTCGCGCATGATCTCGAGCTCGTACTCCTTCCAGCCGAGAATGGATTCTTCCAGCAGCACTTCGGTGGTCGGGCTCTGGTGCAGGCCGTTGCCGACCATCCGGATGAGCTCTGCCTCGGTGTGCGCGAAGCCGCTGCCGAGACCGCCCATGGTGAAGGAGGGGCGGATCACCATCGGGTAGCCGAGGTCTTCGGCGAAGCCGAGCGCTTCCTCCACCGTGTGGGCGATGTGGGAGCGCGCCACTTCGGCACCGGCCTGGATCACCAGGTCTTTGAACTTCTGGCGGTCCTCACCTCTTTGGATCGCCTCGAAGCTGGCGCCGATGAGTTCGACGTCGTACTTCTCCAGCACCCCGTGCTCGAACAGCTGGGTCGCCGCGTTCAGTGCGGTCTGGCCGCCCAGGGTCGGCAGGATGGCATCCGGCCGCTCTAGGGCGATGATCGATTCGATGACCTCCCAGGTGATCGGCTCGACGTAGGTGGCGTCCGCGAAGTCCGGGTCGGTCATGATCGTGGCCGGGTTGGAGTTGATCAGGATCACCCTGATGCCCTCTTCGCGCAGCACGCGGCAGGCCTGGGTGCCTGAGTAGTCGAACTCGCAGGCCTGGCCGATGACGATCGGACCGGAGCCGATGACGAGGACGCTGTGGATGTCGTCGCGTTTGGGCATCAGTTGCCTTCCCCTGGATTGTCGCTGGTGGGATTCTCGGACCGGGTCTTTCGGCGCTCCAGCACCATGTCCCGGAATCGGTCGAAGAGGTAGTTGGCGTCGTGCGGGCCGGCGGCGGCCTCCGGGTGATACTGCACCGAGAAAGCCGGGATGTCCAGCGCGTTCAGGCCTTCGACCACCGAGTCGTTGAGGTCGTAATGGCTCACCTCGACGCGCCCGAACCCGGCTGGCGAGTCGAACACGCCCTGCAGCGGCGCCTCGACCGCGAAACCGTGATTGTGGGAGGTGATCTCCACTCGTCCGGTGGCCTTGTCCAGCACCGGCTGGTTGATCCCGCGATGTCCGAAGGGCAATTTGTAGGTGCCGAGGCCCAGTGCCCGGCCGAGCAGCTGGTTGCCGAAGCAGATGCCGAAGAACGGGGTGCCATCGCGGAGCACCTCTTGCAGCAGGTCGACGTGGTCGTCGGAGGCGCCGGGGTCGCCCGGCCCGTTTGAGTAGAACACCGCATCCGGAGCCAGTTCGCGGAGCTGCTCGATGGTGATGCTTTCGGGCACCACCTGCACGTCCAGGCCGCGTGCGGCCAGATAGTGCAGGGTCGAGGCCTTCACGCCGAGGTCGACGACGGCGACGGACCCGATCCTCTCCCCCTCCGCCGCAAGGGAGTACGTCTGCGTGGCGGAGACGACCGAGGACAAATTGGCTCCGGCCATCGGCGCGGACTCGCGAATCATGGTGAGCTGGTTGGAGTCGCCGAGCGCCGCGTCATCGCCGGAGAAGATACCGGCGCGCATCACTCCCACGGAGCGCAGTCGGCGTGTCACCGCTCTGGTGTCGATGCCGCTGATGCCCACGATGCCCTGTGAGGTGAGCGAGTCTTCGAGGCTGCCCTGAGCGCGGTAGTTCGACACCACCCTGGAGGGGTCGCGCACGATGAATCCGGCAACCCAGATGCGGTCAGACTCCCGGTCTTCGACGTTCACGCCGGTGTTGCCGATGTGCGGGGCGGTCATCAGCACGATCTGGCCCGCGTAGGACGGGTCGGTGAGGGTCTCCTGGTATCCGGTCATCCCGGTCGCGAACACTGCCTCGCCCAGGGTGTGCCCACGGGCGCCGTAGGCCTGCCCTTCGTAGCGGGAGCCGTCCTCCAACACCAATACCGCTGCCATAGATTGCGCCAATTCCGTCACTGTGCCTCACTTCCGCTGTTTGTTGCGATGCGTCCCTCGATCGCCTGAAGAAAATCGGTCGGGTTCTCCGGTTCGACGATGCGGAGGTAGGTGTCCACCGCGACATCGTTGTCGCCTCGAAGCATCCAGTTCACGACGACGAGGCCACCGGACTCCACGGCGCGATCAATCGTCCAAGTCGCCCGGCCGACGCCGATGAGGTCGGCCGAGGGGATGAAGGCGTCCGAACCTCCCGCGATCGAGAGCGCGACACCGCGTTCGGTGACGAGTACGCCGGCCTGGCCGGGGAAGCCCAGTCCGGAGACAGCGATTCGCTCCAGCGGCTGGGCGGCGAGCGTCGTGGCGACATACAGGCAGTCGCAGCGCAGAATCTCGGTGCCGAGCGCGGCCGGTGCCGTCTGCGGATGCGGGAGCGTGGCCTGGCGTTTCTGGCGTCCGCGCCAACCCCAGTACATGCCGAGGAGCGCGAGCACCGTCAGGATCGCGATGATGATGACCGGTAGTGCCCTATCCACGCTGTGCTCCTGTTCTGCGCCGTGCCTCTGCATTGGCTGCGACGGTATCGGCTTCGAGGAGCTTCCCATCGAGCACCGTCGGATAGCCGTGGTGGACGGTGGCCATCACCCTGCCTGGCAGGGTCACCCCGAGAAACGGAGAGTTGATTCCCTTGCCGTGCAACCTGGTGTGGTCGAAGAGAAAGCTTCCGCGCGGGTCATAAAGAGTGAACTCTGTCGCCCCTTCAACGATACCGGAGTCGTAGCCTGCGAGTCCGCCGATGCTGGCCGGCTCCCTGGACAGTACCCGGGCGACATCCGACCAGCCGATAATTCCAGTGTCGACGACGGCGGATTGCACGACCGACAGTGCGGACTCCAGACCGACCATGCCGAACGCGGCAGCGTCCCACTCACACTCCTTCGCCTCCTGCGGATGCGGGGCGTGGTCGGTGGCGACGATGTCGATGGTGCCGTCGGCGAGTCCGGCGCGCAGTGCGTGCACATCTTCATCGGTACGCAGCGGCGGGTTGACTTTGAACCGGCCGTCGTAGCCGCGCACCAGTTCCTCGGTGAGCAGCAGGTGATGCGGGGTCACCTCGGCGGTCACCGCGATGCCGCGGGCCTTCGCCCAGCGGATGACGTCGACGGCGCCGGCCGTGGAGACGTGGCAGACGTGCAGGCGCGCGCCGACGTGGTGGGCCAGCAGCACGTCGCGCGCGATGATCGATTCTTCGGCGACGGCCGGCCAGCCAGCCAGCCCGAGGTCGGCCGAGACGGTGCCTTCGTTCATCTGTGCGCCGTCGGTGAGTGACGGTTCCTGGGCATGCTGCGCTACGACGCCGCCGAATGTCTTCACGTATTCGAGCGCCCGGCGCATAAGCAGGGCATCCGAAACGCACTTGCCGTCGTCCGAGAACACGCGCACCGCGGCGCGACTGTCTGCCATCGCACCGATTTCGGCCAACCGCCGGCCCTCGAGGCCCATGGTGACGGCGCCGACCGGTCGCACAGTGACGTATCCGGCCGCAGCGCCGCGGGAAGCCACCTGCTCCACGACGCCGGCGTTGTCGGCGACCGGGGACGTATTGGCCATCGCATGCACGGCGGTGAAGCCGCCGATCGCAGCGGCGCGGGAACCGCTGAGCACGGTCTCGCTGTGCTCGAAGCCCGGCTCACGCAGGTGAGTGTGCAGATCGACCAGGCCAGGCAGCGCGAGCAGGCCATCTGCGTCGATGACACGTGCGCCGGTCGCGGAGAGTGCGGTTCCCAGTTCGGTGATCCTGCCACCCGAGACGAGGATGTCGGTGCGAGATCCGTCGACGAGAGTCGCCGCTCGAACGATGAGGTCCTGGCTGTTTCGCCCGTCGGTCATGCTGCCCCCTGCCGTTCACCGGAGAGCAAGAGGTACAGCACCGCCATTCTCAGCGAAACTCCGCCTGCCACCTGTTCGCGTACTGTCGACCGCTGCGAATCGGCGGCACTCGCGGAAATCTCCAGGCCCCGGTTCATCGGCCCTGGATGCATGACCATGGTATCGCCGGCCATCCGGGAGAGGCGTTCGTCGTCGAGTCCCCACTGCCTGGAGTATTCCCTGGCATTGGGGAAGAAGGCTGCGTGCATCCGCTCGGATTGGATACGCAGCATCATGAGCACGTCAAGGTTCTTGCCGATCGCGTCGTCGAGGCTGAAGCCCACCGTGACGGGCCACTGCTCGGTGTGCTGAGGTAGCAGGGTGGCCGGAGCGACCAAGTGCACGCTGGCGCCGAGAGTCGTGAGCAGCCAGATATTGGACCTGGCGACCCGGGAGTGCACGATGTCACCGGCGATGGCAACACGCACTCCGTCGAGGGCCTTCCCGCGGGCCGCGGTGCCGTGCAGACGCCGGCGGATGGTGAACGCGTCGATGAGCGCCTGGGTCGGATGCTCGTGGGTGCCATCTCCGGCGTTGACGATACCGGCGTCGATCCAGCCGCTGTCGGCGAGCACCTGGGGTGCTCCGGAGGCGGAGTGGCGCATCACCACCGCGTCGGCACCCATGGCGGCGAGGGTCTGCGCGGTGTCTTTGAGGCTCTCGCCCTTGGACACACTGGAACCCTTGGCGCTGAAGTTGATCACGTCGGCGCTGAGGCGCTTGGCGGCGACTTCGAACGAGATTCGAGTTCGCGTTGAGTCTTCGTAGAACAGGTTGACAACGCTCTTGCCGCGCAGGGTGGGGAGCTTCTTGACCTCGCGCTGGGCGACATCCGCCATGTCTTCCGCGACATCGAGAATGTGCACCGCGTTCTCACGGGTCAGTGTTCGTGTGGAGAGCAGGTGTCTCATGGCTCGATCGTCACCTCGTCGTTGTCGTCGATCTCGCTCACGCGAACGTTGACACGTTCCGCCACAGAGGTCGGCAGGTTCTTGCCGACGAAATCGGCACGGATCGGAAGCTGCCGGTGACCGCGGTCGATGAGCACGGCCAGACGCACCGCGCGGGGCCGACCGAGGTCAGCGAGGGCATCCAGGGCGGCGCGGATCGTGCGACCCGAGTAGAGCACGTCATCGACGAGCACCACTGTTTTGCCGTCGATGCCGCCCTCGGGCAGCCGGGTCGGGGCCGTGGCGCGGGTGGGGTTCCGCGCCAGATCGTCGCGGTACATCGTGACGTCGAGGGACCCCACGGAGGCACCCGGCTCAATGCCGGCGAGGGTGCTGCCGATACGGTCGGCGAGAAACACGCCTCGTGTCGGGATGCCGAGAAGGACGAGACCGGATGCGCCGCGATTCGACTCGAGGATCTCGTGTGAGATCCGAGTCAATGCGCGCGTGATATCAGAGTGCTGCAGAATTACGCGTGCAGTCATCCTGACCTCCTTCCCCGTCTCTCTGGGCGGAATTCAAGGATGTCCAATGTCTCCACTATATCGCCCGGCCGGTTCGTGCTGTCCGCTGGTTCCCCGTCATCCGGTGGAGCCGCTTCCGGTGGTCGCCCCCTCCCCGGTGGTCGAGCGCGTCGAGACCCCCGGTCACCTTCTCGGATCTCGACAGGCTCGATCACCGGCGGGGCGGCCGAGGGGTGAGGCTAGGGAGTGCTAGGCTTGGTCTGGGCGATTCGGCCGAGCAGACCGTTCACGAACCCGCCGGAGTCCTCGGTGCTGAGCGACTTCGCGGCCTCCACAGCCTCCGAGATCGCCACTCCGGTGGGAATGTCGTCGTTGAACAGAATCTCCCAGATGCCGATCCGGATGATGGCGCGGTCCAGCACCGGCATCCGGTCGATGCTCCAGCCCTGCGCGTAGGTGGCAATCAGCTCGTCGATCTCGTCGCCGTGCTCAGCGATGCCGTTCACTATTTGCCGTGCGTAGTCCCACGATGCGGCACGGCTCGGTTCGTTGACCGCACGCGCGGCCTCCATGGCGAGGGCGCTGTTGAGCGAAATCTCACGCAGATCAGCGCCGTACAGCAGATCGAGAGCGCGCTTTCGCGCCTTGGTCCTGGCACTCATAGGTTTGAGTGGCCCGGCTCAGTCGTTCACGCGGCTGAGGTAATCCCCCGTGCGGGTGTCGACCTTGACCTTCGTGCCCTGTTCGAGAAACAGCGGCACCTGGATCTGGTAGCCGGTCTCGACGGTCGCCGGCTTGGTGCCGCCGGTGGAGCGGTCCCCCTGCAGGCCGGGCTCGGTGTAGGTGATCTCCAGCACGACGGATGCGGGCAGCTCGACGTAGAGCGGGTCGCCGTTGTGCAGAGCGACGGTCACGTTCGTGCTCTCCAGCATGAAGTTGGCCGCGTCGCCGACGATGGTGCCGGGGATGGTGATCTGGTCGTAGTCAGCGACATCCATGAATACGAAGGCCTCGCCATCCTTGTACAGGTACTGGAATTCGCGGCGGTCGACGACCTCGGTCTCGATTTTCGCACCGGCGTTGAAGGTGCGGTCGACCGTCTTGCCGGTGACCACGTTCTTGACCTTGGTGCGCACGAAGGCGCCACCCTTGCCCGGCTTCACGTGCTGGAACTCGATCACGGTCCAAAGCTGGCCGTCCATGTTGAGGACGACGCCGTTCCTGATGTCAGCGGTTGAAGCCATGCGAGATGAGATCCGTTCGGTTGGGAAAGTGGCGCAGAAACAGCACCGAAAGAGAAGTTTACGTGGTTCAGGCCGCGCTGCGCAGAATGTGGTCCAGCGCGAGCACGTAGGAACCGAACCCAAATCCGGCGATGACACCGGTCGCAACTCCGGAAATCACACTCGTGTGGCGGAACTCCTCGCGTGCGTGCGGGTTCGAAATGTGCACCTCGATGAGCGTGACACCGGCCTTGGTGACGAGCGCGGCAGCATCCCGTAGCGCATAGGAATAGTGCGTGAACGCCGCCGGGTTGAGAATGACCGGAGTTCGGTGATCGACCGCCTCATACAGCCAGCCGATCAGTTCGGCCTCGTCGTTGGTCTGACGCAAGTCGATCGCAGTGCCCTCCGGAGCGGACTGCTGCAACAGTCCGCGCAGGTCTTCCAACGTTCCCGAGCCGTACACATCCGGCTCGCGCGAGCCGAGCCGACCGAGGTTCGGCCCGTTCAACACCAGCACTGCCACCATGTCCCAAGCCTATCGGGCGCGTTCGCTCTCGGCTGACGAATCCTTGCCTCGCGACTTAGCACTCTCCAGCAGAGACTGCTAATATTTTGATAGTTGAGTCACACCGACTCAGGTTTAGGAAGCAGCAGCAAGCGCCGCTTCGGCGGCAGAAAAGGAGTTGATCACGATGGCAACGAGTTTTGATCCGTTCCGCGAATTGGACCGTGCGGCCGGCGCCCTCTTCGACACCCGTCAAGGGCCGCGGCTGATGCCGATGGACCTCTTCCGTAGCGGCGACACCTATGTGCTGAACGCCGACCTGCCGGGCATCGATCCCGGGTCGGTGGACGTGGATGTCGACGGCCAGCTCCTGACGATCCGTGCCGAGCGCACCTTGTCCGCCGAAGGCGACCGCAAGTGGCTGGCTCGCGAGCGGCAGTCCGGGTCGTTCCTGCGGCAGCTCAATCTCGGCGAGGGAATCGACCGCGACCGAATCAGCGCCAACTACGACAACGGTGTGCTGAGCGTGACGATCCCGGTCAGCGAGAAGGCGAAGCCGCGCAAGATCGAGGTCGCCACGGGAGCGCGCGAGCCGAAGTCGGTGAACGCCGGGGCTGCCCAGTAGCGACCGTCGCGGCAGGCGAATCGAGGCCAGGAGGGGTTCCTCCTGGCCTCGATTCGCGTCAGGATGCCGCTACCGCGACTTGACGCTCTTCCCTGCCTTCTGAACTCCGCCGCGTTCGAAGCCGATCTCCTGGTAGGCCGCGAAAAGCAGACTGAGGTCGGGCGCGGCGAGCACCGTCGGCCTGGCCACGTCGTCGAGCACAATGAAGCGAAGCATCCCACCACGCGTCTTCTTATCGCGCTGCATGGCCTCGAGCAGGCTGTTCCACCGGTCTATGGGGTACGCGATCGGCAATTGGAGCGACGACAGGATGCTGCGGTGCCGCTCCACGACCTCGTCGCTGAGCCGGCCGCCGAGCCGCGCGAGTTCAGCAGCGTACATCATTCCGACGCTGATGGCGGCCCCGTGCCGCCACTTGTACCGTTCCGCGAATTCCACGGCGTGGCCCAGGGTATGGCCATAGTTGAGCACTTCGCGCGGCCCGGATTCCTTGAAGTCGCGTCCGACGACGCGTGCCTTGATGCCCACCGAGAGCTCGACCAGGTGCCGGAACACGTCGCTGGTGGCATCCGTGGCCGTGTCGACGTCGGACTCGATCGCCTCGAGAATCTCCGGCTCGGCGATGAACCCGTACTTGACCACCTCACCGAAGCCGGCGAGGATCTCATTCTGTCCGAGACCGGCCAGCACATCCAGGTCGGCGACCACCGCGGACGGCGCGTAAAACGCTCCGACCAGGTTCTTGCCCTCGCTGGTGTTGACTGCCGTCTTTCCGCCGATGGCGGCGTCGACCATGCCGAGCAGAGTGGTCGGGATCTGGATGACCCGCACCCCGCGTAGCCAGGTTGCGGCGACGAACCCGGCGAGGTCGGTGACCGCTCCCCCTCCGAACCCGATGACGACGTCGGTGCGGCTGAAGTCTGCGGTCCCCATGATCTGCCAGCACCAGGCGGCGACTTCGATGCGTTTGGCCGGTTCACCGTCCGGCACCTCCGCCATGAGCACTTCGTAGTTCGCGAGTGGCCCCTCGCGCAGCTGCGCGGACAGCGCGGCCAGGGTCGGCTGGTGCACGATGAGGACCTTCTTGGCGTCGCGCCCGATCAATTTGGTGATGCTGTCGGTGATGTCGTTGCCGATGAGCACGTCGTACGGCTCTGGTCCGTTCACCGTGATGGTCGTCGTGGTCATGCTGTCATCCTCATTCGCTCGTTCTTTCTTCTTGGCTCCGCTGCTGTTGGCGCCGCTGGTCTTGACTCCGCTGCTCTTGAGTCCACTGGGCGACCTCGCGAGCGAGGTCTTCGACCCGATGGCCGGAGGTGTCCCAGGTGCGCGTCGCGAGGCTTCGGTACAGGCCGTTCCGGTCTGCCACCAGGCGATCCCAGGATTCGAGGCCGTCGGCCAGCAACGGACGTCCGGTTCCCGAAATCCGGGACTGCACCGCCTCGCGGCTCACGGTGAGCAGGGCGACCGGAAGGTCCGTCAGATCCCGTCTGGTATCCGCGTTGAGAATGGCGCCGCCGCCCAGCGCGACCACGGCGTCTTCACCGAGCGACTTCGCCACTTCGACCCGTTCGATGGCACGGAAGTGCTCCTCCCCGAACCTGCTGAACAGCTCGGGAATGGAGCCGTGCCCGTCGACGATCCGCCGGTCGGTGTCGACGAAGCGGCAGTGCAGCAGTCCGGCCACGCGCTTCCCGACCCGGGTCTTCCCCGCCCCGGGCGGACCGATGATGACAACCAGGGGACGTGCTGACGTCACTCGGTGCCGGTGCTTTCTGCCGTCGTGAGGAGGTTTTCCGGGATGTTGGACAGGTAGCCTTCGAGGTTGCGCTTGGTCTCCGGCAGCGAGTCACCGCCGAACTTCTCAACGACGGCGGCGGCGAGCACGAGCGCGACCATGGCCTCCGCCACGACTCCGGCTGCGGGCACGGCGCAGACATCCGAGCGCTGATGGTGTGCTCCCGCCGCCTCGCCGGTCGCCACATCCACGGTGCGTAGCGAATGCGGCACCGTCGAGATCGGCTTCATGCCGGCTCGCACCCGCAGGACAGTGCCCGTGGTCATGCCGCCTTCTGTGCCTCCGGCACGGTCGGTGAGCCGGGCGATCCCGTTGTCCGTCTGCACGAGTTCATCGTGGGCGTGCGATCCGCGCCTGGTCGTGGTGAGGAATCCGTCGCCCACCTCGACGCCTTTGATCGCCTGGATGCTCATCAGTGCGCCGGCGAGTTGGGAATCCAGACGCCGGTCCCAGTGGGTGTAGGAACCCAGGCCGGGCGGCAGGCCATAGGCGAGGACCTCGACCACTCCGCCCAGCGTGTCGCCGTCCTGCTGCGCGCTTTCCACTTCGGCGACCATCAGTGCAGACGTCGCCGGATCCAGGCAGCGCAGCGGATCGGCATCCAGCCGCTCGACATCGTCGGGGTGCGGCAGCGGCGATCCCTCCGGAACGCGCACCGGGCCGATGGCCAAGGTGTGACTGACGAGTCGGATGCCCAGCTCGGCGAGGAAGGCGCGCACCAGGGCGCCGAGCGCCACCCGAGCGGCGGTTTCCCGGGCGCTGGCGCGTTCGAGCACGTTGCGGGCCTCCGAAAACCCGTACTTCTGCATGCCGACGAGGTCGGCGTGTCCCGGCCGTGGTCGGGTCAGTGCGGCGCCGCGCCCTTTGGGCAGAGTCTCTAGGTCGACCGGTTCCGCGCTCATCACGTCGACCCAGCGTGGCCATTCGGTGTTGCCGATCCGCAGCGCGATAGGGCTGCCCATGCTCAGGCCGAAGCGCACCCCGCTGGAAAAGGCCAGCTCATCGGCTTCGAACTTCATTCGCGCGCCGCGGCCGAAGCCCAGCTTGCGGCGGGCCAGATCGGCGCGTACTTGGTCCAACGACAGCGGCACACCGGCTGGCAGACCCTCGAGGATCGCCACCAGTTCCGGTCCGTGCGATTCTCCTGCGGTCAACCATCGAAGCATGTATCGATCTTCCCATAACGCCGGAGCGTCAGTCGTTGGCCAACCCGACGCTGTGCCGCATGGCGTCGATGACGCGGGGCTCGCTGTCAAGTTCTGTGTCCTGGTCGCCTGACACGAACACACGTACCTGCCGCAACGCCTGCCACATCAGCATTTCCAACCCGGAGAGAACCGTCCCGCCGGCATCGGACCACCGCTCTGCCAGTCCGGTCGGCCAGGGGTCGTAGGTGACATCGAGCAGAACGGCATCCCGGCTAAGCGCTGCAGGGACGGGAAACTCAAGGTTCACGTCGCCTGGCACGGTGCTGACGACGAGCGTAGGCGGGACGTCGGGCGGCGTGCCCAACGGGACGGTGACGAGGTCGACGCCGAGCCGCTGCGCCAGGGATTCCAGGTGACGCGCCTTCCGCGGTGATCTGGCGCTGATGGTCACGGAAGCGGCCCCGAGGCGGGCCAGTGCCACGAGCACCGACGTGGCGGTGGCGCCGGAGCCGAGGATGTGGGCATCCCGCGGGTCGGCGCCTGCCGCACTGAGCGCATCCATGACTCCACCCACGTCGGTGTTGAAACCGTGCAGGGTCACCCGGTCGGCGCCGGGTCGGAACAACACGGTGTTGGCGACACCTATCATGGCGACCAGGTCGTCGCTCTCGTCCAGGAGTGGCACGACGGCGCGTTTGAGCGGCATGGTGAGCGACAGTCCCCGCCACTCGGACCCCAGCGCAGCGACGAACGAGGGCAGAGCGGCATCGGTGACGTCGACGGTCTCGTAGTTCCAGGGCAGGTCGAGCACCGCGTAGGCAGCGGCGTGCAGCAACGGGGAGCGCGAATGCTGAATCGGATGGCCGAGCACCGCGAGCCTCGTCTGCGCTCCTGCGGGAATCCGGGTCACTGATCGAAGCCCGGGTGGTCCCGCAACCACTGCTGCCACCGCTTCACTGCTACGTTGTGCTCCTCGAACGTCGAGGAGAACACGGTCTCCCCGGTCTCGCCGTTGACCAACACGAAATACAGCCAGGGTCCGTCGGCTGGATGCAGGGTCGCATTGATGGCGGCATCGCCGGGGTTGGAGATGGGGCCGACCGGCAGTCCCGGGTTCGCGTAGGTGTTGTACCGGTTCGTCTTGTCGGCGCGTTCCGAGTCGGAGGTGCTGATCGTGGTGCCACCCGCTCCGTAGCTGACCGTGGCGTCGGACTGTAGATTCATGCCTTGAGCGATCCGGTTCTCCCACACCCTGGCCACCTTCGGGAAGTCGGCCTCTGGGCCGCCTTCCTTCTGGGTGATGGAGGCGAGAGTGAGCACGCGATGCCGGTCGGCTGGGGCAACGCCTGCGGCATCCAGCACCTGGAACATCTTCGAGACCATGGTCTGGAACACGTCGTGCGCGCTCATGCCCGGTTCCAGGTTGTAGGTCGCGGGGAAGAGGTATCCCTCCAGGCGGGGCGCCTCAGCCGGGAGGCCGTACGAGGTGTAATCGTCAGCAGCGGCCTGTGCTTGGTCGGCGGTGATGCCGGTGGACTCGCTGAGGGCGGCCAGGCGCTTCACCACTCCGGCGACGGTGGTTCCCTCCGGGACCACCAGTCGGGTCTGCACCTTGTTGGCGGGGTCGGTCAGCGCCTTGAGCGCCGACGATGCGCTCATCTTCTTCTTGAGCTTGTAGCTGCCTGGGTGAAACTGCACCGGTGGATCCTGCACGAGGAGGAGTTTGTAGAAGGCCGTATAGGTTTTCGTGACGCCCGCCTTCTGCAGCAGCGTCGCGACATCCGAACCGATTTGGCCATTGGTGATCGTGACGACCACGTCGCCGCTGCCTGCGCCGACGTAATCGACCGGGGCTTCCCAGCCCATCAGATGCCTGACCTGCGGCTGGAAATTCGTCCACACGACCGCTCCGTCCGCGACGATCAGCGCCAGAACGGTGAGCAGCACCCAGAGCCAGGTGAGACGCCGGCGTCGTGGCGGGCGGCGACGGTCACGTCGCAGAGGAAGCGTCGGTTCCGTCTGGTCGGGCCGGGACGCTGCATCACCGGAACTCTCGCTCCAGTTGACGAGATCATCGAAGTTGGGCGTTTCTGCCACAATCACAGTCCTTCTTGGGGGACTACCGGCGCACCGGGTGTGGTCCCGGCGGCGCGTTCGAAGTCGAGGGCGTGCTGCAAAATTATCACGGCCGCCGCCTGGTCGATGACGGCACGGGAGCGCCTCGCGTTGCGTCCGGATGCTCGCAGGTTCCGCCCGGCGGCGACGGTGGAGAGCCTCTCATCCACCATCCGCACTGGCGTCGTGGACGCTCCGGCGAGGGCCTCGGCGAACGCAACGGCATCGCCGGTGGAGGCGGTGTGTCGCCCGGAAAGCGCCAGAGGCAGGCCGACGACGAACTCGAATGCTTCCAGCTCGGCAGCGATGCGCAGAATCTCGGCAACGTCGCCTGCTCCGCGCGCGACCGTGGCGACCGGTGTGGCAATCAGGCCGTCCGGATCACTACGCGCAACACCCACGCGTACCTTTCCGACGTCGATGCCCATCCGCACTCCGCGCCGCACCGGCTACCTCGGCAGTTCGTGCGCAATGGCCTTCAACGCTGCCGGAACGGCTGAGACATCCGTGCCGCCGCCCTGTGCCAGATCGTCCCGTCCGCCGCCGCCGCCGCCGAGGACGCCTGCCGCGGTCTTGGCCAGCACGCCGGCGCGAATCCCGAGCCCTCGTGCCGCCTCGGTGACCCCGACGATGACGGCGGGTTTTCCGCCAATCTCGGCCGCCAGCGCGACCACGGCGGGACCCGAACCGAGCCGGGCGCGCACTCCGGTGACCAGGGACCGCAACTCGTCCGAGGACGAGAGCGAGCCGACGTCGCTGCTCACCACCGTGAGTTCTCCGACACGCGTGGCGGACTCGGCGAGCTGAGGTATCCGGGAGGTCAGTGCCGCTGACTCGAACTGCGCAATTTTCTTCTCGGCGGCCTTCAGGTTGGCCACCAGTTCGGTGATGCGCTCCGGCAAGCTCTCCCGCGGGGTCTTCAGACTTGAGGTCAGTTGCGAGACGATGGCGCGCTCGGCGGCGAAGTCTTTGAATGCTTCCCGTCCGACGAGTGACTCGATGCGGCGGTTCGCCGATCCGACCGACGACTCGCTGACCAGGTTGATCACGCCGACTTCGGCGCTGCGTGACACATGGGTGCCGGCGCACAGTTCGCGCGACCACGGGCCGCCGATGTCGACCACCCGCACCGACTGCCCGTACTTCTCGCCGAACAGCGCCATGGCGCCCATCGCCTTGGCCTCGGCCAGCGGCATGACGCGCGTTTCCACCTCGAGGTTCTGCCGGATGGCGTTGTTGGCGATCTCCTCGATCTCCGTCTTCGTCTCGGGCGAGAGCGCACTGCTCCAGTGGAAGTCCAGCCGCATGTAGCCGGCCTTGTTGTACGATCCCGCCTGGTGGGCCTGGGGTCCCAGTACCTGCCGCAGGGCGGCGTGGATGAGGTGCGTCGCGGAGTGCGCCTGCGTGGCGCCGCGCCGCCAGTCGGGATCCACGATCGTGGTTGCGGCATCGCCCACGGCGACCGCGCCGCTGTGCACGAGCACCTTGTGGCTGACCAGGCCCTTGACCGGGCGCTGCACATCGAGCACCTCGAGTTCAAAGCCGTCGCCGATGATGGTGCCGGCATCCGCCTCTTGCCCGCCGGATTCGGCGTACAGCGAGGTTTCCGCGAGGATCACCTCGGCCACGTCGCCGACACTCGCGGCCGGAACGGTCGCGGCGTCTTTGATGATGCCGAGGACGGTGGTGTCGGTGGTGAGGAAGTCGTAACCGGTGAAGGTGGTCTCGCCCTGGGCGCGAAACGCGCTGTACACCGAGAGGTCGGCTAATTGATGCTTCTTGGCTCTCGCGTCCGCCTTGGCCTTGGCGCGTTGCTGCGCCATGAGCGTGTCGAACGCGGCGCGGTCAACCGTCAAGCCCGCTTCTTCCGCGATCTCGAGGGTGAGGTCGATCGGGAAGCCGAACGTGTCGTGCAGCAGGAACGCGGTGTCCCCGCCGAGTTGGGCGGCGCCGGTCTTCTTGGACTTGGCCACGGCGAGATCGAGGATGCTGGTGCCGCTGGCCAGGGTAGCTCGGAAGGTCTCTTCCTCGGCATAGGCCAGCCGACCGATGCGGGGGAAATCCTTCGCGACGTCCGGGTACGCGTCCTTCATCGCGTCCCGGGAGGCCGGGAACAGTTCGGTGAACACCGGCGCATCCACGCCGAGCAGGCGCATGGCGCGCACGCTGCGGCGCAGCAGCCGCCGCAGGATGTAGCCGCGCCCCTCGTTGGACGGGGTGATTCCGTCGGCCATCAGCATCAGGGCAGAGCGCACATGGTCCGCTACGATCCGCATCCGCACATCGTCGGCGTGATCGGCACCGTAGGTCCGGCCGGACAGGGATGCGGCGAGGTCGAGCACCGGGCGCACCTGGTCGATCTCGTACATGTTCTGGACGCCCTGCTTGATGAAGGCGACCCGCTCGATCCCCATCCCGGTGTCGATGTTCTTCTTCGGCAGGTCGCCGAGGATCTCGAAGTCGTCCTTGCCGCGACCCTCACCGCGGAGGTACTGCATGAAGACCAGGTTCCAGATTTCGACGTAGCGGTCATCGTCGGTGGCTGGACCGCCGTCCACGCCGTAGCCGGGGCCTCGGTCGAAGAAGATCTCGGAGCACGGGCCGGCCGGTCCGGGCTGACCGGTGGACCAGTAGTTGGAGGCCATGCCAAGACGCTGGATGCGATTTTCGGCCACACCGACGGCGCGCCAGTACTTCAGCGCCTCGTCGTCATCTTGGTAAATGGTGACCCAGAGGTCCTTCTCGTCGAATCCGTAGCCGCCGTCCGCGTCGCTGGTGGTGAGCAATTCCCAGGCGTACGCGATGGCCTGTTCTTTGAAGTAGTCGCCGAACGAGAAGTTGCCGGCCATCTGGAAGAACGTGCCGTGCCGGGGTGTCTTGCCGACCTCCTCGATGTCGTTGGTGCGGATGCACTTCTGCACGCTCGTCGCGCGCGGGTACGGGGCCGGAACCAGCCCGGTGAGGTACGGCACGAACGGCACCATCCCTGCGACGGTGAACAGCAGGGTGGGGTCGTCGCTGACCAGTGAGGCCGAGGGCACCACGGTGTGCCCGCGTCCTGCAAAAAAGTCGAGCCAGCGTCGACGGATATCAGCGGTCTGCATACTGTCCCGGGGTCGTGTGCTGGGCGGTCAGTTCGGTTTCGCGGGTTCGGTAGCCTTCGACGAGAGCGTTGTTGAACTCGCGGGCCTTCTCCCCCACTGTCGCGAAAAAGTCCTTGCCCTGAGCGGTTTTGTTGAATTGGTGGGCGGCGAAAAACCCGATGCCGACGCCGAGCATCAGCAAGACTGCATTCTTCATGAGCACTGCTCCTAACGGACGACGGAAATGAGGGACGGCCAAAGGTCCAGCTTACTTCTCGCCGGATGGCTGCCTGGCAAACGCAAAGGAGCGGATCATCCTGTGGATGAGCCGCTCCTTCTGCGTCGTGCGGAGGTGGTTACCTGGCCGCGTAGTACTCGACGACGAGTTGGACTTCACAGGTCACCGGGACCTCGGCGCGCTTCGGGCGGCGCACCAGGCGCGCCTGCAGCTTGTCGAGCTCGACCTCGAGGTAGCCGGGGGTCTTCGGGAGCACCTCGGCGTGACCGCCGGCTGCGGCGACCTGGAACGGCTCCATGGCCTCGCTCTTGGCGTGCACGTGGATGAGCTGACCGGGGCTCACGCGGTACGACGGACGGTCGACGCGCTTGCCGTCCACCAGGATGTGACGGTGCACGATCAGCTGGCGAGCCTGCGCAGTCGTGCGGGCAAATGCCGCACGAACCAGCAGCGCATCCAGGCGCATCTCGAGAAGCTCAACCAGGTTTTCACCGGTCAGCCCCTGCGCACGGCGGGCTTCCTGGAATACGATCTTCAGCTGCGCCTCACGGATGCCGTACTGGGCACGCAGGCGCTGCTTCTCGCGAAGACGCACCGCGTAGTCGGAGTCGGTCTTGCGCTTGGTGCGGCCGTGCTCCCCCGGCGGGTACGGACGCTTTTCCAGATATTTGGCCGCCTTCGGCGTGAGCGGGATGCCCAGCGCCCGCGACAGGCGGGTCTTGCTTCGAGTACGTGACTTGGTAGACACGGTGTCCTTTCGGTGCTCAATCATCGGTCTTCAACTTGCCGCGCCGGCGCACTGGTGTGCCCGACGGATTACGAAGAGGGATGCGCCACGGGGTACCGTCCGGCTAAAGGACGCTTCCCCATCCAGTTCAGGCATCACGGCAGCCGTGCGCGACAACCTACTGTTGGCAACAGCAACGATATCAGTAAAGTACCGGTGCTAAGTGCCGCGGATGATGGCGCGCAGTTTTGCCAGCCGGGCGGCGACGTCGCGTTCGTTCCCGTGCTCCGTCGGCGTGTAGTACTGCGTGGCGAGCAGTTCGTCAGGGGCGTATTGCTGTGCCAGCACGCCGAGGTCGTCGTCGTGCGGATACCGGTAGCCCTTGCCTGCCCCAAGTTTCGTGGCCCCCGAGTAGTGCGAGTCGCGCAGGTGCGGCGGCACTCGTCCCATCCGGCCGGCTCGCACATCCGCGATCGCGGCATCCACCGCGAGATAGGCGGCGTTCGATTTGGGCGCCAGCGACAGGTGCACGACCGCTTGCGCAAGCGGGATGCGGCCCTCCGGCATGCCGATCAGCTGCACCGCATCCGCGGCGGCCACCGCGACAACCAACGCCTGCGGGTCGGCCATTCCGATGTCTTCCGACGCCAGAATGATGATGCGCCTGGCGATAAACCGCGGATCTTCCCCCGCCTCGATCATCCTGGCCAGATAGTGCAGTGCGGCATCGACGTCGGAGCCGCGCACCGATTTGATGAAGGCGCTGATCACGTCGTAGTGCTCGTCGCCCTGCCGGTCATAGCGCAGCAGCGCCCGGTCCACCGTTTCGGCGACCAGTTCTGCGCTCACCGTCGGCAGCTCGGCGATGTCCTGCTCCGTCTGCGCCGGCGCCGTGGTCACGGCGTAGGCTGCCGCCTCCAGTGCTGTGAGTGCCCGGCGCGCGTCTCCGGACGCCAACCGGATGATCGACGAGCGCGCCTCGGGCGCCAAGCGGATGCTGCCGTTCAGTCCGCGCGGATCGTCGACCGCACGGTCCACGACCGTACCGAGGTCGTCATCGGACAACGCAGTGAGGGTGAGCAGCAGTGACCGGGACAGCAGCGGGGCGATCACCGAGAACGACGGGTTTTCGGTCGTCGCAGCGATCAGGACCACCCAGCCGTTCTCCACCCCCGGCAGGAGGGCATCCTGCTGCGCCTTGCTGAACCGGTGGATCTCGTCGAGAAACAACACCGTCGAGCGGCCGTAGAGATCGCGCGTGGTCATCGCCTCCTCCATGGCCAGGCGCACGTCCTTAACGCCGGCGGTGACGGCGGACAGCTGCACGAACGCTCGACCGGAGGTGCGGGCGATCGCCTGGGCGATGGTCGTCTTTCCGGTGCCGGGTGGCCCCCACAGAATGACTGACGCCGCTCCCTGCGGGCCGCTTGAGTCCGCGGCGAGGCCGAGCAGGGGCGATCCCGGGGTGAGCAAATGGCGTTGCCCGGCGACCTCATCCAGAGAGCGGGGACGCATCCGCACCGCCAGCGGCGTGGCGCCGGCATGCAAGCCGAGCTGCGTATCCACCATGAAAGCTATGGTAGTTGGCGGCACTGTCCGCGCGGCACTGCCGGCTAGGGAGGAAACGTGACGCCGAGCAAAAACGAGCAACGACAGGCACGAGAGCGGCTCCGGCGGTTCACGGCCCGGCAGAGCCTGCACGCCCACCGGCAACGCCGCCGACGTCGTGACAACATCCTCGGTGTCGCCGGCGGGCTTGTAGTCATCGCCCTGGCCGCTGCCACCCAGGTATTCTTCTTCACCGCGGGACCCGGGGCGCAGGCCACCGCCACGCCCAGCCCGTCCGCAAGCCCGTCCGCCAGCCCGTCCCCGCAGGCCGGGCAGAACGTCGGCGACATTCCCCAGCCATCACTGTCAGAAAACCGGAAGTGGTCGGGCACGCTGACCCTCAACGATGTTCCGCTCGGCATCACCCTGGACGGAACGGCCGCGCCTCAGGCGGTCGCGGTGTTCGTTCAGGAGGTGCAAAGCGGTTACTTCCCCGGCAAGCGCTGCCACCGGCTCACGGATGCCGGGTCGCTGCTCATCCAGTGCGGCTCTGTGGACGGCACCGGGTCGGCCGACCCCAGCTTCGCCTTCGGACCGATCGAAAACGCGCCGGCCGACGGACAGTACCCAGCCGGCACCATCGCCATGGCCCGAGCCGCGGGAAACGCCTACAGCCAGGGACACCAGTTCTTCATCATGTACGGCGACGGCACCATCGACAACGACGCTGCCGGCGGATACACAGTGATAGGACATGTCACCAGCGGACTCGACAAGTTCGTCACCGACATCGCCCGCGCCGGTGTGACCGGCGACAGTCACGATGGCGCCCCGGCCGTACCCACCACGATCACCGACGTCGCGATCCACTAACCGAACACGTCACTCACCCCACACGCCAGACCACGAAACGTGGTGCAATAGGCTTGGGCAACAGGATCGGCCCGTAACAGCAAGGTGAGGCTTTTGGTGACAGGCGAGCAAACACCGTGGGGCCGCGTCGACGACACCGGCACCGTTTTCGTGCGCGAAGGCGAGAGCGAGCGTGCCGTTGGACAGTACCCCGATGGAACAGCTGAAGAGGCACTGGCCTACTTCCAGCGCAAATACAACGAGTTAGCCGGGCAGGTGACGCTGCTTGAGCAGCGCGTCAAGCGGGGTACCGCGGGCGCCGACGTCGCCGGCACCATCGACGCGTTGAAGACGAGCATCGCCTCGGCGCGCGCGGTTGGCGATCTCGCCGCGTTGCGGGTCAGGCTCGATGCCCTCGATGGGGCCGTCGGGGAACTCACGCAGAAGCAGACGGCTGACGCCAAGGCGGCCCTGGATGCGGCGATCGCCGAGCGCACCGCCATCGTCGTCGAGGCCGAAACGCTCGCGGCACAGGACCCGGCGAAGGCGCAGTGGAAGCAGGTAGGCGCCGCCCTGGACGACATCTTCGCCCGTTGGCAGAAACAACAGCACGACGGACCCCGGTTGCCGAAGGCGGAGAGCAACGATCTGTGGAAGCGGTTCCGGGCCGCTCGTACCACCATTGAAAGCCACCGCAAGGCGTTTTTTGCCCAGCTCGACTCCGGCCACCGTGAGGCTCGCGACAAGAAGCAGGCCCTCGTGGACAAGGCCGAGGCTCTGGTGCCCCAGGGCACGGCGGGAATTCCCGCCTATCGGAACTTGCTTGACGAGTGGAAGGTGTCCGGTCGGGCAGGCAAGAAGTTCGACGACGCCCTCTGGGCGAAATTCAAGGCCGCCGGTGACAGTCTGTTCGCGGCGAAATCTGAGCAGGACAGCAAGGACGACGCCGAGTTCGCTGCGAACCTCGAACTCAAGCTTGCGCTCCTGGCTGAAGCCGAACAGCTGTCCACCGCGACCGACCTCAGCGAAGCGCGCCGCAAGCTCATCGTCATCGAAGAGAAGTGGGACAAGATCGGCAAGGTCCCGCGGGACAAGGTGAAGTCCATCGAGGACCGTCTCCGCAAGGTCGAGGCTGCGGTGCGCAAGCTTGAGGAAGACCGCTGGCACCGCAGCAATCCGGAACGGCAGGCACGCTCGGAAGGCCTGGCCCGTCAGCTTGAGGAGTCCATCGGGAAGCTCGAGAAGGAGCTTGCCGATGCCCGCGCCAGCGGCGACGCCCGCAAGATCGAGCAGGCGCAGGAAGCGCTCGACGCCCGGAAGGTGTGGCTGGACGCCCTCAAGTAGCGTCCGCTCCGGCATTCGCCTCCGTCGAGCCCCACAGGCAACTCGCCTCCGGTGGTCGAGCCCGTCGAGACCCCACAGGTAACCCACGTGATTTCGACAAGCTCAATCACCGGTCGGGCTGCCGCCGGTCCAGCCCGTCGAGACTCGGCGCCGTCCACAGTCCCAGTTACCCACAGATCGGCCGCGAAAGCGGTCTCGCCTCGACAGTGCAGTGCATGCTGGCCGGATGCCGTACCGACTGCCCGCCGTGCTCTCCCGCGTGGACCTTCCCGAAGCCGAGCTTTGCGCGGCCCTCCTCGACGGCGAACTGTACCGGGTCGACGAGTGCTTCAGCCCGTGTGACGAAGTCGAGCGCCCGATCACCAGAGCAAACGCGCTGGCCGCCATCACCCCGTCGCGCCTGATCGCGGAACAGCGCACCGCCGCATGGGTGCATGGCGCGCTCGGCGTCCCGCCGACGGTGCACCAGTTCTGTGTGGACGCCCGAGCTCGGGCCAGACCGCCTCGGACTCGGCGCATCAGTGTGCGGGAAGTCGAGATCGACGGCTCCGAAGTGCAATCCTTCGGCGGCGTTCGAGTCACCACGCCGCTTCGGACGGTGGCTGACCTTGCCAGGTTCTCACCGGCGTTCGGTTGCGAGGAGCGACTGATCGTCACCGCGCTACTGGCCATCGACGGCTTCGGGATCGACGAGTGCCGTCTCGCGCTGAACCGGCGGCATAACCTGCCGGGAAAGCGGCGGGCGTTGCGACGGATCGCCGCGTCCTTGGAGGCGGCCGGTCTCAGCCGGCGTTGACCCGGTACACGTCGTAAACCTGGTCGATGCGCCGCACCGAGTTCAGCACCCGGTCCAGGTGGGTGGTGTCGCTCATCTCGAACACGAATCGGCTGAGCGCCAACCGGTCATTCGACGTCGACACCGTCGCGGACAGGATATTGACGTGGCTTTCGGTGAGTACCCGGGTGACGTCCGAGAGCAGACCGGACCGGTCCAGCGCCTCGACCTGGATCTGCACCAGGAACACGCTGGACGGCGACGGCGCCCACTCCACTTCGATGATTCGCTCCGGTTCGGCCAGCAGCGATGTGGCGTTGTGGCAGGTCGCCTGGTGCACCGAGACACCCGAACCGCGCGTGACGAAGCCGATGATGTCGTCGCCGGGGACCGGCGTGCAGCACTTTGCGAGCTTCACCAGGATGTCGGGCGCTCCGCGCACCAGCACCCCGGAGTCACTGTTTCTCAGCTGCCGGCCGCGGCCCTTGGTCGGAAAGAGGAGCTCGGTGTCTTCGTTCTCGGCCTGCGAGTGCAGCGCGGCGAGCACCTTCTCGATGACCGACTGGGTGGACACACGGCCTTCACCGACCGCCGCGTACAGTGCCGACACGTCCTCGAACCGCATGACCGCAGCCACTTCGCTGAACGAGTCCTGGTTCATCAGCCGTTGCAGCGGCAGGTTCTGCTTGCGCATCGCCCTGGCGATGGCATCCTTGCCCTGCTCGATGGCCTCTTCGCGACGTTCCTTCGTGAACCACTGCCGGATCTTGTTTCGAGCCCGTGGGCTCTTCACGAACTCGAGCCAACCCTGGCTCGGCCCGGCATCCGGGTTCTTCGAGGTGAACACCTCGACGACGTCGCCGCTGCTCAAGGTGCTCTCCAGCGGCACCAGCCGGCCGTTCACCTTGGCGCCCATGGTGCGGTGGCCCACCTCGGTGTGCACGGCGTAGGCGAAGTCCACAGGGGTGGCCCCGGCCGGCAACCCGATCACCTTGCCCTGTGGCGTGAACACGTAGACTTCTTTGGCGCCGATCTCGAACCGCAGCGAATCCAGGAACTCGTTCGGGTCGGAGGTCTCGGCCTGCCAGTCGGAGATGTGCGCGAGCCAGGCCATCTCGGTGTCGGCACCCGGCCCGCTGCTGGCGGCCTTGCCGCCGTTGACGCGTTCCTTGTACTTCCAGTGCGCGGCGACGCCGAACTCGGCACGCTGGTGCATCTGCTCGGTGCGGATCTGAATCTCCACGGGGCGTCCGTGCGGCCCGATCACCGTGGTGTGCAGCGACTGGTAGAGGTTGAACTTCGGTGTGGCGATGTAGTCCTTGAACCGGCCCGGGATCGGGTTCCACCTGGCGTGGATCGGGCCGAGCACGGCGTAGCAGTCGCGCAGTGAATTCACCAGCACCCGGATGCCGACCAGGTCATAGATCTCGTCGAACTCGCGGCCGCGCAGGATCATCTTCTGATAGATCGAGTAGTACTGTTTCGGCCGACCGACCACCTTGCCGCGGATCTTCGCCGCCTTCAGGTCTTCCTGAACGTCGGAGAGCACCTCCTGCAAGAACTCGTCACGCTCCGGCGTGCGCTGTTTCACCAGGGATTCGATCTCGACGTAAAGCTTCGGATACAGCACGGCGAAGGAAAGGTCCTCCAGTTCCCACTTGATCGCCTGGATGCCCAGCCGGTGTGCCAGCGGTGCGTAGATCTCCAAGGTCTCCTGCGCCTTGCGGGTGGCGGATGCGGGATCCACGAAGCCCCAGGTGCGCGCGTTGTGCAGCCGGTCGGCCAGTTTGATCACCAGAACCCGGATGTCTTTGGACATCGCGACGACCATCTTGCGCACGGTCTCCGCTTGGGCGCTGTCGCCGTACTTCAGCTTGTCCAGCTTGGTGACCCCGTCGACGAGCATCGCAATTTCGTCGCCGAAATCCTGCCGTAGCTGGTCCAGGGTGTAGTCGGTGTCTTCGACCGTGTCGTGCAGCAGGGCCGCCGCAATGGTGCGCGGTCCGATTCCGAGATCGGCGAGGATTTGTGCGACGGCGACCGGATGGCTGATGTACGGCTCGCCGCTCATCCGCACTTGCCCGGCGTGCGCACGCTCTGCCGCGGTGTACGCGCGCTCGATCACGCCGAGGTCGATCTTCGGATGATGGGTCCGCACGGTCCTGATCAGCGTGTCAACAGCCCCTACGGGCTGCGCCTTGGAGAAGATCCTCGGCAGCAGGGCGCGCAATGAGGTCGACGACGTCGGTGCCGACGTTTTCGTGTCAACCATAGGCCCTCCCCGACAAGCCAAAACTAGCATTCGCCGCTGGGAGTTTCAGGCCCCGTTCGCTCATGGCACGTCAGCTCGTGAGCAGCACTCTGGTGGCGGTCAGCCGACGAGGGCGGCCGCGCGAGCGGCCTGCACGCGCTTCGCCTGCTTCTTGATCGCTTCTTCGCCCGCGCGAAGATGCGCATACATCGGGGCGGCGATGAAGATGGTCGAATACGTGCCGATCATCATGCCGATGAACAAGGCGAGGGAGATATCTCGCAGCGTTCCGGCGCCGAGCGCGACGGCTCCGATGAACAGAATCGATCCGACCGGCAGCAGCGCGACCACGGAGGTGTTGATCGATCGCACCAGAGTCTGGTTCACAGCGAGGTTCACCGACTCCGAGAACGTTCGCCGGGACTCTACGGCATCCTCCGCAGTGTTCTCCCGAATTTTGTCGAACACCACGACCGTGTCGTAGAGCGAGTAACCGAGAATGGTCAGGAATCCGATCACTGCGGCAGGGGTCACCTCAATGCCGAGCACTCCGTACACGCCAGCAGTGATGACGAGGTCGTGCAGCAAAGCCACCATGGCGGCCAGCGACATTTTCCAGGTGCGGAAGTACAGCGCCATGACGATCGCGGCGAGGATAAGGAAGGTGATCAGGCCCCGGATGGCGGTGTTGGTGATGTCGGCACCCCAGGTGGCTCCGACGAACGAGGACGTCACCTCCTTGATCGGCACCTTGTAGGTCTCCGCGAGGGCGGAGCGCACCGCATCGTTCTGGTCATTGCTGAGCTGGTCGGTCTGGATGCGCACGCCGTGGCCACCGACGATGGTGACACGCGGATCGACGCCCGGCGCCACGCTCAGTACGGAATCTTGCGCGACTTTCGTATTGAGGTTGTTGGCCTGCGAGATCTCGAACTGCGAGCCGCCGCGGAACTCGATGCCGAACACGAACCCGCCGCGCATCATCGGAACGAAAATCGCAATGAGGATCATCACGGCGGCGATCGAGTACCACAGTTTGGTCTTGCCGACGAAGTCGTAGGAGAGCTTCCCGGTGTGAAGATCGTTGCCGAATTGGGCGAAACTTGCCATTAGGAGTCCTTCCCCTTGGCGCCGCTGGTGGCTTTGTCTTTGCGCACCGGAGCATCCGGCCTCTTGCCCGCGGCCAGGTTGGCGGCTTCTTCCGCCGCCTTGCGCTCCGCGATGGTCTGCCGTCTGGCCACTTCCTTGGAACTGCGCGCCTGCCTCGCGGCGGACACCGCCACCGGAGCGCGGAACTGAGCACGGCCGCGGTACACGGCGCCCAGCGCTTTCGGATCGAGTCCGCTGAAGCGGTGACCGCCGCCGAAGAACTCGGTGCGGGCCAGCAGTCGCAGCATCGGATGGGTGAAGATGCTCACCACAAGCACGTCGACGATCGTGGTCAGCCCGAGGGTGAGCGCGAAACCTTTCACATTGCCCACGGCGAGGATGAACAAGATGATCGCGGCCAGGAAGTTAACGGTGTCGGAGGCGTAAATCGTTCGAGCGGCACGTTTCCAGCCCGCTTCGACGGCCGATTCGAGGTTTCGGCCGTCGCGCAGTTCGTCGCGTATTCGCTCGAAGTAGACGATGAACGAGTCGGCGGTGATACCGATGGCGACGATCAGGCCTGCGACGCCGGCCAGCGAGAGCCGATACCCCTCGCGCCAGGACAGGATCGCCACGATCAGGTAGGTGATCACGGCGGCGATCACAAGCGAGGCGATGGTGATCACGGCCAGGGTTCGGTACTGCAGCACGGAGTAGCCGACCACCAGGATCAGGCCGATGAGGCCGGCCAGCAGGCCGCTGGCCAGCTGCGTGGTGCCCAACGTGGCCGAAATGGTCTCATTGCTGTTGACGGTGAATCCGATCGGCAGTGCGCCGTACTTCAGCTGATCAGCGAGAGTCTTCGACGTCTCTTGAGTGAAGTTTCCGGTGATCTGCGGCTTGCCGTCGGTGATCACTGCGTTCGTCGTAGGTGCGGAGATGACCTGGCCGTCAAGGACGATGGCGAAGCGGTGCTGGTTTCCGGTGAGATTGAAGAGACGTTCGGTCACCGTGGCGAACTGCTTGGCGCCGGTGGAGTTGAAGACGATGTTGACGCCCCATGCCCCGGTGGACACGCCCTGACTGTTGGCGACGAGGCTGTTGGTCGCGTCGGCGATGTCCTTGCCTGCGACTTCGACAGGACCGAGGATGTACTTCTCCTGCGGCAGCACCGCGCCTGTCGTGGGGTCTTTCTCCACTGCCGAACAGGTGATGAGGGGGACGTTCGCGGGGGCGACGTTGGTCTTGAACTTCTCAACGTCCTTGCAGTTGAAGCTGTCGAACTGCTTCTGCAGTTCGGGTGTCACCCAGGCCAGGTCGCTCGCGTTCGACGGGCTCACCGAGGGGGTCGGCGCCGGCGAGGCGCTGGTGCTCGGCGATGGCGCGCCGCTCGGTGAGGTGGCATCGCTCGGACTCGGGGAGGCGCTCGGGCTCGCCGTGGTTGTGGCGGCATCCGACGCGACCAGAACCGCGCGGAACTCAAGCTTCGCCGAGGATTCGATGCGGTCAATCGTGGCCTTGTCGGGCGTTCCTGGGATGGAGACCACGACGTTGGTGCCGCCCTGCGTGTTGATCTCCGCTTCGGAGACGCCCGCGGAGTCAATGCGCTGGCGGATGATCGTCACGGCTTGATTGAGCTGCTCCGCGGTGACCGTCTTCCCGCTTTCCAGCTTCGGCGCCAGGATGATCTGCGTGCCGCCCTCGAGATCCAAGGCCAGCTTCGGGGCCCAACTGCCGTTCTGCCACAGGATGCCTGCGCCATTGAGCATCGTCAATCCCGCCACGATCACGAGAAGCCAGGTGAGGGAGCGCCACGCTTTCTTGACCGGGGTCGTTCTTGCCACCGAGGAACTCAGCTTTCTTGAGGTGATTGCGTGGGACGGGCGTCAACACACACTGCGGGAGCCTCGCACGAGGTACGAGGCCCAGATCAGGTTAGTCGCTACTCGCGCGTCTTCTTGGCCGCAGGCTTGCGGGCCGGCTTGGTGGGCTCCTCCGTGCGCTCACCGAACTCCGGCTCAACAACGGGCTCGACGTCGAGGTTGTCCGGCTCGGCCACCACTGCCTCGGCAGTGACGTCCGAAACCACGGGCTCGTCGGGTTCGACCACCTTGAGGATGGTCTGACGGTGAATCTTGAGCACAGTGCCGGGAGTCGACTCGATCATGGCCATGTTGGTGTCGTCGTCGAGCGAGAGGATGGTGCCGTACAGCCCGTAGTTGGTCATGACTTCCGCGCCCACAACGATCTGGGTCTGGCGCTCAGCGGTCTCGCGCTGACGTTTACGGGAATTCCGAAACTGGAAGAAGACGAACGCAGCCAGCGCGATCGCGATAATGATGAGCATTGGATCCATAGTGGAAAATAAACCTTCCGAGGGTTCGTGGCGTGATCAACGTGCAGTCTATCCCCGCACGCTCGACCTGAGCTTCAAGAATAATGGGTCTAGTCGAACAGGCCGGCACTCTCGTGGACGAGACCGAAGTGCTTCCAGGCCAGCCTCGTGGCCACTCGACCGCGCGGCGTTCGTGTCAGAAGGCCAATGCGCACCAGGAAGGGCTCGACGACCGACTCGATGGTCTCGGCCTCCTCACCGACAGACACCGCCAGGGTGTTCAAACCGACCGGGCCGCCGTCGAACCGCGTGAGGATGATCTGCATCACCGCGCGGTCCAGGCGATCAAGCCCGTATTCGTCAACGTCGTAGAGCTCGAGAGCGGCGTTCACCGCGTCGAGCCCCGTCGCTGAGTGCACGAGTGAATAGTCGCGCACCCGCCGCAGCAGCCGGTTCGCGATGCGCGGCGTGCCGCGGCAGCGTCCGGCGATTTCGGCCAGAGCTTCTCGGTCGACGTCGAGGTCGAGGAGGTTTGCCGCGCGCAACAACACCTGTTCCAGTTCGCTGTCGGCGTAGAACTCGAGGTGCGCAGTGAACCCGAATCGGTCCCGAAGCGGGTTCGGCAGCAGCCCCGACCTGGTCGTCGCTCCGACCAGGGTGAACGGCGCGAGGTCCAGGGGAATGGAGGTGGCGCCGGCTCCCTTGCCCACCATGATGTCGATGCGGAAGTCCTCCATCGCCAGATAGAGCATTTCCTCCGCCGAACGAGCCATCCGGTGGATCTCGTCGATGAACAGAATCTCACCGGGGACCAGTGACGACAACACCGCGGCAAGGTCTCCGGCGTGCTGGATGGCCGGACCGCTCGACATGCGCAGCGGATGCCCGGTCTCCTCCGCCACGATCATGGCGAGGGTGGTCTTGCCAAGGCCGGGCGGTCCTGCCAGCAGAATGTGATCCGGAGTGCGGCTCTGGATCTGGGCAGCCTGCAAGAGCAGTTGCAGTTGTGCTCTCACCTTGGCCTGTCCGATGAATTCCGCGAGGGTTTTCGGCCGGAGCGCCCCCTCAAAGGCCAGTTCGGCTTCCGACTCCGGTGTCGGGCGTACGACGGCGACGCCGGGATCTCCCGACAGTCTCTCCGGCATGCGGTCGTCATCCATGGTGGGGCCGCTCACCGGCTGTTCGATCCGCTGAGCTGCCCGGGACCGAGCCGGCCGAGCGCGCTGCGCAGCAGCGCGGAGACTGTGACCTCGCCGGCATTGGCTGCGGCCATCGCATCGTCGATGGCTTCCGCGGCGACCCGCTCGGACCAGCCCAGCCCGATCAGCGCGGCCAGCACACTGTCACCGACCGCGCTCGGCCCACTCCGGCCCGGCGCGCGCACGGCAATGCCCTGCATCTTGCCCGAGAGAGAAAGGACGATGAGCTTGGCGGTCTTGGGACCGATACCGGACACCTTCCGAAATAAGGCATCGTCTTCGGCGGCCACCGCGGCGGCGATGTCGCCGGGGTCCATCACGGCGAGCACTCCCATCGCCGACTTCGGACCGACGCCGGTGACACCGCGTAGCAGATCGAACACCGCGCGTTCGTCGGCGTCCGCGAAGCCGTAGAGCGACAGATCGTCTTCCCTCACGATCAGCGCGGTGCGCAGCGTCGCCTGTGCGCCGACCCGCAGTCGCAGGGCGTACCCGGGGGTCACCACGATGTCCAGGCCCACTCCCCCGACATCGACCAGCACGCGGGCGGCTCCCACCTCGAGCACCGTGCCACGAACCGAAGAGATCATCTGCCCAGCCTACGTTTGGCCGCCGACTTTGCCGCGTGACGCTCCGCGGTCAGCCAGGCTTCCTGGGCCGGAGTCGATTCAGACGAGCTGGACGCCACCGTCGCACCGCGCTTCCAGGCATGGCAGATCGCCAATGCGAGCGCGTCTGCGGCGTCCGCCGGCGTGGGCGGAGCATCCAATCGCAGGACCCGCTGCACCATGGTCGCCACCTGCTTCTTGTTGGCGCCGCCGTAGCCGGTGATCGCCGCCTTCACCTCGGTGGGGGTGTGCAAGGCGACGCTGAGCCCGCGTCGGGCCGCCGCGAACATGGCGACTCCGCTGGCCTGCGCCGTCCCCATCACCGTTCGGGTGTTCAGTTGCGCGAACACCTCCTCCAACGCCACCGCCTGCGGAGCGTACTCGCGGAGGTACCGATCGAAGCCGTCGCCGAGCCGGAGGAGTCTCTGCTCCAGCGGCATGTCGATCGGCGTGCGGATGACTGTGACGAAGACGAGCGATGCCGTGCGGTTCGCGGCGACATCCACGATTCCGACGCCGCAACGGGTGAGTCCGGGGTCGACCCCCAGCACCCGGATCACGCGGGCCGGCTATTCTTCGTCGAGCTCGGCGAGCACGTCAGCCGGAACGTCGAAGTTGCCGTAGATGTTCTGCACGTCGTCGGACTCTTCCAATGCGTCGATGAGCTTGAAAACCTTGCGTGCGTGCTCGAGATCGACCTCGACCAGCAGGCCCGGCACGAATTCCAACTCGGCCGATTCGTAGTCGATCCCCGCGTCGGTCAGCGCGGTGCGGGTGGCCACGAGATCGGTGGGCTCTGTGATGATGTCGAACCCGGCGCCGCGGTCCAAGATCTCCTCGGCGCCGGCGTCCAGCACGGCGGTCAGGATGGTGTCTTCGGTCACGCCGTCCACCTTCCTGACCGAGACCACGCCCTTGCGGCTGAAGTTGTAGGCGACGCTGCCCGGATCTCCCATGGTTCCGCCGTTGCGGGTCATGATGGTGCGCACATCGGCGGCAGCGCGGTTGTGGTTGTCGGTGAGGCACTCGATGAGCAACGCGACTCCGCCGGGCGCGTAACCCTCGTACATGATGGTCTTGTAGTCGGTGCCGGCGCCGAGTTGACCCGATCCGCGCTTAACCGCGCGGTCGATGTTGTCGTTCGGGACCGAGGTCTTCTTAGCCTTCTGAATCGCGTCCACGAGGGTCGGGTTCCCGCTCAGGTCGCCGCCGCCCAACTTGGCTGCTACCTCGATGTTCTTGATGAGTTTGGCGAACGCCTTCGCCCGCCGCGAGTCGGTGACCGCCTTCTGGTGCTTCGTGGTTGCCCACTTGGAATGACCCGACATCAATAACTCCCGTTCCACTGTCGCTGACAGTCTAAAATACCAGCGCGCTCAGCCCAGGAATCCCACCTCGGCGACCCGGCCGAGGAAATACGCATGAAAACGGTGGTCGTCGGTCATCTCCGGATGGAATGACGTGGCGAGCAGATTGCCCTGTTCCACTGCCACGACTCGGCCGTCGTCGAGTTCGGCAAGTGCGTGGACCGACGAGCCGACGCGCTCGACCACGGGGGCACGGATGAAGACGGCATGCAGTGCCGGCTGCCCGATTTCGGGGATGTCGAGGTCTACCTCGAACGAGTCGGTCTGCGACCCGAACGCATTGCGGCGCACATCGATGTCCAGCCCGCCGAGGCTTTGTTGACCGGTGATGCCGTCGAGGATCGTATCGGCCAGCATGATCATTCCCGCGCAGGTGCCATACACCGGCAATCCGCCGGCAATAGCGGCCTTCAGGGGCTGGGCAAGGCCGAACAGTCGCGACAGTTTGTCCATGACGCTGGACTCGCCGCCCGGGATCACCAGACCGGCGACCTGCGCCAATTCGTCCGGTCGCCGCACCGCCCTGGCATCGGCGCCGAAAGAATTCAGCACCGCGATGTGTTCGCGGAAGTCGCCCTGCAGGGCGAGTACGCCGACCGGTAAAGCGGCGCTACCAGCCACGTTCGGAGAGGCGGTGCGGGGCGGCAAGGTCAGCCACGTTGATGCCGACCATGGCCTCGCCCAGTCCGCGGGACGCTTCGGCGATAACTGCGGCGTCGTCGTAGAACGTGACAGCCTTCACAATCGCCGCGGCACGCTTGGCCGGGTTACCGGACTTGAAGATTCCCGAGCCGACGAACACTCCGTCGGCTCCGAGTTGCATCATCAGCGCAGCGTCCGCGGGGGTGGCCACACCGCCGGCGGTGAACAGCACGACCGGGAGTTTGCCGGTCTCGGCGATCTCGCGGACGAGTTCGTACGGCGCCTGAAGTTCTTTCGCGGCGACGTACAGTTCGTCTTTGCTCTTGGCCTTGAGGGCGTTGATTTCGCTCCAGATAGTGCGGATGTGCTTGGTGGCCTCCGAGACGTCGCCCGTGCCGGCCTCGCCCTTCGAGCGGATCATGGCCGCGCCTTCTGTGATGCGCCGCAGTGCCTCGCCCAGGTTGGTGGCACCGCAGACGAACGGCACAGTGAAGTTCCATTTGTTGATGTGGTTGGCGTAGTCGGCGGGGCTGAGCACTTCCGACTCGTCGATGTAGTCGACCTTCAACGCCTCGAGGATCTGTGCCTCGACGAAGTGCCCGATCCGGGCCTTGGCCATCACCGGGATGGAGACGGCTTCGATGATTCCGTCGATCAGGTCAGGGTCGCTCATCCGGGCAACGCCGCCCTGGGCGCGAATGTCGGCCGGGACACGCTCCAGCGCCATCACGGCCACGGCACCCGCGTCTTCGGCTATTTTCGCCTGGTCGGCGGTGACGACGTCCATGATGACGCCGCCCTTGAGCATTTCGGCCAGGCCCCGTTTGACCCGGCTGGTACCCAATTGTTCGTTGTTGTCAGACACTGTCGCCTCTCCCGTGTGCCTCGCGGTGTTCGGCACGCCAACTATTCTATTCGCGCCCGGATTCGCCGTCGCTCAGCGGGCTGTCGCCTTCGGCCAGGCGGCTGCCGTGGCCTCGCGTACGTCACCGAGCAGGCGTGGGACCGCCTTGGTCTTCGCGATGATGGGGAAGAAGTTCGAGTCCAGGGCCCAGCGGGGGACGATGTGCTGGTGTAGGTGCTCGGCGATTCCGGCCCCGGCGATCTGGCCCTGGTTCATCCCGAGGTTGAAGCCGTCGCAGTGTGCCACCGTGCGCAGGACGCGCATGGCTGTTTGAGTGAGGCTGCCCATTTCGGCCACCTCATCCTCGTTCGCTTGGTCATAGAGGGCGATGTGCCGGTATGGGCACACCAGCAGGTGCCCCGAGTTGTAGGGATACAGGTTGAGCAGCACGTAGCAGAACGTGCCCCTGGCAACGATCAGCGCCTTCTCGTCCGACAGCGTCGGCGCGACGCAGAACGGGCAGTCGTGCTCCGCCGGCTGTTGTCCGTCTTCGATGTACACCATGCGGTGCGGCGTCCAGAGGCGTTGGAAGGCATCCGGTACCGCGGCGAAGCTATTCGCAGGATCGATCTCGACGTCGTCTTGAGCGTCGAATTCGTTCCGCTCGTAATTGTTCACATCACACCTGGGCTCTGGAGGCGATCGCCGCCGTGATCCGATCGATCGCCTCGTCGACCGGGATGCCGTTCTCTTGGCGCCCGTCGCGGAAGCGGAAGCTGACGGCTCCGGCCGCCCGGTCATCTTCCCCGGCGATCAGCTGGTAGGGAACCTTGGACTTCGTGGCGTTGCGGATCTTCTTGGGCATGCGGTCACTGGAATGGTCGACCTCGGCCCGGACGCCGGCCGCCTTGAGCTTGCCGATGACCTCGTCCAGGTAGGGGCCGTACTGCTCCGCCACCGGGATGCCGACAACCTGTACCGGGGACAGCCACACCGGGAACGCTCCGGCGTAATGCTCGGTGAGCACACCGATGAATCGCTCGATCGAGCCGAACAGTGCGCGATGGATCATCACCGGCCGCTGCCGCGATCCATCCGGAGCCGTGTATTCAAGACCGAAACGCTCCGGCAGGTTGAAATCGAGCTGAATCGTCGACATCTGCCAGGTGCGCCCGATCGCGTCGCGCGCCTGCACCGAGATCTTCGGTCCGTAGAACGCCGCGCCGCCCGGGTCGGGCACCAGGTCGAGACCCGAGGCGATGCCCACCTCCCGGAGGGTGTCGGTGGCTTCTTCCCACGCCGCGTCCTCCCCCACGTATTTGTCGGGGTCCTTGGTGGACAACTCCAAATAGAAGTCGTCCAAACCGTAGTCGCGCAGCAGGTCGATGACGAAGGTGAGGAGTTTGGCGAGCTCGTCGCGCATGTTCTCCCGCGTGGTGAAGATGTGGGCGTCGTCCTGGGTCATGCCACGCACCCGGGTCAGCCCGTGCACGACACCGCTCTTCTCGTACCGGTACACGGTGCCGAACTCGAACAGCCGCATCGGCAGCTCGCGGTAGGAGCGACCACTGGAGCGGTAGATGAGGATGTGGAACGGGCAATTCATCGGCTTCAGGTAGTAGTCCACCCCTTGCCGGATGACGGTGCCGTCCGCGTCGCGTTCCTCGTCGACGTGCATGGGCGGGAACATTGCCTCTTTGTACCAGCCGAGGTGACCGCTCTCCTCAAACAGCGCGCCCTTGGTGATGTGCGGTGTGTTAACGAAGTCGTACCCGGCCTCGATGTGCTTCTTGCGCGAATAGTCCTCCATTTCCCGGCGGATGATCCCACCCTTGGGGTGGAAGACCGCCAGGCCGGAGCCGATCTCTTCCGGGAAGGAGAACAGGTCCAATTCCGCGCCGAGTTTGCGGTGATCGCGGCGGGCGGCCTCCTCGAGGCGCTCCCGATACGCATGCAGCTCGTCCTTGGTGGCCCACGCCGTCCCGTAGATGCGTTGAAGCTGCTTGTTCTTCTCCGAGCCGCGCCAGTAGGCGGCCGCGGTGCGCATGAGTTTGTGAGCGTTTCCGATCATCCTGGTGTTGGGCAGGTGCGGCCCGCGGCACAGGTCCCGCCACACCGTTTCTCCGGTCTTCGGGTCGACGTTGTCGTAAATCGTGAGTTCATGACCGCCGACCTCGACGGATTCGTCGCCTCCGTCGTTGTCCGCGGTGGTTGAGACCCCACCCTTCAACCCGATCAGCTCAAGCTTGTACGGTTCCTCCGCCAGCTCGGCGCGCGCCTGCGCCTCGGTCACCACGCGCCGCACGAAGCGCTGACCCTGCTTGACGATGCGGTCCATCGCCTTTTCGATCTTCGTGAGGTCTTCCGGAGTGAACGGGGTCTCAACATCGAAGTCGTAATAGAACCCGTCGACGATGGGCGGGCCGATGCCAAGTTTGACCTCGGGATTGATGGACTGCACCGCCTGCGCGGCGACGTGGGCGGCGGAATGGCGCAGGATGCGCAGGCCGTCTTCCGACTCCAGCGTGACGGGTTCGACGAGCGCACCGTCGTCCACCGTCGCAGCCAGGTCCTTCAGTTCCCCGTTGACCCGCATCGCCACGATGTTCCGGTCGGTGAAGAGGTCGAATCCGGTCTGCAGAGCGCTCATTTATCCCACTTTAGCTTGGGACGGCGCCGCTTCAGCCCAACACGGATGCGGTGGTACCGATCAGCGATACCAGCCAATCGAGAATCTCAGGACGTTCGATCACGGCGATCCAGGCGATCACGATTTGGGCGACCGCGACAAGGCTCACGAGCCGCGTGGCGCTCTGCGCCCTGGCGGTCGGGATCAGGGCGATGCAGAGCATGGTCATCATCATGAACGTGTTGCCGGAGGACTCCGGCGGCACCAGGCCGAGCACGAATCCGACCGACAATGCGGCGAAAGCCAACGTGGCGACGATGATGCCGCCGGGCCGTCGCACGACGAGAGACATCAACCATGCGGTGGTCACTGACGCGATCACGAGCGCCCCGTATGGCGTTGTGAACACGCCGGCCACGGATTCCAGCCGGGACTGATGACTGACCAGGATGTCGCCGGCGAGACCGAAGGGTTCCCGAAGGAACATGAGGTTGAGAAGCAACACGGATCCCACTGCGGCCGCCGCGGGATACGCGATGACGAGTGTATTGGCAATCCGCGCCCCGCGCTGTCCGCTGCGGCTCAGACGCAGGAATGAGGCGGCGACGATCGCGGCGACGACGTAGAGTACGGCGCTGCGGTCGGTCATCGTGGCCAGCATCAGGAACAAGCCGGCCCGGAACCCGGACTGGGTGCTCCCCCAGCTGACGAACCGGACGATATCCGCCAGCGCGAGTCCGAAGAATGACAGCCCCAAGAACGCCGGAAGATTTTCCAGGGCGGTGAAGAAGAACAGCGGATTTGCCCCGAGTGCGATCACGAGCAGCGCAGTCGTCGACATCGGTACCCGGCGTTGCGCCAGAATTTCGACGACCTTTTGCAGCACGATTCCGGCGGCAACGGCTCCGATGACCGCGAGACCGAGTCGACCGCCGGGAGCCAGCACCGCGATGGCGGTGCTGATGGGCGGAAAGAGGTCGCCGATCCAGGCCGAGTTGCCGCTGTCCCAGGGGATCTGCGCGGCGTGCTGGAGAAGTCCGGCATTGACGCTGACGCCGGCGGGGTGAATGGAATTCAGGATCGCGGCGGCGAGGAATGGCAGTGCAAACCCCGTGCGCAGCAACCACCGGCGTAGCGGATCGCGCGGATACGCGTCCAGCCTGGTGCGCGGCGGCCTCCGCTCGCCGCGGCTTCTGGGCCTCAGTTGAACGGCCTGGACGGTGTCAGTTGCGGACATGTGTGAGCCCATGCTGGGTCTTCTCCCAGTAGTGCGGTTTACTGACGAGCTGCCAGAGGGCCTTGTACGCCGCGAACGAGTGCAGGATCCAGTAGACGGGGTTGAGGAATGCCCACGGGATGAGGGTGAAGGTGCCCCGTTTGTACGGTCCCATCATCGACAGGTACACCATGACGGCCGTTCCGGTGAGGAAGTTCACCATGCAGACCCAGAGCAACCAGACCGGAACGAACTCGGACAGCACAGCGGCGGGAACCAGCACCGTGAGCGCCGCGAGCGCGTAGAACGGCAGTACCCCGAGAAAGCTTGCCGGGGTCCCCGCGATGAGCAGCGCGAAGCCGAGCACCCGACGCAGACCGATTTGGCGGACCAGTCGCCGTGGCGACCGAGCGTGCACGAGTGCGGTCTGCAGATAGCCCTTCACCCAACGGCTGCGCTGTCTGATGAAGTTCGGTACCGAGGTGTTGGCCTCTTCCATCGTGGTGGAGTTCACCACTCCGACACGGAATCCCAGCGCACTGGCTCGGATACCGAGGTCGGCGTCCTCGGTCACGTTGAACGGGTCCCAGCCGCCGAGTTCGATGAGCGCGGAGGTGCGGAAATGGTTCGAGGTGCCGCCCAGTGGGATGGGCAGCTTGTCAAGATCAAGCCCGGGCAGCATGTAGTCGTACCAGTAGCTGTACTCGAGGGTGAACATGCGGGTGAGTATGTTCTCGCGGGCGTTGAAGTAGTTGAGCGCGGCCTGCACGCAGACCGTCTTCGAGCCGCCGTGCCGGAAGGCGATGAGCGCCCGTTTCAGCTGGTCGGGGTCGGGCGTGTCTTCGGCGTCGAAGATGACCAGGAATTCACCGCTGGCCACGAACAGGCCGACGTTGCAGGCGCGCGGCTTGGTCTGCGGCTCACCGCGCGGCACGGTGACGATGCGGAAGTTGGCCGGCGGTTGGGTGCCTTCTACCGCGGCGCGGGTGGCGAGATCGTCTTCTTCGATCAGAATGAGGATCTCGAGTTTGTGCTGCGGGTAGTCGATCTTGCCCAGATTCTCCACCAGCCGGGGAATGATGTTCTCTTCGTGGAACACCGGCACCAGCACGGTGTACACCGGCAAGTCACCGTCGTCCAGTTCGGCCACCTCGCGGTCGGAGACCCGCTCGACGATGTCCACCTTCGCACCGCGCAGCGCCACGATGAACCGGAACGAGATACCGGCGAGGAAGCCGAAGCTGAGCAGCGTCACCAGGCAGAGCACCACGAGCAACGGCCACACCACGGCGAGAGCCGCCGCTGCAAGAAGGGCCAACAGCGTTCCTGCCTTCTGGCCGCGGGAAAGTACCATTTTCGCGGACAGCTGCGGAGTGTGATCCCACAGTTCGTTCGCCGCCTGTTCGGCGATGGCCAGGTTGTAGATGCGCAGAACCGCGTGGCGGATGTCCCAGGAGGTCGCCACCGCGAATGTCACCGGCGCGTGAACGACGGCGGCGATGTACGCGGCTCGGCCGGCATCCGGTACTCGTGCGGTGGCCACCAGGACGCTGCTGTCCTGCAGCGCGCGTACGGGGATCCAATTCTCCGCCATGAGGCGCTGGCCGGAGTACTTGCGCACGAGGTCTTCGTCGACGCTGCCGGAGGCAAGGTCGACCTGAGGAAGGGACCAGGCGTCGGACATCACTCTCCGCAATGCGGCAGAATCCACCAGGCCGAGCTCGGTGAGAACCTCGTCGATGTGGGAACCGGTCCTGGCTTTCCCGGCTCGCGCGATGGCGAGTTGCGCCGTGGTGATGAGTCCGGATTGCAGTAGGAGGTCCGCGAAGGCAGTGCTTTGGGTGGATCGGCTTTGGGTGGATCGGCTTTGCGCGGATCGGGACTCCGCCTGCTGCGCCATGGCCTCATCGTCCCGTCGATTGTCTGACATTGACAAGACCCCGTTCGCGTGCCACGTGAGCGCAATTGCACGGTGCCGACGGTAACGTGATCAGAATGACGACGGCTCCACACAATGATGAACCGCATCTCGACAGACTCAGCACACGCCTGAATTGGCTGCGCGCGGGGGTGCTCGGGGCGAACGATGGAATCGTCTCCACCGCCGGGTTGGTCGTCGGCGTTGCCGGCGCCACCTCGGACAGTGGCGCGATACTCATCGCCGGTCTTGCCGGAATGGTCGCCGGTGCACTGTCGATGGCCGGTGGTGAATACACCTCGGTCAGTGCGCAACGCGACACGGAACGTGCGGCATTGGCCAAGGAGCGGTTCGAGCTCGAGACGATGCCGGAACAAGAATTAGCCGAGCTCGAAGGGCTGTATCGCGACCGCGGGCTCAGCGCTGAGACCGCTCGGGCCGTAGCCCGAGAACTCACTGAGACTGATGCTCTGGCGGCACACGCGGAGGTCGAGCTCGGTATCGACGCTCACCAACATGTGAGTCCTTGGGCGGCGGCGTGGGCGTCACTGATCTCGTTCGCACTGGGATCCGTGCTCCCGTTGCTGGCGATCTCGCTGCCGCCAGAACAGGCTCGCATTCCGGTGACCTTCATTTCCGTAGTGCTCACTCTGTCGCTGACCGGATGGGTCGCGGCGCGGCTCGGCGGAGCCTCGGCGCCGCGCGCAATCATCCGGAATGTTGCCGTCAGTGTTGTCACGATGATCGTGACGCTGGTGATCGGCAATCTGGTGGGGACTGCGCTCTGACCGCGCTGTGTGGAAAGTTCCAGCCGATGAAGACAATCGTGTTGTGGGCGATACCGGGATCGAACCGATGACCTCTTCCGTGTCAGGGAAGCGCGCTACCGCTGCGCCAATCGCCCAGGGTGTCGTCCTGGAGGTGGAGACGGGATTTGAACCCGCGTGTACGGCTTTGCAGGCCGCTGCCTCGCCTCTCGGCCACTCCACCGTGCGCGGGAGCAGCCAGCGAGGCTGACACTTCCCACTCGAGCGGATGACGAGATTCGAACTCGCGACCCCAACCTTGGCAAGGTTGTGCGCTACCACTGCGCCACATCCGCATTGCCCGCATCAGTGCGTGCTTAGTGACTCTAGCCGATGAAAAGTGTTGATGACAATTCGCCGCACGGTCTGTTGCCAAACCTGTGGCAAGATTGTCGAGTCGAGGTTGACACAAAGGGCGATTGGCGCAGTTGGTAGCGCGCTTCCTTCACACGGAAGAGGTCATCGGTTCAAGTCCGGTATCGCCCACAACCTGACATTCGTTGGCGGCGTCGGGATTCTCGCCGTTGTGGTGGCTCAGGTTGTCGGCTCAGGTTGTCGGCTCAGGTTGTCGGCTCAGGTTGTCGGCTCAGGTTGTCGGCTCAGGTTGTCGGCGCAGAGCACCGCGACTCTGAACGGAAGATCAAGCGAGGATCTCCGCTATCCGTCGAGGTGATTTCATAGACGAGAAGCGGAGGTCCGACAAGTTTCAAGTTCACGTGATCGCGTGAATTCAACGTTCGAATCGTCGTTTCCATCCGGCTTTTTCATACCTTGCACCCAAGGTGTGCAGCCATCCCACTCGATCGAACGTGGGCGTCGTTCTGATCGTGCGCGCAATGCTCAACTGCAGCCCCCCGCCGTGATCGGGGCACGCAGCAACGTGCCGTTCGTCCCTTACGTCCAGCACCGCGGACTGCGGTAGATCCTTCTGGAACATCTCCACTCCGTTGATGACCTCGTCACTGACACCCTCGAGGGTCACCGGTCGGTCCGTGTGAATGTTGGTTGAGACGAGCCACATGACCACGAGAAGGGACAGCATCAAAACCGCGAAAACGACCGTCCCAGTCGGTCTACGCCAAATTTTTCTGATCCTCAACGCCCCCTGCTCGAAGCGGTAACTCGATGAACCCTCGAAGATCAGATGAGCAGGTCCCCGAGCGTATGTCAAGGAAGCTGGTCACGTGAGGCCGCTGGAGATTGTGCCCTCAGGGGCGAGAGCCGCCGGTCTGGGCAGACTCCGGATGCCTTTCCGCAGGATCAGCCGATCCGGTTACCTTGGTGCGCGAACGTCGGCCGAATAACAGCCAGCCGAGCACCCAGGTCACGGCGAATGAATACCCGGCGACGACGACGATCACGCTGACCTGGGCGATCGTCTGTGCCGGATTGCCGTTGTAGATAAAGCCGACGGCATCGCCGAACACGCCGATCGAGAGCAGCCCGACGACCGCGGCGATCAGGTGGATCGCCGGCACGATGAATCTGCTGCCGTAGCCACGTCGTCGGGCGGCGAGCACGGTGAACGCGCATGCAGCGCCCGACAACAAGCCGAGCGCAACCGCCCAGCCCGGCGCGAAGCTGCCGCACGCCGGCGCAATGGCCACCAGGCCGGCCACAAGTCCTTCGCCGGGCGCCGACCGCGAGACTCTGCCGGTGGACAGTGCCTCGGCGAGTAGCCAGCCGACGGTGCCCGCGATAGGGGCGACGAGCGAGTTCAGAACGATCAGTCCCGTCACGTCGTCCACGACACCTTCCGCAGCGATGTTAAAGCCGAGCCAACCGATCCACAACAGCAGTGCCCCGACCAGGGATGCTCCGGGCCACAGCCGGTGGATGTGCGATGACCGTCGGCCGAAAACGATGAGCAGGGCCAACGCGGCAGCGCCGGCGGCAATGTGTACAAAAGCTCCACCGCCGAGATCGGCCACCAACATGCCGGCGGCCCAACCGTCGCTCTCGTTGAGAACCCAATACGAGATCGGGTAGAAGACCACACTTGTCCACAGCGCGGCGAACAGCAGCCACCCGCGCATTCGCATCCGGCCCCCCAGCGCAGAACCCAGCACTGAGACGGCAACAAAGGCAGACGCAACGCCGAACATTGACGTGGTGAAAGGGTTAGCTCCGAAGGATGGACCGTCTGGACCCAGTGGGTTGCCGACAACCCCGTCAATGAGCGGCACGCCGAACACCAGGGCGTGCCCATAACCGAACCAGACCAGCGCCGCGACTGCCAGTCCTGCGACCGACCGGCTAGCGATCCGTGCCGGTGCCCCCACGACACCGCCGTAGAACAGCGCGAGACCGGGAATCGTGGCCAACGCCAGCACTGTTGCCAGAAGCATCGCCATACGGAACTGTCCCTTCCAGCAACTACTGTATGGGTGGACACGATGGGGACGATGATGACTGGCGACACGCCAATGACGCGAGCGCCGCAGCGGGTGTTCGACGCCCACCTGCACATCATCGATCCCCGGTTCCCGCTCCACGCCAACGACGGATTCTTGCCGGGTTCGTTCACAGTCGCCGACTACCTGGAGCGCGTCAACCGGTTGGGCATCATCGGCGGAGCCGTGGTGTCCGGGTCGTTCCAGGGCTTCGACCAGACATATCTCCTCGCTGCGTTGCGGGAACTCGGTCCCGGCTTTGTCGGCGTCACCCAGGTGCCGGCCTCAGTGCCGGATGCGGAAATCCTCCGCCTGGCCGCGGCCGGAGTGCGAGCAGTGCGGTTCAACCTGCGCAGAGGTGGATCGGCAGCGGTCGAGCACCTCGAGCGCCTGGCCCGGCGAGTGCACGCGGTGGCCGGATGGCACGCCGAGCTCTACATCGACGCGCAGGACCTGCCCGACCTCGCCCAGCTACTGCTGACCCTCCCCGCGGTGAGCATCGACCACCTCGGGCTCACCGGCGCGGGACTCGCCCACCTCCTGCGCCTTGTCGAAAACGGCGTCCACGTCAAGGCCACCGGATTCGGCCGCGTCGACTTCGATGTGCCGGAAGCGCTGCAGGCACTGATGGCGGCGAACCCCACGGCGCTCATGTTCGGCACCGACCTGCCGTCGACGCGAGCGCCCCGTCCCTTCCTGGACCAGGATCTCGACCTCATCACCCGGGCCCTCGGCCCCCGTGGCGCTGCGGCGGTGCTCTTCAACAACGCCTGGCAGCTGTACCATCCGGATGCCGGGAACGATCCTCAGCCGGCCAGCGCGTAGCCTTCCTCGCCGTGCACGAGCGAGTCCACCCCGGCCGCTTCATCTTGGGTTCTGACCCGGAATCCGACGGTCTTCTCAATGGCGAATCCGATCGCGTAGGCAAGCGCGAACGAGTACGCGGCGACCGAAACGGCCCCGACGGCCTGCACCCACAGCTGGGAGAAGCTGCCGGTATCCACCAAACCGATCCCCATCCCGAACACTCCGACATAGAGTGTGCCGATCAGCCCGCCCACCAGGTGGATCCCCACCACGTCCAGTGAGTCGTCGAATCCGAGCTTGTACTTCAGCTCGATCGCCAAGGCGCACACCGCGCCGGTGAGCACCCCGAGCACGATCGCCCAGCCCGGACTGAGGATGTTGCACGCCGGCGTGATCGCCACCAAGCCGGCTACGGCGCCGGATGCCGCACCGATCGAGGTCGGCTTGCCGTCGCGCAGCCTTTCCACGATCAGCCACCCCAGGATGCCCGCGGCGGGGGCGGCGAGCGTGTTGATCCAGGCCAAGGCCGCGATGCCGTCCACCGCCGCTTCGGATCCGGCGTTGAAGCCGAACCAGCCGAACCAGAGCAGCGCGGCACCGAGCATCGTCAACGGCACGTTGTGCGGCTTACCGAGCCCCTTGCCGAACCCGTCGCGCTTGCCCAGCACCAGGGCGAGTGCAAGGCCGGCCGCACCCGCGTTGATGTGCACCGCTGTGCCACCGGCGAAGTCATTGACGTGCAGCGCCGCGACCGCCCAGCCGTCGGCCAGGTTGAACACCCAGTACGCAACCGGGAAGTAGACGATCGTGACCCAGACACCGGTGAACACCATCCATGCGCCGAACTTGGCCCGCCCGGCAATCGCACCGGAGATCAACGCAACGGTGATGATGGCGAACGTCGCCTGGAACCCGGCGAAGGCCAGGCCCTGCAGATCCGGATGCGCCGTGCCGTCGGCGCCGATGCCGAGCAGCGACTCCAAGCCGAACAGCCCACTGGGGTTACCGAGGAACCCCGGCAGGAGCGGATGACCGAACACCAGGCCATAGCCGTAGAGCACCCACAACACCGCGACGAGCGCCATCGATCCGAAGCTCATCATCATCATGCTGATCACGCTTTTGGCGCGAACCATGCCGCCGTAGAAGAACGCAAGACCCGGGGTCATCAACAGCACCAGCGCCGCGGCGATCAGCAGCCACAGCGAGTCCAGGTTGCTCGTGATGGTGTCCGAAACGTCCATGGCGGACCCTCTCCTTCGACTCGTTCGAGATGAGGGAAAGCTTCACGCACCCAGGTTTCCGGGTCCTCCGCATGTCGTTTCGGGCATGTTACGGCTGCCCCGCTTGGGTAACCATTGTGTTTCGCCCCTCCGGTGCCGGCGCTAGGCGATGTCGTCGGTGGTGAGGGAAATCATCCGCGAGGTGGCGCGCAGATACTTCTTGCGATATCCGCCCGCCAGCATGTCCTCCGCGAAGACGCTGTCCAGCGGCTCCCCCTCGGCGAATACGTGAATTTGTGCATCGTAGAGCCGATCGACAAAGGCCACCAGCCGCAGCGCATCCGTTTGGCTGGCGAGTTTGTGCACGTCCCGCACGCCGATCGCGTCAAGCCCTTCCACGAGCTTCACATACCGCGACGGATGCACGTTCGACAGATGCTCGAGGATGTCATCGAAACTATCCACCGTGATGGTGCCGGATACGCCGGCGATCGCTTCGTCGAACTCTTCCGGCGACAGCGACACGGTGTGCCCTTCGATGGCGCGCCTGCGGTAGTCGACGCCATCGATCTTGATGGTCTGGAACTGGGCGGAGAGTGCGTCGATCTCGCGGAGGAAGTCCTGAGCGGCGAATCGGCCCTCACCGAGCGCGTTGGGCGGCGTGTTGGAGGTTGCGGCGATGCGGCTGCCGGAGGCGACGAGTTCGGACAGCAATCTGGACATCAGCCGAGTATCGCCAGGGTCATCGAGTTCGAACTCGTCGATGCACAACAGCGACGCTCCGGTCAGCAGCTTCACCGCGGTGCGGTAGCCGAGCGCTCCGACCAGCGCCGTGTACTCGATGAAGGTGCCGAAATACTTGCGTCCGGTGGCCACGTGCCACAGCGCGGCCAGCAGGTGGGTCTTGCCGACGCCGAAACCGCCGTCCAGGTAGATCCCCGGCAATGTCTCAGGAGCACGCTTGCGGAAGAGCCCACCCCGCGCCGGCTTCAACGCTCCGGCGAACGCCTTCATCGACTCGACCGCCTCGGCCTGGGACGGATAGTCGTCGTCCGGACGATACGACTCGAAGGTGGCATGCTCGAACTGCCTGGGCGGCACGAGGTGCTTGACCATCTCCGGCCCGGAGAGCTTCGGGTTGCGCTCGAGCAGGCTGCCGATCGACCGGGGGTGTTCGGCGATCACGTCGTGAGACCTCGCGTTGGTTTCTGAGATTGCGGTATCGGGCATTTATCGTCCAAAGGTGCTGTTGTCTACTGTGTCGAACCTTTACGCGATGCTGTCTTTGCGGCGTGCGGAAAACTAAGTTCGTAACAGAGCGGGACGGTTAAGCCTAACCCGCGCATCCGATTTGATTTCGCCCTTCAGTGGCGACAACAGGAGGTAATCACCATGGCCGTTGAGGTCGATCCGTCCACGAAGTTCGCCGATTTCGCCCATCCCGAGCGTCTGGTCACCGGCGACTGGCTCGAGAAACACCTCGGCACTGCCGGGCTGGTCGTGGTCGAATCCGACGAAGACGTCCTGCTGTACGAGACCGGGCACATCCCGGGTGCCGTGAAGATCGACTGGCACACCGACCTCAACGACCCGGTGGAGCGCGACTACATCGATGGTGAGACCTTCGCGAAGCTGCTGGGGTCTAAGGGCATCTCCCGCGACACCACTGTGGTGATCTACGGCGACAAGAACAACTGGTGGGCCGCTTATGCGCTGTGGGTATTCACCCTCTTCGGCCACGAGGACGTGCGCCTGCTCGACGGCGGACGGGCCAAGTGGGAGGCGGACGGCCGTGCCTACACGACCGATGAGCCCACCGTGACGCCCGCGGAGTATCCGGTCGTGGAGCGCAATGACGCCCCGATCCGCGCCTACAAGGACGACGTGCTAGCCCACTTCGGCAACCCTCTTGTGGACGTGCGTTCCCCAGAAGAATTCGTCGGCGACCGCACCACCGGACCGGGGTATCCCGAAGAGTCAGCGCTGCGCGGCGGCCACATCCCCACGGCGCAAAACGTGCCATGGGGCAAGGCTGTCGCTTCCGACGGAACCTTCAAGCCGCTGAACGAGCTGAAGGCGATCTACCAAGACGGTGCCGGACTCAAGGACGGCGACAATGTGATCGCCTACTGCCGCATCGGCGAGCGATCCAGCCACACCTGGTTCGCCCTGACCTACCTGCTCGGGTTCAAGGGTGTGCGCAACTACGACGGCTCGTGGACCGAGTGGGGCAGCTCGGTACGCGTCCCGATCGTACGCGGAACCGAGCCGGGGGCCGTGCCCGTCCGGTGACACACGCCGGCACAGCGTGAGAGGCACACCGTTAGATGCGCGCAGTAGGAGAATAGTTCACGATGACCGACCAGAATCTGCCTGAGGCGCTCGTGGAGATCCGGGACGACTTTCTCGCCCTCGGACTGCACGACCGACTGGTCATGCTGCTCGAATTCGCGGGCGAACTGCCCGACCTGCCCGAACGCTACCGTGACCACCCCGACCTGTTCGAACGGGTCGAGGAATGCCAGTCACCGGTGTATCTCTTTGTGGAGGTGGACGATCATGACATCGTCCACCTCTACGCCACCGCGCCCAAGGAAGCCCCGACTACGCGGGGCTTCGCATCCATCCTCACCCAGGGTCTGGCCGGCCTCACCGTGGAGCAAGTGCTGGCCGTTCCAGACGACTACCCGCTGACCATCGGTCTGACCGAAGCGGTCAGCCCGCTGCGCATCCGCGGCATGATGGCGCTGCTCGGACGCACGAAACGTCAGGTCCGCGGAAAACAAGCGGCGTGAGCCTCACCCGCATCTTTCCGGTCGCATCCGGTGCCACCGCTGCGGAATCGGTTGACCTGCAGTCCCCTGATGCCCGGGGCCGGCTTGCGCAGTGGTACACGCCGCCACGACGACAGTGGCTGCGCCTGAACTTCGTGACCACCATCGCCGGAAATGCGGCTGGTCCGGATGGCACCTCGGATGCGCTGTCGAGCCGCACCGACCGGGCCGTGCTCGGGGTGATCCGCCGGCTCAGCGACGTTGTGCTCGTGGGCGCCTCCAGCGTGCGCGCCGAGGGATACCTGCTGCCCCGTACCGCCCCGCTGGCAGTGATCACCGCAAGCGGTAACCTCACCGGTCACCGCATTCCGACCCACATCCAGGCCGGCCGACTCCTGGTGATCTGCGCCCAGGCGGCCGCCGAAGCGGTCCGCTCAGAGCTGCCGTCCACCGTGGAGGTGATTGCGGTCCCTGCCGAGGCGGGAGTCATCCCCGTCACCGCAGCGATCAGGGCGCTGCGAGACCGCGGGCTGGCGAACATCGTCTGCGAAGGTGGCCCCACGCTGGCCGCTCAGTTGGTCAATGCCGAACTGGTGGACGAATTGTGCCTGACCACCAGCCCGATGCTCGATGAAATGCGGCTGCCGCTGCTTTCCGGCGCCATCGAGGGCGGCAGACTCAGCCTTGCGCAGCTTCTCGTCGACGACTCGGACGCCCTGTATGCGCGCTGGATGTTTCCAGAGCGGTCAGCCACTGTGTGATTGCCCCGTTCCAGCGCTCCGGGTCGTAGTTCCACAGTTTGGTATGACGCGCGTGCTCGAAGGCTTCGAACGTCACGATGTCAGGTCGGGCGTTGGCCAGTGCCCGCGACGGCGCCGAGGGGACATACCCGTCGTCATCGCTGTGGAGAAGCAGGATGGGAAGCGAGAGCTCTGTCGCACGCCGTACGAAGTCGAGCCGGTCCAAGTTGATCGGCTGGGCCTGACCGGTGAACCGGCTGCCCCACGAACTGCCGATCAACCGGTAGACGCCCCGCGTGATGAGCCGCGGCAGCCGCAACAGCGCGGCTTGGTAATCCAAGGCGGCCACCCAGTCGATCACCGGCGAATCGAGCACGACTCCACGGATCAGGTCGTGCGCGGCACGGGTTACCGTCTGCAACGCGATCGCACCGCCCATCGACCAACCCATGATCACCACGTCGCGTGCGCCATGGTGCCGCGCGAACTCCACCGCCGCGGCGACATCCTGCCACTCGGTGTCGCCAAGCGCATAACGCGCGTCGACGCTCGACGGTGCAACGCCGTCGTTGCGATAAGAAATGAGCAGCGCGGTGTACCCGGCGGCGTGGAAAACGGGAACGGCGCGCAATGCCTCGTGGCGCGTGACCGCGCGGCCGTGCACCTGGATCACCCAGCAGTCCGATCCGGCCGGCCCCGGAACGAGCCACGCGGGCGCGTCTCCTACCGGTGTCGGCACCAGCACGTCCTGATACTCAAAGCCAAGGTCTTCGGGCCGCTGATAAAACCAGCCGCCCATCCTGCCGCGGACCGCGGTCGTCAGGTCCCCTGACTCCACGGCAATCACACGCCTGGTCACCCACCGCTCGCCCCGCCTCAGGACCTCGCCCAGCCTGGCGTGCCCGGCCGAGCCGGCGAACCAGAAGCTGTAGTTCCCGTCGAGGACCGAGTCCGGGGTCGCTCCCAGAGTGATGGTGTCACCGTCGCATCCCAGCACTGGCACGTCATCCGGCCGCGCTCGCGGCACCGTGACCACGGTCTTTGCGAAGTGAAAGGTGACGAACCCCAAAGCGAGCGTGGCCGAGGCGGCCAGCGCCCCCGCGATCGTCGCCGCGCCGCGGAGCGAGCGCACAACGGCGTGCCTGCCGGAATCTGCCACGGTCAAACTTTAGTCTTTGCTCGTGCCCGAAAAAGTTCCTGGACCGCCGGCGCCGACTGCGTTCGTCGACGCGGTGGACGCGATCCGCGCCGCTCAGACTCGGCCCGAGCTTTCCGTGACCGAAATCGCCGCACCGCAGGGACTCGCACCCTATGCGATCGCGCTGTCCGCCAACGTCGTTCCGGCCCGTCATGACAGCGATTCGGACCTGGGTACCGGCCGGTTCGTGCTGTTGTTCGATCCATCGGCGCCCGAGGCATGGGACGGCCAGTTCCGGGTGGTCTGTTTCGCCCAGGCGCCCTTGGAACCGGAAATCGGTCTGGATCCCTTTCTCAGCGATGTGGCCTGGTCCTGGCTGACCGACGCGTTGGACGCGCGGGGCGCGCGGTACTCGGCGCCCTCGGGGACCGCGACCAGGATTCTGTCCACCGGCTATGGCGAGCTCGCCTCCGAGGGCGACGGATCGCAGATCGAACTGCGCGCATCCTGGACCCCGATTGCCGTCGATGCGGCCTCTCGAGCCGCTCTCGGCGCACATGTGGAAAGCTGGGGTGACCTATTGTGTATGTTCGCCGGGCTTCCCCCGGCGGTCGAAGGAGTCAGTTTGTTATCAGCCCGACGAGTGGGACGTGAGTAGTACGCCCGCGGATTCCACCCCATCACCCGCAGGCCACAGCGACGAAGCCCAGCCACCGCACCCGCGTGAACAAGCCGCCCACGTGACCGTGTCGGCCATCGATACACCAGACGGTTATCGTGCCGCGGTACGGGCGATCAGCGCGGGCCACGGTCCTATTGCCATCGACACGGAACGCGCATCCGGCTACCGCTATTCACAACGCGCGTACCTCATTCAGATTTACCGGCGCGATGCAGGCACCTTTCTGTTCGATCCGCCCGCCATCGGCGACTTCACGGAACTGAACGACGCCATCAAGGCCGACGAGTGGGTGCTTCACGCGGCAAGCCAGGACCTGCCGTGCCTTCGCGAGGTCGGCCTGAACCCCGACCGCATCTTCGACACCGAACTCGGCGCCCGACTGCTCGGACTACCCCGGGTGGGGCTCGGCACGGTCGTCGAATCGCTGTTGGGCATCCACCTGGCCAAGGAGCACTCGGCGGCCGACTGGTCCACCCGACCGCTCCCACAGTCCTGGCTTGTCTACGCCGCACTCGACGTGGAATTGCTCGTCGACCTGCGCGACGAGGTGGCGAGCCTGCTCGAGGAAGCCGACAAGCTGGACATCGCCCGGCAGGAATTCGTCGCCGTGCTGAACCACGTGCCCAAGCCGTTCCACGCGGACGGATGGCGGCGATTGTCGGGTCTGCATTCGCTCCGGTCCGCACGAAACCTCGCCGTGGCGCGCGAGTTGTGGGATGCGCGTGAGGACTACGCCCGCGAGATCGACATCGCCCCCGGCCGGCTCGTGCCGGATTCGGCGCTTCTCGCCGCAGCCAAGGTAATGCCGGAGACCCGACACGACCTGGCGAAGTTGCGGGAGTTCACCGGAAGGGCCAGTCGTAGCGAGTTGTCTCGCTGGTGGAGCGCCATCGAGACCGGGCGGGCGACGGATGACCTGCCCAACCTGCGGCAGCATGGCGAGGGGATGCCGCCCGCTCGTAGTTGGTCGGAGCGAAATCCCGAAGCCGACCGGCGGCTGAAAGCCGCGCGCGCTGCGCTGGCCGAAGTGTCAGAGGAGCACAACATCCCGCTGGAGAATCTGCTGACGCCCGAGATGTTGCGACGGCTCGCGTGGACGCCCCCAGAAACGCTCGACCTTAAATCCGTGAGCAACTCTCTCGCTGAACTGGGTGCCAGAACGTGGCAAATTGACGTAACTGCACAGACAATCGTGGATGCTTTTGTGGATGCGGCCCAAACCATCGAGCAGACGCCGGAAGTCGCTTCGTAGGAAGAGTCAAAGGATTCCGTTCGCCGAAAACCCCCAGCTTAGGATCGATCAAGACCTAAATAAGCGGGAGGCATTGTGGCAACCAGGGCCGAAGTGGTGTTCGTAGACGGGGTTCGCACCCCGTTCGGGCGGGCCGGTGAAAAGGGGATGTACTGGAACACGCGGGCCGATGACCTCATCGTGAAGGCGATGGTGGGCCTGATGGAGCGCAACCCCAACATCCCGCCCGAGCGCATCGACGACGTGGCTATCGCTGCTACCACGCAGGCCGGCGATCAGGGTCTCACCCTGGGGCGCACCGCCGCGCTTCTGGCCGGGCTACCGAAGTCGGTTCCCGGATATGCCCTGGATCGCATGTGCGCGGGGGCGATGACCGCTGTCACGACCACGGCGGGAGCCATCGCCTTCGGCGCATACGATCTCGCCATCGCCGGCGGCGTCGAGCATATGGGGCACCACCCGATGGGTTCCGGGGCGGACCCGAACCCGCGCTTTCTCACCGAGAAACTGGTCGATGCCGAGGCGCTGAACATGGGTTCCACCGCCGAGAAGATCCACGACCGGTTCCCACACCTGACCAAGGAGCGTTCCGACCGGTACGCGATGAACAGCCAGCGCAAACTCGCCAAAGCCTACGAGGATGGGAAGATCCAGCCGGATCTGATCCCGGTTGCCACCCGCACCCCGGACGGCTGGGGTTTGGCCACGCGAGATGAGGCACCGCGTCCCGACACCACCATGGAGGGTCTCGCCACGCTGAAGACACCGTTCCGGCCGCACGGCCGCGTGACGGCCGGCAACTCCTCCGGACTCAACGACGGAGCGACCGTGAGCCTCCTGGCCAGCGAAAGCATGGCGCGCGAACTCGGTCTCAGCGTGAAGATGCGCTTGGTGAGCTTCGCGTTCGCCGGCGTCGAGCCCGAGATCATGGGCATCGGCCCGGTGCCTTCGACCGAAAAGGCACTGCGTAAGGCTGGGCTCGGCATCGACGAGATCGGCCTGTTCGAACTCAACGAGGCCTTCGCCGTGCAGGTTCTCTCCCTGCTCGATCACTTCGGCATCGACGACGACGACCCCAGGGTGAACCTGTGGGGCGGCGCCATCGCGGTCGGGCATCCACTCGCGTCCTCGGGAGTGCGGCTTATGATTCAACTCGCCCGTCAGTTCGAGGAGCATCCCGAGGTGCGCTACGGCCTCACCGCGATGTGCGTTGGTCTTGGCCAGGGCGGCTCGGTCATCTGGGAGAACCCGCACTTCAAGGGAGGCAAGTGATCATGAGCATGGATACCGCAGAGCTTCTCGAACTGACTACAGACGAAGTCGTCACCCACTCCTATGTGCGCGATGTCGCCATGCCCAGCGGCAAGACGATGGCGCTGCTCACGCTCGACAACGGGCGTGACCACACCAGACCGAACACGCTCGGACCGGCGACGCTCATCGAGCTCTCCGGCGTGCTCGACAAGTTGGCGGCGCGCGCCGGTCGCGGCGAGATCGCTGCCGTCGGCATCACCGGCAAGCCCTACATTCTGGCCGCCGGCGCCGACCTCAGCAAGATCAGCGAGATCCCGAGCCGCGAGATCGCCCGGCAGATGGCGCAACTGGGCCACGAAACGTTCGGCAAACTGACCGAACTGGGCGTTCCGTCGTTCGTGTTCATCAACGGTCTTGCATTGGGCGGAGGGCTCGAAGTCGGGCTCAACGCCAACTACCGCACGATCGACAGTTCTGTGCCCGCGATCGCTCTGCCCGAGGTGTTCCTGGGACTCATCCCCGGGTGGGGTGGCACGTGGCTGTTGCCCAACCTGATCGGAATCGAGAACGCCCTCAAGGTCGTCATTGAGAATCCTCTGAAGAACAACCGGATGCTGAAAGGTCCAGAGGCGTTCGAGCTCGGGATCGCCGATGCCATCTTCCCGCCGGTGAATTTTCTCGAGGACTCGATCCGGTGGGCGGACGGTGTGCTGTCCGGCACCATCAAGGTCGTCCGCAAGAACGAACCGGGCAAGATCGAGCGAGCCGTGAAGTGGGATGCCGCGGTGGGGATCGCCCGCAAGATGCTGCAGAGCCGGATCGGCACCGTGGCACGCTCGCCGTACAAGGCACTGGAACTTCTGAAAGGCGCCAAGAACGCGGACAAGCAGACCGGGTTCGCCGCAGAGAATGAGGCGCTGGCGGACATGATCGCCGGCGACCAACTGCACGCGAGCATTTACGCATTCAATCTTGTGCAGAAGCGCGCGAAGCATCCGGCCGGCGCACCCGACAAGTCATTGGCCAAACCGGTGACCAAGGTGGGCGTCATCGGTGCCGGGCTGATGGCCAGCCAGTTCGCACTGCTGTTCGTGCGCCGTCTCAAGGTGCCGGTGGTGATCACCGACCTGGATCAGGCCCGTGTCGATAAGGGCCTCACGTACATCCGGGACGAGATCGCAAAGCTGCTGGCCAAGGGACGCATCTCCCCCGACGAATCCAACCGTTTGAACGCGCTGGTCAGCGGCACGACGAACAAGGCCGACTTCGCCCAGTGCGATTGGGTGATCGAGGCGGTGTTCGAGGAGCTCGGTGTGAAGCAGACGGTGTTTGAGGAAGTGGAGAAGTATCTGTCCGACACCGCCGTCATGGCAACCAACACGTCGTCGTTGTCGGTGGAGAAGATCGGCGCGCGGTTGAAGCATCCGGAGCGACTGGTCGGTTTCCACTTCTTCAATCCGGTTGCGGTGATGCCGCTCGTCGAGGTGGTGCGGACGTCGGCGACGGATGACGCGACACTGAGCACCGCGATGGTCACCGCCGCGAGCCTGTACAAGAATGCCGTGATTACCCGTGACACTCCCGGCTTTGTGGTCAACCGCATCCTCGCCAAGCTTCTCGGTGAGGCGATGCACGCGGTCGACACAGGTACCCCGTTTGAGGTTGTCGACGCGGCGGTGGCACCGTTCGGCCTGCCGATGACGCCGTTCGAGTTACTCGAGCTGGTCGGTCTGACCGTGGGCGCACACGTTCTCGACACCCACCACGCGGCATTCCCGGATCGGTTCTTCGAGAGCGACAATCTGCACAAATTGGCCGAGCTCGGGCACATTTTTGACCGCGACGCCAAGGGCAAGATCAAGGGCTACGACAAGAAGGCGCTGGCCATTGTCAAGGGCGGCACATCGCCGATGACGGCTGACCAACTGCGGTTGCGCGTGGAGGACGGCCTGGCCGACGAGATCAAACGGATGCTGGACGACGAGGTCGTGCACGCGGCGGAGGACATCGACCTGTGCTTGATCCTGGGCGCCGGCTGGCCGTTCCAGATGGGCGGTGCGACTCCCTACCTCGACCGGGTCGGCGCTTCGGAGCGTGTGTTCGGTGACACTTTCCACAATCCGCCGATCCGTGGTCTAGCCTGACCGGGTTGTCGGCCTCCTCTGCCGTGGTTTCGATACGGCTCGCGCGGGCGCTCGCCTACTCAACCGGCGCCCGCGTCAGCGGGTTGAGTGCGAGCGCTCCGCGCGAGCGTATCGAAGCCCAATGCCCGCGACCTCGACCGTAAGACCGTTCTTATCGGAGTAGCGTGACGGGATGACACTGACCCAGTACTACGTGGCCTCGACCATCGACGGCTTCATCGCTGACGAGAACGACCGTCTCGACTGGTTGCTGCAGTTCGGTTTCGACGCGTTCCGAGAGTCGTACGACGGGTTCCTGGCGGAGGTCGGCGCACTCGTGATGGGCGCGACCACCTACGAGTTCATCCTCCGCCAAGACCCAGAGCATTGGGACTACGCGGATCGGCCGACCTGGGTGCTGACCCACCGGGACCTTTCCCGCATTCCCGGCGGCAACATCACCTTCACATCGGAGGCGGACATCGCCGACCTGCATCGGAAGCTGGTCGATGGCGCCGACGGCAAAAACGTCTGGATCGTCGGCGGCGGAAACGTGGCGGCGCAGTTCGCGAACCTGGGACTGATCGACGAACTTGTCGTCACGATCATGCCGATCGTGCTCGGCTCAGGCAAGCCGCTCTTGCCGATCGCGTCGATTGCCGGCCCGCTCGGGCTGCTGCGCACCAGTTCCTTCGACAATGGCGCTCTGGAGCTGGCCTACCGGATGTGACGCATTAGTTCCCGTTCCGGCTGACTGTGCCTGTTGCGCTGGGCACAGTTAGCCGGAACGGGAACAGATGTGCGGGGTTACGCGGCGAGCGACCTCAGCACGTACTGCAGGATGCCGCCGTGACGGTAGTAGTCGGCTTCACCGGGGGTGTCGATGCGCACCGCGACGTCGAACTCCACCGGCTTCTTGCCAGCCGGCGAGTTCTCACTCGGCTCGGCCAGCACGTGCACCGTCGCGGGCGTTGGTCCGTCGTTGAGCGCGTCAAGACCGGTGACCGTGATGTACTCGGTGCCGTCCAAGCCCAGCGTGTCGGTGTTCTGCCCCTCCAGGTACTGCAGCGGGGCAACACCCATACCGATCAGGTTCGAGCGGTGGATCCGCTCGTAGCTGGTCGCAATGACCGCGTGCACACCGAGAAGCGCCGTGCCCTTGGCCGCCCAGTCGCGTGAGGACCCCGAACCGTACTCCTTGCCAGCCAGGACCACGAGCGGAATGCCCGCGGCCTGGTAGTTCTGCGACGCATCGTAGATGAACGACTGCGGTGCATCCGTCTGGGTGAAGTCCCGGGTGTAGCCGCCCTCGACATTGTCGAGTAGCTGGTTGCGCAGACGGATGTTCGCGAACGTGCCGCGGATCATCACCTCGTGGTTGCCGCGCCTCGACCCGTAGGAGTTGAAGTGCTTGCGGTCGATGCCGTGCGCATCCAGGTACTGCCCGGCCGGGCTGTTGGCCTTGATGCTGCCGGCGGGGCTGATGTGGTCGGTGGTGACCGAGTCGCCGAGCTTGGCGAGGACGCGGGCCCGCTCGATGTTGGCAACGGGGTCCAGTTCCATCGTCATGCCGTCGAAGAACGGGGGCTTCCGGATGTAGGTCGACTTCTCGTTCCAGTCGTAAATGGCGCCGGTCGGGGTCTCCAAGGACTTCCAGTGCGCGTCGCCGTCGAAGACGGAGGAGTACTGGTGCTTGAACATCTCGGTGTCGATCGCCTCGTCGACGACCTTCTGCACCTCCATGGAGTCCGGCCAGATTTCGCGCAGGAACACGTCGTTGCCGTCCGTGTCCTTGCCCAGCGGGTCGGTGTCGAAGTTGAAGTCCATCGATCCGGCCAGCGCGTAGGCGACGACCAGTGGCGGGCTGGCGAGGTAGTTCATCTTCACGTCGGGGTTGATGCGGCCCTCGAAGTTGCGGTTGCCCGAGAGCACCGCGGTGATCGCCAGGTCGTTCTCATGCACCGCAGTGGAGACCTCCTCGGTGAGCAACCCGCCGGAGTTGCCGATGCAGGTCGTGCAGCCGTAGCCGACCAGGTAGAAGCCGAGGTCCTCGAGGTACTTGTCCAGGCCCACCTTGGCGTAGTAATCGGTGACCACCTTGGATCCCGGCGCCAGCGTCGTCTTGACCCACGGCTTCGAGGTGAGGCCCTTCTTGCTCGCGTTGCGGGCCAGCAGGCCGGCGGCGATCATGACCGAAGGATTCGACGTGTTCGTGCACGAGGTCAGAGCCGCCAGCCCGACGATGCCGTGGTCGATCGTGAACTTCTCCCCGTCGGGCAACGTCACCTCTGCCGGGTTCGAGTGGTTCGACGGCCGCGGACTCGCGAACTTGGAGTCGGCGCTGGAATGCGAGAACTCGTGGGCGGTCTCCTCGTCCTGCGCGGTGAGCCCGATCGGGTCGGATGCCGGGAAGGTGCCCTCGACAGCCGCATCCACCTTGGACAGGTCGACGGTCGCGTAGTTCTCGAGGTCGATTTCGAACTGCTCCTTGGCGCGCGTCAGCTCTACGCGGTCCTGGGGACGCTTCGGGCCGGCGATGGAGGCGACGACGGTGCCGAGGTCGAGCTCGACATATTCGCTGAAGACCGGCTCGTTGGCCGGGTCGCGCCACAGCGTCTGCATCTTCGAGTAGGCCTCGACGAGGGCGATCTGCTCCTCGTTGCGGCCCGTGAGCCGCAGGTAGTCGAGCGTGATGTCGTCGATGGGGAAGATCGCGGCCGTCGAACCGTATTCGGGGCTCATGTTGCCGATCGTGGCACGGTTGGGCAGCGGCACCTGCGCCACGCCGTCTCCGTAGAACTCCACGAACTTGCCGACCACGCCGTGCTTGCGCAGCAGCTGGGTGATGGTGAGCACGACATCCGTCGCGGTCACGCCACTCGGGATCGAGCCGGTGAGCTTGAACCCGACGACCTTCGGGATGAGCATGGACACGGATTGGCCGAGCATGGCCGCCTCGGCCTCGATGCCGCCGACGCCCCAGCCCAGCACGCCGAGGCCGTTCACCATCGTGGTGTGCGAGTCGGTGCCGACCAGCGTGTCCGGGTAGGCCTGCAGCACACCGGCCACTTCGCGGGCCATGGTGACCCGCGCCAGGTACTCGATGTTGACCTGGTGCACGATGCCGGTCCCCGGCGGGACGACCTTGAAGTCGTTGAACACGCCCTGGCCCCAGCGCAAGAACTTGTAGCGCTCGCTGTTGCGGTCGTACTCGAGCTCCACGTTCTGACCGAAGGAGTCGACCGAGCCGAACGTGTCGGCGATCACCGAATGGTCGATGACCAGCTCAGCCGGCGCCAGCGGGTTGATCTTGTCCGGGTCGCCGCCGAGGGCCATCACGGCCTCGCGCATGGTGGCGAGATCCACGATGCACGGCACGCCGGTGAAGTCCTGCATGATCACCCGGGCCGGCGTGTACTGGATCTCGGTGTTCGGCTCCGCCTTCGGATCCCAAGTGCTGAGCGCTTCGATCTGGGACTTGGTCACGTTGTGGCCGTCCTCGGTGCGGAGCAGGTTCTCCAGCAGAACCTTCAGGCTGAACGGCAACTTCTCGTAACCGGGAACCTTGTCGATTCGGAACACTTCGTACGTTTTCGACCCCACGGTGAGGGTGTCTTTTGAACCGAAGCTGTCGACTGCCGTCATTGCGCCGTCTCCCTTGCTGACATTATCGTCGTATTTATCTTGATATCAAGATAAATATAGCACCGACGGATGCCAGTCCCCGCGAAAGTGGCGCTTAGTCTGCGGCGTTTCCCGCACGCCGGTACACGGCGCGCACCATCAGCCAGGTCACCCACAGCAGCGCCGCGTAGAGCGGGATGCCCATGATCAGCTTCGCGGCCGCCTGCCACTCCGGGAGATTGGCGAAGTACAGCGGAACCTGCACCGCGAGTCGGAACGCGAACAGACCGGCCCACAACCAGGTCGCCACGGTGAGCACACGGCGTTTGGCGGAATCGTCGCGCCAGGCGGTGCCCTCGTTGGTGAGCAATCCCGCGATGAGTCCGATGAGCGGCCAGCGCACCGCGAGAGAGAGCAACAGCACCGCCAGCGAGACCACGTTGGTGAGCAGGCCCGGCAGGAAGTTGTCGGCAGCGCGGCCCGTGATCAGGGCGAAGGCCGCGGAAATCGCGATACCGATCAGCCCGGCGATCGCGGAGGTCATCCCGGTGCGGGCGATCGCGCGCGCCACGACGAAAACCACCCCGACGGCAACCGGGATCAGCACCGAGGGCGCCACCTCGCCGGTGATCGTGTAGACGACCAGAAAGATGAGGCCGGGTACCAGGGCCTCGATCAGGCCGCGGACGCCGCCGACCGCCTTCATCAGCGATGCCGCGGTGGGCACCTCCCCCGGCGTCACCTGCCCGATGCCGGCCTTGCGCGCCGCGGCACCGAGACTTTCGCGAAAGCTCGGCACGCCCGCCGAGGAGTTCTCGCCGGCGTTGCTGGTGTCCTCGGGTTCGGTCATCGCCTAAACGGAGGTCCCGGACGGGGCGTCTTGCTGCACGGTGGCGGCCTGCGGCATCCGCAGCGGGATCAGATCACGCGGTGGCATCGGCTGGGAACCCCGCACCACCACGACGGAGCGGAACAGGTCCTCGATCTTCTCCGCAGCCTCGGGATGCACGGCGCCTTCTCCGGCGATGACCCCGCGCAGGAACCAGCGCGGGCCGTCGACGCCGACGAATCGGGCGAGCCGGGTCGAGCCTGGCTGGCCAGGACCAGCCGCGGGGATCTCGGCGAGCAATTCAGGGCCGAACGGTCCGACGGTGAGCTTGGTGGTGCCGCCCTGCTTGGCGATCTGGTCCGCGATCTGGTGCCTGATCTCGTGCCACAGCCCGGTCGAACGCGGTGCGGCGAACGGCTGAACCTGCAGCGTGGATGCGGCGTAGTCCAGTCCCACGGCCACCACGCGCTTACTGCCTTCCTCGACTTCGAGGCGCAGTTGCAGCCCTTCCCTGGGGAGGATCTTCACTCCGCCGAGATCGACGTAGGGCCGCGCCGGGTTCGCTTCGCTCTCGTCGAGGGGACCTGCGGTGGCCCGGTCGGCCGGGGCCGACTTCACTTGATCGAGTTCTTCCGACGACTCCGACGCCGCCGCCGAGGAATTTTCGCTTGTGTCGCTCACACCTGTTCTCCTGAACTATTTCCGCGATAACCGGTTGAGCCGAACCCCGATGTGCCGCGATGGCTTCCCGGCAGCACTTCCACCGGTATGAAACGCGCTCGAACGATCGGGGTGACCAGAAGCTGGGCGATCCGATCACCGACTGCGACAGAATACGTCATCTCCGGGTCGGTGTTAAGAAGCGTCACCCGGATCTCACCGCGATATCCCGCATCCACCGTCCCCGGGCTGTTGACGATCGTGATGCCGTGCCGTGCCGCCAAACCGCTGCGGGGTACGACCAGGCCGGCGAAACCGTCCGGAAGCGCAATCGAGACGCCGGTGGCCACGGTCACCCGTTGACCCGGCGCCAGCTCGACCGCTTCCGCCGCGCACAGGTCGGCACCAGCGTCTCCGGGGTGGGCGTATTCGGGCGTCGCCTCGCCGGTGATGAGCACTTCAACGGTTTCTGCCACGAGTCGAGGGTAGTGCACAGCGGCTGAGGGAACCCGACGGGCGTCAAACTCTGATCGAATAGCACTATGACAGACACCCCGGCCGAGACCCTGTACCGCGAACGACTCTGGGCATCCGTGTGGTTCTTCCTCGCAACGGCACTGGTGATCCCCGCAACGCTGCTGGTGTTCTTCCCGATCAGCATGGGCGTCGGCATCGCCGTGGCGGTGCTGCTCTACGCCGGATGCGTGGCACTGCTCATCGCGAACTCGGCCGTGCTCGAGGTGACCACCGAGGCGTTTCACGCCGGACGCGCACGGCTCCCGATCGAGTTCCTCGGTGAGGCGACCGGGTATCGCGAACCGGAAGCCACCGTGCAGCGCGGCCCGCAACTGGACGCCAGGGCGTGGCTGCTCATCCGGGGCTGGGTCTCGCCGGTGGTGCGTGTCACCGTCACCGACGAGCAGGACCCGACGCCCTACTGGCTGGTCTCCACCAGGCATCCTGAGAAGCTGGTGGAAGCCCTCGAGACGGCTCGACGCCAGGCCACCGAATCCCCGCGCTAGCGGGATGGCAGAGCTAGGAAGCGCACTCGATGCAGATCGGGCCCAGCTTCTCCTGATGGTCGATTTGGGAGCGGTGCTTCACCAAGAAGCAACTCACGCAGGTGAACTCGTCGGCTTGCGGCGGTAGTACCACCACGTCGAGGTCGGCATCCGAAATGTCCGCTCCAGGCAACTCGAAGCCGCCAGGATTATCGGCGTCATCGACGTCGACAACCCCAGACATCTTGTCGGGAACGCGCTCTTTCAGTGCTTCGATCGACTCGGAGTCGTCGTCGGTCTTGCGAGGCGCGTCGTAGTCGGTCGCCATGCCCATCCACTTCTTTTTCGGTCTATCTAACGAAATCGGCGGGCACAGTTTGCATCATCCGGTGGATAAAAGCAAACCATGATCCTGGGAACCCATCCGATCGCCGTGGATAACTTCCGGCACGCCCGCGTTATTCCCGACATCCGAGGCCAGTCCATGCCACCCTAAGAGAGAATCTCGACAGTCGGAGAGGCGTTCAGCATGCAGGATCTGAAAGTGGTGTCAGTGGAGCACGACGCACTCCTGGTCGCGGCCGATGACGGTGAGCGATATCGGATCGCCATCGACGACGTGTTGCAGTCCAAACTGCGTCGTACGGCCACCCGGCCGGCCCCCGGACCCAAGGTGAGCCCCCGCGAAATCCAGACGCAAATCCGCGCCGGACTCTCGGCATCCGAGGTCGCCGCCGCCACCGGTGCGCCGCTGGAGTACATCCAGCGTTTCGAAGGCCCCGTGCTCGCCGAACGTGATTACATCGTGAACTCCGCCCTCGGGGTTCCTGTGCACACCGCCATGGATGTCGACCCGATCACCGAGGCGGTCACCTTCGGTACCGCGATTCGGGAGCGCCTGAGCGCCCTCGGCGCGTCGAACGAGAGCTGGACCAGCTGGAAGGATGCCAACGGCAGCTGGATGGTGAAGCTCAGCTTCGTCTCCCGGGACATCGACCACGACGCCCGATGGAGTTTCGAGCCGAAGAAGGCAGCGCTCGCCCCGGTCAACGGCGAAGCGGTCACCCTCTCGCAACAGGGTGATATCACCGGGGCGTTCCTGCCACGCCTGCGCGCGGTCGGCAGCGAATCGCGTGCCGCGGACTCCTCGCGGTTCGACAGCGGAGCGTTCAGCGACGAGGAACTTCGGCAGCCAGACCGGCAGCCCGAACACGCCCACGATCAACCCGATGACGGACCAGCATTCGCGCCAGGTGCCATCCACCGTGCCGTGGAACAGAAGCCGGCATCGAGTCAGACCGCGGACCTTCTCGAAGCCCTGCGCCGCCGTCGAGGCGAGCGGGAAGCCGCCGCGTTTTCGGATGATGACGACCCGATTCTGCCCGGTTCGGGCGGCATGCACCTCGTCGGAACCCCGCTGCCCGCGTTCGACGAGGCCGACGACGGGTTGTTCCCAACGGCGCCGCAGCCGCTGACGGCGCATCCGCGCGCCAGCCGGAAGGGCCGCGTCACAATGCCGAGCTGGGACGAGATCGTGTTCGGCGCCCGGCCAGAGGACGACCCGGCTTAGTAGTAGACGCCGAAGCGCAGCAGCGGCACGACCACTTCGTCGTTCGAGAACGACCCGTGCTGACCCACCATGTTCTGTGCCTTGGGGGTCGCCGAACGGGAGTCGTAATACGCCACCGCCTTGCGGGCGGCCACGAGGATGTCGCCGATCCTCGGCATCACGTCGGGGTGCACCTCGGCGCCGAACCAGCCGGCGCCGATCGCCTCGGCACGAGAGGCGATCCATGCGCGACCGCCCTCCGCAGCGCGCCAGCGGTGCAGAACGAGTTCTCGCTGCTCGGCGGAGGCATCCGGCTCGAAGTGCAGCTGCAGGCAGCGCGGGTCCCCCGCGATGAACCGGATGCCGTCCACCAGCTCCGGCTCGGAGTCGAACAGGATGTGGGACCGCGCCGGCACGTCCAGCATCCCGTGATCCGCGGTGACCAGCAGCCCCTCGGCCCGGCGCAGTCCGGCGGCGAACTCGGTCACCGCGGCGTCGACCTCTTCCAGCTTCCTCAGCCACCGGTCCGACTCCCAGCCGAACGCGTGGGCTGCCTGATCGAGTTCCGGCACGTAGAGATACACCAGCGCACCCTGGGTCTCATCGAGCACGGCGCGCGCCTGCGCGAACCGGTCGGCAATCGTTTCGCCGCTGCGGTACTGCGCACCGCGCAGCACCGCGCGCGTGAATCCAGAATCTCTGAAGCGTTCCGATCCGATAGCGAACGAGGCCACCCCCGCCCCGGCCGAGGTCTCGAACACCGTCGGCACGCGTTGCCAGTGTTCCGGGTCGAGCGCGCCGTCCCATCCGGTGAGCTGATTCACCACCCGGTCACCCGCGCTGTCGAGCACCGTATAGCCGACGATCCCGTGGGTTCCCGGTGTGACCGCCGTCGTCAGCGTCGCCAATGCCGCAGCGGTGGTCGTCGGGAAGCCGGAGCGCAGTGTGGTGCCTGCCGAGAGCCGCCCCGACAGCGTGCGGGCATGGCCGGATCGGGCGCGCAGGCACGCGGCGCCGAGCCCGTCGACCAGCACGACCACGGCGCCTTCGGTCGGTGGCAGGTGCAGAACGTTCGATTTTCCAGCCAGAGAACTCACACAACTCGGCATGACATCGGCAAGGCTGGCCGACGCGGAATTCACGGCCGGTAACATGGTCGCAATCCTATGACTACACCGAAGAACCAGACTCCCCAGGCCACGCCGACCGCACCGGCGGTCGAAAACATCACCGACGTCGACCTGTCCACCGAGATGGAGGGTTCGTACCTCGAGTACGCGTACTCGGTGATCTATTCTCGCGCGCTGCCGGATGCGCGTGACGGGCTGAAGCCGGTGCAGCGCCGCATCCTGTACCAGATGACCGAGATGGGTCTGCGGCCCGATCGCGGTCATGTGAAGTCTGCCCGCGTGGTGGGCGAGGTGATGGGCAAACTGCACCCGCACGGCGATGCATCGATCTACGACGCGCTCGTGCGCCTGGCGCAGAACTTCGTGTTGCGGGTGCCACTGGTCGACGGCCACGGCAACTTCGGCTCCCTGGACGATGGCGCGGCCGCCCCCCGGTACACCGAGGCCAGACTGACTCCCGCAGCGCTGGCGATGACCGAGAACCTCGACGAAGACGTCGTCGACTTCGTGCCGAACTACGACAACCAGCTCACCCAGCCCGACGTGCTGCCGGCGGCGTTCCCGAACCTCCTGGTCAACGGAGCAAGCGGAATCGCCGTCGGCATGGCCACGAATATGGCGCCGCACAACCTTGTCGAGGTGGTGGGCGCCGCCCGGTACCTTCTCGAACATCCGGATGCCTCCCTGGACGACCTGATGTCGTACGTGCCTGGACCCGACCTGCCGACCGGGGGGACGATCACCTCGCTTACCGGTATCCGTGAGGCGTACGAGACCGGGCGAGGCAGCTTCCGTACCCGGGCACGCGTCACCGTGGAGAGCATCACGGCCAGAAAATCCGGGCTGGTGATCACCGAACTGCCGTTCATGGTGGGCGCCGAAAAGGTGATCGAGAAGATCAAAGACGGCGTGAATTCGAAGAAGCTCAGCGGTATCACCGATGTCACCGATCTCACCGACCGCAAGCACGGTCTGCGGCTCGTGATCGGCGTGAAGACCGGCTTCAACCCGGCCGCGGTGCTCGAGCAGTTGTACCGGCACACGCCGCTGGAAGACTCGTTCAACATCAATAACGTCGCGCTGGTGAACGGTGGGCCGAAGACCCTGGGGCTGCGCGAGCTGTTGCAGGTCTACCTGGACCACCGCATCTCGGTGACGACCAGACGCACCCGCTACCGCCTCGCGCGGCGGCAGGAGCGACTGCACCTGGTCGAGGGCCTGCTCATCGCGATCCTCGACATCGACGAAGTGATTCAGGTGATCCGGGCCAGCGACGATTCCGACATCGCCAGAACCCGGCTGATGAGCGTGTTCGACCTCAGCCAGCTGCAGGCGGAATACATTCTCGAACTACGGCTGCGCAGGCTCACCAAGTTCTCCCGCATCGAGCTGGAGGCCGAACGCGACAGGTTGCGTGCGGAAATCGCGGAACTCGAGCTGCTGCTGTCCGACCCGGTGCACATCCGGCAGCTCGTCTCGCAGGAGCTCGAAGAGGTCGCCGAGCGGTTCGGTACGCCGCGGCGTACGCTGCTGACCGAGGCGCCGCCGAGCGCGACGAGCTCCTCGTCCCGCAAGACGCCGGTGCAGTTGGAAGTGGCCGACGTGCCGTGCCGGGTGATCCTCAGCACCACCGGCCGCGCCATCCGCATCGATCTGCGGGACGACCAGCCCGAGGCGCCGGCCAGGGTCGGCCGGCGCGTGCGGCACGACGCGATCCGCACCAGCATCGTCACCACCAGTCGCTCGGAGATCGGGGCGGTGACCAGCCTGGGACGGCTGATCCGTCTCTCCCCCGTCGACCTCCCGGTGGTCCCGCAGAATTCGGTGCAGCTCGCGGCCGGAGTGAAGATCGCGGACTATCTCGGGATCGACCGCGCCAAGGAAAAGGTGCTCGCGCTGGTGTCACTCACCTCGAGCGATGCGATTGCGCTCGGCACCCGGCACGGCGTGGTGAAACGCATCAGCGTCGTCGACCACCCCAACCGCCCCGACTTCGACTTGATCAGCCTGAAGCCGGGCGACGAGGTGGTCGGCGCCCGGCAGTCGGGCGATGACGACGAGTTGCTGTTCATCACCTCGGATGCGCAACTGCTGCGGTTCTCTGCCTCCAGCGTGCGCCCGCAGGGCCGATCGGCCGGCGGAATGGCCGGCATCCGCCTCGCGCAGGGTGCCGAAGTGATCTACTTCACCAGTGTCGACGGCGCCGCCGATGCCGTTGTGGCCACCGTTTCCACGGATTCGGCGACCATCGCCGGAGTGGATGCCGGGCGCGCCAAGGTTTCCTACCTTTCCGAGTTCCCGGTCAAGGGCCGCGCCACCGGCGGAGTGCGAGCTCACACGTTCCTCAAGGGGGAAGACACGCTCGCTCTGGCCTGGGCCGGACCCGGCCCCGCGTTGGCGGTGGCTTCCGATGGGGTTGTGCGCGCGCTTCCGGATGCCGGTGCCCGCCGGGACGCCTCCGGCGCCCTCCTGGAGGCTGCGATCGGCTCCATCGGCGCATCCTTGGCCGTCGCCAGGTGAAACCGTCCCCAGCGGACCCGGTAGCGACCGAGGAACGGGGCGGCGTGAGCCTTACACGTCGATGCGATCACGCGACAGCGCGTCGCTTCCGGCGACGATGAAGTCCTTGCGGGGCGCCACATCGTTACCCATCAGCAGTTCGAACGTTCGCGCGGCAAGCTCAGCGTCCCGCACCCGCACGCGACGCAGCGTACGGTACCTGCGGTCCATGGTCGTCGAGGCGAGCTGGTCGGCATCCATCTCCCCCAGGCCCTTGTAGCGCTGGATCGGGTCCTGGTAGCGGCGGTTCGCCTTCTTCAGGCCGGCCAGGATGCCGTCGAGTTCTGACTCCGAATAGGTGTAGATGATGTCGTTCGGTTTCGTACCTGCGTTCGGCACGATCACCCGGTGCAGCGGCGGCACTGCGGCGAACACCCTGCCGTCATTGATCATGTCGGGCATGTAGCGGAAGAACAGGGTCAGCAGCAGGGTGCGGATGTGAGCGCCGTCGACATCCGCGTCGCTCATGATGATCACCTTGCCGTACCGCGCCGAGGAGAGGTCGAAGCTGCGCCCGGATCCCGCGCCGATCACCTGGATGATCGAGGCACACTCGGCGTTGCTCAGCATGTCGGACACGGATGCCTTCTGCACGTTGAGGATCTTGCCGCGGATCGGCAGCAAGGCTTGGTACTCGCTGTCTCTGGCGAGTTTTGCCGTACCGAGTGCCGAGTCGCCCTCCACGATGAACAGTTCGCTGTTCGCCACGTCGTTGCTGCGGCAGTCGACGAGTTTCGCCGGCAGGGAGGAGTTCTCCAGGGCGTTCTTGCGGCGCTGGGTCTCCTTGTGTGTGCGCGCGGAGATTCGTGACTTCATCTCCGCCACGATCTTGTCGAGCAGCAGCGTGGCCTGCGTCTTGTCGCCGCGTTTGGGTGAGCTGAACCGCTCCGCCATCGCCTTGGTGACGACGTTCGAGACGATGCCGCGGATGGCCGGCGTGCCGAGGACTTCCTTGGTCTGCCCCTCGAACTGCGGCTCCGGGATGCGCACGGTGAGCACGGCGGTGAGGCCGGCGAGGATGTCGTCCTTCTCCAGCTTGCCATTGCCGACCTTGAGCCGGCGTGAGTTCTGCTCCACCTGTGCGCGCAGCACCTTCATCATCCCGTGCTCGAAGCCGGCCTGGTGCGTGCCGCCCTTGGGGGTGGCGATGATATTGACGTAGCTGTGGAACACGGTGTCGTAACCGATGCCCCAGCGCAACGCAATGTCGACGGTGCATTCCCGGGTGAGTTCGGTCGGCGCCATATGCCCGTTCGGTTGCAGCACCGGAACGGTCTCGACGAACGTGCCGGAGCCAGTGAGCCGCCAGGTGTCGGTGAGCGGCACATCTGGTGCGAGGTGGTCGACGTACTCGGAGATGCCGCCGTCAAACCGGAAGGACTCCTCGGTGGGTGGATCGCAGCGGTTGTCGGTGACGTTGAGGGTCAGCCCCGGCACAAGGAACGCGGTTTGACGCACTCGGTCGAGAAGTTCTTCGGTCTGAAAACTGGCGCCCTTGGTGAACACTTCCGGGTCGGCCCAGTATCGAACCCGGGTGCCGGTCACGCCGCGGCGCACCTTGCCGACCACGCGCAGTTCGCTGCGGCTCAAGAACGGCGTGAACGGCGCATCCGCTCGCGGCTCGCCCTTGTCGGCGAACGTGCCCGGCTCGCCGCGATGGAACGACATCGCCCAGGTCTTGCCCTCGCGGTCCACCTCCACGTCCATGCGTTCGGACAGCGCGTTGACGACGGAGGCGCCGACTCCGTGCAGCCCGCCGGATGCCGTGTAGGAGCCGTTGCCGAACTTGCCACCGGCGTGCAACTTGGTGAAGACCACTTCCACGCCGGAGAGCCCGGTCTTAGGCTCGATGTCCACCGGCACACCGCGGGCGGTGTCGCGCACTTCGACACTGTTGTCGGCGTGCAGGATGACGTCGATCTCGGTGCCGAAGCCGCCCAGTGCCTCGTCGACGCTGTTGTCGATGATCTCCCAGAGGCAGTGCATCAGGCCGCGCGAGTCGGTGGAGCCGATGTACATGCCCGGACGCTTCCGAACCGCCTCGAGCCCCTCCAGCACCGAGAGATGGCGGGCCGTGTAGTCGGAATTGGTCACAGTGGTTTGTCCCTTCGAAGCGCACCAAGCATAACCAGCGCCGTATCCGGTTCCGCTCACCGACACCCAGGCGCAGTATTCCCTGGTGTGGCATTCCTACGCGTTCAGCGAAATCTGGCCTCCAAAGCGGCGAAACGCAGCGAACCGTGTTTGTATAGGTGGACCACTAGTCATCCACGAGCCGGGAGGAGCGCCCCATGTCTCATGTAGCACCCGAATCGACCGCGGTCATCGCCCGCGACGCGTACGAACTCACCGCCGCCGATCGCTGTGACAGTTGTGGCGCCCAGGCATACATCCGCGTGTCCATCGGAGATAGCCAACTGCTGTTCTGCGCGCACCACGGGCGCCGGCACCAGGAGAAGCTTTCCGCCATCGCAACGGACTGGCACGACGAGACGAGCAGGCTGCTCGAAGAGCACCACGCCTAGTCTTTCGTTCTGACGGAGTTCAGCCCCAGCGAAGTTGAGCACAGAGGAGTTGAGCCCAGAGGAGTTCAGCCCCAGAGGAGTTCAGCCCCAGAGGAGTTGAGCCCAGAGAAGTTCAACCCAGGTAGCTCCGCGGCACCTCCGCGCCGACCCTGACCACCAGTTCTTCCCCGATCGTGCCCAGCGCATCCGCCCAGACTTGCAGGGTCATTTCCCCGCGCTCAGCCCTGCCGAAGATCACCACCCGGTCTCCCACGCGAACCTCCGCGGAACCGCCGACGTCGATCACCGTGTAGTTCTGCTCGACGACGGCCACCGGATGCCGAATGCCGTCGATCGTCACCGGCACCACCCCAGGGGCGCCGCTGGGCACTCCCTGCGCGTAGCCCAAGGGGACGATCGCCCGACCGTGCCTGATGTGCGTCACCTGCGTGCTGAGCGTCATCACCGGAACCAGCCCGAGTTCTGTGGGTGTGACACCGCCGCCCGGTGAGATCCCGAAAGTGAACGCGCCCATCCGCACCAGGTCGAGCCGGCAGTCCGCCCTGGCGAAGCCCGCAGCGCTGGCGGCCAGGTGTCTGAGCGGAAACCGTGCGCCTAGTCGCTCCCCGACGCGGATGGCCTCTTCGAACCGGTGGAGTGCCGCGGTGTCTTCGGCCTCGGAGGCTTCGGCGATGTGTGTCCACGCGGCGCAAAGCCGGGCCTTGCCCGCGGCCTGAAGTGCCACAGCATCGCGCACCAGGCCCGGCCAGTTCTCCTCGGTGACACCGTTGCGGTGCAGACCGGTGTCGATCTTGAGGTGCAGTTGCGCCCGATCGTGTGCGCCGCTGCCGGCGATCGCGCGCAGTTGCGCTACGTCGGAGATCCCGAGCTCGATCCCGGCGTCGATGGCGGCGCGGTAGTCCTCGTCGGGAGCCAACAGCCAGGCGAACAGAGACACCTCACGGCCGATGCCGGCACGCCGTAGCGCGAGCCCCGTCGCGGTCTCGAGCACGCCGATCCGGGTGATCCCCTCATCGATCGCCGCCCTCGCGATCGGCAGCAGGCCGTGACCGTAGGCGTTGCCCTTGATCATCACCATCAGTTCGGCCGGCGCCACGATGCTGCGCAGCCGGGCGATGTTGTGCCGATAGGCGTCAAGGTCGATGGTGGCCACGCCCGGCGCGGCCGACGTCGTCTCATTCACGATGGATGGCCGATCCGGCACCAACGGCGCAGGCGTATAAATTCGGGGCACGCGCGAAGTGACGCAGGTCACGACCTGCTGCCCTGTCCGGTCGATCGCCTCCGACCATTCTTCCGCGGTGGGGTTGTCCGGCGGTCCGAATAACACCACCTCATCGCCGACCGCGGCGGTGTCGCCGCCGAGGTCGAGGACGAACACGTCCATGGCGACCCGGCCGGCGATCGGATAGTCGGTGCCGTTCAGCCTGGCGGTGCCCGTGTTGCTCGCATAACGGTCGATGCCGTGCGCGTAGCCGATCGCCACGAGCGCCAGGTTGCTTCGCGTTGTGGTGCGGTAGGTGTAGCCGTAGGAGATCCCCTCTCCCGCGGCGACCGTTTTGGTCCCGATCACCCGCGCGGTGATCGACATGGCTCCGATCAGGCCGAGCTCCGCCGCGCTCTCGCCGCCGAACGGACTCAGGCCGTAAAGTGCGCGGCCGACCCGCGCCGCGTCTGGGCGGTCGACGGCTCCGGTGATCGCCGCCGCGCTGCCGGACAGGTGGGTCAGGTACGGGTCGAGTCCGGCCTGTCGGGCCGCTGTGACCCGGCGGCCGAACCGGACGTTGTCGTCGTGCAGCAGTTCGCGATCGGATCGAGAGGCCGGGGTGCGCCGCGGCGTGATGCCCATGATGCCGGTGATGCGCAGGCCGCGGCCTTCGGCCAGAACCGCCGCGTCGACCAGCGCGCTCCACTGTTCGTCGGGACAGCCGATGGCGCTGCCGTTGACATCCGCGGCGAGGTGCAACTCGGCGACGCCGGCCGCGTGGGCAGCGCTCAGCTGCTCCGGTGACGACACGGCCACCGTGATGCGGTGGTCCGCAGCGGCCCGGAAGGATTCCGCGGCAGGGTGCAGCCAGGCCACTATGGTCGCGTCGATGCCGCAGCGTCGCAGCGCCGCACCCTGCGCAACGGTCGCGACGACGAAGGAACGAACCCCGGCGGCCTGCAGCGCGCCGGCGACCGGCACGGCGCCGTGCCCGTACGCGTCGGCGGAGACATCGGCAAGCACCTCGGTGCCCGCCGTCTTCTGCAGCAGTTTCAGGTTGTGGACGATCGCGGAGGTGTCAACGCGCGCGGACCGCAGTGGCAACCCCAATCCACACCTCCTGCAGTGTCGTGTTCCCCCGCGGCATGTGCGGGCGCCGATCCAGCATAACCACGGTGTTCTGGATGCGGTCACGGTGTGGGCTCACCAGCCGACCAGGTACGCTGAATTCTGGATTCCGCACGTGTGATTCCACAACCATCGCACCAACGAACCATCGCACCAACGAACCACTGCACTGACGAACTACTGCATTACGAACCATTGGGAGACATACCACTGTGACTGTGAAGGGCCTTGGCCTGAAGACCCGCCTGCGCTACCTCACCGAACGGGTCCGCGGTTTCGACGCAGGCTCTCTCATCACGCGGGCCCGTGAGGTTGCCACGGCGCACCACAAGCCGCTCCCGGCGGTGGTCGTGGACATGCTGTGGTCGGCGGCGTTCCGCAACACCGCCTTCCAGGACTACGTCGACTTCGACTTCGTGATCCTGAACCGCGCAGAGCGCGCCACGTTCATGACGCATTCCCTCTCCAATCACATCGCCATGAAGTTCGACCACCCGGACTTCCGCTCGCAGTTCCACGACAAGCTCGAGTTCAACCACACCTTCGACGAATTCCTCGGCCGGGAGTGGCTCGAGGTCCGCACGGCGTCGGATGTTCAGGTGCGCGACTTCGTTCAGCGGCACGGCCGGGTCATGGGCAAGGTGCCGTTCAGCGACTCTGGCCACGGCGTGCAGCGTTACGAGGCCGCCGCAGTCGAGGACTGGGACGGTTTCCGCGCCGATCTTCTCGCTAAGGGACAAACGCTGCTCGAGGAGTACATCGTGCAGCATCCGACGCTCGCGTCAATCTGCCCGGGTACCGCCAACACGACCAGGGTCACCACCTTCTTCGACGGTGAGAAAACCCACGTGCTGTCCATGGCTCAGAAATTCGGGCGGGGTGCCGCGAGCGATCAGCAGACCTATGGCGGCTTCTACACCATGCTGGACGAGAGCGGTGCATCCTGCGGCCCCGGTTATGACTCGCACGGCCACGTGCACACGGTGCATCCGGAATCCGGGGTGTCCATCGTCGACTTCAAGCTGCCGATGGTGCAGGAGCTCTACAAGTTCATGGACACGGTGACCAGAGTCGTCCCACAAGTGCAGTATGTCGGGTGGGACATCGTGATCGGCGAACGTGGGCCCATACTGGTCGAGGGTAACTGGGCGGCCGGCGTGTACGAGAACAAGCCGAGCGCCACCGGCATCCGCCGCGGCAGCCTGCCCCGGTTCCGTGAGGCGATCGGCTTCTAAGCAGCCGTTCTAAGACCCCGCACGGATGATCCCCATCGGCGTGCTCTGATGACCTTGGCCGAGCGGGTTGTCGGCCAGAACTCGCTCCATGGTGCGGGTGCCTGCGCGATCCAGGGTTGACCCGATGACGTTGCCGCCGAGGTCGTTCATGTCCACGATGAGCACGTGCACCGGCGTGCGAAGCGCCGCCCGCAACTCGGCCGCCACTCGGTTCGGATGGGCCGGCGCGAGCACTACCTGCGAGTTGTACGGTGGGATGGTGCCGCTGGTCGGCCCGTCGATACCGCGGGCCTTCGGTCCGGCGATCCGGTAGAAGTCGCCGCGACGTCCGAACGCCTTGGTCACCGCCGCCACCGCGGTGGCCAGCAGGATCCGGGGTGTGCCGCACTCTCGCAGCGCCATTTCCATGGTCTGCGGCAGGCCGAGCCCGATGCCGTTCGGGGTCTTCGTGACGTAGTTCGACAGCAGCACAGCCAGCCGGCGCGGAGCGATCGACTCGACCGGAAACGCGCGTCCCTGGGTGATGGCGACGATCTTCTCCGTGACGAAGAGGATGTCGCCGTCCTGCAGTTCGGAATCCGCGAAGCTGGTCACGACCTCGACGATGTCGTCGTCGGGTCCGATGAGCCTGGTCTTGATCGGGATCCTGAGGTAGGTGACGCCGTCCAGCTCGGTGTCGAGCTTCTTGCCTTGGTTCGCTTCAGCGACCATCGCGGTGCGCTCCTTATCTGGCGGTCGGGCTGCTGATGGCCACCGGTTATTCGAGGTAGTCGCGCAGCGACTGGGACCGCGACGGGTGACGCAGCTTCGCCATGGTCTTGGATTCGATCTGCCTGATCCGCTCGCGGGTCACCCCGAAGGTGTCCCCTATCTGGTCGAGGGTCTTGGGCATGCCGTCGCCCAAGCCGAAGCGCATCCGGATGACCCCGGCCTCGCGCTCGGACAGCGAATCGAGCAGCGACTCCAATTGCTTCTGCAGCATCGTGAAGCCCACCGCGTCCGCCGGGACGACCGCCTCGGTGTCCTCGATGAGGTCGCCGAACTCGCTGTCGCCGTCTTCGCCGAGCGGAGTGTGCAGGGAGATCGGCTCCCGGCCGTACTTCTGCACCTCGACGACCTTCTCCGGCGTCATGTCTAGCTCGCGGCTCAATTCCTCCGGGGTCGGCTCACGGCCGAGGTCCTGGAGCATCTGGCGCTGCACGCGGGCGAGCTTGTTGATGACTTCCACCATGTGCACCGGGATGCGGATGGTGCGTGCCTGGTCAGCCATGGCGCGCGTGATCGCCTGCCGGATCCACCAGGTCGCATAGGTGGAGAACTTGAAGCCCTTCGTGTAGTCGAACTTCTCCACGGCGCGGATGAGGCCGAGGTTGCCCTCCTGGATCAGGTCCAGGAACTGCATGCCGCGGCCGGTGTAGCGCTTGGCCAAGGAGACGACCAGACGCAGGTTGGCGCCGAGCAGGTGGCTCTTGGCACGTTGGCCGTCCTTGGCGACCCAGCGCAGTTCCCGCTCCAGCTCCCTGGTCAGCCCGGGCGTGTTGGCGAGCTTATCCTCCGCGAACAGGCCGGCTTCGATGCGCATCGCCAGCTCGACCTCTTCCGCGGCGTTGAGCAGCGCCACCTTGCCGATCTGCTTCAGGTAGTCCTTGACCGGGTCGGCGGTGGCACCGGTGATCGCGGCGGAGTACACCGGAACTTCGTCTTCATCGTCCACTAACGACAGCACGATGGCGTCTTTGGGAAGGTTTTCCTTCTTCTTCTTGTCGGCGTCGTCGTCAGCGTCGGCGACAACGACGACAAGGTCCTCTTCTACCTTGGCGTCGTCGGCATCGTGGTTGGCGCGCTTCTTCTTGCTCGACGGCGTCTTCGCCGCAACCTTCTTGGGCTTGGCCATGGACTTCGCTGCGGGCTTCGAGGCGGCCTTCTTCTCCGCCGCGTCGGCCTTGGTGGTGGCGGGTTTCGTCGTCGCGTCGCTCTGCGATGCGGCCGCCGGCTTCGTGTCGGTCGCCGCCTTGCCGGAAGCAGCGGACTTGTTCGGGTCTGCAGACTTGGCGCCTGGAAGACTAGTGGGTTTAGTTCGGGCAGCCATACGGACACCTTTCAAATCGAATCGTCTGTCGTTCTCCTGGCCACAGTCCCCCCTCGCCAGGTTGGATCGATGTGCTGTGGCCGAATTCGGGCAGTACTAGGACCCATGTCAAGTCCTCGGCCGATGCGCACCAATGGTGCCTTCGTCCCCTACGGAAATGAACGGGTCCTGGGTCAATTATTGCATGCTTCAGCGGACACCCCCGCCAGCAGTGCAGGGCGTCATGGCCTACGCCGCCGCCATGCATTCACCAATGCAACCCACAACGGGCCCACCTCTATTCCCTCGTCATCGTAGAGTTTGCGCCGAGTGCGGCGGCGAGCGCGGACGAGGAACACCACTCCGGTTCCGATCACGAGGTATTGCACCAGGAACGCCACCCGGAACGAGTCCCAGGAGAACAGGTCGTCCGGAAGGCCCTGCCCGATCCGCACGTGATTCTGAAGATCCAGCAGAACGCCGATGAAAAACATCATGATGAAGCTGGCCAGGAACCCGCCGACGTTCACGACGCCGTTGGCCGATCCAAGATTGCGTAGCGGATTGAACGTGCGCGCGAAATCGAATCCGATCATCGCCCCGGTGCCGCCGATGCCCATGGTGGTAATCAATACCACCATCAGCCAGAACGGAGGAGTGCCAGGCCAGATCAGCACGACGCTCCACGCAACCCCGATGGATGCGACGATTCCCAGGACTACCGTCGAACGCCGCAGCGGGAATCGTGCGGAGAGGATTCCCAGAATGGGTCCGCTGATCAGCCCGACGCCCACGATGAGTGTGAGAAGCCCCGAGGCCAGCGCCGGACTGTATCCGAGCCCGCCGACCATGGCCGGGAAACCCCACAAGAGGCTGAATGCCGTGCCGGAGGACATGGTCACGAACACCGCCCAGAAGCCCAGTTGGGTGCCGGGGCTGGCCAGGCTTTGCCGCAACTGTCCGAGCACCGAGCGCCAGCTGGACGGATGCGCGACCACCGCGGACGGTTCGTGGCCGTCAGACAGCAGTACGGAAACCAGCACGAACGCCACGGCCGACAGCGCTCCCGCGGCAACGAAGGACGTCGACCAGCCGACGTTGCGCAATGCCCACGACAACGGAACGGCCGACAGCACCTGGCCGAGCGCACCGATGTTCCCGGTCCACTGGGACAGTTGCGGCAGGATCCTGCCGCTGAACCAGGATGCGAGCAGCCGGATCACCGAGATGAAGGTCATCGCGTCGCCCGCACCGACGAGGATCCGCCCGGCGATGGCGATACCGATGGACGGTGACAGCGCGAGCGCGACCTGACCGACGACCATGAACACCGCTCCGGTGGCGATCAGGGATTTCGGCCCGACCCGGTCGAGCAACACGCCCACGGGGATTTGCAGACCGGCGTACACGATGATCTGCAGCACGACCAGGCTCGACAGCACCGACGCGGAGATGTCGAACCGATCGGCTGCCTGCACGCCGGCCACGCCGAGCGAGGTCCGCTGCAGTACCGCGATCACGTAGGCGAAAAGCGCCACGCCCCACATCAGCCAGGAGCGCGCGGAATTCACCTCAGCGGATCTTCGAAACGGTCCGGTGTGCCGTCAGACCGCGCGCGGGTCATCGTCGCCGCCACGCCGAAGCGCCAGGAATTTCTCCAACTCCGCGGCAATCTCGTCGGCCGTCGGCAGCGCGCCATCCTCGTCGGTCAGCGGGGACCGTAACGGATTGCCGGCCATGTACGAATCGTGCCGTTCCTCGAGCGCGCCGACCAGCCGCGCCAACTCCTGGTTGCTTTCGACCTGACTGTCGATCTTCTGGGTGAACTCCCGGCCTTCGGCTCGCAGCGGCTCGGTGGCGAAAATGAGTCCGGTGGCCGCGCTGATACTCTCCAGCGCCTTGACCGCGACATCGGGATATTCGGTGTCGGAAAGATAATGAGGAACCAGAAGCACGAATCCGGTGACCGAGTGCCCGATCTCCTGAAGCCGGTACTCGACCAAGTGCAACACATTCGCCGGAACTTGAGTGTGCGGCTTCCACACCGACATGGTGTCGATCAATTCGGAGCGGTTGCCGCTCACCGTCACGTTGATCGGGCGGGTGTGCGGTACGGGCATCGGGATGGCGTGCACCCAGGTGACCGACTTCACCGCGAATCGCTCGACCAACTGCAGCACAGCCGCGGTGAAACGGTCCCACTGGAAGTCCGGCTCGAACCCGGTGAGCAGCAGGAACGGCTGACCGACCTCGTCGTTGGCGAGGTACAGCGCCAGGGTCGCCGGCTGGTAATCGGTGAGGTGGTCTTGGTCGAAATAGATGATCGGCCGCCGGGCACGGTAATCCAGCAGGATGTCCGCGTCGAAGGTGGCCAGCAATCGGGTGGTCAGGGTCGCGTGTAAGGAGTCGGTGAACTGCGACACGGCCGCTCCCGCGTCGGCGAACCCGGTCAGTCCGGCGACGAGATGGAGCCCTTCCGGGACGTCGGCGACGTCCGGGGTGAGCTGATACAGGCCGGCAGGATCTTGCATGCTTTAACTCTAATCTGGCTCGCCGCCGAATAGCCTGCCCCACGGCGCCCGCGGTCAAGCCTGTAGCGAACATCGCTCGTAGTAAGGTCTTTGTGGCAAGAAAAACTTGGCCAGGACCGGCTCAGGCACTGTGTGCCGCCGATCCCACAGATCCTCAACACTTAGGGAGTTTGCCGGATGTCGCAACAGAATTTTGACATTGTGATCCTCGGCGGCGGCAGTGGCGGATACGCCGCGGCTCTCCGCGCCAGTCAGCTGGGCTTCTCTGTCGCGCTCATCGAAAAGGGCAAGCTGGGCGGCACGTGCCTCCACGTCGGATGTATTCCGACCAAGGCGCTGTTGCACTCCGCAGAAGTCGCAGACGTGACTCGCGAGTCGGCGAAGTACGGTGTCACTTCGGACTTCCACGGCATCGACATCGCGGCCGTCACGACGTACCGCGAGGGCATTGTCTCCGGCAAGTACAAGGGTCTGCAGGGTCTGATCAAGTCCCGCGGCATCACTGTGATCGAGGGCGAGGGCAAGCTCGTCTCCTCCACGACCGTTCAGGTCGGCTCGGACACCATCACCGGCAAGAACGTGGTTCTCGCGACCGGTTCCTATTCCAAGACGCTGCCAGGGTTGGAGATCGGCGGCCGCGTCATCACGTCTGAGCAGGCCCTCGAACTCGACTTCGTACCGAAAAAGGTCGCGGTGCTCGGCGGCGGCGTCATCGGCGTGGAGTTCTCGAGCGTGTGGCGGTCGTGGGGAGCTGAGGTCACCATCATCGAGGCCCTGCCGCACCTCGTCCCGAACGAAGACGAGTCGGTGAGCAAGCAGTTCGAGCGCGCGTTCCGCAAGCGCGGCATCGACTTCAAGATCGGTGTCCGGTTCAAGAGCGTGACTCAGAACGACTCCGGCGTCGTCGTCACTCTGGAGAACGGCGAGACCGTTGAAGCGGAACTTCTGCTGGTCGCAGTAGGCCGCGGGGCATCCACCGCGGGGCTCGGGTTCGAAGAGGCCGGCATCACCGTCGACCGTGGCTTCGTCATCACCGACGAACGACTCGCGACGAACATCCCCGGTGTCTATGCCGTCGGTGACATCGTTCCCGGCCTGCAGCTGGCGCACCGTGGATTCATGCAGGGCATCTTCGTGGCTGAGGAGATTGCCGGCCTGAACCCTGTCGTCATCTCCGACGCGAATATTCCCAAAGTCACATACTCCAACCCCGAGGTGGCCTCGATCGGCCTCTCTGAAGCCAAGGCGAAGGCGCAGTACGGTGACGACAAGGTGACCAGCTACGACTACAACCTCGGTGGAAACGGCAAGAGCGCGATCCTCGGCACAACCGGGTCAGTGAAGATCGTGCGGGTCAACGATGGCCCGGTGGTCGGTGTCCACATGATCGGCGCGCGCGTCGGTGAGCTCATCGGCGAAGCGCAGTTGGCCGTGAACTGGGAAGCGTACCCGGAGGACATCGCTCCGCTGATCCACGCGCATCCGACGCAGGACGAGGCACTGGGTGAGGCCTTCCTGGCCATTGCGGGCAAACCGCTGCACTCCGCCTCTTGATGCGCTGCGCGTCAAACTAAGCTAGACACAGCGAACAGCCTAAAGGAGCAAACCTCATGAGCGAATCCGTCAACCTCCCGGCACTCGGCGAGAGTGTCACGGAAGGCACGGTGACCCGCTGGTTGAAAAGCGTGGGTGACCGTGTGGAAGTGGACGAGCCCCTGGTCGAGGTGTCCACCGACAAGGTGGACACTGAAATCCCCTCGCCCATTGCCGGAATCATCGAGGCGATCCTCGTCGCCGAGGACGAGACGGTAGAAGTTGGTACCGCGCTCGTCACCATCGGCGACGGCAGCGCGGGCGGAGCCCCTGCCGCCCCCGACGAGGAACAGGCACCCGCCGAACCGGCACCCGCGCCGGAAGCTGCGGCGGAACCGGAAGTTGCCCAGCAGACAGCCCCCGCGGCTGAGCCGGAAGCTGCTCGGCAGGCCGCTCCTGCGCCAGAGCCCGCAGCCGTTCCCGAGCCGGCTGCTGCCGAGGAGCCGGCACCGGCAGAACTGCACGACGAGCAGCCCCAGGTCCCGGCGCCGACGGTGCCGTCCACTGAAGCTGCGCAGCCGCCCGCCGCCCCGATGCCGGCGGCGGAAGCCACTCCCCGTGCCGAAACTCGCGCGTCCGGCGCCCACGCCGGGGGCGGCTACGTCACTCCCCTGGTGCGCAAGCTGGCGCACGAGCACGGGGTGAATCTGGCGACAGTGTCGGGCAGCGGCATCGGCGGACGAATCCGCAAGCAAGACGTTCTCGACGCCGAGCGCCCCGCCGCGACGGCACCAGTACCGGCACCGGTTTCGCCGCTGCGAGGTACCACGGTCCCGATGTCGCGCCTGCGCAAGGTGGTCGCGGAGCGTGCCGTGCTCTCGATGCAGGCTTCCGCGCAGCTCACCACGGTCGTGGAAGCCGACGTCACCCTCATTGCTCGGCTCCGCGATCAGGTGAAGGATCAGTTCGAAGACAAGACCGGTGTGAAGCTCAGCTTCCTGCCGTTCTTCACCCTCGCGGCCGCTGAAGCACTCAAGGCCTTCCCCGTGGTCAACGCCACGATCGAGGGCGAGAACATCGTTTACCCGGCACACGAGCACATCAGCATCGCCGTCGATACCGATCGCGGTCTGCTGACCCCGGTCATCCGGAACGCGTCGGATCTCGACCTCGCCGGCATCGCCACCCAGATCGCCGACCTGGCCGACCGCACCCGGAACAACAAGCTGGGGCCGGATGAGCTCGCCGGCGGAACCTTCACCGTGACGAACACCGGCTCTCGTGGCGCGTTGTTCGACACTCCCCTCGTGTTCCTGCCCCAGTCCGCCATCCTCGGCACGGGCCGCGTCGTCAAGAAGCCCGTCGTGATCTCGGACAACGGCATGGACGCGATCGCGATTCGGTCCGTGGTTTCCCTGGCACTGTCCTACGACCACAGGGTCGTCGACGGTGCTGATGCGGCGCGCTTCCTGGTTGCGGTCAAAGATCGGTTGGAAGGCGGAGACTTCGCGGGCAACCTCGGAGTTTGAACCTCGCCAGGTATTTCCGGTCACCACTTAGCCGACCAGCACATCCCTGATTCGCCAGCCGCTTGCGGTGCGGATCACCAGCACTGAGACGGGCGCTGCTCCGCTTCCAGGAAGGTTAACCGACACCAGAGCTCCGTCACCGAGGCGTTCCGTGAGGGTGGCGGCGTCGATCGGGAACAGCTCGTCCTGTGCACTCGTCGCCCCGGAGGCGATGAGTTGCGTGTCGTGGTCCAGCGCGGCCGAGTCTTCCTGGTCCACGCGACGAAGGCAGTCGGCGGAGCGGCCGGCCAGGCATCCGGCCCGCACCCGGAGCAGTTGCCGCGTCGCTTCCGCCGGGTCGTCGCCGACCTCCGCACCGGTTGACTCCGGCGCCGAGCTCGGGGCCGGCAGCGAAGGCGAGGCCGCACGGGGCGACGTCGACGGCGACGGGGGGACGACCGCCCGGGACGGGCCCTGGGATGGGATCATCGCCAGCGCACCGACGCACACTGCGACGCCGACGGCACCGGCCAGCCAGAATGGCTTGCGAACACCGCGCCGCCGCAGGCCATTCCACCAGGCCGGATGCAGGCGCTGCGTCCACGACACCGGGCCCGGGCGCCAGCGCGCGGTGACCCCGGCCGATGAGGCGTCGTCGGGAGCACGGCGATGCAGAGCGCGGCGCCGTCCGGTCGGTCGGCCCACGGCACTCGGTTCGAGTGCGACTATTCCGGGCGCTGAGCGCATGGTGTTGTAGCGGCGCGTGGTGTTGTAGCCGGGTGCAGCGAGATCCAGACCGCCCCGGTCCGACGCTACCGAGTCCGACGCTACCGAGTCCGACGCTACCGAGTCCGACGCTACCGAGTCGAACGGTGGCGCGGGCATCACCGGCAACGGCTCCGCGAGCTCGAAGATCCGCTCGGCGAGTTCTTCGGGAAAGCTCCGCGCATCCAGGTCCACAGCACGGGTCGCATCCAGGAATTGCGACAGCCGATCGCTACCGCTGCCGGTGTGCTGGGTGCGATCCAAAACCCGACTGCACAGCGCAGCGACGTCGGTGAGGTCCCGCAGCACTGCAGGGTGAGCGGAGAGTTGGGCGGCGGTAAGGCTGTGTTCGGCACCGGCCGGTTGCGCCCCGATCAGCGTCGCCGCTCCGAAGCCGATGAGAACCGGGGCACCCACCTCGTCGAACAGCACCGTGGACAACCGCACCGCTCCGTGCGCGACGCCGGCGCGGTGCAGTTCTGCCACCGCCCGCACCAACGGGGCCAGGATCGTCACTGCTTCGCCTGCGGCGAGCAAATTCCGCGCGATCAGGATATGCGCCAGATTGTCGGCCCCGAGCCGCTGCAGAATGGCGCACGGCATACCCGAGCTGTCGGTGGCGACATCCCGCAACCGCAGCAGGTGAGGCGAATCCGCCCGGCTCAGCGCCTCGAGTTCGGTATCGATCGAGTGCCGGTCCACTCCGGGTCGGTACCGCTTGAGTGCCGCCGCTCGCGGCGCGCCCTCTGCACCGGCTCCGGCATGGCCCAGGTAGACCTCGGCGCGAGCTCCGAACCCGAGCAAGCGCACGAGCCGGTAGCCGCCGATCGTGTCCATCCGGGCATCCTGCACCAGTGCGCGGAATCTCAGCCCGCATGATCGCGTGAATGTGCGGGTGGGCCCGGAACCGGAGCATGGGGAGGAGACGGTGGCCGTATCCTTGAAGTCATGGCAAGGAAGAAACCCGCAGGGCCCAAGAAGGAAAAAGCGCCAGGTCGTCTGAAGCAGATGTACCGCGTTTACAAGATGACGCGGGAGCACGACCCGCAGTCCGTCTGGTGGATGGCTTTGGGCTTCTTCGCCCCGGTAGCGGTAGGCACGGTCATCGGCCTGCTCACCTCCGATGGCACGGTGTTCGGGTTCGTGCTCTGGATCCTCGTCGGTGTGATGTCGGGCATCCTCGCGTTCATGATCATCCTGGGCCGCCGCGCGGAAAAGGCGGCGTACGCGCAGATCGAGGGCAAGCCCGGTGCGGTCGGCGCCGTGCTCAAGAGTTCACTTCCCCGCGGCTGGACCGGAAGCGAGATGCCCATCGCGGTCAGCCCGAGAACTCAGGATGCGGTGTACCGGGCGGTCGGCCGCGGCGGCGTAGTCCTGATCGGAGAAGGCCCCAAAAGCCGCACTCAGAAGATGCTCGAGGAGGAGCGACGTCGGGTCGCGAGAATCCTGCCGAACGTGCCGATCAACTTCCTGCACGTCGGGCCTGACGCGGATGCGGTGCCGTTGCACAAGCTGGCCCGCAAGGTGCGTCGCTTCAAGAACACGCTGAACAAGGCCGAGGTGTACGCGGTAGACAACCGCATCAAGTCGCTCGTGAAGTCCGGCAGAAGCGCGTTGCCGATCCCGAAGGGCATCGACCCGATGAAACCGCGGGTGCAGCGGCCGCGCTGACGCCCGTATAAGCTAGCCCGGAAAACCTGAAGCACTCCGGGGTTCAGACCCGGACCAGCACCGTTCCGGCGACCCGGTCGTGCACGCCGCGTTGGTCTTTGTCCCAGATTACTGCCGGAATCACCAGGCCGATCAGCACCGTGCGCACGATTGGTCGCCAGATACCGACCCAACCGCCGGCCAGGGGAACCACGCGCATCCCGGTGATGAGATGACCAACGCTGCCACCAGCGGTGGCGATGAAGACGACTTGGGTGATGGCGTACACATCGAGCGTCGCCCACGGGTTGTAATCGAAGAACGCCACGGAGACCAGCACGCTCAGTCCCCAGTCGATGACCAGTGCCAGCGCGCGACGGCCGATCCGCCCGATCGAACGACGGCCAGACTCCGGTAAGCCGAGCCGTTCCCCGGGCCAGGAGTTCGAAGCGCCCTGCACTGTGCGTTGTGAGCCGGCCATGACTTCATCCTATTCAAGTGGGAGTGCGTAACACGGGTGAAACAATCGGGATACCGCCGGGAAACCGGGCAGGGCTACGCTCGGCAGTGGCCGCGCACGGCAGCCGAAGCTGATTCATCGTTTCTAGGAGTCTTCTGCATGTTCACTGATCCATCCGAGGTGCTCGCTTTCATCAAGGACACCGACGTCAAATTCCTCGACCTCCGCTTCACGGATCTTCCCGGGGTGCAGCAGCACTTCAACATCCCCGCGGCCACGGTCGACGAGGACTTCTTCGCGGTGGGGCAGCTCTTCGACGGGTCGTCGATTCGCGGCTTCGCATCGATCCACGAATCGGACATGCAGCTGATCCCCGATGTGACCACCGCGTACGTTGATCCGTTCCGCGCCGAGCGCACCCTCATCATGCTGTTCGACATCTACAACCCGCGTAACGGTGAGATCTACGCCCGCGACCCGCGCCAGGTCGCCAAGAAGGCGGAACGGTACCTCGCATCCACCGGCATCGCGGACACCGCGTTCTTCGCCTCGGAGGCCGAGTTCTACATCTTCGATGACGTGCGCTTCGAGGTGAAGCAGAACTCGAGTTTCTACGCGGTCGATGCCAACGAGGGCGCCTGGAACTCCGGACGCGTCGAGGAAGGCGGCAACCTCGCGAACAAGACGCCGGTCAAGGGCGGTTACTTCCCGGTGAGCCCGGTTGACCAGCTCGCCGACCTCCGCGACGACATCTGCCTTCGGCTGATAGCGGCGGGCCTGGTACTCGAACGCAGCCACCACGAGGTCGGCAGCGGCGGGCAGTGCGAGATCAACTACCGCTTCGACACGCTGATCCACGCCGCGGACGACATCCTCAAGTTCAAGTACATCGTGAAGAACACGGCGTTCGAGTGGGGTAAGACCGCGACGTTCATGCCGAAGCCGCTGTTCGGCGATAACGGATCCGGCATGCACACGCACCAATCACTGTGGAACGGCGGCACCCCGCTGTTCTACGACGAGAGCGGTTACGGCGGACTCAGCGACATCGCCCGCTGGTACATCGGCGGCATCCTCAAGCACGCCGGTGCTCTTTTGGCGTTCACAAACCCGACGCTCAACTCGTACCGACGGTTGGTGCCCGGCTTCGAAGCCCCGGTGAACCTCGTCTACTCAGCCGGGAACCGGTCCGCGTCGATCCGCATCCCGATCACCGGCACGAACCCGAAAGCCAAGCGCATCGAGTTCCGTGCGCCGGATGCATCCGGTAACCCCTACCTGGCGTTCAGCGCGCAGCTGATGGCGGGCCTCGACGGCATCAAGAACAAGATCGAGCCGCACGAGCCCATCGACAAGGACCTGTACGAACTCCCGCCGGAGGAAGCCAAGAACATCCCGCAGGTGCCGGCGTCCCTGGAGGAAGCGCTGCGGATCCTGGAAGCCGACCACGACTTCCTCACCGAGGGCAACGTGTTCACGACCGACCTGATCGAGACCTGGATCGCCTACAAGCGCGAGCACGAGATCATCCCGGCCGCGCAGCGCCCGCATCCGTTCGAGTACGAACTGTACTACGGGGTCTAACCCGCGAGCGATACCTTTCCGGACGAGATCGCCCGCCGCGGCGGGGTGTTTCGTCCGGAAGGGTATCTCTGGGGACGCTTAGCCGGCCTCCGGTGCCGAGCCCTCCAGAACCCCGTAGAACTCCCTCTCGAAGACGTGGCGCGCCCGGCGTGTGACGCGCAGGTAGTCGCTCTCGAGTGCGTTCGCCGAGCCAGGCGGATATCCCATGATCCTGGCGACTCCCTCGAGCTGCGCGCGAGTGCCGGGCAGCACATCGGTGGTCTTGGACGTCCACAGCGTCATCGCCGAGCGGGTGCGGGACGCGAACAACCAGGCTTCCTGAAGCCGGTTCGAATCGCCCTCGCTGACCAGGTTCTCCCGAGTGGCTACCGCCAGAGCCTCCAACGTCGAGGTGGTGCGCAGGGCCGCGATGCGAGCGCCGTGCTGCAGCTGCAGGAGCTGCACGAACCACTCAACGTCGCTGAGTGAGCCACGGCCGAGCTTCAAATGCCGTGATGGGTCAGCTCCCTGAGGCAACCGTTCCGACTCCACCCGTGCCTTGATGCGCTTGATCTCCCGCACATCCTTGTCCGAGATGGCGACGGGATAACGCACCTCGTCGGCCAGCGCCTCGAAGTCGCGCAGCAGGTCACCGTCGCCCACCGCGGTGCGCGCGCGCAGCAGCGCCTGCGCCTCCCAGGTGAGCGACCATCGGGCGTAGTAGGCGCGGTACGAGTCCAGGGAGCGGACGATCGCGCCGTTTTTCCCTTCCGGCCGCAGATTGATGTCCAAGTCCAGAGGTAGTCGCACGTCCTCGGTGAGCCGAGACAGCGTGCCGACGATTTTCTCTGCCGTGGATTGCGCCAGCTCGGCGGATGCCGACCCGGCGCGGTAGACATACATCACGTCGGCGTCGGAGCCGATACCCAGCTCCGCACCGCCGTAGCGGCCCATGGCGATGATGGCGAATTCGATCCCGTCGTTCTGCGGGTGCGCGAGCGCCAGCATCCCGGTCAAGACGCCGTCCACCACATCGGTGAGCCCACTGGCGAGCTGTTCCACCGTGATCAGACCGAGGATGCTCGAAATCGCGAGTCGCAGCACCTCCCGCCGGCGCATCGCCCGAATGGCGCCGGCACCGGCCTCCTGGTTGCGAGCGTGCCGCTTCACGATCGCGTGCACCTCTTGCAACAGTTGCGCCCGGTCCCTGGGCTGCAATTGGTCGTCCGCCTCGAGCCAGGCCACTGCCTCGGGAATGCCCTCCAGCAGGTCGCCCACGAACCGCGACCCTGCCAGCAATTGGGCAAGGCGGTGCGCGGCACCGGATGAATCGCGCAGCATCCGCAGGTACCAGTGCGTCTCCCCCAGGTCGTCGCTCAGGCGCCGGAAAGCGAGCAGTCCGCGGTCGGGATCGGCCCCTTCGGCCAGCCATTGCAGGATCACCGGCAGCAGATTGCGCTGGATGGCGGCCCGGCGTGACACCCCAGCGGTGAGCGCCGCGATGTGCCTGAGCGCGCCCTGCGGATCGGTGAATCCGATCGCGGCCAGACGTGCCGCGGCGTTCTCACTGCTGAGCGCCATGCCGCCCTCCGGCAGGTGTGCCACCGCGGCGAGCAACGGCCGGTAGAAGAGCCGCTCGTGGAGCCCGCGCACTGCCGTTTTGGTGCGCTGCCACCGCGCCGTGAGTTCCTCCGCGCCGGGCAGCCCGCTGGCCCTCGCGAGCAGGCGCAAGTCCTCCGGTTCTCGGGGCATCAGGTGGGTGCGGCGCAGTTGGGCCAGTTGCAGCCGGTGCTCGAGAAGGCGCAGAAACCGGTAATCCTGGGAGAACTCGGCGCTTTCCTCGCGTCCGATGTAACTGCGCTCGGCCAAGGCGTGTAGCGCCGGAAGGGTGCCGCGCTGACGCACGCCCGGGTCGGTCTGGCCGTGCACGAGTTGCAGCAGCTGGATCGTGAACTCCACGTCGCGCAGTCCGCCGGGGCCGAGCTTGAGCTGAACGTCCACCTCGTCCCTGGGGATGTTCGCGGTGACGCGCTCGCGCATCCGCTGCACGGATTCGACGAAGTTTTCGCCGGACGCGCTGGACCACACCGCCGGCGCCACAGCATCCACGAAACGACCGCCCAGCTCGAGGTCTCCCGCCAGCGGCCGCGCCTTCAGCAGAGCCTGGAACTCCCAGCCCTTGGCCCATCTCGCGTAGTACGCCAGATGGGACTCGAGGGTGCGTACCAGGGCGCCGTCCTTACCCTCGGGGCGCAGGTTGGCATCCACCTCCCACAGCTCAGGTTCGGTGGCCAGCCCGAAGATGGCCTGCGAGGTGGCGATCGCCAGCGCCGTGCCGATCTGCACGGCCCGCTCGTTGCTCATCGCGTCACCGGGTTCGGCCACGAACAGCACGTCGACGTCGCTGACGTAGTTGAGCTCCCGCGCCCCCGCTTTGCCCATGCCGATGATCGCCAGTCGGGTGGCTGCGGTCTCGTCTTTCGGAAACCGCGATTGCCCCCTGGCGATCGACAGGGCCGCATCCAGGGTCGCGCCTGCGAGATCGGCCAACGCCATTCCGACGCTGTCCACGGCGCCCAGAGCATCTGCCTGCTCCAGGTCCCAGGCGGCGATCCGGGCAAGGTGCCACCGGTAGCGCTTGCGAAGGATGTTCACCGCCACTTCTGTGCGCAGCCCCGCAACGGCCGCGAGGAGGTCGGCGCGGTAGGAGTCGGCATCCGGCAGGGCCGGCAGCGCGTCGGCCAGCGCGGCTACCTCGGCCGGATGCCGGAGGAAGAACTCGGCGAGCCCCTTTGACGCCCCGAGCACTCGGATCAGCCTGGATGCGGCGGCCGGGTCGGCGAGCACCGCATCAGTGCCCGGCGCGGCACGCTCGCGAAGCTCGACCAGCATCCGCAGCGCTTGGTCGGGATTGGCGCTGGCCGACAGCAGCGGCAGGAAGTTCGCAGCGGCGTCCCAGGACCGCAGCAGCTCTTCTGCCGCCCTCAGCTGCGTGAAGCCGAGCCGAGCCAGACCGGTGAGCGCGCTCTCCTGCCTGGCCATCGTGGCGGCCTGCTACAGCTTTTCCAGGTTGCTTTGAAGTTCGTACGGCGTCACCTGCGCGCGGTACTCCTTCCACTCCTGGCGTTTGTTGAGCAGGACGTAGTTGAACACCTGCTCGCCGAGGGTCTCGGCGACCAGTTCGGAGTCCTCCATGATCGACAGGGCGTGATCGAGACTGGCCGGCAGTTGGCTATAGCCCAGCGCCCGCCGTTCGGCGTCGCTGAGGCTCCAGACGTTGTCCTCGGCTTCCACGGGGAGTTCATAGTCCCCCTCAATGCCCTTGAGCCCGGCGGCGAGCATCAGCGAGAACGCCAGGTAGGGGTTGGCCGCAGAGTCGATGGCGCGGTACTCCACCCGCGAGCTCTGGCCCTTGCTCGGCTTGTACAGCGGCACCCGGATGAGGGCGGAACGGTTGTTGTGGCCCCAGCAGACGAAGCTCGGCGCCTCGTCCCCGCCCCAAAGCCGTTTGTAGGAGTTCACGAACTGGTTGGTCACCGCGGTGATCTCCGGGGCGTGCTTGAGCAAGCCCGCGATGAATTGGCGGCCCAGTTTGGACAGCTGGTACTGAGCCCCGGCTTCGAAGAACGCGTTCGTGTCGCCCTCGAACAACGACATGTGGGTGTGCATGCCCGACCCCGGATGCCCGGAGAGCGGCTTCGGCATGAACGACGCGTACACGCCCTGCTCGATGGCGACCTCTTTCACCACCGTGCGGAAGGTCATGATGTTGTCTGCGGTGGTGAGGCCGTCCGCGTAGCGCAGATCGATCTCGTTCTGGCCAGGGCCGGCCTCGTGGTGGCTGAACTCGACCGAGATGCCGAGGTCTTCCAGCATCCGCACCGAACGGCGGCGGAAGTCATGCGCCGTGCCGCCGGGCACATTGTCGAAATAACCGGCGGAATCCACCGGTTTCGGACCCTCGATGCCGTACTGCGAACTCTTGAGCAGGTAGAACTCGATCTCCGGATGCGTATAGAAGGTGAAGCCGCGCTCCGCCGCCTTCGCCAGGGTGCGCTTCAGCACATTCCGCGGGTCGGCCACCGCGGGCTGCCCATCCGGAGTGTTGATATCGCAGAACATCCGTGCGGTGAGGTCGGTCTCGCCGCGCCAGGGCAGAATCTGGAAGGTGGCGGGGTCCGGATGCGCCAGCACATCGGCCTCGAACGTGCGCGTCAGGCCTTCGATGGCCGAACCGTCGAATCCGATGCCCTCATTGAAGGCACCCTCCACCTCGGCCGGCGCGATGGCCACCGACTTCAGTGTGCCGATCACATCGGTGAACCAGAGTCGGACGAATTTGATCTGCCGCTCTTCGATGGTGCGAAGAACGAAGTCCCGTTGCTTGTCCATCAGCCCTCTTTTCCTGCGCCAGCCTGGGATATCAGGCTAGCCGCTTCCAGGCAGGTACAGTGTTCACTGTGGCATCGATGACAGATCCGAGCGCAGCGGCGGCACAGGCTGGTCTGAAGCGGGTTCGTACGCGTCATTTCCAGACCGCGAAAGAGTCCGGAACGAAGATCACCGGCTTGACCAGCTACGACCAGTTGACGGCGCAGATCTTCGACGAGGCCGGCATCGATTTTCTGCTGGTCGGCGACTCCGCCGGCAATAACGTGCTCGGGTTCGACACGACCCTTCCGGTCACCATCGATGAGCTTATTCCGCTGACCCGGGCTGTGGCCGGAGCCGCCAAACGCGCGTTCGTTATCGCCGATATGCCGTTCGGATCATACGAGACCGGTATCGACGAGGCCCTGCACAGTGCCTTCAGGTTCATGAAAGAGGCGCACGCCCATGCCGTGAAGCTGGAGGGCGGCGTGCGGTCCGCGGAGCAGATCCGCCGCATCGTGTCTGCGGGTATCCCCGTGATGGCGCACATCGGCTTCACCCCGCAGAGCGAACATGGTTTGGGCGGCCACCGCATCCAGGGACGCGGTGATCAGGTCGAACAGCTCCTCGTCGACGCGCACGCCGTCGAAGATGCCGGTGCCTTCGCGGTGGTCCTCGAAATGGTGACCTCGGATGCCGCGGCGCGCGTCACACGAGAATTGAAAATTCCCACTATCGGTGTCGGTGCCGGTCCCGACGTCGACGGGCAGCTGCTGGTCTGGACCGACTGGGCAGGGTTCAGCACCGGCCGCATCCCTAAGTTCGTGCGCCAGTACGCCAATTTGCGACAGGCCCTTACGGATGCTGCTGTGGCCTATCAAGCGGATGTGACCTCGGGGCAATACCCGGCGCCGGAGCACGGTTACACCGACTGACGCGTAACGATCAGGCGCGAAGGGGTACGCTATTTCCACGACGCGCTGACCAGAGCGGCGTCTTCCACTGGCTCCAACGTCGTAGCAGGGGCGAATCCCGCCCACCTTGCGGCTAACACGACTAGCTGAGCGCACACACCTTCTTGATTTACGTCTCCTCACGAAAGACATTCATGCAGTCATCTCTCTCCCCCGTCATCCAATCCGTTTACGACAAGGCGGTTGCTCGCAGCGCCGGCGAACCGGAGTTTCATCAGGCTCTGAGCGAAGTGCTCGAGTCGATCAGCCCGGTGCTGGAACTGCACCCGGAGTATGCCGAGAACGGCATCCTCAAGCGGCTGGTCGAACCCGAGCGGCAGATCATGTTCCGCGTTCCGTGGGTCGACGACTCCGGTACCATTCAGGTCAACCGCGGCTTCAGAGTGCAGTTCAACTCGGCACTCGGCCCGTACAAGGGCGGCCTGCGCTTCCACCCCAGCGTCAACCTGGGCATCATCAAATTCCTGGGCTTCGAGCAGACCTTCAAGAACGCCCTCACCGGGCAGGGCATCGGCGGCGGCAAGGGCGGCAGCGATTTCGATCCGCATCAGAAGTCGGATAACGAGGTGATGCGGTTCTGTCAGAGCTTCATGACCGAACTGCACAGGCACATCGGCGAATACACGGACGTGCCGGCCGGTGACATCGGAGTCGGCGGCCGGGAGATTGGTTACCTGTTCGGCCAGTACCGCAGGCTGACCAATCGGCACGAATCGGGCGCCCTCACCGGCAAGGGACTCGGTTGGGGCGGCGCACAGGTGCGCACCGAGGCGACCGGGTACGGTCTGGTGTTCTTCGTGCAGGAGATGCTCGCCACCCGCGGCGACAGCATCGAAGGCAAGACCGCGATCGTGTCCGGTTCCGGCAACGTGGCCATCTACGCGATCCAGAAGGTGCAGCAACTCGGTGGCAAGGCGATCACCGCCTCGGATTCCTCCGGATACATCGTCGACGAGGCGGGAATCGACGTGGAGTTGCTCAAGCAGATCAAGGAAGTGGAGCGCGCCCGGATTTCCGAGTACGCGGTACGGCGGCCCAGCGCCCGGTTCGTCAGTTCCGGGCAGGTCTGGCACGTGCCAGGCCAGATCGCGCTGCCGTCGGCCACCCAGAATGAGCTGGGCTCTGACGACGCGGCCGAATTGGTGAAGAACGGTGTGATTGCCGTCGGTGAGGGTGCGAATATGCCCTGCACGCCGGATGCGGCTGAGCTGTTCCAGGAGGCGGGCGTGTTGTTCGCGCCCGGCAAGGCAGCGAACTCCGGCGGAGTGGCCACCTCTGCGCTGGAAATGACGCAGAACGCGGCCCGACAGCGTTGGGACTTCGACGAGAGCGAAGCAAAGCTGTGCCAGATCATGAAAGACGTGCACAACAGCGCGTTCGCAGCGGCCGAGATGTACGGCCACCCCGGTGACTACATTGTCGGCGCGAACGCGGCAGGCTTCACCCGGGTCGCCAACGCCATGCTCGCGCAAGGTTTGATCTAGGCAATTCTGCGCCAAGCAAGGTCTGCGCCAAGCAAGGTCTGCGCCAACCCAGGTATGGCTCAGGGCGGAGCCACCTTGGGTTGGCCAGGTTCTGCTCGTGGGCCAGGGACTACTTTTCGTCCGCGGCGTCTTCGGCGGCCCAGGCGCGGCTGCGCTCGGCCATGATCTCGGGGGCCCGTGCGGCCTCTTCTCGAGTGTCGAACGGTCCGGCCCGATCCACCGCCGGCGAGACCATACCTTCTTCGACTTCGTGCGTGCGGAGGTTGTACCACCACTGCGACATTTCGCACCTCCCAAGGGAAACTAGGGTTGATCATAACCCCATACGACACTTCAAACTCAAGGACGTGTGCATGACCACGACGGCAGTAGGCATCGACATAGGTGGCACCGGAATCAAAGGGGCAATCGTCGACGTCGCGAGCGGAACCCTGGTCAGCGACCGTCTGAAGCTGGCTACACCCGAGGGCGGCGAACCCGAAGCCATCGTCGACACCGTGCTCGAGTTGTTTGCTCAGCTGGGCACGATTGAGCCGGATGCGCCGGTCGGCGTGTGCTTCCCGGCTATCGTGCTCGGCGGCAAGACCATGTCTGCGGCGAACGTGTCGAAGCGGTGGATCGGACTCGAGGCCGAGAAGCTGTTCGAGAAGGGCCTCGGCCGCAACATCCACTTCGTCAACGACGCGGATGCCGCTGGTGTTGCCGAGCACCGTTACGGTGCCGCCAAGGGGGTTGACGGTTTGGTTCTGCTCACGACCTTGGGCACCGGCATCGGCAGCGCGATGATCTACAACGGCGTGCTCATCCCGAACTCGGAGCTGGGGCATCTCGAAATCGCCGGTAAGGACGCCGAACGCACCGCATCCGTCTCCGCGAAGGAGCGCCACAAGATGAGCTGGCAGAACTGGGCCGGCAACCTGCAGGCGTACTACAGCCACCTGGAGTTCATCTTCTCTCCTGACCTGTTCATCGTGGGCGGCGGAGTCTCCAAAAACTCGGAGGAATTCCTCCCGTTGCTGAGCCTGCGTACCCCGATCGTGCCGGCCACGTTGCGGAACAATGCGGGTATCCTCGGTGGCGCCGCGCTGGCGGTCAACCCCTAGCTTCGGCCGCGCCTTCTACGCGGGTCTCGACAGGCTCGACCACCGGAAACACGACTCCCACGCTGGACCCGACAGGCCTCCTCAGGCCAACTCGGCGAGGGCCACAGCGGCCTCCGGTGTGGCGACGCGAAAGCTGAAACTCTCGTGCAGGTACAGGTTCACGACGGTGTCATCGTGGCTGTGGTAACCGATCGAGAGGTCTTGTCCTGACTCGAACAGGAAGTCGCCGCCCCGGGTGCTGGCCACCACGGCGCCACGCACCCCTGGTGCCCAGACGATGGGCCCGCCGATGATGCTGCGGACATGGTGAGCCATCGGATATCCACCGTTCTCGGCGGTCTCGATGACGGCGGTGTAGTCCGACGGTCCGAGCGCCAACGCAAACGGGCCGCCGACGCCGCCGCGCAGCAGCGTCTCAACCGCCTTGGCGACGCGGCCGGGATAATCCTGGAAGTTGGCCACGCGGGGAACCGGTGAATAGCCGGTCGCCGTGGTGAGGCCGACGATGCCGGCGGCCTCCATGCCGTGGAACACCGCCAGGTTCTCCGCGCTGGCGATGCGCAACGCCGCTTCCTGCAAACCAGCCAGGTCGACGTCCTCAGCGCCCCGATCATGATTGGCCAATTCCGAGCGCGCGACGGGAAAGTCCGCACGAAGCTCGACCACCGGCGTGACATTGCGACGGGAAATCCCCACGTCATCCGTCCCCGTGCCGGCGATCGGCACCACCCGGCCGAGGCTGCTGGCCGAGTACTCCCAGCCGTGCGGGCCGGAGAAATCCACCACCGCGCGGGCGCCAAGCGAAACGGTTAACCTGGTGCGGGCCTCGTCATCCAGGAGCTGCCAGGCCGAGTCGGAGATCGGCGCGTGCTCGCGCAGCAGGTGCCCGCCGGTCACGACTGCGTTCCCTTGAGGCTGCCGATCCCCAGCGACGCGTCACCGTGCGGGGAAACGGATGCTGCACCAGCGGATTGCGGATCGGCCGCTGCGGCTTCTGAGCGCTCGCCGTTACCCACGATGTCTCCGTCGGTGAACAGGATTCCCTCGGCGGTGCGCCGCCACAGCGGATTGGCTCGCAGGAGGAATTCCAGATCCATACTGAAGTGTTTGAACTCTTCGCCGAGCGAGTCGAGCATGATCGCCCTGGCGTCGGCGTCCGGCTCGAGAGAAATTCGCTGCTCGTACCAACCGATCGCTTCGGCTTCTTCGGTAAGGTTCGCGCACATGCGGGCGAAGGTGCGCGTTTTCGCCGACAGTTCGCTGGGCGGTTCGTGGTACTGGTCGGTTGCCATGCGGGTGCCTCCTTGGGCCGGTCGGCTCCGACCGTACCCCGCACCGCCGTCCCCGGGAAGTTCCTCAGAGACCGGCGGCGGTCCCGACGAGGTCTTGATCGTTGTCGCCGACCACGGCGCGGAAGTAGTCCTCGTAGAGGCGGGCCATGCGTTCCTTCGAGAAATTGCGGACGACGTGCGACCGAACACGGCGGCGGTCCAGGTCCGCGATCAGCGGCACGGTGGCGGCCAGCCCGGCGATGGAGCTTCTCAAGAAGCCGCTCACCCCGTCTTCGATGAGCTCAGGTGCCGACCCTTCCGGCGTCGCGAGCACCGGTGTTCCGACCGCCATAGCCTCGATCATCACCATGCCGAACGGCTCCGGCCACCGAAGTGGGTTCACCATCGCCATGGCGGACCTCAGCAGGTCGAACTTCTCCCGCGTGCCCAGTTCGCCGAGGTATTCCACCGTGCCGCCGAGGAGCGGCTCGATGACGTCGGCGAAGTACTTGTGCTCTTGGGCCTCGCGCATCTTCGCCCCGATGAGCAGGGGCACGCCGGCCTGACGGGCCACCTCGACCGCCTCCCGTACGCCCTTGTCCGGCGCCATCCGGCCGAGGAACGCGAGATATCCGCCAGCGCCGTCGCCCGGCGCGATGTGCTCGGCATCGATACCGTGATGGATGACGCGGGCGACCTTCACCGGGCCCGCGGTGCTCGCCTGGTGCCGCGAGATGGCGACGATGCTGACATCGGGCGGTACCGAACGGTAGTGCTGTTGCAGTTCGGCGGTGAACGGGCCGTGCGCCGTCGTGACGACGGGCATATCGGCCGGGCGGCGGCGATACACCGGACCGACCGTCGTGTGATCATGCACCAGGTCCACCCGCAGTTCCTCAAAGGCTGCGTAGGCGTCGATGACGTGGCGCAGTTCCTCCTGCCGGTCCCCGATCTGCACCGAGGGAGCAAGGGGGACGACCGGGATGCGCTCCACCGGGCAGGTGCTGGCCGGATGCGCCGCGAGAATCACCTGATGGCCGAGGCCGCTCAGGCCGCAGGCGAGCACATCGATCACTTCCTCGATGCCGCCGTAGGCGGGAGGCGGCACCGGAATCCACGGTGGGGCGAGCATACCGATGCGCATCTCATGCCCTTTGCAATTCCGACAGTTCGTGGCTGGTCGGCCGAGGTGAGGACTGCACGGTGATTCCCTCGGGCAGGCCGCTGATGTGGCCCTGGGTACCGGTGAGCTCCACCGAAACACGACCGCCGCCCAGGGGCATCTGGTCGACGAAGACATCGCCGAAGCTCTGCGGAAATGTCGGCGCCAACCAGACCACACCGTCTGGGACACAGGGGTCCAACCGGGCGAGGCTGCGCAACAACGAGATCGGTGCTGCCGAGGCCCACGCCTGCGGTGAGCACGAGGTCGGATAGGCGACCGGCTCCGGGTACAGGTCGCGGTCGAATCCGCAGAACAACTCCGGTAGGCGTCCGCCGAACGACTCCGCGGCATCCAGCACCGCGAACGCGACCCGGTGCGCCTGTTCGACCAGTCCGTACCGCATCAGTCCAGCGACGATCAGCGCGTTATCGTGAGGCCACACCGACCCGTTGTGGTAGCTAGCCGGATTGTATGCGCCCATGTCGGTACCAAGAGTTCGCACGCCCCAGCCGCTGAACATTTCCGGGGACAGCAACCGTTCGCCCACCAGAGCAGCTTTGTCGTCGTCCACGATCCCCGACCACAGGCAGTGCCCCATGTTGGACGCGCACGCATCCACTTGCCGTTTGTCCCGATCGAGCGCGATGGCGAAGTAGCCACGATCGTCGAGCCAGAACCGCTCATTGAACTCGCGTTTCAATGCGGCCGCGCGGGCCGCCCAGCGTTGCGCCTCCTCTTCGTCGCCGGCGGAGCTGGCTAAAAGCCCTCTGGCCACGTATGCGCTGTACACGTAGCCCTGCACTTCGCACAGCGCGATCGGTGGCTCGGCCAGCGAGCCGTCCGCGAAATTCACCCCGTCCCAGGAATCCTTCCAGCCCTGGTTGATCAAGCCCTGCGGGTCGCTGCGCTGGTACTCCACGAAACCGTCGCCGTCCCGGTCGCCGTATTCGGCGATCCAGTCCAACGCGCGGTCGGCGGCGGGCAGCAGGGCGGCGGTTTCCTCGCTCGCGCCACGCCAGCGCTGCAACTCGCCCAGCAGCGTCACGAACAGAGGCGTCGCATCCACGGAGCCGTAGTAGACGCCCTCACCACCGAGCGCCAAACTCACGTCCACTCCGAGCCGCACTTCGTGCAGGATCCGGCCGGGCTGCTCCTCGGTTCTGGCCTCCGATTTCGTGCCTTGAAATTCCGCGAGGGTCTGCAGCGTGCCCAGCGCGAGGCCCGGGTCCACTGGCAATGCCATGTAGGAGGTGAGGATGGAGTCGCGCCCGAACAGCGCCATGAACCACGGTGCGCCGGCGGCGACTACTTCGCGTTCGGGATGATCGGGGTAGTGGATGCGCAACGAACCCAGATCGATATCGCTGCGTTCAAGGGTCTTGCGTACGCTCGGGTCGTCCACCGAGGTGACCGGCAGTTTGGACACCCAGGCGCGAAACCGTCTGGCGGCGCGCGAGTCGGAGAGCGGCAGGTGGGCCGGGAAGCCGCTGGTGATCAGTTCGCCGTCGATGGTCGGAGTGGCCACGATGGTCGTAGTCCACTGGCCGCGCGGCGGGATTGTGGCGCCGAAATGAAGTTGTTCACGAGCGATGATGGCTGCCGGTGCAGAGACGCGCAGCCCGCGCTGTCGATCCTTCCATTCCGAATCGATGGCGAGGGTGCCGTCCTGCTCGCTGATCGACTGCGTCCAGGTCCGGTGCACGGTGCCGCCCTTAACCTCGAAAAGGTCAGCGAAGTCGGCGCCGACCTCAAGATCGATGGTGAACTCGATCGGCTCCGTGGAGTAGTTGTGCAGGACGAACTCCTCGCGCAGTCCGACGCCTACCTGCCTGGTGCGCTCAACGATGAGTGGCGAATCACCGCGACCGGGACGACCCACCGCGCGCCCGACGAACACCGCGCGGTACGGCTTGGGCACGGTTGCGGACAGACACTCCAGGGGGTGGTCGTTGATCAGCAACTTCCACGTCGAAATGAACCGGGTGTCCCGAAAGTAGACGCCTTGAAACTGCCCGGGCAGAATGTCCCCGGTGACGGCGCTGACCGCGAACGATGATCCCTCGACGATCGTGAGCGCGCCGCTTCCGGCCAAGTTCGCGGACGTTTCCGCATTCCATCCGGACACCAACCACCTCCACGGGCAAGAGATTGGTCCATTGTCCTACGGGCCAGAACCGGCCCGCCAGAGATCACGGGATATTCCGAGGTGGGGCGAATGGGCCGGCTGATACGCCGGGTTCTGTCTGCACTGCCCTGTCGAAACAGTGCGGTGTTGGACGGCCATCTATCTCGGGGCTCACGTTGCCGCAGCCCTCTAGCGGTCTACCCGGGAACTCGGCGGGCAGCCTTAAAACGTTCCCTGTCTGACCTTGCTCCGGACGAGGTTTACCCAGCCAGCCCGATCACTCGGGCTGCTGGTGGTCTCTTACACCACCGTTTCACCCTTACCCGCCGCCGAAGCGGCAGGCGGTCTGCTTTCTGTTGCACTTTCTCGCGGATTGCTCCGGGTGGGTGTTACCCACCGCCCTGCCCTGCGGAGCCCGGACGTTCCTCGGCATCCGCTGCCCTGTTGCCAGAACCGCGGATGACGCGACCGTCTTGCCGACCCATTCGTCGTCATTCTATCCTGACCCGTTTCAAGGAGTTTCTGACCTGAACCGGCCACACGGCAGTCAAGTAGGGGTGCCGGCGACAGAAACTCCGTGAGACGGGTTAAGGAAGGCGGTCGGAAAGCGGGGTGGCCTGGTGGAAGAGCACCTGCCAGCCGGACGGGGTACGGCGCCACAGCGAGGTGCTGCGGATGCTGCGCGGGCCACTGCTGAGGGTGTATCGGAGCTGATACAGGCCGGATGCCAACTGCCAACTGGCAGCATCCTCGGGTTCAAAAAGCAGCGGTGTGGATGCTGCGAAGACGTCGACCGCTTCCCGGCGGGTGAGGATCGCACCGGCATCGTCAATCGCCCAGTAGTCTTCGTGCAGCAGCGACTCCACCGTCGCCCGATCCACATCCGTACCCCGCAGCAACGCCTCGGCCGCGAGCAAATCCGCCAACTCGCCATCAGTGCCGGATGCCGCAGCCCCGACATCCGCCGCCCCGGCGCCCGCGGCACCGACATCCGCCCCTGTGTCCAGTGCCAGGTTCACCAGCCCGTCGGCGCGTGAGTTGTTCAGCCGTGGCACCCATTGAAAGGTCACATCGCTCGTAGCCAACTCTGCGCGCACCTCCGCGGCCAGCGCAGCCATGGCCGGATGCTTGATCTTCCACCGTCCGGACATCTGCTCGACGACGAGCTTCGAGTCCATTCTCACCAGCAGGTGAGCCTCCGAGTCGATGGCCCTGGCGCGCCTGACACCCTCAAGCAGTCCGTGATACTCGGCGACGTTGTTGGTTGCGACCCCGAGGTACCGACCGACCTCGGCGAGTACCTCACCCGTCGCCGCGTCGATCACCACTGATCCGCTCGCCGCCGGCCCGGGGTTGCCGCGGGAGCCACCGTCTGCCTCGACGACGAGCGTGCGGGACATCAGATCCCGGACTCTGCCGTTCGCACCAGAATGGCGTTGCTGTCCGGGCACAGCAGCACGTCGTCCGGGGCCGCGGCCCGGATGATCGCCATGTCGTGCTCGTTGAGCTTGAGACCGCTCGCCCCAGACACCCCACCGCGCAACAGGGATGCGCCGGCGCCGTAACGTTCGCGTTGACGTTCGTAGAGCGCCAGCAGGTCTTGCGGAAGCTTCTCGGCAACGGTGGCCCGATTCGCCTGCGCGTGCTTCTGCTCGCTCGACACGGTGCCCATCACGCTGCCGAGCCGCGCCTCCACCTCTACCCGCTCCGCGGCGAGCTCGTCCTTGGCCGCTTGTGCACGCGCCTGATCCTCCTCGAGTGCCTGGATGCGCTCCATCACCTCGAGTTCGATCTCCTCCAGGTCGAATTGCCGCTTCCGCAGGCTGGCCAGCTCGGTCTCCAGTCCTGCGACGTCTTTGAGCGAGGAGGTCGCGTTCACCCGCTCGGTGTCCCGCGCGATTCTGGCCTCGACGACGGCGACATCGGATTCGGCTCGTGCCAGTTCGGTGCGGGTATCCTCCAGCGCACCACCGATGGTGGCCAGCTGCCCGTCGACTTCCCTTGCCCGCGCGTTCAACTCGGCCAGCGCGGCATGTTCAGGCACACCCGCTGCCTGGTGAGCCAGCTGCTGCAGCCGGGTGTCGATGGCCTGCAGATCCAGTAATCGTGCCTGATCTTCTGGGCTAGCTTTCAGTGCCATCTGTTCCTCACTTTAGGTTCATGCGGGTCTTGGTCGGATTGGATGCTGCTATTGCATAACCACAAAGTCCCACGGATCGGTGCGCAGGTCGCTGACGGTCACGGTGACCTCGGGCAATTCCTGACGCAACTGTTCCGCGGCGGTGTCGAGCCACAGCCATTCGCTGGCCCAATGCGAAACGTCGATCAGAGCTGTGCCACCGGAGACCTGCGCATTCTCCCGGAATTCCGAAGCCGGATGGTGCCGCAGGTCGGAAGTGATGTAGACATCCGCGGCCAGCACCGCCGGTTCGCCCAGCAGCGAGTCCCCCGCGCCGCCACACAGCGCGATGCGTCGCACCGGTGCGTCGAATGCCCCGGAAACTCGGATGCCGGATGCCGTCGCCGGCAACAGCGCACCGAGCTTTCTGGCCAGGGCACCGAGCGTGATCGCCTGCGGCAGGGTGCCCGCCCTGCCGATGCCTTGAGTTGGGATGGCCCCGGCGACGATCGGCGCAGCATCCTCAAGCCCCAGCATCCCGGCAAGCACCGCGGAGGTGCCCGACTCTACGACATCGGCGTTGGTGTGCGCTGCGATGAGCGCGCATCCTCCGCGGATCAGCCGCGCCACGACGGCCCCCTTGTAGCGATCTTCGGCGACGGTGGTAACTCCCCGGAGCAGGAGCGGGTGGTGGGTGAGCAACAGATCGACCTTGGCCTGGACAGCTTCGTCCACGGTGTCGAGCACGGCATCGACAGCGAGGTGGATCGAACCCACGGATGCGGCGGGGTCGCCGACGAGCAAACCCGGGGCGTCCCAGCCCTCGGCTCCGGACATCGGCCAGAGCTTCAGGACTGCGGCGTTCACTTCGGCGACAGAGACGGGCATCCCGCCAGTCTAGTAATTCGGGCTCCGGCGAAAGAGCGGCCCCGATGATTGAGGCCGTTGAAATCACGCGAGGCACAGAACCGGGTCTCGACAGGCTCGACCACCCGGAAGCGGCCACCTGCGCGGGTCTCGACAGGCTCGACCACCGGAACGCTCGACCACCGGGGGCCGGTCACCGGGGGGTCAGGAGTGCGGGAGCCCCAGTTGCGCCTTGATACGCTCGGCCGCATCCGGGTCGGCCTGCGCGGCAGCGACATTCGCCTCGGTGACCGCCCGCACTACCTCGTCGCGTTGAATCTTGACGCCGTTCGGCGCTTCGATCCCGATCCGCACGCCGTCGCGCCGCACGTCGAGCACCGTGATGACCACATCGTCGCCGATGAGGATCTTCTCCCCGGTTTTCCGCGTGAGCACCAGCACCCGCCCACTCTACCGAAGCCGCTGTTGAACCCCGACCATCGCCACGGCATCCACCGACACCACCGATCCGATGGCGCGCATCCACGCCGCGGTGTCGTCCGGCGGGCGCCCCACGTCCACCGCTGCCCACACTTGATCCGGATGCAACTGCTGGATCGCAGCGCCACGCGAACGCAGGGTCGAGACGTCGGGTGACGTGTCCCCCAACCCCAGTGCGACGAAGACACTGTGCCCGGACTGCACGCCCTGCACCCGCGCGGTGAGTGCGGTGCGCCTATCATCCACTCGCTGCGCACCGACGATACTCAATTCGCCAGCCACGCTGACCTCGCCTGCGCCCGCCGTGCTCGCCAACGCGTCGGCGACGAGGTACGGGTCCTCGCCCATGCCAACCACCACCACCAGGTCGCCTGCTCCTCGAAGCGGCCGCGGCGAATCCGGAGTGACGACCTGGGGCGCGGGCTCCGCAGTGATGCTGGCGAGGTCCGCAAGGATGCCGGCGAACGTGTCGGACCTGGTCGAGACGTTCTCGGCGGGAACGCGCGCGGTCTCGCCACCGTCGCCTCGCCGGATTCCGGCCTCTCCCCTGCCGGATACCGTCGGTGTTCCGCCAGCCATGCCGTTGAGCTGACCCTCGTCTTCCTCGGCGCGCTCCAACAGCGCGGCGAGGCCCACTCGCGCCGGCAGGTCCAGTAGCGCGTCGGCAACCTCGCCGGGCAGGATCGCGCCGGGCAGCACCGCTTCCGGCACGGGAGCGGCTTCCGGCGAGGCATCCGGTTGACCGTCCGGCCGCTGCGAAACCTCCACGATCAGCTCGTAGTGCCTCCTGGCGAAGAAGCCGCGGATGCCGCCGACCGTGACCTTCTCGACCCGAACAATCGTCGCCGTCGTGCCGTGTTCGGCCAGCACCTGCGCCTGAAGATCGGACAGGCTTGTACCCTCAAGCTGCAATCGCATCCGCGCCTCGCACCACCCCTACCGTCTCGACGTCCACGTTCGCGGCGGTCGCCTCCTGGTAGGACAGCACAGCAAGTCCCGCCACCTGCGGTGCGACCAGGCGACGGATGGCGGGCCGCAGCGCTGGTGCACACACCAGCACGGCCGTCCGGCCGGTCTCCTCGACCTTGGTGACCGATTCGGTGAGTGAGGCCAGTACCGCCTCCAGCCGGTTCGGGTCCAGCAGGATCTGCGTGCCCTGATCGGACGGGCGTAACCCCTCCAGCATCGACTGCTCGAGGGTCGGGTCGATCATGATGACCCGTAGCACCGACCCGTCCAGGTACTTCGCCGCCAGAGCCGGGCCGAGGGCTTGCCTGGCCGCTTCGATGAGTCCCTCCGGCTCGGTCGACACCTTGGCGCGAAGAGTCAGCGCCTCGTAGATGCGCGGCAGGTCGTTGATCGGGATCTGCTCCACGAGCAGCCCCTCGAGCACGCGCTGCACCTCCGCCAGCGACAGCAGCCCGGGGATCAGTTCGTCGACGGCCGAGGGGTTGGCGCCCTTAACGCCCTCGGTGAGCACCCGCACGTCTTCCCTGGTGAGCAGCCGGGCGGCGTTGGCCGTGATGATGGACGACAGGTGCGTCACGAGCACCGATACCCGGTCGATCACGGTGGCCCCGGTCATCTCGGCGCTGTGGCGCAACTCCGTGGGCACCCACTTGCCGGCCAGCCCGAACACCGGCTCGATGGTCGTGGTGCCCGGCAGCGAGTCGAGCGCGTCTCCCAGGGCCAGGTCCTTGCCAGAGGGCGCCAGTCCCCGTCCGGCTTCCACCCCGGCGATCCTGATCACATAGGTGGAGGATGGCAGGTCGATGCTGTCCCGGGTGCGAACCGGCGGCACCACGATGCCCAACTCCATCGCGATCTTGCGGCGCAGCGCGCGCACCCTGGCCAGCAGGTCGTCGGAAGCGCCGGACACCATATCGACGAGGTCCGGGGCGAGCAGGATTTCCAGGGCGTGCACCCGCATCTGCTCGATCAGATCCTCGGTGGTCTCCGAACGTGGTCCGTTTTTCTCGGCTTCGGCGATCTCCAGCTCCGCGGTCTCGGCCTGCTCGCGTGCCCGGATGCGCTGGGCCGCGATGATCAACACGGCGCCGATCAGGATGAACGGGATCATCGGCATCCCCGGGATGACCGACATCACGATGGCGGCGCTGCCGGCGATCATGAGCGCGTTGCGGGACTGCGTCAGCTGCGCCGACGCCGAGGTGCCCATGTCCGCTTCGGCGTTGGAGCGGGTGACGATCATGCCGGTGGATACCGCCATCAGCAGGGCCGGAATCTGGGTGACCAGACCGTCACCGATGGTGAGCAGCGTGTAGGTGTTCAGCGCGTCGCCGATCTCCATGCCGCGCTGCAGCATCCCGATCGCGATCCCGCCGACGATGTTGATGATGATGATGATGATTCCGGCGATCGCGTCGCCCTTGACGAACTTGGATGCGCCGTCCATGGCGCCGTAGAAGTCCGCCTCGGCAGACACCTCGGCGCGGCGCTCCCGGGCCTGGGTGTCGGTGATCAGGCCGGCGTTGAGGTCGGCATCGATGGCCATCTGCTTGCCCGGCATCGCGTCCAGGGTGAACCGGGCCCCGACTTCGGCGACCCGCTCGGCGCCCTTGGTGACCACGACGAAATGGATCACCACCAGGATCAGGAAGATGACGGCCCCGATGATGATGGAGCCGCCGACCGCCACGTGCCCGAACGCGGCGATCACCTGACCGGCGTACCCATCGCCGAGTACCAGCCGAGTGGACGCGACATTGAGACCGAGCCGGAACAGGGTGGCCACCAACAGCAGCGACGGGAACACCGAGAAATCCAGCGGCTTCTTCACGAACATGGTGGTGAGCAGGATCACCAACGCCAGCATGATGTTGACGATGATCAGAATGTCCAGCATGAACGCCGGCACCGGCACCACAAGCAGCATGATGATGCCCACCACGCCCATCGGGACGGCGAGCTTAGACAGGTTGCGGTTCACGTTACGAGCCTCCAACGGTGGAATTGGTCATGGTGTGCACGCCGGCCGCGGAGCCGCGCCGCTTCAGCGCCATCACGAACGCGAGCACGCGGGCCACCTGGTTGTACAACTCGACCGGAATCTCCTGGCCGAGTTCGCAGGCGGCGTGCAACGCCCTGGCCAACGGAATGTCCCGCACCATCGGCACGCCGTCTGTGGCGGCCTGCTCCCGGATGCGTGCGGCGATGGTGCCGGCGCCCTTCGCCACGACGCGTGGAGCTGACTTTCCCGGTTCGTACTTGAGCGCAATGGCGATGTGGGTGGGGTTGATCACCACGACGTCGGAGTCGGCGATGGCGGCCATCATCCGGTTGCGGCTCATCGCCAGCTGCCGGGAGCGGCGCTGCGACTTGATCAGCGGGTCGCCGTCGGTGTTCTTGTTCTCGTCCTTGACTTCCTTCTTGGTCATCCTGGTCTTCTTGCGGTTTCGGCGCATCACCACGAAGACATCGAGCACGGCTAGGGCGAGTCCGGCGAGCACCGCGGAGCGCAACATGGAGCCGGCCCCGTCGCCCGCGGCGTCAAGCAACGCAGATACCGGCAGGCCGCCTGCGGTCATCAGGATCGGAGTGAGACCCTGGATCACCCAGAACAGTACGAGGCCGACGACGGCGGTCTTCAGCAGCGCCTTGAAACCGTTCCACAGTGCTTGGGTTCCGAACACCCGGTTCAGTCCGGTGACCAGGTTGAACTGCTCGAACTTGCCCTGCAGTTTGGTGAGGTGGAATCCGCCCTGAGCCGCGGAACCGACCAGCACCGACAGCGCCACCACCGACAGGAACGGGGTGAGCGTGGTGAGCACCGACCCGAGCGCATCACCGAGCACGCGCACCGCGGTCGCCGGATCCGGGTTCGCGGCCAGAGCGCCGACCGCGAACACCTGCTCGGTGCCCGCGGCGGCCCCGAGCGAGATGGTGCTGGGCAGCATCAGCGCCGCCGCGCCAACGCCCAGCCACGCGGTCATGTCCTGGGAGCGGGACAGCTGCCCCTTGTCCAGGACCTCCTTCATCCGCTTCTGGGTGGCCTGCTCGGTCTTTTCGCCGGAGTCGTCGGGCATTCAGTTCACCCCCGGCAACACGGCCAGCGCCTGCCCGGTGAGGGAGGCGACGATCCACGGCAGCGCGATGAAGACGATGGATGCGAGGGTGACGGTGAGCAGGATCTTAAGCGGGAAGCCCATTGCGAACGCGTTCAATGCCGGCGCGACGCGCGTGAGCAGACCGAGACCGGCATCCGCCAGGAACAGCACCACGAGCAGCGGGCCGGCGATCTGCACGGAGGCGAGGAACATCTGGGTGACGCCGTTCACCATCGCCTCCGCCGGGGCGGTGAGATCGAATGCGCCACCGAGCGGGAACGCGCTGAAGCTGCGGTCCAGTCCGCCGAGGATGAGCTGGTAGCCGTTGGAGGCGAAGAGCAGCGCCAACGCAGTCATGTGGAACAGCCGGGCGAACTGGGCGCCGTTGATCATCGACTGGGGGTCGAAACCCTGGGCCATCGAGAACCCGCCGAACATGTCGATCATGCTTCCGGCGGACTGCACAGCGGAGAACACGAGCATGACCAAGAACCCCAGGGCCGCTCCGATCACCACTTCGATGAGCAGCTGGCCGAGGTAGACGCCGGTGTTCTGCGGCACGTAGCTGCCCGTCACCTTCGGCGAGACCGCCAGCGCCAGGCCGATCGCGAGCATGCCTTTGATCCGCAGTGGGATCGCGTTGTGCGAGAACGGCGGCGCGATGACCAGGAATGCGGTGATCCGCACGCCGGCGAGCATCACCGCCTCGATCCAGCCCATGTTGATGGTGAACGCCATGTCAGGCCCCGCCCAGCAGACCCGGGATGCGGGCGAACATTTCGTTCGTGAACGAGACGATCTCCGAGATCATCCAGTGCCCGGAGATGAACAGTGCCACTCCCACCGCCGCCATTTTCGGCACGAACGCGAGCGTCACCTCTTGGATCTGGGTGATCGATTGCAGCAGGGACACCCCGAAGCCCACCACCAGGGCTGTGATGAGGATGGGAGCGCACAGTTTCGCGGCGACCAGCAGTCCCTGCAATCCAATGTCCAATACAGCGTTGGTGTCCACTAGCCGCCTCGATAGCTGGAGATGAGAGAGGTGATGATGAGCCCCCATCCGTCGACGAGGATGAACAGGAGGATTTTGAACGGCAACGAGATCATCACCGGGGGCAGCATCATCATGCCCATCGACATCAGCGCCGCAGCCACGACGATGTCGATCACCAGGAACGGCACGAAGATCACGAAGCCGATGATGAAAGCCGCCCGCAACTCGGAGATCATGAACGCGGGGATCAGCGTCAGCATCGGTACCGCGGCCGGGGTGTCCGGGTTTTCGGCCCCCGAGGCGCGGGTCATCAGCGCCAGGTCTTCTTCGCGGGTATTGGAGAGCATGAACTCGCGCAGCGGGCCCGAGGCGGTGTCGATGGCGGTGCTGAAGGTCATCTCACCGGCGAGGTAGGGCTGCACCGCGTTGGTGTTCACATCCGAGACCACCGGCGCCATGATGAACAGCGACAAGAACAGAGCCAGCCCGGCGAGCACCTGGTTGGGCGGGATTGACGGCAGTGCGAGGGCATTCCTGGCCATCGCCAGCACCACGAAGATCTTGGTGAACGACGTCATCATCAGTAGCAGTGCCGGCGCGACCGACAGCAGCGTGATGCCGAGCAGCGTGACGATGGAGAACGACGGTGAGCCGTCCGGTCCGTTGATCTGCACTGACAGTCCGCCGGTGCCGTCGCCTGGGGCGGCGGGATCCGTCGGTGGAGTCGGATCGATCGGGGCGGCGTGGCCGCTCCAGGCGGTCACCGCAACCAGAATCAGCGCGATCGCCAGGCTGAGGCCGACGAGGACGGCGAAGCGTTTCGCAGATCCTCTCCTGCCGCGCGTGGCGATCGCCACAGTCACTTGGTCAGTCCCTGCCGCAGTGCGTTCGCGGTTTGTTTCCACACCAGGGGCGACAGGATCGACCCGCCGAGCCTGCCGGGTGCCAGGCTCGGCCGGCGGGCTGCCCCGGTGATGATGGCGAGGTCGGCCTTGTCGATCGACGCGGCGGACATCGACTTGGCGAATTCTGCGGCACCGGCACGGTTGCTTTCTACGACTCTGACGACGGGAGCTTCGCTGGTTCCGAGCACGTTCACCGTTTGCTCGGTGACGCCGAGCAGATACCGCATGCCCTCAACGTCCACGACGACGACGGAGGCCTTCTGGCTGATCCCGCGCCGGGTGACCACCGTGACCAGGTCACCGGTGTTGTTCTTACGCGACTTGCGTGCGAGGCGCCGCTGCACCATCCACAGCAAACCCAGCACCACCGCAAGCGACAGCACAACCCGCAGTGCGAGGTAAACCGGCTCCATCTAGAGTCCCAGGCCCTCGTCCACGTCGAGAATCTGGGTGATCCGCACGGCGTAGTCCTGATCGACGACGACGACCTCGCCGTGGGCGATCAGCCTGCCGTTGAGCAGCACGTCCGCGGGTGCACCGGCGGACCGGTCCAGTTCGATAACGGCGCCAGGCTCGAGGCTCAGCACGTCCCGCACCGACATCCTGGTGCGTCCGATTTCCACCGTGAGCGCCATTTCGACGTTGTTGATCCGGCCCAATTTCGCGGACATAGAACCCTCCCCGGCCTTGCTCGAACGCGTACCGACCGTGCCGGACATGCGGATGCGAATGGCGAACCAACCGGCGACCGTGCCGTTGTCGGTGAGCTCGAACACCGTCGTCTCCGCGTCGGCGAACAAGTCGCCCGCGTCCTCCACCGCGGTCTCCCCGAGCACACCGACCCCGAGTACTGCCACGGCGCTTTCCAGCGCCGGACGCAGCACGTCCTCGACGGAGAGGAGCGGCGAATCGGTGCCTGCCGCGGCGGCCAACGCGTCGGTGTCGAGCAGCGCCACCGCAAGGTCCGCGGAGGTGGCTCCGACGAAGCTCGCAACCGCTGCGCGCGTCGCGGCCGGCACCGCGGCGCTGGTGACGGCGACCGCCGTGAGCGGTGTGGTGGTCGGCAGCAACTGCACGAGCGCGTCAGCGGCGGCCGCTTTCACATCGATGGTGGCCGTTTTCTTCACGGTTTCTCCTCTGTATTGACGACCACGCACGCAAGGCGCTGGCCGTTGGCTCCGACTGCGGCGCATCCGAATCGGTGTCCGCCGATGGCGACGTCCAGCGGCCGGCTCTGCGGATGCGGCAACGGCAGGACATCGCCCACCTCAAGGTTCAGGATCACCGACGGTTTGACCTGTGCCGGGTTGAGCCGCAGCGACACGTCCACCGGGACGTTGGCGAGTTGGCTGACCACAAGTTCTCTCGCGTTCGCGGTCGTGCTGGTCGGGTTCGCCTCCCCCAGTTGCGGCAGCAGTACTTCTGCGGGAATCGCCAGCGTTGCCTCGGAGGTAATGTCGCCGACCCGGATGGTGAACGTGGCGACGATCATGAGGTCGCCGGTGGCGGCCGCTTGGGCGAACTGCGAGTTGTACTGCAGCGATTCGACGCTGATCGGGGTGACCAGAAGGGAGCCGAGCGAATACCGGAGGTCTTCCAGGGCGTCGTCCATGAGCCGACGCACCAGTGCCTGCTCGATCTGGGTGAACTTGCGGTCTGGCGCCGTGATCGCGCCGTTGCCGCCGAGCATGTGCGCCACCCAGGACAGTGCGGCGGACATCGGAAACTGGATGACCGCCTTCGCCGCGACATCCTCGAGCGTGCAGAGCACCATTGCAGTGGTTGGCGCGAGCGACGACGCATACTCGTCGTAGGTCATCATCGACACCTGCTCCGAGGTGGCGTGGGACAGCACCCGCACCTTCGCGGTGAGCTGGGTTCCCCATTGCCTGGCAAATGTTTCGAAGGCGAGCTCGAGCACCCTGGCGTGCTCGCGTGCGAGCGTGGTGGGGCGGCGGAAATCGTAGACGTCGACAGAACGCGCCTGCCGAGAGGGCGTGCTGATACGTGCTTGTTGTTCCTGGACCGTCACAAAAGGCACTATCGACCGCCGAAGCGGCGTGGTAAGGCGAGTTAGGGGAAGCGCGTCAGGATGTTGGCCTCCCTGCCGAGTCCAGGTGAACGGTCTTATCCACGATTTTCGGGAGCAGCGCACGCACCGCATCCGACTCCTTCGACAGCACCACGATGTCCACGCGCCGGTTCGCGGCCAGCTCCTGTGGCGATGTGCCTGTCGCGATGGGGCGGGCTGATCCGAAGCCGACGGCGGCGATCCGCTGCTGCGGTACCCCTCCCTGCTCGACCAGATGACGAAGGACGTGCACGGCACGGTCAGCCGACAACTCCCAGTTGCTCGGGTACGGGTAAATCGACTTGCGGTAGTCCGCGTGCCCTTCCACCGAAATATCGTGGTCAGCCTTCACCAGGGTCGGCGACACGGCATCCAGAATCTGTCCGGCTTGGGCCGTCAGTATGGCACTGCTCGTCTCGAAGAACGTCTCGGTTCCCACGAGCCGCACGGTGAGTCCGCGCTGGTCGATGACAAAACGCACGCTGTCCGCGAGCCCTCGGTTCGCCAGAGCAGCCCGGATCTGCTCCTTGAGTTCATCGAGTTCGTCGACTTCCTGCACGGCGCGTTGCACCTCGCTGAGCACCTCCTCAGCATCCGTCGTGCCCTGACCTTTGGCGTACACGGTATCGGGCATCACCCGAACGGTGCTGTCCGCCGGATCGTTCGCGTCTACCTTGGTCACGCCAAAGCCGGCTGCCAGCGAGTTACGCAGCTGGTCGTACTTGCCCTCGTTGACCGAGGAGATCGCGAACAGAACGATGAACATGCACAGCAGCACCGTGACCATGTCCATGTAGGAGGCCATCCACCGCTCGCCGTTTTCTTCTTCGTGGTGCTCTTCGAGTTTGCGGCGACGGGGACGGGCGCTCATGCCGCCTCCGGCAGCGCGTGGGCCGGAACCATGGCGCGCAGTCGTTCACCGAGCAGCCGCGGTTGGCTTCCGGACTGCACAGCCAGCGCGCCTTCCATCATGAGCGTCATGCGCTCGATCTCAAGGTCGCAGAGCCGGTTCAGCCGCGCGCCGATGGGCAACCACATGAAGTTGGCGCTGAGCAGACCCCACAGGGTGGCGACGAACGCGGTGGCGATGGCCGGGCCGAGCGTCTCCGGTGAGCCCAGATTCTCCAGAACGTGGGTGAGGGCAACGACGGTGCCGATGATCCCGATGGTCGGCGCATAGCCGCCCATGATGTTGTAGAACTTGGCCGCGGTGCGACGGGCCTTGGCGGTGGTGGCGATCTCGTCTTCGAGCAGGATGCGCAGCTCATCGGCATCGGTGCCGTCGGCGATGTTCTGTAGCGCGTCGCGCAGGAACGGATCGGTGACGTCTTCCGCGTCTTGTTCGAGCGCAAGCAGCCCGGCGCCGCGCGCCTTCTCTGCGAGCCCGACCATCTGATTGATGACCTCCTGTGGCGGCGTGGTCTTTCCCTTGAACGCCGTCGGCAGGGCCTTCAGCGCCAGCACCGAATCCTTCAGTGTGCCGCTCGCGATCGCGACCGCGATGCTGGCACCGAACACCAGGATCATCGGTGCGGGCAGGAGGATCGCCATCACACTCGAACCCTCGATAACGATCATGCCCATCAGCGCGCCGAACGCAACGACGATGCCGATGATAGTAGCCGGGTCCATTACGCATTCCTTGGGGATGGAGACGCAGCGATGTCGCTTCCGTCATCGACGAGTTTCACGGGGCTGTGCTCTGGCGGCACGAGGTCAAGTTTTTGCGTTCCGCGCCGATGCGATATCGGCGGGATGCCGCGGGCGAGCGTGATGACGTAGGCGCGATAGTTCGCGATCATCTCGATGACCTCGTCCATCGTCTCGGTGACGATGTACTTGGCGCCGTCCACCATCACCAACGTGGTGTCGGGATTGGCGTGGATGCGCTCGATCAGATCGGGGTTCACCGCAAACTGGCTGTCGTTCAGCCGCGTTACAACGATCATGAGCCCATCCCTGGTCTTCTTGAAACACGGGTCCAATCCTTGGACCCTCACCGCTTACTGTCGGCCGTCAGCGTTGTCGCGTTAGCCGTGCACCGTTATCGCTTCAGGTTGGTCAGCTCCTGCAGCACCTCGTCGGAAGTGGTGATCACCCGGGCGTTGGCCTGAAAACCGCGCTGGGCAACGATCAGGTTGGTGAATTCCTGGGAAAGATCCACGTTGGACATCTCCAACGCCCCGCCGGCGAGCGACCCGAGGCCGGCCGATCCTGGGGTGCCGTACTCGGCGGTCCCCGAGTTGATCGTGGCGCGGTAGCCGGAGGAACCGGCCTTCTCGAGGCCGCCGGGGTTCACGAAGTTTGCCAGCGCGATGCGAGCGATCGGCTCCTTGGCGCCGTTGCTGAACGACCCGATCAGGGTACCGTCCTTGGACAGCGTGTAGGACTCGAGCGTGCCGGCTGTGCGGCCGTCCTGGCTGTTGATGGCGACGGTGGTGACTCCGGCGTAGCCGGTGAGGCCGGTCAGGTCGATGCCGATACCACCGACCACGAACCCGGCGCCACCAGTGAAGCTGTTTCCCGATGCCGTCAGGTTCGCGGTGACCGGCCCGCTTCCATCGTTGGCCGTAACATCCCAGCCAGCAGCGGTGCGGCTGAACGAGAGTGTCAGGGTACGGGCTGCCCCTTGGGCGTCATAGACCGAAACATCGCGCACAATCGCTGGGTCGCCGACGTTGGCGTCGGCTGGCAGGTTGCCTCCCAGCACCGAATTGCTGGTGGCCTTTGCGGGTGCGATGGCTTGCCGAGGCAGGGTGATGTCGCCGACGGCGCCGCCGGTCTGGATGACGCCACCGACCGCGGTCCAGCCCTGCACCAACGAGCCGTCAGGGCTGACGAGGCGACCCTCCGAGTCGAAGTCGAAGGCTCCGGCGCGCGTGAACAAGGTTTCGGCACCGAGCCTGGTGACGAAGAACCCATCACCGGAGATCATCATGTCGCTCGCCTTACCGGTCGACTGCGCCGCGCCCTGGGAGAAGTTTGTGGAGATACCGGCTACCCGCACGCCGAGGCCGACCTGAGCGGGGTTGGTGCCACCGGCATCCGGCTGCGCACCGCCAGCGCCCTGCACCATCTGCGACAGGGTGTCTTGGAACTGCGTCGCCGACACCTTGAACCCGGTCGTGTTGACGTTGGCGATGTTGTTGCCGGTGACGTCGAGCATGGTCTGGTGCGAGCGGAGTCCGGAGATTCCGGAGTAGAGCGAGCGAAGCATGATTGAGCCTTTCGGTGGGTGAAACGAACGTGGTTAGGAAGCAGGTTTGGTCGAAATGCGGAGGATGGCGTCGAGGGGAATGTCCATTCCGTTGACGTTGACCTGGGGAACCGAGCCGGTGTAGGACACCGAGCTCGGAGTTCCGCTGAGCACGGTGCCGTCTTTGCCGTGATACGAAACGATCTGGCCCAGAAGACTGGCCGCGGCGGTGCGCATTTGCAGCGAAAAGTTCTCGTCGCTCGTCGTGGTGAGCGCCGTCATTTTCTCCATCATCGCCAACTGGGTGGTCTGGGAAATCATCTGATTGGTGTCCATGGGCGAACTCGGATCCTGGTTGCGCAGTTGGGTCACGAGCAGGGACATGAACGCCTCGCCGTCGAGGGTCTGCTTGGGTGCCCTGGTTGGCGCGGTGGCATACATGCCGCCGGTGGGTGCGATGGGGTCAACGGGCACTGTGGTCTCCTGATCTCGTGCTGGTGTTTCTGGTCATGCCATCACGTCGATGGTCGATGAAGTTCGGTACTGCACCGCATACGGCTTCCTCTCCGCGACGGCGTCTGGCGCCTGCGACCGGATGCCCTCTGCGGGCAGCTGTCGCTGCGTGCGCCCGCCCCTCGACGGGTCGCCGCCCAGATTGTTCGGCTGGTTCTGCGAGGAGAGGTCCAAACTCGAGTTGATGCCCGAGCCGGCGAGGTCACGCCTCAGATCCGGGAGAACGGCCCTGAGTGCATCCCGGCCGGCATCGTTGGGGGCGAAAAGCTGCACCCGCATGCCGTCAGCGCTCACGTGTGCCTGCACGGTCACCGGTCCGAGGTTGTCGGGGGTGACCGTGATGGTCACCGTGTGGTCTCCGAAAGCGGCACCCGCCAGGCTGAACAGAGGTTTGGCGACTTGCGCGGCGAAGGCAGGCGGCGGCGGAGCAGGTGCAACGACCGCCGGTGTCGGCGCGATCGCGTGCGGCGCCGGTGCCGCCGCGACGGGAGGTGCTACCGGCGTGAGGCCGGCGGACGCGGCTTGGGAGCTGACGACATCTGTTGCGATGCCCGCTACGGGGCCGGAATCTTGCGCAGCAGGACTGTGCCCAGCGACAAGGACTGCCGCTGCCGTCGGAGCGAGTGTCGATGCCGAAGCAGTCCTTGCCGCCACGGCCGGCACCACCACGGCCGGCTCTGCCATGGCCGGAGCGAACACCGCTGAAGCCAACGGTGGTGCCGCCACCGGAGCGTCCGAGGCTTTGTGAAGAGACGGTGCTGTCGGAAGGGACGGTGCTGTCGGAAGAGACGGTGCTGTCGGAAGAGACGGTGCTGTCGACGGAACGGACGCCGGAGCCTCTGCAGCAGTTTGCCCGCCAACCGCGGTGGCCGGTTGATCAATCGGGACCTGTGCCGTCGAAATGGCTTCGCCATGCGCGTGCGGAGTGGACGTCGTGATCTCGCTTGTTCCCGATGGCAGTGCATCGACAGGCTGCGCCGAAGCTGCTGCCGGTTGTGGCATCCCGCCACCAGCCGCCTCAACTGCGACGGTATCGGCGGCGACAGTATCGGGGGCGCTGGTTTCGGGGTTGGCCGCGTCCGCCACGCTGTCCAGCACAACAGGGATTGAAACGGCGGCATCGGCCTGAGTGGTCGATGCCTGGCCAGTGGGGGTCGACACAGCGATTACCACCATGGAACCAGCCAGGGCGGGAGTGGGGATGGTCGGCGTCGCCACAAGTGCGATCGCATCGGTGCCTGACTGAGCCGTGGCCGCGTCATCACCTGTAGTGGGGAGGACATCCGGCTCTTGTGTGTCTGTGACGCTTTTCTCCGCACCTTTCACCTCGGATGCCTCGATCGCCGCTGACAATTCTTCGACGGCGCCCTGCAACGCATCCGTGAAGCCGGCTGTGGCATTCTTTTTGCCGGCGTGCGGGCCGGCGACGGTCGGTGCGGACACCGCGCTCATGACCATGGTCATTCTTCAGCTCCCTCGTGGTGGCGCTGCCAGGCACCAGAGGCGATTTCGTCCAGCGCCGTCTGTTCCTTGTGAACGTCGTCCGCGGCCACCGCTTCGGTGTGCCTGACTTCGAGCTTTTCGAGTCGGATGGCGCGCGATCGGGCGGCGTCGAAGACGGCCTGTGCCTGATCCACCTCGGTGCGAACCTCTGCGCCTACCCCCTCGAGGTCGGCAAGGGTGCTGCGAGAGGAGGCGCGGGCGGCGGCCACCGCGTGCAGCGCTGCTGTGTTCGCCACTTCGCTCAGGGTCGACCCGAGCGCGGTGCGAGCCCGCATCTGGCGAAAGTTGTTCTCACGCATCCGCCCGTTGGCGACCGCGAGTTGACTGGCCGCCTGGTCTTGCTGCAGGTGACGCAGCCGCAGCAATCCGGCAAGGGGAAACAGTCGCACCATCACGTACCTCCGAGCAGTCGGGTGAGAGTGTGCAGCCGCTCCCAGGCTTGATCGGCAGGTGTCTGGTCGTCCATGCGCTGCTGCAAAAAATCGTTGATTGCACTCTGGTGGGTGACAGCGGCATCCACGAGCGGATTGGTCCCCGGCTGGTAAGCGCCGACATCCAGCAGATCCTGGGCGGCGTTCCGGGCGGCAAGCACCTGTCGCAGCGAGGAGGCGATGGCGGTGCGTTCCGGAGTGTTGACCCGGGAGGCCACGCGGGACAGGGATCGTAACGCGTCGACGGAGGGAAAGTGCCCGGCAACGGCGAGCTTGCGGTCGAGCACGACGTGTCCGTCCAGCATCGATCGAGCGGAGTCGGCGATGGGTTCGTTGTGGTCGTCGCCGTCCACCAGCACGGTGTAGATGCCGGTGACGGAGCCGACCTCCCCGGTGCCGGCCCGCTCCAAGAGTTGAGCGAGCACGGAGAATGTGGACGGCGGGTATCCGCGGGTTGCCGGCGGCTCCCCCACCGAGAGGCCGATTTCGCGCTGAGCCATCGCCACTCTGGTGAGCGAGTCCATCATCAGCATTACGTCGGCCCCGCGGTCGCGGAACGACTCGGCGATGCGCGTGGCGACGAAGGCGGCGCGCAGCCGCATGAGCGCTGGCTCGTCGGAGGTGGAGACCACGACGATCGACCGCGCGAGTCCGTCCGTGCCCAGGTCGTCTTCAAGGAACTCACGGACTTCTCGACCTCGTTCGCCGACCAGGGCAATCACGGAAACTTGTGCGTTCGTGCCGCGCGCGATCATGGAGAGCAGGGAGGATTTGCCCACACCGGACCCGGCGAACAAACCCATCCTCTGCCCTTTGCCGACCGTGGTCAGCGTGTCCATGACGCGAACTCCCAGTTGCAGTGCGGTGTCGACTCTGCCGCGGTGCATCGCAGATGGTGTGTCGTGGTCCAGCGCCACCATCGCGTCCGTCTGCAACGGCCCCTTGCCGTCGATGGGCCGGCCCAGGCCGTTGAGCACTCGCCCGAACAAGCCTTCCCCCGTGGGCACTCGCAGCGGGGCACCCTTCGAGCGCACCACGTCGCCCGCCTTGATCCCGACCAGACGGCCCAGTGGCATGCAGCGCAGGCTGTCCCGGGTGGCTGCAACGACTTCGGCGTCGACACCGGGGTTCTCACCGATAGTGAGCAGGTCGCCGATCGCGCAATCCAGCCCTTCGACTGCGGCCCCGAGTCCCACGATCGAGGAGACAACGCCCACCCGTTCCGGGCGCGCCGCCACCACGGCGGCGGCGAAGTCCACCGCGCGCGGCCCCCAGGTGTCGATCACTGTGCACCCGCCAACGCCGACTTCGCACGCGCGAGTGCGGTGCCGATGCGCGCGTCGACGAAACCATCCGGTAGCTCCGCGATGGCGTCGCCGCGATTCAACTGTGGATCCGGTAGGAAGGTGAGATCGTGACGCAGTTGCAATTCGTCGGCTAACAGCTCCAAATCATCCGGATTCATCCGCACCAGCGGTGTGACGGAGTTGATCGGCTGCATTGTCGCGCGGGTCAACGCCGCCCGCGCCGAGCCCTCCTCGTCACACAGTTCATGTCCGACGACGGCTTCGGCCAGTTCCAGTGCGGATGCGACGAGAACGTCTTGCGAGTCGGACACGACGGGAAGTACTGCGGCGTTCACTGCGGCAGTTGCCGCAGCCAGAACGTCGATGGCCCGGTCGAGCTGCGCCTGCCGTTGCCGTTCGAGACGGTCGTGCTCTGCCCTCAGTTCAGTGCGCAACGCATCCGTGGTGGCCGCTGCGGCACGCAGCCCCGCGGCGTATCCGGCGGCGTGGCCGCGAACCTCGCCTCGGCTGCGGTTGGAGCCGAGGTCGCCGGCCAGCAGGACTGGGTACTCGGCGAGTGAGAACTCAGCTGACATATTCGTCCTCGTCTCCGCGCTGCACCCGGATGGCGCCCTTGGCTTCCAGCTCCCGGATCGACTTCACGATCTCGGCGCGGGCGTCTTCGACCTGCGAGACCCGGGCCGGGCCCATGGTCTTGACCTCTTCGTCGAGGAATTCGCGGTTGCGTTCGGAAAGGTTCTTGCGGATGGTCTCGATCACCGCTTCGGACGAGCCCTTCATCGCCAGCGCCAACACGGTGGGGTCGATGCCGTGCAACACCTGCTGCACGTCGCGGGCGTCGAGCTTGACGATGTCGGCGAAGGTGAGCATCCGGGAGCGCACTTCCTCCGCCAGTTCCGGGTCCCGCTGGTCGAGGGCTTCCAGCAGTGCTCGCTCTACGGCGACGTCGGCACGGTTGATGATGTCCACCAGGGGCTGCACTCCCCCGACGACTTCGACCGGTCCGCGCGGTGCCACCACGGCACCGGCGCGCAGTTTGAGAGTTTCGGCGACCACGCGCACCGCCTCGGGGGTGGCGGAGCCCATCGTGGCGATGCTCTGCGCAACGTCGGTGCGCAGGCTGCCCTCGAGGCCGGCGATCACCGAGGAAGCGTGCTCGGGACGCAGGTGCGCCAGCACCAGTGCGATGGTCTGCGGCAGTTCACCGTCCAGCAGAGTGAGCACCTGGCCGGGCTCGGCGGCGTCGAGGAACTCGAATGCTTTGCCAGCCATTGACGAGGCCAACCGGCTCATCACCCCGGCCGCCTTCTCGGCGCCGAATGAGGCCTCGAGCAATTCGACGGCGAAGTCCCGGCCGCCGCGCGGATGCACACGGCCCTGCAGCGCCATGGTGTGGAATTCCGTGAGGGCGCGGCTGGCGACATCCGCGTCCACGCGCCGCAGACGGACGATTTCCGCCGCAATCTCGTCCGCCTCGGATTCGGAAAACTGCTTCATGACCTCGGCGGCACGCTCATGGTGCATGTTCATCAACACCACGGCCACCTTCTGGGTGCCGGTCAGCTCTTCTTTGACGTCGGGCATCAGACGGGCTGCCTGTCATCCATCAGGCCGCGCAGGAAGTCGGCCATCTTCTCCGGGTCGTTGCCAGCAAGGAGGTCGATGTCGGCGCGGGTGCGGTCCAGTTCGCTCGGGCCGGAGGCGTTCGGGTCGGGCTCGGCGGCGGAAATTCCGGCAGGCGGCTCCATTTCTGCCGGCGCCAGACGCGGCGGCAGCCCGGCCGGGCGCATCGGAGCTTCGAGCACCTCCCTGGCCTCGACCAGTTCGGCGAGGTCGATGGCCTCGCGCTTCTGCCGCTTGGAGAAGCGGGCGTACGCAATCAGGCCGAGAATGAAGATAAGCACCGCACCGCCAGCCATGATGCCGGTGCGTAGCAGGTTGGACTGCGCTTCGGAGGCGGCGGCCTCCTTGCTGGCGTTGAGCGCAGCGGCGGCTTCCGCGGCTCGGCTGTTGTCGAAGTTCACCACTTTGACGGCGACCTGGTCGCCGCGTTCCGTGCTGATTCCGGCGGCGGAGGACACCAGTGCGGTGATGGCCGGCACATCGAGATTCTTCGCCACGGCGGCGTTAACAGCCACAGACACGGTTTGGCGTTTCACCGATCCCGCGGGGATGGTCCGCGATTCGGTGACCTTGTTCACTGCGTTGTTCTTGGTGACACTCTCGGAGGCGGTGCCGCCCGCATCACCGGTAGGGGCGGGAACTGCGATGTTGTCCGGACCGAGAACGCCCGTGGCGCTGCCGGCGGAACCCTGCACGCTCTGCTTGCTCGTGGCCTCGTTGAGCGCCGGCGCCCCTTCCGGTGTGGTGAATGATTCCTCGGTGCGCACCGCGGATTCCTGGTCCATGTCGGCGGCCACAACCACGGTCGCGTTGCCGGAGCCCACCACCCGGTCAAGCATGGTCTGCACCGCCGTGCGCACCCGCTCTTCGTAGTCGGTGGCACCGGCGCTGGCGGCATCGGCGGCGTCGCCGCCCACGACCGAGAGCACGTTACCCTTGGCGTCGATCACGGCGACGTCGGTGGGGGCCATTCCTTCGACCGACGCGGAGGTGAGGTGCACAATGGCCTGCACCTGTTCGCGGCTGAGAGTCACGCCGTTCTTCGTGTCGATGAACACCGAGGCGGTCGGGTCGGCGACCTTGGACACGAACACGGTCTTTTCGGGGATCGCGAGGTGCACGGAAGCGGCCTTGACCCCATCCAGGGAGGCGATGGTGGACGCGAGTTCGCCTTCCATAGCGCGCTTGTAAGTGACGGACTGCTGGAACTCCGAGGAGGTCACCCCCATCTTGTCCAAGAGCGAATACCCACCGGTGGTCGACGCGGGAATCCCTGCCGCCGCAGACTTCATCCGTTCGTCGTACACCTTGTCCTCGGGCACGAGGATGGTACCGCCGCCTTCGGTGATCTGATAGGGCACGCCGTCGGTTCGCAGCTGCTCCACGATCGCGCTGGCATCCGCGGCCGCCAGTCCGGAGAACAGCGGGCTATAGGACGGCTTGAGTGCCCAGGTCGCAAAAGCCGTGATGCCCAGCACGAGCACGGCGATGCCGATGACGGCGATGGTGCGCTGCGCGATGGAGAACTTGCCGATGGTGCCGGCGAAGCGCCCGAAGGCTGAGGTGATCTGACGGACCATCAGGCCTGCATCCGCATGATCTCGGTGAACGCATCAACGGCCTTGTTGCGCACGGCGGCGACCAGTTCGAGCGAGACCTGGGCGCGCGTGGAGGCGAGCACGGCGGAGTGGATGTCGTTCAGGTTGCCGGTGACGGCCTGAATGGCAAGCGTGTCCGAGGTGGACTGCAGCTGCTGCAGGTTGTCAACGGCACCACCGAGCACGTTCGAGAAAGCAGATCCATCGGTGGTCGCGATGTTGCCCACCGGCGGCAGGTAACCGGTGCCGGCCACACCCTGCACGGAACCGACAGAAGGGATGGCGATCATGAGCGTCCAATCTGCAGTGCCGCTTGGTAGATTTCCTTGGCCCGGTCCACGACTGACGCATTGGCCTGGTAGCCGCGTTGCGCGAGGATCAACTGGCCCATTTGGGCAGCCATGTCGATGTCGGGGTAGCGCACGTAACCGTTCTCATCGGCGAGCGGATGGTCCGGCTCGTACACGAGGCGGCCTTCTGGATCGCCTTCTGCCGTGCCGGCGACATACACGCCGCTGTTGCCTTGGCCTTCTTGGGCGATCACGTAGCGGGCCTGGAACGCGGTGCCGTTGGTGGCGCTGACGGTGTTCAGGTTCGCCAGGTTGTCCGAGACGGCGTCCAGCCACTTGCGGTGCACCGTCAGCGCGGTGCCGGCGATGCCGATCGCGTCCAGGGGCATTAGTTGGTCCTCATTGCCGTGCGCATCCGGGACACCTGGTCGTCCATCGCTCTGGCTGCGAACTGGTACCGCAACACCGTGTCGATATTGGACAGCGTCTCCGTATCGAGATTGACGTTGTTGCCGTCCAGCCGCGTGGGCTCGAGAGAGCGTTGGGTCGTGGGCACGACGTGACCGCTGCCGGCTTTCACAGATCGGGCAAGAGCGTCTTCGAAGGCAACCCGTTTGGCGTGGTAGCCGGGAGTGTTGACGTTGGCGATGTTATTGGCGATCGCCGACTGTCGCTGAGAAAGCCCGTCCAGTGCGCTCGTCAACGCAACGGAGGTCACGGAATCCAACACAACTTGCCTCTTCACAATGAAAGGTGCGGTCGGCCGATCCGTGGCCTTCGAAGACGAGCTATCCGTGCTCTCTAGTACCTATCGGCACTCTGCTCGCTGCGGTAAGTAGCTCTCCTACAATCCGCGTCAGCGGGTCCGAGCGCGAGCGTCAGCGGGTCGAGTGCGAGCGTCAGCGCGAGCGTATCGAAACCCAGTACTCGACATCGCCGACACCTCTACCCCTCAGCTTGTAACGTCGAGGTACACCGACCGGCCGTCGCTGCGGCGGGACGGCACAGAGCGCAGCACTGCCAGGTGTTGGCCCACGGTCCGCTGCTCATTCTGCAGGCGTTCGATCTCATCGCGTTGCGCGGCCAGAATCTCTCGCGCGCGGTCTTCGAGGTGTGCCGGAATGGGTCCGAGCCGTTCGGGTCCGACCCAGGGGGCCGCGGCTGACGCGCCCCGATCGGCGGGACGCGCTCCGGGAGCGAGCGCTGCTTCCATTACGGCCAGGATCTCCTCCCAGCGGCCGGAGTGGCTAGGCAATGTCCAGCCGTCCGCCGACCGAGCCAGAAGCGTTGTGGGTAGTGAGCTCCCCCGCCGCCTCATACCAGGCGGTGCGCAGCGGCTCCAGCAGTGTGATGCATTCCCGGGTACGTTCGACGTCGCGTCGCACGTTGGCCGCGATCAGTGCGTTTGACACGTAGGTGTAAAGACCGAACAGTCCCGGCCCGCCGTCCCACGCATCTACCTTCAGAGACGATGTGAGCTCGGCGATGATCGCCTGCGCGTGCAACAGGTTCTCGGATGCCACGGGCCAGATCTGCGACACCTGTGCCGCTTCGGCCCGGTTCAGATCGACGAGCAGCCGGTCGTACAGCATCGTGAGCAGTCGAACCGGCGTCGCGGACAGGATGGCATCCCGGTTGTATTGAGAACGCTTCGCGCTGATGCTCGCCATCGTTGCCATGGATTACGCTCCGCTCGTCGGTAGGCCGGCCAGCTGCGACGTCAGCCAGGATGATTGGGAGTTCATCTTGCTCAGTTGCACCTCAAGAGCCGAATATGTTCGCTCCAGTGAGGCGCGCCGGGTCGCTAGCCGACCGTCCCAATCCTCAATCTGATTGTTCATGTCGGTGACCAGACCCTGCCGGCCCTTGATCTGGCTGGTGATCTGCCCGTCGTATTTGTCGGATGCCGCGGCAGCCGCCACCTGGAGGCGCGACGAAATCTCCTGCACCGCGGCCTGAGTCGCGGTCGGGTCAGCCGCCAATGCAGCGGCAAACTTGTCGGCGTCGAATTCCATCGTGCCATCACGGGTAATACTGATTCCGAACTCGGACGGCGATTTGCCGTTCACGGGCGCCGACGCGGCAGAGAGGATCCTCTGTTCTACGTCCCGCACGGTGCTCTCTCCCGTGAAGACGCCGCCCGATACCTTCGGGGCCCCACTGGCATCCGTGGAGTTGGTCACCGCGGTCTTCGTGGAGATGTAGGCCAGCACGCCGTTGACGGAGTCGACGAGACTCTTGGCGGTCGAGCTGATGGAGGCGTCGTCGCGAGCTACCGTGACGGTGATCGGGTCCACGGATGTTGCGGACACGGTGACCGAGACGCCTGGCAGCAAGTTCGAAAAAGTATTGGTGGTCGACGTGATCGGCGTATTGCCCCACAACGTGACTTGGGCGTCCTGGGCAGTTCGAAACTCGGTGAGCGTCGCTGCTGTGCCCGAAACCGTAAACGCTCCGTCAGCGCCGGTCTTGGCGGCCGTGAGCTGTACCCGATACTGGGTTTGGCCGGTGCCTGGATCGGTGCCAGCCGCGACCTTGATCGCCGCAACCCCAACGCCGGCGGAATTGATTGCGGATACGACATCGTCAAGCGAGGTAGAGGCAGCCGTGATTGTTGTAGCTGTACCATCCGCAGCAGTGATGGTGAGGCTCGTGTCGGGCCAGCTGAGCATTGGATCGGACAGGGACACCTGCGACTGTGCCAGTCGATCGACGACTACGTCGATCGAACCAGCAGTCGCGCCCAAACCAACGGATGCGGTGAGTGTCGTGGAGCTGCTTGTTGCCGTATAGAGGTCCGACGCCGTGGGTTTGGCAGTCTTAGCGGCGAGCGTTGCGAGTTCGGCAACCTTGCTGTTGAGCCCTTGGAGGGCGCTGATCATGCCCTGGGTTGCGGAGACTTTGTTCTTCAGAAGAGTCTGCGGAGCAGCTTCCACCTGCATGAGCGAGTTGATGAGGGACGTTGTGTCCAGTCCGCTGACGAGTCCGTCGATGGCCATTGACATGCCGCTGCTCCTTCGCTCGTGTTTGCTCAGTGTTCAGTTGGTAGAGGTACGGAATGCCTGACGGCGACCGAGAGGCGAGGTCCAGGTCGTCCCTCGGTCGCCATCAGGCATTGTCCACAGTTCAGCTGCCCGCTTAGCGCAGGAGCTGCAGGACGCCCTGGTTGGACTGGTTCGCCTGCGCGAGCATGGCGGTACCGGCCTGGGACAGGATGTTCGCCCGCGTGTAGTTCACCATCTCCGACGCCATGTCGGTGTCCCGGATCCGCGAGTTGGCTGCGGACAGGTTCTCCTTCGACACGGTCAGGCTGTTGATGGTGTGCTCAAAGCGGTTCTGCACGGCACCAAGCTCCGAACGAGAGGTCGAAATGCTCGTGATTGCCGTGTCGACGTTAGCAATCCAGGCGTTCCAACCGGCTGCGTCGTCTGTTGCCTTGGTCCCGAGGGTGGTCACCATGCCAGCAACGTCAAGAGTCGACAAGTCGACGGCGATCTGGTCGTTGGTGCCCGTTCCCGCCCCGACTTGGAAGGTCAGGTTGGCACTGCCGTCGAGCAGGTTGATCCCATTGAAGTTCGTCGATGCTGAAATCCGAGTGAGTTCATCGGTCAGTGCCGTAACTTCAGTCTGAATCGCCGCGCGCGAGTCGGTGTTGTTCGAGTCGTTAGCCGCCTGGACGGCCAGGTCACGAACACGCTGCAGAATCGAGTGCACCTCGGTGAGTGAACCTTCAGCGGTCTGGACGACGCTGATGCCGTCTTGAGCGTTGCGAGCGGCGACGGTGACGCCACCGATCTGCGACTTCAGCCCCTCCGAGATCGCGAGTCCAGCCGCGTCATCCGCTGCGCGGTTGATGCGGAGGCCGCTGGACAACTTCTCCAGCGACTTGGACAGGTCGTTCTGCGTGTTGGACAGGTTGCGGTACGAGTTGAGCGCCGCGATGTTGGTGTTGATTTGCATACCCATGATGAATTCCTCCGTGATTGGGTCGTGAACTCCGGCCCATCCGTGGTCCGGCACCTATAGCTATCGGCTCCCGCGGTTGATGCGTTAGGAGTTTCTCGGCTGTTTTCTGGCGAAGGCTGATCGACTACGCGCGCGCCAGGAACATGGCCGGCTCCGCGCGCTGCGCTGACCGTGTGAACCCGCCCAGGGTGTGCTCGGCTAGGGCGGAGAGGTAGGCAACTCGACGTGCCGGCGCGACCCGCGACTCCGGCACGTAGTCAGTCTCGGCATCCTGGCCATAGTGGGTTCCCAGGCCATCGCGCATCAGACGGATTGCCTCGGCACGTTGCTGCGACACCGCGGAATGTGTGGCCCCGAGCTCGACCGCGAGCTCCTTCACCGTGCGGTCTTCGAAGTAGATCTGCTCCACGATGTAGCGCATCTTCTCCGGCAGTGCCTTCACGGCCTCGCGCAGGTAGGTCAGCCGCTCCGACACCAGCACGGTCTCCTCGGGGGTGGCGGTGTCGGCGACCAGGTATTCGGCAGTCGTGTCGTCCAGTGTTGACATGGTGCGTGCGGCATCCGCCAAGGCTCCCTCGGCCACGGAGCGTTCCACTCCCAACGCCGCGGCGATTTCGTCGGTGTTGGGCGTGCGCCCGAGCGCATGAGTCAAGGTTTCGCGTACGGACAGAGCCTGTTTGATACGGCGACGCGCCGCACGAGGAGCCCAGTCGTTGGAACGCATCCAATCCGCAAAGGCACCGACGATCCGCCGGCGGGCAAACGCACCAAACGGCACACCGAGAGCAGGATTGAACGAATCGGCCGAGGTGATCAACGCCAGTGCACCGGTGGATGCGAGGTCGTCGCGCGAGAGGTGCGTCGCTTTGGCACACACGTCCGAAACAAGGTAGCCGACCAGCGGCAAGTTCTCGACGACCAACTGGTTGCGTTCTGACCGATTCAATTCCTGGACCCCTGAACATTGGTAACGGTTCCTATGGCTAAGCAAGCGTTACGACGTTGAGTTTCGGGTCCTCAAAGAGCAACGGATTCCGATGAATCTCGGTCAAGAAATCCTGACTAAATCCCACCGAACTGCTCTCGTTCCTGATCCTAGGATTGGGCACTTAACCGAAGCCACCTCAAAAAGCCCCCAGTCTGGGGTAGGCCGCCCGCCCAATTAGGGGGGTACGGGTGCCGAGAAACGACGCAAATCCCGGCTCTTCAGTGCACCATTAGCTAACATGGGCGCCAGGCCAGCCGATAGTTCCTACGAACGAGGTGAAGTCCATGCATCTGCATGACGGACTAGGAAGATCTCCCGCACCGCTGTCATCAGAGAGTTGGAGCATCGATGAGCGCGCATGAGCTTTCGGCACTGCTGTGGCGAGAGAGAGAGTTGCTCGAGCTGCTCGTCTTCAAGCTCGAAGAGGAGCAACTGCTCCTGATGACCGCCGGGAAGGCACGCTGGCTCCAGTTCGCCACCCGCGAAGTCGAACAGGTGATGGAGCGCGTGCGTGAGGCCGGACTGGCCCGGACCGTCGAAGTGTCGAAACTCGCCGCCGAGTGGGGGTCCGACGAAAACGCCACGCTTCGAGAGCTGGCCGACCACGCCCCGGCCGACACGTGGGCCGAAATCTTCCGCGCACACCTCCAAGGGATGACCGCCCTCACCAAAGAGATCCAGGAACTGCGGGACGTCAACGAGCAGTTCCTGCGCACCGCGATGCGCTCCACGCAGGAGACCATGGCCGACATGGACAAGGAGTCGACCACCTACGACTCCCGCGGCGCATCGGATGCCCCGGTCGCCGCCGCCCAACTCTTCGACCGGACGCTGTGAGGCCGCGATGAGTACCTTCAGCGGTTTGAATACGGCATACACCGGCTTGACGGCAGCCCGTCAAGGCCTCAACGTCGTTGGCCAGAACATCGCCAACGTCAACACCGACGGCTACACTCGCCAGCGCGCCACGATCACGGCGACGGGTGCTCTGGCCAACACCGGCTACCTCACTACCGCGGTACGCGTGGGCCAGGGCGTTTCCGTGGATGCCATCGCCCGGCTCGGTGATATCCACCTCGACACCCGAGTACGCGCGACCACAGCTATCTCCGCCTACACCGATGTGCGCGCGGATGCGATGAGCGCTATTGAAGGCACGCTGCAGGAGCCCGGCGAGAACGGCTTGGCAGCCCAATTGCAGGCCTTCTGGGCCGACTGGCAAGACCTCTCGAATCGCGCCGGTGAAGCACCACCGGCCCAAGTGTTACTCCAGCAAGCCAATGTGGTCGCCGCCCAAATCGCATACGGCTACAACGACATCAAGACCCAGTGGTCACAGCTGCGCACGGATGTCGGCAGCATGGTCGCGCAAGTCAATGACGCCGCCGTGCAGGTGGCCGACCTCAACGCGCGCATCCGCTCGACCGTCGCAGCCGGCGGCTCCCCCAACGAACTCATCGACCAACGCAGCACCTTGATGACCACGATCGCCGGCCTGGCCGGCGGAAGTATTCATGAGAACTCCGACGGCACCATCGATGTGCTCATCGGCGGAAACGCCATCGTCTCCGGCGACACGGCGCGTTCACTCGTCGCACTCGGCCCCACCGACCTTGAGGGCGCGACCGCCACCGACCAGGTACGAGTGGCCTGGACCCACAACCCGGCCCAGACGGCAAGCCTCGATGGCGGACGCCTGGCAGGCGCGATCTCGGTGCTTGCAGCGGCGGATGCAAGCGGTCCGGGCGGCGAACTGGTGCAGGCAGCAGCGTCGTACAACGAGTTCGCTGACGCGCTGGCACAAAGCGTCAACACCGCGCATGGCCTGGGTGTCACGCCGAGCGGCGCGGCCGGGGGTGCGTTCTTCGACTTCGCGCCAGGTCTGGCGCACGCCGCCGGCCTCACGGTCGTTCCGACTAGTGCGGCCGACATCGCAACCGGGGCACCCGGAGCCGGACCCCTCGATGGCTCCAATGCCGATGCCATCTCCCAGATCGGCCAGGCCGTCAACTCGCCCGACAGCATTTGGGCAAGTTTCGTTTCGAGAATCGGCGCCGCAACGAGAACCGAACTGCAGCGCGCCAGCCTCGCCGACCTCACCGCAACTTCCGCCAGCAACCGTCAGCTGGCCAACTCCACGGTTGACCTTGACGAGGAGAACATCAATTTGCTCAGTTTCCAGCACGCCTACCAGGGTGCCGCCCGAGTCATGACGGCAGTCGACGAGATGCTCGACACCCTGATCAATCACACCGGCCTGGTGGGGAGGTAACCGATGATCACCCGAGTCACCAATCTGACATCCATGCAAGCGGCACAGCGCAACCTGCAATCCGGCGCGACCAAGATGGCGAAGCTGCAAGACCAGGCATCCAGCCAACGCGCGATCAACCGTCCCTCGGACGACCCAGCAGGCACGGTCGAGTCCATGCGCATCCGGGCCGCACAGCGCTCCAACGACCAATACGCCCGGAACATCGACGACGGGAACGGCTGGCTGACCACGATCGATTCGACCCTGGGGCGCGCGTCGGACATCATGCGCAGGGTGCGCGACCTGACCGTGCAGGGTGCTAACGACGGGGCCATGTCCCCCACGGCGAAAGAGGCCATCGCGATCGAACTGGTGGGGCTCAAGGAAGACCTGATGGTGCAGGCCAACGCCAAATACGCGGGCCGAACCGTGTTCGCCGGCAACTCGACTGCGGGTGCCGTATTCGACGAATCGTCGACACCGCCGTCGTACGCCTTCAGTGGGGCCGGAAATGGCCCAGTCAACCGCAGAATCGGCGCTGACACGACGGTGCAAGTGGATGCGGACGGTGGAGCCGTATTCGGCATTGGAAACAACTCCGTGTTCAAATTGATCGATGACATTGTCACGAATCTGCGCACCGGCGCGGCCAACGTCGGAACGCAGCTCGACGACATCGACGCGCATATGGCGACCATGGTCAGCGAGCGCGCAGCCGTCGGGGTCCGCCAGTCCCAAGTCGAGCGCGCAGAGGGAGCAAATTTGGAGAAGTCGGGAGCACTGGAGGCCCAACGAGCCGGGGTCGAGGACATCGACCTGGGCCAAGTCATCTTGAGCCTCAAGCTGCAGGAAGTCGCCTACCAGTCCACCCTCGCGGTGACCGCCCGCGTGCTGCAGCCCACGCTGATGGACTTTCTCCGTTGAGCGCCACGCTGACGTTCCTCGCCCCGCCTCCTGGTCTGGCGCCACTCGTGGACTTCACTCTCGACGAGATCGAAGGCACGGAAGGCCTCTACGCGCTGCGGGCAAAGGCGGATGCGAACCGTCGCCTCTTCGTGCTCGACGCCGCCGTGCACCTTCCGGACTACACCCCGGTGCTCTCCGACGAGCAAAGCCAGGCGCTGGATATCTCCACTCCCGAGAACGTCCTGCTGCTCGTCGTGGTCAACCCCAGCGAATCCGGAACGACGGTCAACCTCATGGCCCCGATCGTGGTCAACGCCACCACGGGGGTCTGCGTGCAACTGATCCTCGACGACCAGGACTGGCCGCTCAGAGCCGAACTGAGCACCCGTTCCGCCTGACGCCCACCGGCGCCCAGAGCTGAGAGAGATATACCTCCTAGCCGGGTATTTAGGAGTACCGTTGCGCCCAGAACTACGATATTCGTCGTCCGTCAGCGCCGATATCTCGAGTGCCGATTTGTCGGCAACGGGCGAGGAGCACACCGTCGCGACGCGCTGACACACGTTCGAGGCGGCACTCCCTCCACACCACCACCACTCCTCGAACCCCTTCAGGAGATGTTCCATGCTCAAGGAAATGGAAGCGGTCGCGGTACTGCCGGCATCCGACCTGCAGCGCGCCCGCACGTTCTATCACGACATGCTCGACCTTGATCCGACCGAACAATACGGCGACAACCTTGTCTACCGTGTCGGTAACGGTTCAACATTCGAGCTCTATGAAACGCCGAACGCCGGCACCGCCCAGAACACCCAGATGTGTCTCATGACCGACGACCTCGACGCCGAAATGGCACAGCTGCGGCAACGCGGCGTGATATTCGAGGACTACGACATCCCCGGACTCACCACCGTCGCCGGCGTCGCTACCGAAGACAACATGAGGACCGCCTGGTTCCGCGACAGCGAGGGAAACTTTATCTGCATAAGCCAACTGATCTGAACGGGCCTCGCGGATGTGCGCACCGCAGCACGCATCCGCGAGGTGCCGCTCGTGGAGTCATACGGCCGGATGCGCACGTAACCAGGCGAGCACCTGCGCAGCGTGTTCGTTCGGCGGGAACACCGGGTAGAACACGTGCTCGATGACGCCGTCTCGCACGACGAGAGTCAGTCGCTTGAACAGCGTCAGGCCTCCCGCCTCGAAGGTGGGCAGCCCCGGATGCTTCGCCAACTGTAAGTCGGCGTCGGAGAGCAACGCATAGGGCAATCGGAGCCTGTCAGCCGCCTCGTGCTGGTAGTCGATGTCGCGCGCCGAGATGCCGAACACGGCGGATGCGCCAGCATCGATCAGTTCGGCGTGTTGGTCGGCGAAGTCGCACGCCTCGCTCGTGCACCCGCGGGCGCCGGGGATGGCGTCCCAGCCCTCCGGCAGCGTTGCGCCGGGCCGGCCGGTCATCGGATATACGAAGAGGACGGTGCGACCGGGCCCGAGGTCGTCGAGGGCAACACTCTCGCCGGCGGTGCTGGGCAGGCTGACCTGCGGGGCGGGAAATCCCGCGAGGTGGTCGGCGGCCCCGTCGTCCTGGGGCACGGGCAGGTCCGGTGGTAGTTCCAGCAGGTTCGACATCAGCGTCCTCTCGATAGGCTTCCTCTCATTCTGCTCGGGATTTCGACGAGACCCCTACCGCCGCAGCGCCCTTCGCGACAGCGCGTTGCCAAGCATCTGCCCAGCCTGCACGATCACGATGATGACCACCACGGTGATGTACACCGACGTCCAGTTGTAGCGCTGATAGCCGTGTGTGATCGCGAACTCCCCGAGCCCGCCCCCGCCGACCAGCGCTGCCTGGGCTGACATGTCGACAATGCCAACGTAGATGAACGTGTAGCCGAGAATCAGCGGACCCAGACCTTCCGGGATGAGCACCTTCACGATGATGTTCCAGGGTCCGGCGCCGACCGCTCGCGCCGCCTCGATCACTCCGGGATCCACCGTCACCAGGTTCTGCTCCACGATGCGCGACACCGCGAAGGATGCCGCCAGCGACAACGCGAACACCACCGCGTTGGTGCCGATGGTGGTGCGCACCGCGAGCAGGGTCAACGGTCCGACCGCAGCCAGGAAGATGATGAATGGGATGGGCCGCACGATATTGACCACGAGGTTGAGCACGAAGAACACGGCCCGGTTCGCGAGCAGGTTTCCCGGCCGCGCCACATACAGCCCGACGCCCATCGCGAGCCCGAGGAATCCGCTGACGATCAACGACACGATCACCATGTATAGCGTCTGCCAGATGGCGGCGGCAAAGGTGGGCAGGTCGACGAGGAAGTCGTTCATCTCAGTCCTCCTCCACCACGGTGACGCCGCGCATCCGGAGCTGTTCGAGCGCGGCGGTGATGGCGCGGTACTCGCCGGTCAGTTCGTAGGTGAGGCTGCCCACCGAGCGATCCTGCAGCTCACTGATGCCGCCGAACACGATCTCCGCGCCGACGCGGTGGTCGGCGAACACCGACCGCAGCGTGTACTGGAACCCGGGTGACTCCTGCAGTTCGACGGTGACGATGGTGCCAGGATGCTGCTGGCGCAACCGCGCCAGCGTCCGGCCGGAGGGACGGTTGCGCAGCACCGAACGCACGAACCGGGCCGTGATATCGCTGCTCGGTCGAGAGAACACGTCGTAGACCTCACCGCGTTCGACGATCCGTCCGGAATCCATCACCGCCACCCGGTTGGCGATGCTGCGGATCGCTTCCATCTCGTGGGTGATCACGACGATCGTCACACCGAGGTCCCGGTTCACCCGACGCAACAGTTCGAGCACGTCCGCGGTGGTGTCGGGGTCCAGCGCGCTGGTCGCCTCGTCCGCGAGGAGAAGCTGCGGGCGGGTGGCCAGCGCCCGCGCGATCCCGACTCGCTGCTTTTGTCCGCCCGACAGCTGCTCCGGGTAACTGTGCGCTCGCGGCAGCAGCCCCACGAAGTCCAGCAGTTCAGCCACCCGCCGGTCCCGCTCCGGCTGCCGCATCCCCGCCACCGTGAGCGGGTACGCGACGTTGCCGGCCACGGTGCGCGAATGGAACAGATTGAACTGCTGGAAGATCATCCCGATGGTGCGGCGCTCCCTGCGGATCTCTCGCTCCGGCAGCGTCGTGAGCTCCCGATCGGCCACGAACACCTTCCCCGACGTGGGTTGCTCCAGAGCGTTCATCAGCCGAACCAGGGTGCTTTTGCCCGCCCCGGAGTATCCGATGATCCCGAAGATGTCGCCCCGTTCGATCTCGAGACTCACGTCGTCGACCGCGGTGACCGGTGCGTGCGCGGAGTTGACCGCCGGGTAGGTCTTCGTGACGTGCTCGAGGCGCACCAGTGCCGTCATGCCGATGATCCGTTACCTCTTGGCGGCCTTGGCATCCGCCTCGACCTTCTCCAGATCCGCTTGCAGCTGCGCGGCCGAAGTCGTGCTGAAGACTGCCGTTCCGCTGTTCGCAGCCTGGACTTGTTTCTCGATCGTCGCGTCGTGGTAGAGCGCCACTAGCTTCTGGAACAGCGGATTGGCTGCGTCCTTCGCGCGCGCTGCGAAGATGTTCACATAGGGCGCGGCGGCGGCGCTGGCCGGGTCGTCGTGATAGATCGCTTTCGACTGGGGCAGTTTGGCGTCGACGGCGAAGTTGTTGTTGACGATGGATGCGTCGGCCGAGCCGTTTTGCAACGCTACTGCCGTCTGTGCGGCGTCGACGGCGAGCACGTTCACCTTGTGGGTCTGGATGTCGGCGGTGCTGGAGAAGGCGGTACCGCCGTCCTTGAGGGTGAGCAGGTGCGCCGCTTGCAGCACCAGCAGTCCGCGGGCCTGGTTGATCGCGTCGTTCGGAATGGCCACTTGCGCGCCCTCGGGAATCTCTTCGACAGACGCGTACTTGAGGGAGTACAGCGTGAGCGGGTACACGGCCGTTGCGCCGACCGGGCGCAGCGTGTCGTGGTTGCTGACGTTGTAGTCGGCGAGGAACTCGATGTGCTGGAACTGGTTGAGGTCGAGTTGTCCCTGGCTCAGCGCGGGATTCGGCTGGCTGTAGTCGGCGAAGTTGACGAGCTTGACGGACACGTTCAGTTGCTTCTTCACCAGCGCGGTGTAGGCCTTCCAGTAAGGCTGCGCCGCGTCGGCCACGCCGATCGTGACCGTTTTTGCGCCGCCGGCACTCTCACTGCGGCTTGTACTGGTCACCGCAACGGCCAGCACCACCGCGATCGCGATAGCGCCGGCGATACCAGCAACGATCCAGCCGGTTTTCTTGCGCGGCGCTCTCTCGGGTAGTTGTGGGCTGGCGGCTGATTCGCCGGCCGGTGATGTGGTCTCGGACATGACGATCCTCTCGGGTGGAAACGGATGATGATGCGGGCACCGTAATCGGCCCCGCAAACCCAGCATTGCCAACCCGATCACGACCACCTAGTTCTGTTCCGAACTGTGACCATTCGTGACGTAACATTTGCTTTTGCGGCCGGCTGGGAGGAAGCTCACCGGAAATCACGGCACAATGACGTCATGGAGCGTGTCGACACCGTCATCGTCGGCGGCGGCGCGATGGGGCTGTCGGCAGCCTGGCACCTGGCGCGCCGCAGCCGGCAAGTGCTGCTGCTGGAGCGCGAGACGATCGGTCACCTCGGCGGCGCCTCGCACGGGTCGACCCGCAATTTCAATCAGGCGTACTCCGACCGCCGCTACGTCGCAATGCTGGTCGAATCCCGCCGGCTGTGGCGCGAACTCGAGCGCGAAAGCGGCACAACGCTGCTCGACATCGTCGGCATCGTCAACCACGGCCGTAACCAGGCGTTCGATGACGTGCACGCTGCCCTGTCCGCGGCGGGCATCCCGGCGGAGTTCCTCCCAGCCGCGGAGGCCCGGGACCGTTGGCCGGGCATCCGGTTTGATTCGCGTGTGCTGTACACGCCACAGTCCGGCAGGCTGCGGGCGGATGCCGCTCTCGCCGCGCTGCAGCATGGCGCGATCGCACTGGGCGCGGACATTCGGCAGGGCACCCAGGTGACCAAGCTGGCCGTGCAGGGCGACGGCCAGGTGCGCATCACCACCGACGATGCACAGTTCGACGCCCGACGGGTGATCGTCACCGCCGGAGCATGGACCGAGAAACTGATCGGCAACGTCGTCCCCCTGCCGAGGCTGGTCGTCACGCAGGAACAGCCCGCTCACTTCGCCGCACACGATGCCGCGGGACCGTGGCCCGGCTTCAACCACTACCCGACACCGGGAGATCGCTCGTACGAGTACTGGCCGTCGCAGATCTACGGGATGCAGACACCCGGCGAAGGGATCAAAGTCGGCTGGCACGGGGTCGGACCTGTGACCGACCCGGATGCACGCACCTTCACGGCGGAGCCGGTGCAGCTTGCCGCATTGCGGCGTTACGTGCACGAGTGGCTACCCGGCGCCGACCCGGACACCGCGACCGAGCTAAGCTGCACCTACACGACCACACCGGACACGAACTTCGTCCTGAAACGGTTCGGCCCCATCACGGTGGGCGCAGGCTTCTCCGGGCATGGCTTTAAGTTCACGCCCGCCGTGGGCCGAATTCTCGCCGATTTGTCGGACAGGGATCTGTGATGGCCCGCCGCGACAGACGGAACGAGCACCCCCAGCCTGATGAACCCGGTTTCGGTCCGGTGCGCGAGCTGTTGGCCGGCACGATCGGAGAACTCAACGCCCGCGGGATTCATGATGAGGCGCTCGGCGTGATGAGGCCCGCCCATCGCATCCTGGGCCTGACGCGTCCTGCCGTGATTGTGCGCGCCGGGCGGGCCTGGCGGCTGGGGGTGCTGCTCATCGACCGGGAGTGCCGGCTCTACGCGACCGGGAGGGTGACCCGGGCGGTCACGCCGAAGCGCGGGGTGGCGGATCATTCGCTCATCGCGGATGCCAGGCGAGAAGAGCAACGGGCGGCCGTTCGCGGCTCGTTCGGCGAGGGCGAGGTGGTCAACTTCGGGTACTCCCCCATCCCTTTCGACGAGAGCAGCCTGTTGGCAGGCACTGGGCCGCTGTCGATGGAGGGCACGACCGTCACCGTCCGGTGGGACACCAGCAGCGGCGGCCGCGGAAGCGCACCGCTGAAGGCCTATATCGCCGAGCGGATCAGTCTCCTGACCCTGGACTGACGGACCCGCTGTAGCCAGAAGCGGCGACGACGCCTAGGCTGACGCCATGCCAAGGATGCCAGTCCTCGCCTTCAGCGGGAGCCTCCGGAGCGGTTCGCTGAACTCGGCCCTGCTGATCGTGGCCGAACGGGCAGCACCGAACGTGAAGTTACTCGGCGGCGAACTGATCGCCGAACTCCCGTTGTTCAATCCCGATCTGGATGTCGCCGCAACCGGAGCCCCCGCGAGCGTGCGGCGATTCCGCGAATTGGCCCGAGCGGCGCAGGCGGTGGTGATCGCCTCCCCCGAATATGTTTACGCGCCATCCGGGGTCACCAAGAACGCGCTCGACTGGCTCAGCGGATGCGGCGCGCTGGATGGCAAACCCACGCTGCTGATGAGCGCGTCCCTGGGGCAGACCGGCGGCATCCGCGGGTTGGTCGCACTGTTCCCGACACTGCAACTGCTCGGTGCCGTGATCATCGATCCGGTCAGCATCTCGCGCGCCCAGGACCGACTGGATGCGCTCGGGAACGTCTTCGATCCGTCCGTGTACCAGCGGATCGAGTTCGCGATGGACGACCTGCAGGCAGCAACCGAGCCGGCCCGGTCGGCCGCCGCCACTCGCCGTTGAGTCTTAGCCCTACGAGTCGTAGCGCGCAGCTACGGGAGGATGTGCCCGGCGGTGGTGAACAGCCGGTACCATTCCTGACGGCTGAGCGGAATCTCAGACCCCGCGGCGGATTCCCGCACCCGTTCCGGTTTGGTCGTTCCCAGCACGACCTGCATGTTGGCCGGGTGTCGGGTGATCCAGGCAACCGCGATGCCGGTCGGCGTTAACCCGTGGGCGGCGGCGATCTCGTCGAGCACATCGTTCAGTTCCGGGTACGCGTCCCGGTCGCCGATGAAGACGCCGTCGAAGAAGCTCTTCTGGAAGGGTGACCAGGCCTGCAGTGTGATGTCGTTCAGCCGGCTGTAGTCCAGGATGCCGTTGTCCCGGTCAATCGACTGATCCAGCCCGGCCATATTCGTGGCGATCCCGGCCGCGATGAGCGGCGCATGGGTGATGCTCAACTGCACCTGGTTGAAGGCGAGCGGCTGCTTCACCGAACGCTTCAGTAGCTCGATCTGTCCGGGTGTCTGGTTCGAGACGCCGAAGTTGCGCACCTTTCCGGCAGTGTGCAGCGTGTCGAACGCCGCTGCGACCTCGTCCGGCTCGACCAGGGTGTCCGGACGGTGCAGCAGCAGAACATCAAGGTATTCGATGTTCAGGGCCGCCAGCGATTCGTCGACCGACTGCAGGATGTGCTCCTTGGAGAAGTCGAAGTAATCGTCGCCGATGCCTACCTTGGATTGGATGATCACCGACTCGCGCTCCGCCGGCGTGAATCTGACGGCGTCGCCGAATCGCTTCTCGCATCCGTGCACCTCGTTTCCATAGACATCGGCGTGGTCGAAATAGTTGATGCCCACCTCGCGAGCCGTTCCGACCAGGGTGCGGACGGCCGAATCGTCGAGGTCGGCGATCCGCATCATCCCGAGGACGATGTTGGAGGCGTGGAGGTTGATCTGCGGGGGCGTGAATGTCTTCATGGAGCCATCCTCGCGTACTCGGCCGGACCGCGCATTTGGGCTTTGGTGAAACTTTCACACGATTGTGGCGTCATAGTTCGGCGTTGGACTGCTCTCTTTCAGTAGAAGGCCGCCTTAAGCGACCCGACATATCCCATGAGGACCGAGGCAATTCCATGAAGTTTCGAAAGCTCACAGGTACCCACGCCGGACGGATCATACTCACCGCAGTGCCCGTGGCGGTGGTCGCCACCGTGTTGATGGCCGGCGTGGCCAACGGCGCCGTACCGGTGTCGTTCTCGGTGTCTGGCAGCCAGTTCCAGATCAGTGCCTCGTCTCTAGACGGCACCGGCTTCTCGCAGTACGCGGGAATCGCCCCGGACACGGCCGGCACCCAGCACCAGGTCGCCATCGCAAACATCAAATCCGCCACCCTGGCCGACCTGTGCCAGTCCGTGGTCACGAAGACTCCCCTCGGCACAGTGGGCATGCTCATCACGGCAGGCGGCGGCGGCAACCCGGCCAGCGCGACCGACCTGCAGATCGGTATGACCGACCTCAAGGGCGACTCGAGCTTCAGCAACATCCGCATTGGCGTCGACGCCTCCACGGTGAACACGGGCGCCAAGGGCTCCGCCGGCGACTTCGCGCAGGATGCCGACTCGATCACCATCAAAGGCCTGCAGCAGACGGCGTGGTCCACGCAGGCATCCGTGTTCACTCTGAACGGCATGCACGTTCAGGTCACGGACGGCACCAAGGGATGCTTCTGATGGACCGACTCGTCCGAGCCTGGCGCGCGTTCACCGTGTGGCGTCGCGCTCGCCCGTTCGTCGGCGGTGCGCTCACCGTGCTTGCCGGTGCCGAGCTGTTCTCCTCCGGGCAACTCGACATCGGCAACATCCACGTGCAACTGGGCATCGAGGGCTTCCAAGCGACACTCATCCCGGTGCTGATGGTTCTCCTCGGCGTACTGGCCGTGATGATGCCCGTGCATCGCGTCTTCTACGGCGTGATCGCCCTGGTCATCTCGGTGTACTCACTGGTCGGCGTCAATCTGGGCGGCTTCCTGATCGGGATGCTGCTCGGCGCCGTCGGCGGAGTGCTGGTTGTGTCCTGGATGCCGGCAGTCCAGCGCACGGTGAACGCGGCCGCCCCTTTAGCACCGCGCCGGTTCTGACCGGCGCGCCCATCCGACGGCGCCGTGCCGCGACCGCCACCATTTTCTGCGTCGCGGTGTGCGGAATCGGCGCGGCTCCGGTACCCACCGAGCCCGCCGCCGTGTGTATCCCGATCCTGATGTGGTGCGGACCCGGACCCACGCCCACGTCAAGCCCATCACCCAGCTCGATCGTCTCGGGTCCGATCGTCCCGGGTCCCATCGTCCCGGAGCCTGCCATCCCTGACCCGCTCGGCGGGCTGCCAACTTCCCCGATCCAGAGCCTGCCGTCGCCTCCGCCCGGAGCAGATCCGAATACGACCCCGCCGGTCGTTCCGGTACCGGATACCGCAGCCCCGACCTTCACGCTGCCTGCTGCTCAACTCGGCGGCTCCTCTCTGTCGATCACCGGACTGAAGTCCGTCACCGCCGTGACGGTGCCGCTGGCCGACGGTAACCGTGCTCCGGTGCTCAAGCTCGTCGCGGACGGTGTCACCATTGACGACTTCCTCCTGGACGTGCGCAAGGCCACCGGGCCGTCGCTGGTGACCACAGCCGACCGGATGGAGTTGCACGGCCACGTGCAGGTCTACCTGGATTCGGTCACGGCGACGCTGCCGGACGGCACACCACTCACCCTCGGCGCGGCTACCCCGCCTCCCGGCGATGAACTCCCATCTACGTTGCTGCGATTCAACATCGGCCTCGTCGGGGTCACCGCCGACTCGATCGTATTCGTCGCACCGCACCAGGACCTCAAAGAATAGAAATGTCGGAAAAACCTGGTCTCCGCAACGCTCCCTGTTGCCTCATGTCAATACCTCCGGGAGGGTTGGTTCGTTGCCTCAGATGAAAACCTCCGCGAGGGTTAGGCGTTCCAGGCCCGGTTGACTGCCGGTTTCGTGTCGGCGGGTTTCTTGGCCAGGGCGAGGGTTTCGAGTTGGCCGGTGAGGGCGAGGATCTGTCTGGACAGGGCCGCGGGTTTGATGCGTTTGAACTGCGCGTTCATCTGAATGATCGGCCGTTTGCGCATGTCCTCGCGGCCGAGGGCGCGTTGATGCGGGGTGGTCGCGGTGTCGTATCGCTTGGTCACTTTGGCACCGTTGCGTTGTTTGAACACGAGTTTCTGCTGGGGCAGGAGATAGTTCGTGAACACCCGGTCGAGTTCCCAGATCTCGTTGAGCACGGCGAGTTCGGCGGGGGTGTCGTAGCGTAGATAGCCGACGAGTTCACGCACATGGGTCCAGTTCTTCTGCTCGACGTGAGCGCCGTCATTGCTGTGGCTGGCCCGAGAGCGCGTGAAGGTGATCTTGTTGGCCACGCAGTAGTCGAACAGATGATTGTTGATGAACTCGGACCCGTTGTCGGAGTCAATGCCCAGGATCGGAACGGGAACACCCGACTGACGTGCATGAGCGCTTCGAACACCCACTTCTCGCCCTTGTTGCGCACCGACCGGTTCACCGTCCACCCGGTGGCGATGTCGGTGACGGTCAGGGTGAAACAGAACTCACCCGAGGCGTTGCCGCCGTCATGGCCGACCAGATCGATCTCCACGAACCCGGGGACCGCGTCGTCCCAATCGGCCCAGGTGCGGATCGGGATCTGCGACTTCAGCAGCGTCCCCGGCTTGGTATGCGACCGACCCCGGGCCAGCAGCCTCGCCCGCTCCGGCGCCAGCTTGCGGTCGATCGTGGCCGCGCTCATCCGCACCAACAAGGCCGCCTCGGCGTCGGTGAGGTCCAACTCGCCGTCGCGGCGCAACAGCGGCACCAGCACCGGCAGCATCGGCGCCAGGCGCTTGCCGGCCGGCGCCCGCAACACCGCCCAGCACCGCACCAGAGCGTTCGTGACTTCCGGCCCATACGTCGGCATGCGGCCCGCCCGCGGCTTCACGACCTTCAGGCTCAACGCGCTCCGCAATGCCGCCCGAGCATAGTCGCGATGCCACCCGGTCAACTCGACCAACTCGTTCAAGATCCGGGACTTACCGGCCCGATCCGCGCTGCGATACGCGAGCGCTTTCTTCTTCGTCACAGCCTGCCGCTACGTCATCGTCAGCTCCATAGAAACGGGCGTAACCCACACCCGTCAAACCGATTCCCGAGCCACGCCGAAGCGGAGGTTTTCAAATGAGGCAACGAATAGTGCTACGCGGAGGTTTCCTATGAGTCAACGCGCGCTCTTGACCGGTCGGTCAATCAATCCTAAAGTATGCATTAAGTGACGAACCGACTGATTGACAAGGAGGTTGGATTCTATGAAGAAATGGACACGGTGGCAGGACTGGGTCGCGGTCGCGGCCGGGCTCTATGCCGCGTTGTCGACACTGTGGACTACCCAGGCCGGAGCATCGACGGCGTTTATGGTCACGCTTGGAGTACTGCTGATCATTGCCGGACTGTGGAACCTTGCCATGCCACGCCTGGTCTACATGGAGTGGATTGAGGCGATTCTCGGGCTGGTGCTGTTCCTCGCCCCCTGGCTCGGCGCCTACGCCAACCAGACCGGCGCAGCAGCAACTTCCTGGATCTGCGGAATCATCGCGGTGATTGTCGGCCTTTGGGCCGCACTTCCCGCAACGCGAATGCACCGGGAAGTTCACCCCTAGGCGGGTAGTCTGGTGCGCTCGGGGCGGCAGCGCAGCTGCCGCCCCGAGTATTCTCTCCTCAAGTTCGTCCAGATGGGCGACACCTCACGACATGTTGAAAGAGCGGGTACGACCGGTGACGGACGAGACAGACGCGCGCGCACGGATCCTCGACGCAGCTGCGCAGTTGTTCGCGGAGCGAGGGTTCGATGCCACGCCTACGTCCGCCATCGCCGCTCAGGCAGCCGTGCCGAAAGGACTTCTCTTCTACTACTTCGCCACGAAGAAGAGCCTGCTCGCCGCGCTGATGGACGAACGCCTGAATGACGGAGTGATCGACGCCGCGCCGCTGATAGAGCACGGCAATCCGGTGGCTTCCCTGTTGAACTTCAGTGAGAAGTTCTTTCAAATACAAGCCGTCTCTGACGTGCTTCGGGTCATCCTCTGGCGCGAAGGACATACTCACGCCGTCGTGCGGCGGTCTCTGGACGCGCACCGCCATGCGTTGCACTCGACGATCGAGCAGGTTCTGCTCGGCAGTCTTCTGGCACCGGTCAGTCCGGCGCGGCTGCACGCCGCAGTACTCACCTGGGGCGCGATCGTTACCGGACACCCGCTCCACGAATCGAGCACTCAGGAGCCGAACACCCAGGAATCCAACACACACGAGTCGAACGCAGTCGGGCGGCGCAGCATTTACACGCTCAAGGACCTCGCTCCCCTGGCGGAGTTGCTCTGCGCGGGGCTGCTCGCGTGAACTGAACCGGCCCCGCCGCCGCGACAACGGCTATGTCGGTGGTGTGGTGTTGACTTCAGGGTATGGAACAGCTGTTCGATATCACGGTGGACGAGGCGACGATGCTCGCCCTCTGCATCCCCGTGCTCGATGGCGATTTCCCTGTAGATCGCAATGCGGCATATATTCCCGTGGACCCACAGGCGGATGTCTGGGAGCTCGCGTGGCACGCGGTACAGGCCGCTGAACTCGCAGCCCCTTCGCCTCAGCGATCCATCCGGACCAGAATCGACAACCTGGTCGCATTGCGACAGCGGATGTCGGCATTGCAGGTCGAAGAGATGCGCGAGCTGGCGGCCATCGCGAAGCTGAACCGGGAACAGGCCGAGCAGCGCCATCCCGACGACGACCCAGATTGGGGGAATTCGTTAGAAACCGCTCAGCGTTCCTTGGCAGCCGAACTCGCACTGGCCAACAAGGTCTCCGCCCGCACCATGGAAAACCGCCTGGGCGAGGCCGAAATGCTTGTCGACCTCTTCCCCACCACGCTGGAAACCCTCGCCACTGGCGAGATTGGTCTCGGGCACGCTCGCGTCATCATGGAACACGGCGCGCCCCTTGATGACGACAACCAACGGGCGAAGTACGAACACATCGTCTTGGAACGAGCCGTCAACGTCACCCCCGGCCGATTGACCAGAAAAGCGGAACTGACCGCGACACGATTGCGCGGTGGCACTTTCGACGAGCGCCATGACGCGGCGGCGGATGGCCGCAGTCTGCTCGGAAAGCGACTCAAAGACGGCATGTCGCTAATGACCTTCTACCTTCCGACGGTGTTGGCAGAGGCGATACGCGACCGGCTTACTCGTCAGGCAAAAGCCATTAGGAACGCCGGAGATCCGCGTACGTTGGACCAGATTCGCTGCGACCTGGCAGCCGAATTGCTCCTCACCGGCGAGCCGGCCGCCAATAAAGACTCACCGCACGGTGCTGCGATCGGAATCACCGCCGAGGTTTGCATCGTGATTCCCGCGCTGACGCTGCTGGGCAAGAGCGATGATCCAGCCACACTGAACGGCGGAAGCCCCATCGGCCTGGAAGATGCCAAGGCACTCGCCGCAGACGCTCCGGTCCTCGTGCGTATCCTCACCGACCCGGTCAGCGATCAGGTTCTCGCCGTGGACACGTACCGGCCGTCCAAGAAGCTCCGGCGCTTCCTGCGCTTGAGGGATGGCCGATGTCGATTCCCGATCTGCAACGCGCCGGCTCACCGGGCGGATATCGATCACACGATTCCCGCTGCCGCCGGTGGCCCCACGGAGGATGGAAACCTGGAATACCTCTGCCGCGGCGACCACATTCTTAAACATCACGGTGGGTGGAGTGTGCGACAAATCAGTCCCGGCGTCTTGGAGTGGACCAGCCCGCACGGCATCGTGGCCATCGACGAGCCTGATCCGCCCGTCGCCTTCGGTGGTGAGTTTTCTCCTTAGGCGGCCAGGTCCTTAGGCGGCCAGGCTCGTCAGATGGCGACGTTCGTGCCCGTGCGGTAATCCTACGCAGACCGACGAAGCGACTCTCTTTCCGGCGCGTGGACTACGATCGGCGCTCCTGCCTGGCGCAGCAAACCCGAGGTCACGCTGCCGAGCACGGCGGCCGGCAATGCAGCATGGCCCCGAGTTGCCATGACGACGAGGACGTCACGTCGACCTTCGAGGAAGTTCGAGATCGAGATCGCCGGGTCGCCATGCAGCACTTCCCAGTCCACCCCGACACCAAATTCCCGTTCAATCGCATGGGCATGCCACCGCACGTACGAATCCTCTAGAACGTCGTACGACGCGAGCATCGGATCAATGTACACGTTCGCTGGAAGCACCTGGACAACGACCACGTTGGCGCCCAGAGCGCGGGCCCAGGCTCCGGCCTCGGCCTGCGCGGTCTCCGAAAGACTGCTGCCGTCCAACGGCAGCAGCACGGTCTTGATCCGGATCGGGTCGTGCCGGTCGACTGGTGTACCGCCAGGTCGATAGACGAATACCGGGGCATGGCCGCTGCGCACGAGGTTGCGCGCGACGCTGCCCAGCATCACCGAGGGAACGCCGCCCCGTCCGTGTGATGTGATCGCCACCAGCGTGCCGGGAACACGGTTCGCTTCCTCGAGAATGTCTGCGGACACGTCGCCGCCGCTGGTGACCGTTCGGGTTTCTGCGCCGAGGCCTGCGGCCAATGCATCCAAATACCGCTGCACTTCGACCCTCTTCGCGTCCTTGTCGGCCACGCGCAGCAGCGTGAGCCGCGCCCCAGTGGCTCCCGCGACACCACGCGCGTAGGGGATGACCTCCTCGGAGAACTTCGAACCATCCACCGGTACCAAAATGCGGTCGTACATGACTGTCCCTTTCCTTGGCTCTTGCACAGGTTCAGTTAATCTCCGGTGCGCTTTGTCCAATAGGGCCATTAGTCCCTACTGAATTGGCGGCTTGGAACCAGACTGGATATCAGGCGACGATGCTCTTCCGCTTGAACTACGGAGGGGCCGGTCGCCGGCACTGATTGGAGTGAGGAAAATGCTCAACGACGACCCCATCACCGTGTTGGACCGAGACGGAGCATGGAAGTTCTTGCAGACCGGCACGATGGGGCGCCTCGCCGTGAGCGTCGGCGGCCGGCCGGGCATCTTTCCGGTCAATTACCATGCCGACGACACGTCAGTTCTATTCCGCACCGCTCCAGGCAGCAAGCTGCTCGAGGTCACCATCAACGCGACCGTGGCATTTGAAACGGATCGTTACGATACCGACGAGGGGTGGAGTGTCGTCGTCACCGGCACAGCGAGCGTTCTGGACAAGCAGGCCGAGATCTTCGCCGCCGAGGCCCTTCCGCTGCACTCCTGGGTTCCGACGCTCAAACCGGTCTTCGTTCGTATCACGCCAATCGAGGTGAGCGGGAGACAGTTCCGCTTTGGGCCTGAGCCCGACCCCGAGTCGTACTGACACGCAAAGGAATGCTGATTATGACCATCACACAACCGTTGAAAGACGAGCACGCCGAGCTTGTGCCGCACATTGCGGCGCTTGCCGCGGCCGGCGATGCAGTGAACCGTGTCGACATCGCCGAACTTCGCGCGATCGTCGACGATTCCTACTCCTTCCTTCACGACGAACTCATCCCCCACGCGCATGCTGAGGAGGCGGCGCTGTACCCGGTGGTGCAGCGAGTCCTCGGTGCGCCGGAGGTCACCGCAACCATGGCCCGTGACCACGTGGAAGTGGGTGCGCTGACCGCGGAGTTGGCGTCACTGCGCCAGCAACTGCAGGTTCGCACGGCACTTGATGACGACCTAGCCAACGGTCTGAGGCGAGTTCTCTACGGACTGCACCACCTCGTGAAGCTGCATTTCGCGAAAGAGGAGGAGGTCTATCTTCCGATCCTCGAGGCTCGCCTCACGGAGTCAGAGGCTCAGAAGATGTTCCACGACATGCATGCCGCGTCGCACCACCACTGACAAGCACGCCACGAGAAGCAAGCTGGGTTACACTCCGCGTACGGGAACCATCGTCGGGTGGTCGAGCTGAGGAGACGCGCGTGGCCGAAGATGCGAACTCATACAATCTGGCACTCGCAGAGCGCGTCTCGGTTTCGCAAAGCCGCCTGAACTCGCTTCTTCGAGCCAACCAAGCGGTGGTCGAGCATCTCGACCTTGCGATCGTGCTCCGGCGCATCGTTGAAACGGCGGTAGAACTCGTCGGCGCCCAATACGGCGCCCTCGGTGTGCTTTCGCCCGACGGCAGCCTTGAGCAGCTTCTCCAGGTGGGGATGACACCGGCGGAAGTTTCCGCCATCGGCCATCTGCCGCGCGGGCAGGGTCTCGTCGGCGCGCTCACGGACGATCGGCGCCCCATCCGCCTGCGTCATTTGACCGATGATCCACGATCGGTCGGCATGCCGGCCGGACACCCCGAAATGGACAGCTTTCTGGGAGTGCCCATACAGGTGCGCGGCACATCGTACGGCAACTTGTACCTGACGAATCAGGCGTCGGGCGAGTTCAGCGGCGAAGACGAAGAGCTTGTTATCGCCTTAGCGGCCACCGCCGGGTTCGCGATCGACAACGCCAGGCTTTTCGCAGAAACGCAACGACGGCAAGCCTGGGCCATGGCATCGGCGGAGGTAACCGCAGCCCTGCTCTCCACCGAGGAGGCCAATCCGCTCGCGCTCCTCGCCTCCCGTACCCTCACGTTGTCCGGAGCCGATCTCGTCTGCGTTGTGCGGAGCAGTCCGGACACGGAGCACCTGGTCATCGAGACCGCATGCGGTGACGGCGAGGACACCCTGGAAGGCGCGGTGTTCGAGGCCGCGGGATCCATTGCGGCGAGCGTGATGGCCGGTCGGCAGCCGCGTCTCATCGGCGACGCGGATGCTGCGGAATTGCCCACCACGCCAGAGCGCAAAGCCGGGCCGACGATGGCAATACCGCTCGTCGCGGCTGGGCACCCAAATGGCGCCCTCATCGTCTCACGAGCCACGGGACGCGGTCGGTTCACCGCCGTGGACGTGGAAATGGCCGCCGACTTCGCGGGACGAGTCAGCGTGGCCTTCCAGCTCGCCAAGGCGCGCGATGACCAACAGCGGATGCTGTTGCTGGAGGATCGTGGTCGCATCGCGCGCGATCTGCACGACAATGTGATCCAGCAGCTCTTCGCGACAGGTCTCGACTTGCAAAGCGTTGTCGGGCTGTTGGCCCCCGGTGCCCTCTCCGAGCGGGTCAGTCAGTCGGTCGATGCGCTGGACGCCGCGATCGCCCAGATCCGGACGGCGATTTTCGCTCTGTCCAGCGAACGGGGCGGTCGCCATACGGCCGCCCGCCATCGAATCATCGATGTGGTGAACGAACTAGTGAGAGCCCTTCCGCGCACGCCGCAGCTCGAGTTCGCCGGACCAGTAGATCTCGTCGTCACCGGCGCGCTCGCGGACGACGTGGTCGCCGTGGTGCGCGAAGGGTTGACCAACGTGATCAAGCATGCTTCCGCGCAGCAGGTATCCGTGGCGGTCACCGTGGCCGATGGGCGGATCACCGTCGAGGTGATCGACGACGGTGTCGGAATAGCGCCCACCGAGAACCCCAGCGGCCTGGATAACCTCCGCGATCGCGCGTTCGCGCATGGCGGCTCGTTCCGGGCAACGGCGGAAGCGGTCGGAACGCACCTCAGCTGGTCCGTTCCGTATGCGGACACGCCGCAAAGGGATCGGCCATGACCACCACGATCAAGGTGTTCGTCGTCGATGACCACGAGCTCGTGCGCCGGGGTATCGTGACCCTGCTGGAGGCGGAGCAGGACATCGACGTTGTCGGCGAGGCCGGGACCGCGGCTCAGGCGCGCGCCCGGATCGCTGCCACCAGACCCGATGTCGCCGTTCTGGACATGCGATTGCCCGACGGCAACGGCATCGATGTCTGCCGGGACATCCGCTCGGATTCCCCGGCGATGCACTGCATCATCCTCACGGCTTACGACGACGACGCGGCCATCAGCGCCGCCGTCTTGGCCGGCGCATCCGACTACGTGCTGAAGGGCGTACGAGGAACCGTTCTGCTCGAAAAGGTGCGGGCGGTGGCTTCGGGTGGCTTCCTCCTGGATTCCGCTCTCAGCCAACGGGTCGTCGAGCGGATGCGCGAGGAACACCAGCACGACGCGCGGCTGGAGGCGCTCACCACACGCGAAAGCGAAGTCCTCGCGCTCATTGCGGAGGGAATGACAAACCGGCAGATCGGCGAAACGCTGGAGTTGGCGGAGAAGACGGTGAAAAACTACGTCTCGAGCCTGCTGAGCAAGTTGGGACTGCAACGGCGCACGCAGGCCGCCGTTCTGCGGGTGGAAGCGAGGCCGCCGGGCCACCAGTAACCGGGGACTTTTGGCACTGTGTAACACACGCTCAACCGAGTTGACTCCATGTCGGGACATCATCCGCCTCGACTGAGAACTGTGAGGTCAATCATGAAGGCGCTCGTTTACAAAGGGCCAGGGCAAAAGAGTTGGGAAGAGGTTCCAGACCCCACCATCCAACATCCCACGGATGTCATCGTGAAGATGGCCGCGACCACTATCTGTGGTACCGACCTGCACATCCTGAAAGGTGACGTTCCGGAGGTAGCTGTCGGCCGCGTGCTTGGCCACGAGGGGATCGGAGTGATCTCCGAGGTCGGGTCCGGCGTGACCCAACTCCACGTCGGCGATCGAGTCATTCTGGCGTGTGTCAGTTCGTGCGGCCGGTGCTCGAATTGCCGCACCGGACTCTACAGCCACTGCCTGGATCCCGAGGGCGTCAGCGGAATCGGCTGGATTTTCGGCTACATGATCAACGGGACCCAAGCACAGTACGTGCGCGTGCCGTTCGCCGAGAATTCCGTGTATCGCGTACCAGATGGCGTATCCGACTCCGAAGGCATCGTGCTGTCGGACATTCTGCCCACCGGTTTCGAGATCGGCGTTCAATACGGTCACGTCAAGCCGGGCGATGTCGTGGCGGTGATCGGTTCTGGGCCCGTCGGCCTTGCCGCAGTAATGACGGCCTCGCTGTATGGCCCATCCAAGATCATTGCCGTCGACTTGGACGACGCACGCCTGGCGCGGGCGGCCGATTTCGGTGCCACGAACACCGTCAACTCCGGGGCGGCGGACTGGAAGGAACAAGTTCTGGCGCTGACCGACGGTGCCGGAGTGGATGTGGCTATCGAAGCGGTCGGCGTTCCGCAGACCTTCACCATGGCCACCGAAATCATCCGCCCTGGCGGCACCGTCGCGAATATCGGCGTGCACGGCAAACCAGTCGAATTGCCGCTCAACGAACTGTGGATCAAGAACATCGACATTTCAATGGGTTTAGTGAACACGAACACGCTCGGGATGCTGTTGAAGCTGGTTGCTGAGCACAAACTGCCTGCGGAGAAGTTCGTCACTCACGAGTTCGGCTTCGACCAGATCCTCGAGGCTTATGACGTGTTTGGAAATGCGCCTACCCACGACGCATTGAAGGTACTCATTCGCTGAGCCAGCTTCTGGCCGGCGATGACAGCGCGGACGCGTTCTGTCGAGAGGTGCCGAGGGAACACAGGAAAGGAACGGAAAGGTGCACGCGATCGTCGTCTATGAGTCCATGTATGGCAATACCCGCCATGTTGCAGAGGCGATCGGGCGCGGCCTTGACGTCTCCGGCACGGTGCGAGTGGTGCCGATCTCGATGGCCGGGGAGATCGAACCGTCGGATTACGATCTCATCGTGGTTGGTGGCCCAACCCACGTGCACGGAATGAGCCGGGAGTCCACTCGCCAGGCCGCCGAGGAGGCCGCGATGGCCTCTGACGGAAACCTAGCCATGGAACCGGATTCTACGAGTGAAGGAGTTCGGGAGTGGTTGGGTTCGCGCTCCGGGATGACAGGACGCGCCGCAGCGTTCGATACACGGCTGGATGCAGTCCCGCTGCTGACCGGTCGTGCCTCGAAGGGCATTGCGAAGCTGCTGCGGTCCGGCGGTTTCACCCTGGTCGCCGAACCGGAGAGCTTCCTCGTCGACAAAGACACCCGTCTACTGGAAGGGGAGGAGGAACGGGCGCAGGCCTGGGGCGAATCGCTTGCCGCCAAAGTGAGCGGATAAGTCAGTTTTCCGCCAGGTCAGCGAGAGTCTGCCGGTCGTACCAGCACGCTGTCGCGGTGGCGGGAGTGATCAGAAGCAATTCCAGCCCGTCGAGGTGGCGCAACGGCACCAGGCCAGAACCACCCGCAGTCAGGATGTCCAAAGCGTGCCTCAGAAAGATGGTGGCCATGTCGGCCTCGGCGAGGAAAACAGTTCCCGCACAATGCACGGCGATAAGGCGTTTGCCGGTGAGTAGCAGCATGGCAGTGCGGTGCCCGGCGTCAGATCTGGTCAACATGGTGTGGGGGCACCTTTCAGGGGGAACTTTGGCGCGTGAATGATGTCAGTCTCCACAACAACCCGCACGTCGGATAGGGCCCTAAGTCCTACCGAGCAAAGTGTGCAGACCTACACTGACTGCATGACCGAGACCATCCGAAAGATTGAGATGCTTCGCGACCTGCACGAGCTTCTCGACCAGCAGCGCAACCGGGCAGATGACAGTGTGCACGAATGACGATGGGCGCGATTCTGGATGGCGTTCGGGTCGTCTCTCTCGCCGTCAACCTGCCAGGACCTCTCGCCGCGGCTCGCTTGGCTGGGCTTGGCGCCATGGTGACCAAGATCGAGCCACCGGATGGTGATCCGCTCGCGCACGCATCGCCCCGCTGGTACGAGGAGCTCACATCCGGCCAGCGAGTTCTGGTGCTCAATCTGAAAGATCCCGAGGATCGCGCACGGCTGGATGACGAATTGGGCCGCTGCGATCTGCTGATAACTGCGATACGCCCTTCAGCCCTGGCCCGGCTCGGACTCGCGGACCTTGAACAGTCCCATGCCGGACTCTCACACGTGGAGATCATTGGCTACGACGGAGCCTTGGACGAGGTGGTCGGTCACGACCTGAATTACCAGGCTGCGCACGGCACGCTCCAACCTCCGTTTCTGCCGACGGTGCCGGTCGCCGACGTGGTGGGTGCGGAACGAGTGGTCTCCGCCGCGGTGTTGCTCCTGTTTGCCAGGCAGCATCCGGGCTACCCGAGGCACCTGCGCGTCGTCCTCGATGAGGCGGCACGGGATGCGGGTGCCGCGCTCAGGAACGGACTGACCGGTCCCGGCGCCGTGCTGGGCGGTGGATTCGCCCCCTACGGGATCTACGAGACCTCCGACGGTTATGTCGCCGTGGCGGCCATCGAAGCGCACTTCGCCGAGCGGATGCGCGAAGCGGTGGGCGTGGAACTGAGCCACGCAGCACTGAAGCGGGCATTCGCGGCCCAGCCCACCGAGTATTGGGCGGCACTGGCCGGCCGGTGGGACATTCCGCTGACCCCGGTCGTGTCGGGCTGAGCTCGGCGAGGTGCGTCACGCCACCGGCGGATAGCCTTCCGGACGACAAGTGCCGCCGCGGACAGCTATTTTGTCCGGAAAGCTATCGCTCGGCATCGATTGCGGTAACCTCAGTCCCCTGAATCTGCTGCACTACCTCCTGAGCGTTGTCGTCTGGTGAAAGTGCGATCTGCAGTTGGTCGCCCTCCAAAGCCTGCATCACCACGACGGCACCCCGTATCTCGTCGCCGATCTTGATGACCAAGCGCGCCGCTTGTCCGGCTTGGGCGGCTTTCTTCGTCAGAGAGTGGAGGACCGCCGCCCCATCGTGGGTCAACGTCACGTCAACGGCATGCTGTCCCCCGCCTTCGGCGGCAGCGGCATCTGTAACGCCGACTCGTTGATATGCGGCTGGGAGCGCCACATTCTGACCATTGACCGAGACGCACTGCGGGTCCGACGCCTCAATGCACGTCTCAGATACCGCCAGCTCGATCGCTCCTTCGGTAGACGATGCGGCCTCGCTGGCTCCTCCAGGGGCGGAACACGCGCTGAGCGTCAACAGAACGGGTACAGCCAGGCAGAACCACCACTTCCGAGAAGTCATGAATCTCTCTCTGTTGACCGATGCTGACAAAGCTTCCGCTTTCAAGCTAGCGCGAGTATGAGAAGCAACGCGAACCTTTCTTGGCCTTCGGGGACTGTCCCGACCCGAACGCGTCACATATGATCCAGAAAAAGGAGCCCGGATGCCTCGCCTGACGTCGTTCGCGCTGGCTGCGCTACTGCTGGTTCTCTTGCTGGGGTCGGTGTTCTTGCCCGTGCGGGTTCCCGCACAGGGAGAACTGACCGTCTTGGGGGTTCTGGCTGTGATCGCCACAGCAATTCTTCCGGCCTCTCCGGCACCGCGCCGCCCGCGGGTACGAAAGATCTGACCATGTCACCCGTGCGACGCTTCGATCACGTCGGTATCACCGTTGCTGACCTTGACAAAGCAACAGCGTTCTTCGTCAGTCTGGGTCTCGAGGTCGAGGGCCGGATGTTCATGGAGGGCGAATTCGTGGACACCGTCATCGGCATCGCCGACTCCCGCAGCGAGATCGTCATGCTCAGGCCGACGGACGGCGGCGCCGGGGTCGAGTTGTCAAGCTTCGTGCGACCCGACCACGAGCCGGGGTCACCGGCTGCGATGTCCACCGAACTGGGACTGCGCAATGTGGCGTTCGAGGTGGACGACTTGCAAACAGCCGTCGAACAGCTGGCCGCGGACGGCTACGGCCTGGTTGGCGGGGTCGGTCAATACGAGCACGTCTGGCGCATGGCCTACGTGCGCGGACCGGAAGGAATCATCGTGTCGCTGGCAGAACGGATCGGTTAACTCCAGCCGCAGGCGAACCCCGCCAGTTGACCCTATCTGTTCGGGCGGCCGGCCCTCGGCCGACGGAGTCCGAGTACCACCAGGATTACGCCGACGACCGCAACGGTCAGCCCGATGTAGAGCCACATCCGGTTACCGGTCATGAAACTTCCCGGGATCAGATTCATTCCCTGCCCGGCGAATACCCCGCCGATGATCACAGCGATCCCACCCACGACGATCATGGCGATGCGCCCGACACTGCTGTTCATGATGGCCAACTTACCTAATCTGACTCGATTGGAACTGCCGGGACCAAGTGCGGAAGCCCGTCAGCTGTGCTCGGTTGGGTCTGAACCTCGACAACCTCGGGCGACCGACTCCAGATGATCTCGGTAATCTTGCCACCACGTTTGGTCCCCGGCAGGCATGTTGTCGTAGCCGTCCCGGTGTCCGACGCTGCCGTCGACCAATTCGCGCACGATGTCCGCATGACCGGCATGCCGGTGCGTCTCGGCGGTCACGTGAACCAGGATGCGGCTGAGGCTGACCGGGTTGCTCGCTGTCCGCCACCACGGCACGTGACCGAGCGCATCAAGGGGTAGCAAGCCAATTGTCGCGTCGGCATGCGCCCACACCCGACGATACAGGCCGACGATCGCGTCGCGGGACTGATCTGGCCGCGCCCACATGTCCTCATTCGGCTCGGCATCCGGCGAAAGCCATGGCAGATCCTCGGCGAAAGGCCGGTCGAAGACCACGCCAAAATATTCTGCTTCGACCCCTGCAAGATGCTTGACCAGCCCGAGAAGGTTCGTACCGGTGGGAGTCAACGGGCGGCGCACGTCGTACTCAGACAGGTTCGCGAGCTTCCACACAATTGCGTCACGACCCTCCTGCAAATACCGGCACAGATCCGCTTTTACATCGTCGTTCATGTGCACTAGCTTGATGCCGCTAACGGGTGGAGGCAAACCGAAACCTCAACGAGGAGACAGTGGGCCCTACCGGGTTCGAACCGATGACATCCACGGTGTAAACGTGGCGCTCTACCAACTGAGCTAAAGGCCCGCACACGCAAGTTGCGGCATCCAACATGCTAACCGACGATGACCGCGACCGCCGTCAGCTGGTCCCTCCCCGGCGAAAGCGCACCGTGACGATTTGGAACGGGCGCAGCGCGACCGTCACCCCGTCGCCGCGGTCGAGGAGGTTCGACGTCGCCACGGCCCGCTCCAACAGGTCGGTCTCGATAGCGCTGTCGTAGCCGAACCCGGCGGCGACCTGCGCTGTGGCATGCGACCCGAACGCCTCATAGAGGCGCACAATCACATCACCGCTGCGATCCTCCGCCAGTTTCACCGCTTCGATCACGACGGCCGGAGTGCCGACCCTGAACAACGGCGCGACGGCGGCGGCGCCGGTGGTCTGGCGCACCGGCAGGTTGAGACGATAGCCCTCCGCGATCGCATCCGGGATGTCGGCACCCGCCCGCACCGACACCGCCATGGTGTGCACTCCCTGGTCGGCCGACGGATCCGGGTAGCGCGGCGCGCGTAGCAGCGAAAGTCGCACGGTGGTCGTGGTGCCGCCCTGCGGCCGGGTCGTTCGCGCAATGTCATGTCCGTAGGTGCAGTCGTTGGCGACCGCAACGCCGTAACCGGCCTCCCCAACGTGCACCCAGCGGTGGGCGACGGTCTCGAACCGAGCCTGATCCCACGACGTGTTGGCATGGGTGGGCCGGAACACGTGCCCGAACTGGATCTCCGACGCGGCCCGGTCGGCATGGATGTCCAGGGGAAACGCCAACTTCAGCAACTTCTGCTTCTCGTGCCACTCCACACGCGTGACGATGTCCACCGCCGTGGAACCGGCGCTGAGGCCGACCTCCTGCACGACCAAGGAGGAGCCGAACGAGCGGGTGACGCGGACGGTCGCCCGTCCGGTGGTGTCCTCGGCGATCATCACGCTGTCAGCGTCGACCAGGTCGGTCCTGGCGTGCGCGTATTGCTCATCGATGTTCCACGCATCCCAGGTGGTGGGCACGTCGCGGAAGAGTTGCAGGAGGTTTGCGGCCTCCCCCGGCGGCACGATCTCGCGGTCGGTCACCAGATCGCGGATCGACGTGATCAGCCCGCGCCCGTCGACCGCGACGCGAACGAACTCGTTCTCGAGCCGGAAGCCACCCTCGGATCCGGTCACCGTAACTCCGTCCCGAGCAACCGCCACTGAACCGGCGAGCGCCGGTACCCCGTCGAGCGGATACGGGCCGGCGTTGAATGCGAGTGCGGTGTCGCCGTCGCCGGCGAGGCGGCGCAGCGATCGGGCAATCACTTCTTCCAACGTCTCGGCCACCGCCGCGTAGGCGCTCTCGGCCTCACGGTGCACCCACGCGATCGAGGTACCGGGCAGGATGTCGTGGAACTGATTGAGCAGCACAGTGCGCCACGCAGCGCTCAGCGCCTGGTAAGGGTAGGCATCCAACCCCCGCACCGCCGCCGTTGTCGCCCACAGTTCGGCCTCCCGCAACAGCGCCTCACTGCGCCGGTTGCCACGCTTGGTGGCGGCCTGCGAGGTGTAACTGCCGCGATGGAACTCGAGATACAACTCCCCGGACCACACCGGCGGATGCTCGTATTCCCGCTGCGCCGCCTCGAAGAACTGAGCCGGAGTGGACAGTTCCACCGTCGGCGATCCCTCCAGGTTCTCTGCGCGTACCGCGGCGGCAATCATCTCGCGCGTCGGCCCACCGCCGCCGTCGCCCCAGCCGAATGGCACCAGGGACGAGTTCGCGCGGCCCTTCTCCGCATAGTGGCGTTCGGCGCGCGCGAGTTCCGCGGCGCTCAGTTCGGCAGCGTAGGTGTCCACCGGCGGGAAGTGGGTGAACACGCGGGTGCCGTCGATGCCCTCCCACAGGAAGGTATGGTGCGGGAACCGGTTCGTCTCGTTCCAGGAGAGTTTCTGGGTGAGGAACCAGCGTGCTCCGGTGCCCGCGATGATCTGCGGCAGCGCCGCCGAATAGCCGAACGAATCCGGCAGCCACACCTCGGGCGGTTCGATGCCGAATTCTTCGCGAAAGAACTTGCGTCCCTCGACGAACTGCCGCACCAGTGCCTCGCCGCCGGGCAGGTTGGTGTCCGCCTCCACCCACATCCCGCCAACCGGCACGAACGTTCCGGCCGCCACCTGTTGCTTCACCCGCGCGAACAGTTGCGGATAGAACTCCTTCAGCCACTGGTATTGCTGTGCGGAGGACGCCGCAAACACGAAGCCTGGGGTGTCCTGGATCAGCTCCAGCACGTTGGAGAAGGTGCGCGCCACCTTCCGAACGGTTTCGCGCACCGGCCAGAGCCATGCCGAATCGATGTGCGCATGCCCGACCGCGTACAGATGATGTGCACTCGCGCTGGCCGGTCTCGACAGCACCTCCGCCAGCAGATCCCGGCCCAGCGGCGCGGTGCCGGCGACATCGTCCGGATCCATCGCATCCATCGCCCGCTCCAGCGCGACCAGGATCTCCGCCCGCCGCGGCAGCTGCTCGGCGAGCTCGCCGGCCAATCCGGTCAACGTGCGGAAGTCCTGCACCAGCTCCCACACCGGTACGTCGAGCAGCGCAAGCTCACACCGGCGTAGCTGATACAACGGCGCCGTTCCGGCCGTGTCACGCTCCCCCAACAGGGTCGAGCTGAAGTCGAAGTGCCCGGCCACGTTCGGATTGGATGCCGCCTCGACGTAGAACTGGACCGCGCCGCCGGCCGGAGTCCGGAGCGGGACCCGCTGATTGCGCGGTTCGATCGCCTTCAAGATCGTGCCGTCCTCGGTGTAGACGAGCCCCTCGGCTTGAAAGCCGGGGTAGCCGTCGGTGAAGCCGAGGTCGACGACCAATTGGATGCTGGTGCGGGGCTGCTCCCAGTGCAGCGGGATGTTGCCGGCCGCGTGGAACCAGACGGTACCCCAGGGTTGCCCCCACTTCTGCCCCACCTCGAACGGCTCGAAACGCTCCCTCGTCGCCTCGACGAAGGATACCGGCTCGCCCGGCACGGTGAAGACGGTCAGTGCCAGCGGCGCACGCTCACGGTAGAGAGCGGATGTGAGCCGTTCGGCCACGAAGCGCCGTGCCCGCGCCAGGACCGGCGTGCTGTTCCCATGCATCCGCTCGCCTCCTCCTTGCACTGCCTCGACTCTGCGCTGCCCACGCAGACGAGGCAAGATTACGTTCTGATTGGCCCATCATGCCCCGTAAACAATTCTGTCCAGTGCACCAACTAGGATTGGTGCGCCCTGAGGAATCGGCCTCCCGGCCGCATCCTGGCGCCACGACGCCGCCAGGCAGTCTTTCCCGCGAACCAGAACGAGGTGAAGAGTGACGGTCAACGATCAGGACCCCTATTCGATGCGGCCTGCGGACACGGATCCCGAAGAAACCGCCGAATGGCAGGAATCGCTGGACGCGCTCGTGGCGGCCCAGGGCCGCGGCCGTGGCCGCGAGATCATGCTGAGCCTGCTCAAACGCTCCAAAGAACTGCAACTGGGCGTGCCCATGGTGCCCACCACCGACTACATCAACACCATCCCCCCGGAGAACGAACCCGACTTTCCCGGCGATGAGGAGATCGAGCGACGCTACCGCGCCTGGCTACGGTGGAACGCCGCCGTCATGGTGCACCGGGCACAACGTCCTGGCATCGGCGTCGGCGGTCACATCTCCACCTACGCCGGCTCGGCCACCCTCTACGAGGTGGGCAACAACCACTTCTTCCACGGACAAGACCACCCAGGCGGCGGCGACCAGATCTTCTACCAGGGTCATGCCTCCCCGGGAATGTACGCGCGGGCCTTCCTCGAAGGCCGGCTCAGCGCGGACCAGCTCGACGGCTTCCGGCAGGAGAAGTCACACCCCAGCGGAGGGCTGCCCTCCTACCCGCATCCACATCTCATGCCGGACTTCTGGCAGTTCCCCACCGTGTCGATGGGCCTCGGCCCGCTGAACGCGATTTACCAGGCACAGTCCAACCGTTACCTGACCAACCGCGGCATCAAGGACGCGTCCGAGAGTCACGTCTGGGCGTTTCTCGGTGACGGCGAAATGGACGAGGTCGAGAGCCGCGGCGCGCTGCAGTGGGCCGCGAACGACAACCTCGACAATCTCACCTTCGTGATCAACTGCAACCTGCAACGCCTGGACGGCCCGGTGCGCGGAAATGGCAAGATCATCCAGGAGTTGGAGAGCTTCTTTCGCGGCGCCGGCTGGAATGTAATCAAGGTGATTTGGGGTCGCGAGTGGGACACCCTGCTCGCCCGCGACACTGACGGTGCCCTGGTCAACCTGATGAACGTGACCCCCGACGGCGACTACCAGACCTACAAGGCGGAGAACGGCGCCTACGTGCGCGAGAACTTCTTTGGCCGCGACCCCCGCACGCTCGAACTGGTCAAGGACTACACCGACGACCAGCTCTGGGCACTCAAACGCGGCGGCCACGACTACCGCAAGGTCTACGCGGCGTTCAAGGCCGCCGTCGAGCACAAAGGTCAACCCACGGTCATCCTCACCAAGACCGTCAAGGGTTACGGCCTCGGTCCGTCGTTCGAGGGCCGCAACGCGACCCATCAGATGAAGAAGCTCACCCTCGACAACCTCAAGCAGTTCCGCGACGCGATGCACATCCCCATCACGGATGCGGTGCTCGAGGCCGACCCGTACCGGCCACCGTTCTACCACCCGGGTGAGAACGACCCGGCCATCCAATATCTGCAGGAACGCCGCCGGGCGCTCGGCGGTTACCTGCCAGAGCGTCGAACCAAGTACACGCAGGTTGCGCTGCCTGAGGATGCCGCCTACGAGGTGGTGAAACGCGGCAGCGGCAAGCAGGAGGTCGCCACCACAATGGCATTCGCCCGGCTGCTCAAAGACCTGCTGCGCACGAAGGAGTTCGGCAACCGGATCGTGCCGATCATCCCCGACGAGGCGCGCACGTTCGGCATGGACGCCTACTTCCCCACCGCCAAGATCTACAACCCGAACGGGCAGCACTACACCTCGGTGGACCGCGAACTGCTGCTGGCCTACCAGGAGAGCGTGCAGGGACAGATTCTGCACGTGGGCATCAACGAGGCCGGCGCATTCGCCGCGTTCATCGCCGCCGGCACGTCCTACTCGACGCACGGCGAGCCGCTGATCCCGGTCTACATCTTCTACTCGATGTTCGGCTTCCAACGCACCGGGGACGACATGTGGGCCGCCGCCGACCAGATGGCCCGCGGGTTCATCATCGGTGCGACCGCCGGGCGCACCACCCTCACCGGTGAGGGCCTCCAGCACGCCGACGGACAGTCGCCGCTGCTGGCCTCCACCAACCCGTCGGTAGTCACGTACGATCCCGCCTACGGATTCGAGCTGGGGCACATCGTGCGAGCCGGCCTGGAGCGAATGTACGGCGGCACGCATCCGCACCCCGACGTGATGTACTACCTCACCGTCTATAACGAGCCGATGCCGCAACCGGCTGAACCGGACGGCCTGGATGTCGACGGACTGCTCAAGGGCATCTATCTGCTGCGGAGCGCCTCCCTTCAAGAGACAGCGACCGCGCGCATCCCCAAGGCGCAACTGCTCGCCTCCGGCGTGGCGGTGCCGTGGGCGCTCGAGGCGCAGCGCCTGCTCGCGGACGATTGGGGCGTGGCCGCGGATGTCTGGTCGGTGACCTCGTGGACCGAACTGCGTCGTGAGGGTCTCGCGGTCAATGAACACAACTTTCTGCATCCGGACGAACCGCCTCAGGTGCCCTACCTGACCAGCCTGCTCCGCGACGTGCAGGGGCCCTTCGTGGCGGTCACCGATTACATGCACGCGGTGCCCGACCAGATCCGGCAGTTCGTTCCCGGCGACTACGCCACGCTGGGAGCCGACGATTTCGGCTTCTCGGACACTCGGGCGGCTGCCCGCCGATACTTCCACATCGACGCGCCGTCTCTCGTGGTGCGTACCTTGGAAGCGCTCGTGGCGCGCGGCGAGGTCGATTCGCAACTGCCCCAGCACGCCATCGACAAGTACTCGCTCGGTGAGATCAAGCCCGAAGACAACCACGCCGAAGACATCAACTCCGGAGACACCAACGCCGCACCGACCGGCTCCACCGGCGGTGAGAGCTGAGCGGCACTCCGCCCCACGAACTATGCCCGAAAAATCAAAAGAACAGACGCTAGCCTGGCTGAAGACCGTCTCCGGGGAGCTGGCCACGGCCACCCTCAAGCGACTCGACGACACCCTCCCCTGGTACGGGGAAATGCCGCCGGGCCGAAGGTCCTCAGTCGGACTGGTCGCCCAGGCCGGCATCACCTCGTTCATCCACTGGTTCGACGACCCGTCATCCACGCCCTGGATCGCCGCCGACGTATTCGGGGCCGCGCCGCGCGAACTGCTACGTTCGGTGAGCTTGACCCAGACCCTGCAACTCATCAAGGTGACGGTGGAGGTCGTCGAAGACCGCGTGAAAGGCCGCGGCAACGCACTGCGGGAGGCCATCCTGCTCTATTCGCGGGAGATTGCCTTCGCCGCGGCGGATGTCTACGCCCGCGCCGCCGAGGCGCGCGGGTTGTGGGACGCGCGCCTGGAGGCGCTCGTGGTCGACTCCATTCTCAGCGGAGAATACGACGATGAACTGCCCAGCCGGATTGCCGCGCTCGGCTGGCACGGCCACGGCGAGGTCTCGGTTCTGGTGGGCACCGCGCCCAAGATGCTCGACGTCGACATGCTGCGGCGCACCGCCCGGCACCTCGACTCGGATGTGCTGATCGGCGTGCAGGGCAACCGGCTTGTGCTCGTGATCGGCCGTGCGCATCCGACCGCAAGCGATCCCAGCGAAGAGGAGGGCACCGTGTTGCTGCCGTTCCTCGACATCGCCAAGGCGCTCGAACCGGGCTTCGGCGATGGTCACCTGGTGCTCGGCCACGAAGTGGCCAGCCTCGTGGACGCGTCCAAGAGCGCCAAGGCGGCCCTCGCCGGGTTCGCCGTCGCCCGCTCCTGGCGCAACGCGCCGCGTCCCACCCTCGCCGACGACCTGCTGCCCGAGCGCGCCCTCGCCGGCGACCCGCTGGCCCGAGCCACGCTCATCACCCGGATCTATCGCCCGCTGCAGGCTCACTCCACCGACCTGCTCTCCACGCTGTGGTGCTACCTGGACAACGGCCGCTCCCTCGAGGCGACCGCCCGCGAGCTGTTCGTGCACCCGAATACCGTGCGGTACCGGCTGAAACGAGTGTCCGAGGTGATCGGCTGGGATGCCACCGGCGCGCGCGAGTCGCTGATCCTGCAGGCGGCGCTCATCATCGGCTCGATCGCCGAACCGGATCCGGCCTCCCGCAAACGCTGACCCGCCCCGGTGGTCGAGCTCCCGGTGGTCGAGCTTGTCGAGACCCCTGCCGGTCGACTCCCGCCGTGAACGTCTACTGTGCGACCCGCACAAAAGATTTGCTGATTCTTGGTTCATCCACCACAGTGAAACCACACCGACGATTGGGAAACTGGAAAAGTGATTGTTGTCGTATGCCCAGGCCAGGGTTCGCAGACCCCCGGATTCCTCGCCCCCTGGCTCGCCGAATCGCGCTTCCGGAACCAGCTTGAAGCAATTTCGGACAGCGTTGGTATGGACCTGGTCGCACACGGCACGGTCTCCGACGCCGACACCATTCGTGACACCGAAGTCGCACAGCCGCTGATTGTCGCGGCCGGCCTGCTCACGCTGAGTGCACTATTCGATGATGGCCGGCGCGACAAAATCGGCGGTATCGCCGGACACTCGGTCGGTGAGATCACTGCCGCCGCCGCCGCCGGCATCCTCACCGAAGCGGATGCGATGGCCTTCGTGCGCGAGCGCGGCAAAGCGATGGCCGCCGCGGCAGCAACAGAGGTCACCGGGATGAGCGCGGTGCTCGGTGCGGACGAGGTTGAACTGCTTCCGCTTCTCGACCGGCTCGGACTGCAACCGGCGAACTTCAACGGTGGCGGTCAGATCGTAGTCGCCGGCGCCGTCGACGCCCTCGACGCTCTCAAGGCGGAGCCGCCGGCGGGTGCCCGGATCATCCCACTTCAGGTCGCCGGTGCATTCCACACACGGTATATGCGTCCCGCTGTCGATCATCTCCGCACGGTCGCCGACGGCGTCACGGCATCCGATCCGACCCTGCGCATCTGGACCAATCACGACGGCTCCGTCGTTGACAATGGACGCGCCTTCGTCGACCTGCTGGTCGGCCAGGTGTCCTCACCGGTACGGTGGGACAAGGCCATGGCCGCCATGGCCCAGGCAGGCATCACCGGGCTCATCGAAGTGGCCCCGGCCGGCGCCCTGGTCGGCCTCGCCCGGCGCGGCTTGAAGGGCATCCCCACCGTCGCGGTGAAAACACCTGATGACCTGCTCGCCGCAATCTCAATGATCGAGGAAAATTGATGACCACTCCAACGCTCAATCAGGCAACCGGCGCGAAATACACGCGTATTTACAGTCTCGGAGCGGCGCGCGGCGACCTCACCGTCACCAACGATGACATCATCGGCCCAATTAACTCCAGCGACGAGTGGATCCGTCAACGTACCGGAATCATCACCCGCAAACGTGCCTCCGCCGGCATGCTGGCCGTCGACCTCGCCACCACCGCAGCCCTGGAAGCCATCGAGAAGTCGGGCGTGCCCGCCAACGAGATCGACCTCGTGCTGTGTGCCACCATCAGCAACGTGCAGCAGACGCCGTCGATGGCTGCCGTGGTCGCCGACGCGGTCGGATCCAATCCCGCAGCGGCATATGACGTCAACGCCGCGTGCGCCGGTTACAGCTACGCGATCGCGCAAGCGGATGCGTTGATCCGCAGCGGAGCTGCCCACTACGCGCTGGTGATCGGCGCCGAGAAACTCTCCGATGTCGTCGATCCGACCGACCGCACCATCTCCTTCCTGCTCGGGGACGGCGCCGGCGCGGCCGTGGTCGGTCCCAGCGAGACCCCAGGCATCTCCCCCACGGTGTGGGGCTCGGACGGTTCCAAAGCGGATGCCGTCGGCATGAATGCCACGCTCGTCGACTTCCGAGACGGCAAGGCGGAATGGCCCACCCTCCGACAGGAAGGCCAGACGGTCTTCCGCTGGGCCGTCTGGGGTATGGCCAAGGTCGCAGCCCGCGCCCTGGAGGCGGCCGGCGTCACCGGAGCCGACCTTGCTGCGTTCATCCCGCACCAGGCGAACATGCGCATCATCGACGAGTTCGCCAAGCTGCTCAAGCTGCCGGATTCCGTGGTCATCGCCCGCGACATCGAGACGACCGGCAACACGTCATCCGCCTCGATCCCGCTGGCGGCGCACCGGCTGCTCGAGGAGCATCCGGAACTCTCCGGCGGCCTCGCGCTCCAGATCGGCTTCGGCGCCGGACTGGTGTTCGGCGCCCAGGTGGTAGTCCTACCGTAAACTTATCCACGCTCACTTCGACACCCCAAGGAGAAACACAATGGCATTGTCTACCGAAGAAGTACTTGCAGGCCTGGCCGAACTCATCAATGACGAGACCGGCATCGCGACGGACACCGTCGAACTGGGCAAGTCCTTCACCGACGACCTGGACATCGACTCGATCTCGATGATGACCATTGTTGTCAACGCCGAGGAGAAGTTCGACGTGAAGATCCCCGATGACGAGGTCAAGAACCTCAAGACCGTCGGCGACGCCGTCGAGTTCATCGTCAAGGCGCAGGGCTAACCGCAGCTGCGCCCGGCAGACCCCCTCGCGGGCCGCGCCAGCAAAGGCGGTGCCACAGCACCGCGTGATCCACTGGAGAAGTCGTTTATGGTCAAGAAGATCGTCGTTACGGGATTGGGCACCAGTTCCCCGCTTGGCGGCAACGTCGAAGACAGCTGGAAGGCTCTGCTTGCAGGGCAATCCGGTGTCTCGACGCTCGACCAGGAATGGGTGGCAAAGTATGACCTGCCGGTGAGCTTCGCCGCGCAGGCCAAGGTGCATCCGACCGATGTGCTCGACCGTGTCGAAACCAGACGTCTGGACCCGAGCAGCCAGTTCGCGCTCATCGCGGCGCGCGAGGCGTGGGCGGATGCCGGATCCCCCGAGATCGACCCGCTGCGCATCGCAGTGGACTGGGCCACGGGCATCGGCGGGATCTGGACTCTCGTGGATGCCTGGGAAGCGCTCCGGGAGCGCGGACCGCGCCGCGTGCTGCCGATGACCGTGCCGATGCTCATGCCGAACGGCCCGGCGGCCGCCATCAGCATGGCGCTGTCGGCGCGCGGTGGCGCACGCACCGTGGTCTCGGCCTGCGCATCTGGTACCGAGTCGATCACGAACGCCTATGACCATCTTCAGGCCGGTCTGGCCGACATTATCATCGCCGGCGGCAGTGAAGCGGCCATCCACCCGCTGCCCATTGCTGCGTTCGCGGCCATGCAGGCGCTGTCCAAGCGCAACGACGACCCGACCAAGGCCTCGCGCCCGTACGACGTCAACCGCGACGGCTTCGTGCTGGGTGAAGGCGGCGGCGCGATCGTGCTGGAGACCGAGGAACACGCGATAGCGCGCGGTGCACACATTTACGCGGAGCTGGCCGGTGGATCGGTCACCAGCGACGCGTATCACATCACCGCACCGGATCCGGAAGGGTCCGCGGCTGCCCGCGCCATGCTCGGGGCCATCGAGCAGGCCGGCGCGACGATCGACGACGTCGCCCACATCAATGCGCACGCCACGAGCACGCCGGTTGGCGACATCGCTGAGTACAACGCGCTGTTGGCGATCTTCGGCGACCGGCTGCACTCCATTCCAGTTTCCGCAACCAAGGGCGCCACCGGCCATCTGCTCGGCGGCACAGGGGCGCTGGAGGCGATCTTCACGATCAAGGCGATCCACGAGCGGATGGCACCGCCTACGATCAACCTCGACGACCAGGATCCCGCAATTCCGTTAGATGTCGTCACGGCGCCGCGCCCACTGGGTGACGGCAGCCTGCTCGCGATCAGCAACTCGTTCGGATTCGGCGGACACAACTCCGTCATCGCGTTCCGGAGTGTCTAGCCCAGGCGCCTATGCAGATCGCCATCGTTTGTGACTACTTCCTCGACTTCGTCGGAGGAGCACAGACCTCCATCCGCGAGCAGAAGCTTGCGTTGGAAGAGGCCGGCCACACGGTCGTGTTGGTGACCACCCGGCGCGGACGGCGCGGGCCCGCGGTGGAGCGACAGGCATCCGGTTTGCGGCTGAAGACGGTGTACACGCTGCCCGGCGTGGACCTGCCGGTGGTCCACGCCGACGAGCGCACGATCGGCCTGCTCACCGACTATTTCCGGGAAGAACAGATCGACGTGGTGCACGTGCAAACCGAGTTCGGGCTCGCCCACGCCTCCGCTGCAGCGGCCGAGCGGCTCGGCATTCCGGTCGTGCACACAGTCCACACGTTTTACTGGGCCAGCGACAGTCCGTTCACGGCGCCGTTGACGCCGGTGATGCGGGTCGCGCTGTGGCTGGCCACGCGGCGCTCCCTGCCCCGCCTGCGGCTGACCAAACGGACCGAGGACAACATCCTGCGCAACCTCACGCTGGACATGGCGCTGCGGGCGGATGCGGTCGTCTCCCCTTCCGCGCACCAGGCGCTGGATCTGGAGGCGGCCGGGGTGCCCGCCCCCGTTCTGGTGGTACCGAATCCGATCGCCACCTCCCCTCGGCCAGCCGTGCCGCTGTCCGCGGCGCAGGCCCAGCATCCGCGGTTCCTCTGGGTGGCGCGGTGCGAGTCGGTGAAGCGGCCGTTGCTGTTCGCGCAGGCGGCCGTGGCGGCGCTCGCCAGAACCGGCGGCGGCTTCAGCGTGGACTTCGTCGGCGACGGCACCGAGCTCGCCGCGCTGCGCAAACTCGTGGCCGGGCATCCGCGATTGCGGGTGCATGGTGCGCTGCCGCATTCGCGCGTGCTGGATCTGATGGACGAGGCATCGGCGGTGGTGCTCAGTTCCCTCGGCTTCGACAACCAGCCCATGACGATTGCCGAAGCCGTCAGCCGCGAGCGTGGCGTGCTGTATTGCGACCCGAAGCTGCGCGAAGGACTCACCGATTCTGGGTTCCTGTCTTCGAACCCGGATGCCGAGGGACTCGCCGACGCGCTCGTCGCGCTGGTATCCGACCCGTCGCTGCTCCTCGAACTCTCCAGGGGTGCAGCAGCCGAGAAGGCCGAATTCAGCCCGGAGCGCTACGTCGAGCACATCCTCGAGGTGTACCGCTCGGCCCGCCACGCTGTCGAACGATAGCTATCCGGACGAGGCATCCCGCCGCGGCGGATCCTCTGGGCCGAAAGACCATCTCTGGGTGCACTCAGTCGGGGCGTCAACCCACCTTGTGCAGCCACACCACCTGGTTGTCGTCGCTCGCGTGCCGGAACGCTTCCAATTCGTCGTCCCACGCCTGGCCCAGCGCGAGCCGTAGCTCCCGATGCAGTTCCAACGTGTTGGAGCCGGCCACCTCCAGGGCATAACGGATGCGATCCTCCGGGATCACGACATTGCCCACGGTGTCGGTCTGCGCGAAGAAGATCCCGAGGTCCGGGGTGTGCAGCCAGCGACCACCGTCGCTGCCGGGGGTGGCATCCTCGGTCACCTCGTAACGCAGGTGCTCCCACCCGCGCAACGCGGAGGCAAGTGCGGCACCGCTGCCCTGCCGACCCTCCCAGTAAAACTCGGCGCGCATGGCACCAGGAAGCACGGGCTGATTCGCCCAATCAAAGTTCACGGCGCGCTCAAGGGCGCGCCCTGCCGCCCACTCGACGTGCGGGCACAGTGCACGTGGCGACGAGTGAATGTAGAGCACTCCCCGCGCGGTTGCTATAGCCACGATGACTCCATTCCAGTTAGGTGCGACTTCCCCATCGACCTGAAGGAACGAGCTACATAGCCTATGAAATTGTGCGGCCGAAGCCGTTAGTTGAATTATTACCGAAATACCACGTGAATAACAAGTGTGTGATTTGCGACACGCGGGGACTCTTGCTGGGAACATGCCGTGTATGTCTATACTCGGTGACTATATACCCGGTGACTGGTTTCGGAGGTCGTCATGTCGGTGCGTCAAAGTCTGCTCGCCATCCTGGATCAGGGGCCCTGTTACGGCTACCAACTCCGCAGTGAGTTCGACCGGCGCACCGGATCGACCTGGCCGTTGAACGTCGGCCAGATCTACAACACTCTGGACCGGCTGGAACGCGACGGGCTGGTCGAGAAGGCGGACCACGATGCCGATGGTCAGATCTACTACCAGATCACCGACGCCGGCCGCACCGAGGTCGCCGGTTGGCTCGGTTCCCCCGTGCTGCGCTCTACCGCGACCCGTGACGAGTTGGCGATCAAACTCGCGGTGGCGGTCACCCTGCCCGGCGTGGACATCAGCCATGTCATCCAAGTGCAACGCAGCGCGACACTGCGCACCCTGCAGGAGCTGACCAAGACCAAGAACGCCACGGATGATCCAGAGTCCTCCGAGGACCTGGCCTGGCTGCTGGTGGTCGACTCGCTGATCTTTGCCGCCGAGGCCGAGGTGCGCTGGCTGGACCACTCCGAAGCGCGGCTGGCCCGCGCATCCGCCGCCGGGCTCGCCGCTCCCCTGCCGTTGAACACCCAGGTGCCTAAACGCGGCCGTCCCGCCAAGGCGGTGGCGAAATGACTCACATGGGTAATTCCCCCAGCAGGTTGGGCAGCGAGCGCCCGCGCGAGCGTATCGAGACCCCGCACCCCGGGGTCCTCCTCCGCCTCGACGGTGTCTCCATGCAGTACGGCAAGGGCGAGACCGCGATCACGGCACTGTCCGGCGTCGACCTCGAGGTGCACGCCGGCGAGCTGGTCGCCATTATGGGCGCCTCTGGATCCGGCAAGTCGACCCTGCTCACCATCGCCGGCGGCCTGACCACGCCGACCAGCGGCGAGGTGATCGTGGAAGGCGAGTGGCTCTCCACCATGTCCCTGTCCGGTGTCGCGGCGCTGCGCCGGCGCACCCTCGGCTTCGTGTTCCAGGACTTCAACCTCATCCCGGCGCTCACCGCGCTGGAGAACGTCACCCTGCCCCTCGAACTGGACGGCTGGAAACGCCGCAAGGCGCGCTCCATCGGCCTGGATGCGCTCCGGGCTGTCGAACTGGCCGATCGAGCCGACCGGTTCCCCGACGACCTCTCCGGCGGCCAGCAGCAGCGCGTGGCCATTGCCCGCGCCATCGTCGGTTCCCGCCGACTGATCCTGGCCGACGAGCCGACCGGGGCGCTGGACAGCAACACCGGCGAGGTGGTGTTGCGGATGCTGCGCGGTCGTGTCGATCATGGCGCCGGTGGGATCCTGGTCACTCACGACGCCCGGCATGCCGCCTGGGCGGACCGGATCGTGTTCCTGCGCGACGGTCGCATCATCGACGAGAGCACCGCGCCGAGGGTGGACCAACTCCTGATCCCCGCCTCGGGCGCATGAAATCGCGGTACCGCCGCGGTCACGCGGCGCACGAGGCCGGCGACTCCGGTGGCCGAGCTGGTCGAGACCTCGAACGCGGTGGTCGAACCGAGTCCGGTGGTCGAACCGAGTCCGGTGGCCGAACCGAGTCCGGTGGTCGAACCGAGTCCGGTGGTCGAGCTTGTCGAGACCCCGAACCTGGATCTCGACAAGCTCGATCACCGGGTGGGGCTCGATCACCGAAATCACCGGAGCGCACCACCGCGGCCGCCCGCTTGGCTCGCAGCCGCATCGCGCTCACCATCGCGCGGCGCACCAGCATCCGCGCCATCGGCCGCAGTACCCTCATCGCTGCGATGGTGGCGTTTCCCGTCGCGGGCATGGCCGGCGCCGCCCTGGTGGCCCAGAGCATGAATCCGACCGCGGACGAGACCATCGCCACCGAGCTCGGTCAGACGCAGGCCAGGGTGAACGTCGTGACCTCGCCCGATCCGACGGTCGTGCAGAACTCGACCCACCCGCAGTTCTGGGGCTGGATCTCGCCGGACCCTTCGCACACCACCGTCGTCGATGACCTCAAGCAGCCGGCCGACCTGTTCCCCGCGGGCACCCGCATCCTGCCGCTCTTCCGGACCACCGTTACGGCGACGACGGCAACCGGGGTCGGCCATTTCGACGCGATCGAGGGTCCGAGCTGGGACCCGTCGCTCGCCGGCCATTTCGACGTGCTCGACGGCCGAGCACCGCACAGTGACACCGAGGTGATGGTCACCGCGTCCACGCTCCCCCGATTGGGAGCAAAGCTCGGCGACACCGTTGAACTGGATGCTCCGGCCCCGTCGACTGTGACGATCGTCGGCGTCCTCGACAACCAAACCCAACCCGACTCGGTGCAGATGTTCTTCGGCCGCCAGGGCGCTCTCTCCGGGACGGCGCCGGCGGAACGCCTCCAGCAAACCGACTTCTACCTCCCGGACACCACGATCACGTGGGCGACGTTGCGGGAACTCAACGCGCAGGGCGCCACCGTGCTCTCCCGCGCCGTACTGTCCGGCCCGCCGCCGGTAGCGCGGGAGCCGTACCAGGACAGCAGCAACAATTTCCTCGCAATCCTTGCCGTCGCGGCGATTGCGGCCGGCTTCGCTGCCTTCGAGGTGATCCTTCTCGCGGGCGCCGCCTTCGCGGTCACCGCGCGCCAGCAGCAGCGCACGCTCGCCACGATCGCGAGCGTCGGTGCCACCCGCCTCACCCTGTTCCGGGTGCTGTCATCCAGCGGGATCGTGCTCGGCGTGATCGGCGGGATCCTCGGCATCGGCGTCGGCATCGCGGGCGGTGCCGTGTTCATGGCCCTCACCGGGGAGGGAGACGCCACCCGCTACTACGGCTTCCATGTGCCCTGGCTGCTGCTGGTGGGTATCGTCGGTTTCGCCGTGCTGATCGGGTGGCTGTCCGCGCTCGTTCCGGCGCGCACTGCGTCCCGGTTCGACATCGTGTCCGCACTGCGCGGGGCGCGTCGGCCACCGGCGCCGAGCATCCGTCGTCCGGTCGCGGGGCTCATTTTGATGATTCTGGGCGTGGTTGTCGGGCTCGGCGGCGGTGCACTCTTCGCGGTGCTCCTCGATGCAGGTCGTGGACTGGGAAATGGCCACCCGCTGCTGTGGGTTCCGATCGTGCTGCTGGTCGTCGGGCCGGTGCTCGCGCAAATCGGGCTCGTGCTGTGCGGGCCGCTCGTGCTCCGCGTCATCGCTCGAATGATGCGGCGCGCCGGAATCGGCGCGAGACTCGCCTCACAGGATGCCGCACGCAACCCCGGCCGCGCCGTGCCGGCCCTGGCCGCAGTGATGACGACGATCTTCGTCGCGGTGTTCGCGATGTCCATGATGGCCTCGGCGGAGCGAAACATGGCGGCGAACTACCAGTACAGCTCCGCCCTCGGCACGGTGAAAGCGCCGCTTGGCTACCAGGAGTATTCCGACAAAGGGCCGGGCAAGTTCGTGCGGTACGCGCATCCACAAGCCATCGCGGACGCCATCCGCAGCAGTGTGAACGTCGCTGACTTGCGCACACTGGCGAGCGTGCATGAACCTGCCGAAATACCCGAGAACCGCGATGGTACGGCGGCGGAGGAACCCTCAGATGGTGGGGACTCTGCCACCTATCCCCTGCCCATGGTCCCGCCGGAGAACCTCTGCCCGACGTCACCTGCGTCTCCCCAGTTCGACCAGATATTCGACAGCGACCCCGCCTCGGCACGGGCCCGAGAAGTGTGGGTGTCCTGGCAGAACGACTGGCGGTGCCGGGACTCCTTCCCGTGGGCGTACTTCGGCGTCGATCACATCTGGGTCGGGGACACGGAGGACCTGGCGCTGATCCTCGGGCACAAGCCGAGTGCGGATGCGCAGCGGGCGCTGGCGGCTGGCGGCGCCGTGTCGTTGTACCCGTCCTACCTCGACAAGGGCCAGGTCACCCTGTCCTGGTGGAACGTTGATCAATTGGGCCAGTTGGCCAGGTCCATGACCACGCCCTCCGGTCCGCCATCGCGAACCATCACCCTGGACGCGGTGCTGGACCGACCCGAGCATCCGCTCTACTTCGGCGTGTTCGTGAGCGAGCACACCGCGAACTCGATTGGCCTGGACTACCAGGACTCGCTGATCCTCGCCTCCACAACCAGCATGCCGACCGATGCCCAGGCCGATGCTCTCGAGTTGGCGGTGCGCAATCTTCCGGACAACCGCCAAGGCTTCCTGAACGCGCATATCGAGCGCGGTCCCGCTCCGTTCGCCCAGCCGTGGGTGTGGGGCCTGCTCGGCCTCAGCGGGCTCATCGCGATCGCCGCATCCGCGGTCGCGATCGGGTTCGCCCGCTTCGACGGCCGTCAGGATGATGCGACCCTGTCCTCACTCGGAGCCGGGCGGCAAGTGCGGCGCGCCTTCGCATTCTGGCAGGCAATCGTCATCACCGGAGTTGGCGCGGTGCTGGGAGCCGGCATGGGACTCATTCCGGCGCTGGCACTGAGTGCGAACGCCGACATGCCATTTGCACCGCCGTGGCTGCAGATCGGGCTGACCGCGATAGCGCTGCCGCTGTTCATTGCATGCGGCAGTTGGCTCTTCACTCGACGCACGCGTGTGTCGGCCAGGCGTGTCACTATCGCGTGACGCAGCCTGCTGCTGTCGAGTAGCGACCGAGCCGGCGAGGCCTTCCTCGCTACTCAACCGGCGATGGCCGAGAGGTGACCGCGTGCGCGATGACGTGGAACACGTGCCAGTGCTTCGTGCCGCCGACCATCGGACCATCCCGGTCCTCCTCAAGGAGTTCGGCCGTTTCCAGTCCGGCGAGCAGCTGCTCGACAGCGGCACGGTCGTGAAAATTCATGTTCGTACTGCCGGCCCAGTCGTCGTGGGGGCCGAACAGTTCGCCGGCGAACCATCCGGAGGGCTCCATGGCGTCCCGAATTGCCTCCCACAGCACCGGGAAGGCGACAGGGGCGCAAAACGGAAGCGCGTAGCCCGCATAGACCAAGTCCGCGGGAGGCAGCTCAAGGATGTCTTCGAAGGACCGTTGCTCGACCGTCAGGCTATCCCTCAGCAGTGGCGGTACATTCTGTCGGATGCGATCGCCCGCGCCGTCCGCCCCGTCGACCGCGTGTACGCGCCAGCCCTGTTGAAGCAGATAGCGGGTATCGGAGCCTTCGCCGGCACCGAGGTCCAGCGCGAAGCCTGCGGTCGTGCCTCGGAGCTCCAATGCACGCTGGAGCGTGGGACGCGGGTCGCGACCGGCCTGCGCGGCGTAAAACGGCATCCAGTCCGTCATGGCGTTCAGCATAGGCCCCCAGCGTCTGACGATGCGGTGTCTTGTGGACGACGCGGCTGCTAGAGCAGCCGCGTCGTCCACCAACAGGAGCCTCGCTGCGATGGGTGCTACTTCGCCTGCGCGTAGTTGTCCACAACCGCTACCGAAAGCGGGAATTGCACAGGTGCCCGGCCGAACAGCAGCACCGCGGCGCGACTGGCGGCATCCTGCACGGCGTCGATCACCGCATCGGTCAGCGTCGCGGGGCAGTGCACCACGATTTCGTCGTGGACGAAGAAAACCAGGTGCGGGGCGTCCGTCAGCCAAGCGCCGCCGCCGAGGTCACGGAGCAGACCGCGCAGCGACGCCATCCAGCACAGTGCCCATTCCGCCGCGGTCCCCTGCACGATGAAGTTTCGGGTGAAGCGACCCCAAGACCGCGCCTCACCGCGGGCACGGCGGCGGTCGGCATCCGTCGCCGTCTCACCGTACGCCTGGGACTGCGCCTGGTGCCACGCGGCTCCCGGATGCGGCGAACTGCGGCCCAGCCGCGTCGTCACGATCTCGCCGCGCTCACCGCGCCGGGCGGCGTCTTCGACCAGGCCGATGGCGCTCGGGTAGGCGCGCGTGAGCTTCGGCATCAGCCGGCCGCTCTCGCCGGTCGTGGCGCCGTACATCGCCCCGAGCATGGCGACCTTGGCCTCGGCGCGGGTCGCTACGGCGCCGCTGGCCAGTATGCCCGCGTACATGTCCTTCTCGCGTCCGGCCTCGGCCATTCGGGCGTCACCGGAGAGGGCGGCGAGGATGCGCGGCTCCAGTTGGGAGGCATCCGCCACCACCAGCTTCCAGCCAGGGTCGGCGACGACTGCGCCGCGGATCTGCTTGGGCAGTTGCAGGGCGCCGCCGCCGCCCTTGCTCGCCCAACGCCCGGTGACCACGCCGCCGACCACGTAGTCCGGGCGGAAGCGCCCGTCGGCCACGTTCGCATCCAGCCAGTGCCAGCCGTTCGCTGCGAGCAGCCGAGACAGCTTCTTGTATTCGAGCAGCGGCGGTATCGCCGGATGGTCGAGCTTCTTCAGCTCCCACGAGCGGGTCGATGCCACGACCAGACCGACACGGCCGAGCGCTTTCAGCAGGTCGGGGGGCGAGTCGGGGTTGAGCTCGGGTGCCTGGAGCGCGTCGCGTACCCGCTGCAGGGCTGCCTCCAGGAGCGCCGGGCGCTCGCCGGCCCGTGGCCTGGGCCCGAGCAGGCTCGTGAGTAGCTGGTCATGGAGGTCTGCGCGCCATGGCAGTCCGGCGAACTGCATTTCGGACGCGACGAGGGCACCGGCGGACTCGGCGGCGAGCAGCAGCCCGATCCGGTTCGGGTCGGGCGCGGATGCGATGGCTTCGCGTTGCATCCGGAATTCGCGCACCGGGTTCGTGGCGTCTGCCGCCGGTTCCTCAGCGGCGAACTCGAACAGCGCGACACCGGTGTGATGCCCCACCGGCTCGACCGGGGCAAAGTCCCATCCGCTGGGCTCGGCCCTGGCGAGCTGGGATGATGCCGTCAGCTCCGAGCGCCGCAGGATCGCGTGTGAAAGCCGCAGGTCGACGCAACGCTCAACCCGAACTCCGGCCGCAAGTAGTGCGGGGTACCAGGCCGTCGTGTCGTCCCACACCCACCGCGGATGCTGCAACTCCAGCCTGGCAACCGCCGCGGCCAGCGCAGAGCGGGTTACGAGTGTCGGCTGCGTGCTGGGGACGCCGGCATCCGTCAGCGGCGTGATCGCGCATCCGTCAGCGTCAGAAGTCAGGGCAACGTGCACTGTTCCAGTCTGCCGTGCGCCACCGACCGCATCCGCCGGCATCCGTCTGCCTTAATCCCGTCTCACGGAGTTTCTGTCTCCGACCGGCCCGGATCCCAATACCGCGGTCCCCGAAGAACAGAATCTCCGTGAAACGGGATCAAGTACCCGGGTAGGTGGGGCGGGGGCCAGGCGGGCAGGGACGCTGGGTGTGGGGGTCAGTGCAGGAGCGTGCCATCCTTGGCGAGCACGTTTTTTTCGCCGGCCTCGATCGGCACCGCGAAGCGGTTCTGCTTCGGCGGCATCGGGCAGTTGAACGCGTACGAGAAGCCGCAGGGCGGCAACACGGCACGGTTGAAGTCCAGGGTGATCGTGCCATCCGGGTTCGGGGCCACATAAAGGAACCGGCCGACGCTGTAAGTCGTGTCGCCGTTGGTGGTGTCACCGAACACCAACTGCAGCGCCCGCCCGGACTTGAACGCCGCCAGGTTGTAGTCCACGCCGTCCTTGGTAAAGGTGATCTCGCCCGGTACCGTGAAGTCGCGCGTCTTGCCCTCGTCCTTCATGTGTTCGAATCCGACCGTCGTACCCCCGGGGATCTCGGTGAACTTCGCGGTGATCACCCACTCCGGGTTATAGCCGAACGCGTCAATGGTGCCGAAGTTCTGGACGGCCTCGGAGTTCGCATCCCATACCCGCAGTGCGTAGTTGCCCTCCTCGCTGGCGATCACGAAGCCGCTCACGGTGTCGCTGAACACGATGTCGCCCGGCTTATCGGAATCCTTGCCGGCGACGACCGCTGAGCCGTCGACCAGTTCACCGTCCACCCGGATGCCATCGGCCGCGGACGCGGTGACCTTCAGCCCCGACTGACCGGCCGGCAACGGCGCCCACACGCCGGGGACACCGTAGATCGACTGTTCCGAATCCACCCATTGCGTGTTAACCAGGGCGAGGTTGCCCTTGGGCTGCACAACGGCGAGGTCGCGGCGCTGCCGGAACACGGCAAGTTGGTCTTCTTCGGTGCTGGTGGTCGTGGTATCGGTCATGGTTCCATCCTTATCGAGGTCACTGACCCTAACCGACAAGAACACGCAATAGTTCCCGCATCGATCGAGTTGTCAGCTCCCTGGATGCGCCGAGCCCGTCGTTCCGGATGCGACCAGTCGCGACCTGACCGATGGCGAAATGCAACACGCCGAGAAAAAGCGGCTCGAGGTCCCGGAGTGTCCCAAAATCTCCTCGGCTACGGGCATCCGAGCATTAAAAAAGACCGGCCCCCGCACTGCGGGAGCCGGCCAGGTTTTTACTTACAGCGGGCGGATGTTCTCCGCCTGCGGGCCCTTGGGACCCTGCGCCAGGTCGAATTCGACCTTCTGGTTCTCGTCCAGCGAGCGGTAGCCGCTCGTGGCGATCGCCGAGTAGTGCGCGAAGACGTCGGGGCTACCATCCTCAGGGGCGATGAAACCAAAGCCCTTTTCGGCGTTGAACCATTTTACTGTTCCTACTGTCATTCTTAATCTCCTCCAGGAGTATTCGCGTAACCCCGACTGCCGGGGCCACTCGTCGCGGTGTTCATCGTCCGCTCCCGAAAGAAACAAGGCGCCAAATACACGGGCGACAGGCATTCAAGATGTGCGAGGTACTGCAACTGCGATCTTGACACTACTGCACAAACCTGGGGACAGTGCAACTATTTTCTCCAATCGACATAATTGGATGCCTCACCGGCGCCTCAAACTAGACCTTTCCATCAACTTTCCACCACAACCTCGCCCGGAGACTTGTCCGGTCGCCAGCCGCGCCAGGACGGCTGCCGCAGTCTCCTGGTCGGTGTCCACTCGGCGAACTCGACCTCTCCGACCAGACTCGGGGTGACCCAACGCGCATCAGCGGCCTCCGCCCGAGGCACCTCAAGGAAAGGGGTGGTTTTGCGGGTCAGCCTCTCGAATCGTACTTCCATGTCGGCCAGTTGCTTCTCCCCGAACCCGGTGCCGACGCGTCCGATGTAGCGTAGGCCGCCCTCCGCCGGCACCCCGACCAGCAGCGATCCGATCGTATGCGCCCGGTTGCCTTTGCCCGGCCGCCAGCCGCCGATGACCACTTCCTGGGTGAGATGGTGCTTGATTTTGATCCAGGCCCGCGATCGTCGTCCGGCGCTGTAGCTACTGCCGCGCTGTTTCGCCAGAACACCCTCCAGTTGCAGTTCGCGACTGCTCTCCATCGCGTGCTGAACATCACCGTCAAACGCCGGCGGCACATGGATGGGCCCTCCTTGCGGCACCGAGACCAGTTCCTCCAGAGCGTGTCGACGGTCGTCGTATCCGTCCCGCATCAGGGAGCGCCCGTCCACCTCGAGCACGTCGAAGAGCATGAGCTGCACCGGCGTCTTGGCAATCGCCGCGTCGACATCCGCCTTCTTGGTCAGCTTCATCCGCGTCTGCAGCAGGCCGAAGTCCGGTCGGCCGGCCTTGTTCACCGCCACGATTTCACCGTCGAGTACCGCAGAGCGGGAACCGACGGCCTCTCGCAGCGGATCGAGAAGATCGGGATAGGTGCGGGAGATGTCGTTGCCGTTGCGGGAGAACAGCAGAACACCGCCGGACGCCTCCAGGTATGCGATCGCCCGGATGCCGTCCCACTTCATTTCGAAGGCCCAGTCGTCGTCCGCAGCGTCGCCGACGACATCCGCAGTGCTCCCCAGCGTCGCGAGCATCGGTGTGATCGGCGTGCGCGGGCCGGATGCCGCCGTGGCGTGGTGCTCGATCGTGCCGGCATCCTTTGGTCGAGCGCTCGAACGGGCACTGCGCGGTTTCGGGCCGGAAGTCTGGTCTTTCATCAGGTGGATCAGCCAGTTCTGCGCCGTCTTACCCTCACCGCCGGTGTGGATGAGCGCGACCCTGGTGGGCTTGCCGAGGCCGCCGCCCGGTTCCCCATGGAGGGTGACGATCACCTCCTCGTCCTCGCGCCACTTCTCCAATTCGTACCGGCCGGAGTCCCAGATCGTCACCTCTCCCCCGCCGTATTCCCCTTCGGGAATGGTTCCCTCGAATGCGCCGTACTCAAGCGGATGGTCCTCCGTCTGCACGGCGAGGTGGTTGGATTTCACGTCGGTGGGCACTCCCTTGGGCAACGCCCACGAGACCAGGACGCCGTCGCGCTCCAAACGGAAGTCCCAGTGCAGTCGGCGTGCATGGTGCTCCTGGATGACGAAGGACTGGCCGCCACCGGCGGCGATGCCCTCCGGCACCGGTTCCGGAGTCTTGGCGGCATCGCGCATGCTGCGGTAGCGAGCCAGCCGGTCGGCCCCGGAGGGTGACAGGGTGAAGTTCGCCATGTGCTCGGGGGTGGGCTCCAGCGCAGCAAGGTGCCCCGCGGTGAGGCCCGCCAGTGGATCCGTCCGTCGCTTCATCCGCCGCATCACCTGTTGGTAATCCAGGTGGGCGAGGCTCTTGTCGGCCAGCTCCTTCCAGGTGCGTGGCACCGCGACGGTCGGATGCGCCCTGCCGCGCAGCGAGTACGGAGTGATCGTGGTTTTCGCGGCGTTGTTCTGACTCCAGTCGACGAGCACCTTGCCCACCCGCAGTGACTTCTTCATGTCGCTGACAATGAGCTCGGGGTGGTCAGCCTCCAGAGCTCTGGCCAGTTCGTGGGCCACCTCGGAAACCTGATCGGAGGTTTGCTTGCCATCGAGGGCGGCGTAGAGGTGGATGCCTTTGCTGCCGCTGGTGACCGGCATCGGGTCCAGTCCCATGTCGGTGAGGATGGCGCGGGCGTACCGCGCCACCTCCGCACACTCGGCCAGTCCGGTGCCCTCCCCGGGGTCGAGGTCGAGCACCAGCCGATCCGGGTTCAGCTGGCTTCCGGTGCGCCCGAACCGCCACTGCGGTACATGGATCTCCAGGGAAGCGATTTGCGCCAGCCAGGTGAGCGTGGCGAGGTTGTTGACCAGCGGGTACGCGTTGGCGTGGTTGGAGTGCTCAATCGTGGCCCGCTTCACCCAGGCTGGTGCGGAATCTTCCAGGTTCTTCTGAAAGAACACGGTGCCGGGCTTCTTCGCCGTGCCGACCCCGTTCACCCAGCGTTTGCGGGTCGCCGGACGGTCGGCGGAGTGAGGCAGCAGAAACGGGGCGATGGCGGCGTAATAGGCCAACACATCCGCCTTCGTCGTGCCGGTCTCCGGATAGAGCACCTTGTCGAGATTGGTGAGGGCGATGCGGTGTCCCTCGACGGTGACAATCTGTTTCTGCGCCATGCGCCCAGCATGCCCGGCTGCGCCGAAACCGGGTACCCGCGGCGGCCCAACGGGGGTGTACTGGGCGCATGAGAGCAATGTGGAAAGGGTCCATCGCATTCGGGCTCGTCAACGTGCCCGTCAAGCTGTATAGCGCCACCGAGAGCCACGACGTGCAACTGCACCAAGTGCACGATGAAGACGGTGGACGCATCCGGTACCAGCGCCGCTGCGAGGTGTGCGGCAAGATCATCGACTACGAGCACATCGACAAGGCGTACGACTCCGGCGACCGCACCGTGATCCTCACCGACGAGGACTTCGCCGCATTACCGGAGGGACGCAGCCGGGAGATCGAGGTGGTCGAGTTCGTGCCGAGCGAGCAGCTGGACCCGATCATGTTCGACCGGAGCTACTTTCTGGAGCCGGATTCGAAGTCGCCGAAGGCCTACACACTGCTGCGGCGCACCCTGGAAGAGACCGATCGGATCGCCATCGTGCATTTCGCGCTGCGGGACAAGACCAGACTGGGCGCATTGCGAGTTCGCGACGACGTGCTGATGCTGCAATCCCTGCTCTGGGACGACGAGGTGCGGGAGGCGAAGTTTCCGTCGCTGGACGAGAAGGTGAAGATCTCAGACAAGGAACTGGAGATGTCTTCCGCCTTGGTGGATTCCTTCGCGTCGGACTTCACCCCTGACGACTACAGCGACGCCTACCAGGAGCAACTGCGTGCCCTGATCGACGCGAAATTGGAGCACGGCGAGTCGGTCGACACCGAGGCCACCTTCGGTGAAACCGCACAGGAACCGGCAGGCGGCGAGGTGATCGACCTGATGGAGGCGTTGCGCCGCAGCGTCGAGAAGAACCGTCCGACCAAGGCGGGGGCGACGAAGCCGGATGCCCGGAAGTCGGCCCCTAAAGGCGCCGGCACGGCCAAAGCCGGCAGCGCTAAATCGAGCTCACGAAAATCCGCCACCGCAACATCTGCGAAGAGCGTTCCCGAGGAATCCGGTGCCGCGAAACCCCGCACCACGAAAACCGGCGGAAGGAAGCGCGCCGCATCGGACGAGCCAGAGGAAGAAAACGCCACCAAGCGGACCCGCACCCGCAAGGGCGCATAGCCCAGGGAAGGACGCCTATCCGAGGATCAGGGCCCGCAGCGCGGGTTCCGCGGCACCGGCCAGGCTGATCGTTTCCCCGGCGGTGTACCGGTCGATCAGTCTGGGGTCGATGTAGCTCTTCCGCGCGATCGTCGGTGTGTTCCCGAGTACCGTCGCCGCCTGGGCGGATGCCGCGGCGATCGCCCGCGACTGCGCCCTGGCACTGGTCTGAACGCCCGACTCGGCCAGGCTCACCGCCGCAGCCACAGTGCCGTGCAGCGTGCGGAAGTCTTTCGCAGTGAAGTCCCCGCCGGTGCGCTCCCGCACGTAGCTGTTGATTTCTGTTGCAGAGAGCGCATGATCGGCGTCCCAGCTCAGAAGCAGCGCGTCGTCCGGGCGCCGGAGGCATTCGCGCACAAACCCGGCCAGATCCGGGTCGACGATCTCACTTTCCCAGATCTGACCGCTCTTGGCCGGAAAGCACAGCGCCACGGTGTCTCGAGACACCGACACATGCGAACAGAGCAATGTCGACAGTCCGTGGCTGCCGTTCGCATCCGTATAGCGCTCGCTGCCGATGCGCAGTGACCCGGTGTCGAGCATCCGGAAGGCGGCGGCGAGCGCCCGGATGCGCGGGTCGCTGGCGTCCCGGAGCGCGCGGGTAACCTGTGCGCGTGCCGTGGGCAGCGAAATCGCCAGCTCGAGCGCCCTGTCGAACTTCACCCGGTCGCGGGCCTCGCGCCACAGCGGGTGATAAAGATACTGTCGCCGGCCGGCGGCGTCCAACCCGGTCGCCTGAATGTGGCCACTCGGGTACCGGCAGATCCAGACATCGCTCCACGCCGGAGGAATGGCCAAGCTGGTAAAGCGGGCACGCAATTGCGCGTCCCGCACGGTGTTGCCTGCGGGGTCCAGGTACCTGAACCCGCGTCCCGAGGCGCGTCGTCGGTAGCCCTGACCCGATGGATTGCTTCGCCGCAGTCGGCCCATCGTCACCCCCTCCCGAACGGCTGGCGCATCCGCTCATGATGCGTTGACGTTAGTACACCGCTTCCCCGGGTGCAGCAACCGGGTTGTCAGCACCCGGAGGCGGTGCTTGCGTGGCGATACACCCGCCGAATGAGAGAAAGCTGCTGCACCGTGACGAGCGACCAACTGACCTTTCAGGATCCAGCGAAACGATACCCGGCGATCTCGCCACCGGAACAGCACCAGAGCGAACCTGGCCTGGACCGGGATCTGGAACCGCAGTCCGATCGCGGCGAGGAGACCTACCGAGGCACCGGCCGGCTGCAGGGCCGCAAAGCACTGATCACGGGGGCAGATTCCGGGATCGGGGCGGCGGTGGCGATCGCGTTCGCCCGCGAGGGCGCCGACGTCGCGTTCGCCTATCTTCCGTCGGAAGACCCGGATGCCGACGAGGTCGTGTCGCTGATCGAAGCCGCCGGACGCAAGGCCGTTCCGTTGCCGCGGGACGTGAGCACCGCCGACAACTGTCGCTCCCTCGTCGCCGACGCGGTAAGCGCGCTCGGTGGACTAGACATCCTGGTGAACAACGCAGGCAAGCAGGTGTTCTGCGAGCAACTGGAGGACCTCAGCGACGAGCAGTTCGATGAGACCTTTAAGGTGAACGTGTACGCGATGTTCTGGATCACCAAGGCCGCCCTCCCCCATCTGCCGCCTGGCTCCTCGATCGTCAACACGTCCTCAGTCGAGGCGTACAAGCCCGCGCCGATCCTGCTTGACTACGCCACCACCAAAGCGGCGATCAACACGTTCTCGAAGGGACTGGCGCAGCAGCTGGCGCCTCGCGGCATCCGCGTGAACACGGTCGCGCCCGGGCCGATATGGACGCCATTGCAGGTGTCGGAGGGACAGCCGAAGGACAAGCTGCCGAAATTCGGCAGTTCTTCGCCGATCGGACGCGCCGGACAGCCCACGGAAGTGGCGCCCGCATACGTGTTCCTGGCCTCCGCGGAATCCAGCTATGTCACCGGCGAAACGCTCAACGTGAACGGCGGCATGCCGACGCCCTGACTGAGGAGGAGCCGATGGTGCGCAGCGACGAATACGGGGTTTCCGAAGGCAGGAACGAGACCGCAGACGAACGGTACGACCGCAACTGGGTGGAGATCCTTCAAGAGCTTCGCGTCACGCAGACCGGAACCCAGATCATCAGCGGCTTTCTGCTGACACTGGCGTTCCAGCAGCGGTTCAGCGACCTCGATACCTTTCAGGTCGCCGTGTATGTCGTGCTGGTACTGCTCGCCGCCGTGAGCACGTGCCTCGGCTTGACTCCCGTGAGCCTGCATCGCACGCTGTTCCGTCGGCATGAGAAGAGAAGGATCGTCGTCATCGGAAACCGTCTGCTCAAGGCGACGCTCGTGGCCGTGTCGGTGCTCACCGCCGGGGTGGTCCTCTTCATCCTCGACGTCGTCGTCGGTCGCATCGCCGGAGTCATCGCTGGCGTGACGACACTGGTGTTTCTCGGCATCATGTTGCTTCTGATGCCGCGACTGGCGGGGGCGTCGCGATGACCAGGCACCACCCGATCGCACGGTTCTTCAGGGTGCTCGGCCCGGCAACTCATGGACGCGTGGCGCAATGGCAAACTAGCGGCGACGCTGGGCTGGACGACCGCCGTGGTGATGGCCGGGGCTGGGCTGGTCGGACTATGGCACCTGAGCTGATCGCCCAGGTGCCATAGGAAAGACGCTAGTCCTTCGTGAACGCGTCCTTGACGTTTTCGCCGGCCTGCTTCAAGTTGGCCTTGGTCTGGTCCATGCGGCCCTCGGCCTCCATGCTCTCGTCGTCGGTCGCGTCTCCGAACGCTTCCTTCGCCTTACCCTTGGCCTTTTCCGCGGCGTTCTCAAACTTGTCTGAAGCACCCATGATGGTTTCTTCCCCTTCGACTCAATCGTTGATGAGGCCACGCTAAGAGATGGCGGCCCCACCGGGGAGGGGGTTGACATCCCACCCGGCCGTGGCAGGCGGCCTCCCGGGAACGCTTTCCAGCAGGGTGGGGCGGACGGGACTTGAACCCGTGACCGACGGATTATGAGTCCGCTGCTCTAACCAGCTGAGCTACCGCCCCGAACCGGCCACTGCCGCTATTTCGCCGCGTCATTGACCGAAACGTCGGTGACCGGGTCGGTCACCGGTTCCCCACGATACAGGCTCTCGAAGGTGTCGAGAGTGCGCTCGATGTCGTGTGCCTCGATGTATTTCAGGCTGTTCCGTTTCATTCGGGCGAGGTCGGAGTCGGACGCCGTGAGCACCTTGGTGAGCTTCGCCGCCAGGTCGTCCACATTGGCCGGCTCGAACAGGTACCCGTTCTTGCCGTTGTGCACCAGATGCGGCAAGGCCATGGCGTCGGCGGCGACCACGGGGAGCCCGGATGCCATCGCCTCCATCGTGGCGATGCTCTGCAATTCAGCGATCGACGGGATCGCGAACACGGTCGCTCGGGTGAGCGCTGCACGCAACTCCTCATCGGTGACGTGTCCGGTGAAGGTGGTGCGCTGCGCGATGCCGAGGTCGTTGGCCAACTGCTGCAGCTGGTGAAGCAGATCTCCTCCGCCAACGATCTCCAACTGCACCTGCAGGGCCGGATCCAGCTTCGCGACGGCGCGCAGCAACACGTCCAGATGCTTCTCCCCGGTCACCCGGCCCACGAACACCACCCGGTTCTCGGTGCTCTTCTCAAAGCTCGGGGTGTAATCACTCGCGGTGATCCCGCAGGACACGGCGTGCACACCGGTGAGGTCGGTCTCGGCCTCCAGGAAGTCGGCCGCCTTGCGACTGGGCGAGGTGACCGCGTCGCACAGTCGGTACGTCTTCGAGGCGTCGTTCCAGGCGATGTTGATCGCAGTCTTTCGCAGGAACTTGGGCAACAGGGTGTGCTCGATCAGGTTCTCGGGCATGAAGTGGTTGGTGGCTACCACTCGGATGCCACGCTTGTGCGCCTGCCGTGCGAGCCCGCGACCGATGATGATGTGGGACTGGATGTGCACGACATCCGGTCGGAACTCGTCGAGGATCTTCGCAGCGTTTGCCTGGCTGGTCCACGGCATGGCAAAACGCAGCCAATCGTGCGGATACCAGCGCAACGAGAACAGTCGGTAGACCAGGAACGACGCGCCGTCGTGCTCCTCGACAACGGCACCGTGCTTGCGGCTGGCCGCCGGCGCCTCGACCCTTACGTTGTGACCTCGGGCCACCAAACCGGCCGCGAGCCTGGAGGCAAAGTTCGCGGCTCCGTTGACATCCGGGGGGAACGTGTCGGCACCGATCAGGATGCGCAGGGGTTCCTTTCGCGTAGCGTCTGGTCCGTTCACAGCGTCAGGCAAATTCGTGTTCGATCCTTTGTCGTTCGTGGTCCGTAACCACCCTAGTGCTGAGATTGCGGATGATGCTTGGCCAACTGCAGTACTCCATAAACGGCGATCACGCCCGCGACGGCGAAGGCGACAACCGCGAACCACGGCGCTTCCGCCGCTTCCTGCAAGACGACAACCCCGATGGTGACGGCCACCAGCGGGTCGATCACCGTCAGCCCGGCGATGACCAGATCCGGGGGTCCCGAGGAATACGCGCTCTGCACAAAATACCCGCCGAGCGCGGCAGCGGCAAGCAGCGCGATCACGCACAGCACGGTGAGCCACTCGAGTTGACCGATGTGGAAGGTGGGGATGAACAGGGTCTTGATCCTGTCGATGACGACCTTGGCCAGCGTTGCGACGAAACCGTAGAGCACGCCGGCGCCGATGATGTAGACGATCGCCTTGAACCGATTGCGGAGGTAGGCGAAGAACAGCGCGAAGGCGATGGTCACGACCGCCAGGATGATGAGGATGGCGATCAACTGCCCCTCGCTCACCGGGCTGGAGGTCGCGGTGAAAGCGGCGATGGTCACAAAGATGCCGATTCCGCCGACGCACAGCACGATGGCTCGGATCGACGCGCGCTCCAGCCGCACCTTGGAGATTCGAGCGTTGACAATCGCCGTGATGACCAGGGCGATCGCCCCCAGCGGCTGTACGACGATGATCGGTGCCAGGCCCAGGCTGGTCAGCTGGAAGACGACCGCGAGGCCGAGCATGAGGGTGCCGATCACCCAGGACGGGCGCCGCAGCAGCAACAGCAGTTGGCGCCTGCTCAGCCCGGATCGGGCGGGTTCGACCGAGTGTGCTTCCATCTTGGTCACGCCGCGGTGTTGGAACTGTGCCCCGAGCGCCAGGAACACGGCACCCACCAGCGCGACGGGAATCCCGAGTCCCTGCTGCGGGGTGAGGGTGATGGCGTGTATCGCGAAGTCGTTCAGATCCAGCGGCACCCCACGACCCTACCCGGTGAGCCCACGATATTCTTGCCGAATGGCCGTACTTCCCATTCGAATCACCGGAGACCCGGTACTGCACTTTCCCGCCGCGCCGGTGACCGATTTCGGGCCTGATCTGGACACGCTGGTGTCGGACATGATCGAGACGATGCACGCCGCCCCGGGCGTCGGACTGGCCGCCCCGCAGGTCGGCGTGCCGCTGCGGGTCTTCGTCTACGACTGGACCGACGACGATGAGCACCGGATGCACGGGGTGGCGATCAACCCGGAGCTGTGGATCAGCCCGGTGCCGGCCGGCGAGGCCGATGAGGAGGTCGAGTCCGAGGGGTGTCTGTCCGTCCCCGGGGAGCGGTTCCCGCTTCGGCGGTCTCCGCTGGCCGTGCTGCGCGCCGTCGACGTCCACAACGCGCCGTTCGAGATCCGCACCGGCGGCTGGCTCGCGCGCATCCTGCAACACGAATATGACCATCTGGACGGTGTGCTCTACGTGGACCGGCTAGAGCACGTCCACGGCAAGGCGGCCGCCAAGGCGATTCGCAAGAACGGCTGGGGAATCCCTGGTCAGAGCTGGCTGCCCGGCGTCGACGACCTGGAAGGCTAGCCCAGCGCTCGTAAGCCGGCGGCGACGACCGCCGCGGCGATCACCACGAGGATGAACGGCACCCGCAAGGCGAACAGCACGGCGGCGACGAGGATTGCCGGAACGCGCGCATCCAGGGTCACCTGGGTGCCGGCACCCAGCGTCTGCACCGCGACCAGGGCCGACAGCAGCGCCACCGTGAGCAGATTGGCCACCCGGGAGGGCATCGGCCGCTCCAGCAATGATTCCGGCACGAGATAGCCGCCGAGTTTGAGGGCGAGACACGCCAGCGAGGCGATGATCACGATGAGCCAGAGCGTCACGAGCGCTCCTCCGCACGGTCGTTCCGGTGTCCCTCCGCATGGCTCGACGGTGCCGGCCTGCCGGTCGGCGGTGCGCTGGAGACGCCTCCGGGTTTTCCAAGCCAGTTGAACACCCCGACGACAACCGCCACGATCCCAGCGACGAGCACCGGCAGCCCCGGCATCAACACCGGGGTGAGCGCCGCAGCCACCACAGCGGCCCCAGCAGCCACCGCGACCGTCTGCAGCTCTCGCATCCTGGGCCACAACAGGCCGAGGAACGCGGCAGCAGCGGCGGCATCCAGTCCATACTGTCGCACGTCGCCCAAGGCGTCGCCGATCAGTGCACCGATGAGGGTCGTGATGTTCCAACCGATGAAGGTCGCCGCCGCGGTCACCCAGAACCCGACTCGCCCCGCGCGCGGCGTGCGTTGTGTCGTCGCGACCGCGGTCGTCTCATCGATGGTCACCCAGGCGGCGACGAGTCGACGGAACCAGCCGCGACCGATGATCGGCGACACTCTGGCGCCGTACACGCCATTGCGGATGCCGAGGATCGCGGCGCTGGCGATGGCCGAGCCGCCCGCCGCGACGCCGCCGGAGGCCAGAACACCGATGAGCGCGAACTGCGAACCACCGGTGAACATCAGCAGGCTCATCACGCAGGTTTGCCAGACGTCCAGTCCCGCCGCGACGGCGAGTGCGCCGTAAGAGACGCCATACGCCGCAGCGGCCAAACCGACAGCGAGCCCTGCCCGCAGGGCGGCCGACTCGTCGTCAGATCTCGGCATGCGCGTCCACGCCGCCGAGAATATCGCATCCGGTGGCCTGGCTATGCCCATCCCTATTTCAGGCCAACCACCGGCTCATTCGATGACGATCGGCGTTCCCAACGGCAACAGCGCGGCAAGGGCGGCGATGTCTGCATTGGACATGCGGATGCATCCGTGGCTTGCTGCCCGTCCGATGCTGGCGGCGTCGTCGGTTCCGTGCAGGCCGATCTGTCCAGGACCGCCGCCGAAGTCGCTGAGAACTTCGGAATACGCGGAAAGGCCGAACGCGTAGGGGCCGTAGCCGTCGTTGGTCGGTTGCAGCAATTCAGTGAGATAGAACGAGCCGTGCGGCGTCGGGGTGCCTCCGGTTCCCGTCGCCACCGAATACGTTGTGACGAGCACCGAGTCTTTGAACAGGGACAGCGTGTTGTCCTGGGTGGAGACGCGGAGGCTGTAGACGAGTCGTTGGAGTGACACGGAGGTCGCGCTGACCCATCCCGTACTCCCATTGGGGCGCTGCGGCACTTCGACCTTGAGCCACCCGTCGACGTCGTCGCCGACCACCAGGAAGGTGAGCGGAGCGCCCGAGCGCTGTGGGTTCGCGAAGGTCGCCAGGAGGCTGCCGCGAGGTTCGGTGTAGACGGCGACAGAATTCGTTAAGGCCACTGCGGCATCTCCCACCACCGAAGGGGCCAGTGCACTCGGTGCCGGGGCAGTGGTGATTGGTGCGGGCGCGCTGGACGCGTGCGGAATCGGAGGATGCAGTTCCTGCGAGGTGCATCCGGCCAACGCCAGCGCGACTGCGATCGCCACTGCCGCGGCCGGCGGGTGGTACCGAAGGTGCATGAGTTGGCTTTCGTGAGAGGCATACTCCCGAGGAGGGAGTCGGGCGACACAGATCCGCCGGGCGGACTCCAAGCATCCACACGGCGGATCAGTGACATTTTCGATCAGCCGGTGAAGCTCGCGTTCGCCTTGACCGGCGTCGCCGGCGCCGCAGTGGCTTCGGCCGGAAGCACCGTGACCGACCCGACCATGCCCATGCCGGCATGCAGGATGCAGACGTAATTGAACGTCCCGGCCTTGTTGAAGGTCACGGTGAAGCTGGTACCTGGCACCGCAAATCCGGAATTCAGGTATCCGCCGGTGAAGTTCGTCGGATCCCCTGCAGGAGCCGTCGGATTGCCCACCGGTGTGCCGAACGTGACGGTGTGCGGCGCACCCATGCCGTCGTTGATGAACTTGACACTCTCACCGACGTGGACGGTGACGTTTGGCTGGATGAACCGCATCACCATGGCGACGCCGTCATCCGCACCCTCGAACACGGTGTGGTCGTTCGCCGCGAGCGCCTTCTTGGCGGTCAACGCGGTTCCATCTGCAATGATCGACGCCGCACCGGCTGCCGCCTGCGCGTCGTAATCGGCCTGGGTGTACTTGTACGTCGAACCCGCGGCGGCGACGTGGACGACACCTTTCATCATGTTCCCGTGCACCAGGCAGTAGTAGGTGAAATCACCCACGTTGGGGAAGGTGAGGCTATAGCTCGTCGGGAGGCTGGAGTCGCCGGTCGCAAAGAGCCCGGAGTTGTAATAGGAAACCCCGTCGTAGGAGGTCGAGCCGACTGGTCCACTTTGCGTCGCGTCCGCGGGATTGAACGGCTTCAGCGTCTGACCCGTGGCGAGGAATGTCACCGTGTGGATCTCCGCCGCATTGGCCACCCATTTCACGGTGTCGCCAGCGTTGACGTAAACATCCGCCGGCAGAAACGCCATGCCTTGGATGGCCATGTCGGCGGATTCTGACCCGGAAAGCACCGTCCAGGTTGTCGGCCCGGGCGCGGCCACAGCTGGACTCATCAGCCCGAGCGGCAGAATCAGAGCCGCAAGACCGATGCCAAGAATTCCAAGTTTTCGAGACCGCCAAGCGGCATCAGGCGCGTGTTTCATCAAACACTTCCATTTCTGAATGTGGTCCGCGAAGCCGGACCTCCTAGCGACACGACAAACACTCGTGTCCCACCCCTAGATAACGCCACAGCCGAGCCGGCACGACATCCCTTAGGTAGGGGGAATACGCGACAGGCTCCCCCCTCACTTGGGGGAGCCTGTCGCACTGGCGGGTGGTGGAAACGATCGTGAAGTTAGCGGGGCGGTGGCATGCGCTGAGCCCTCAGTACCTCCAGTCGGGCGCGGTACTCCTTCTCGTCGATGTCTCCCCTGGCGTATCGGTCGCCGAGGGTGGCTTCGGCGGAGCGTGAACCGTCGTTCCAGGGACCATAGGGATGTTCACCCCAGCCGCGACGCCAGCGGCGCCCGACAAGCACGAAGATCAGCACGAAGACGCCGATCCAGATCAGTGGGACGAACAGCCAGAGCCATCCGAATCCGCCACCTGCCCAGTGCGGCCCAGCGAGCGCCAGTGGTGTCAGCACGGTGTTTGTCAGCACGGTGTTTGTCAGCACAGTGTTTCCCTTTCTTGTACCAGGTTCGATGTGAACCCTCTGACACCACTTTCGCGACCGGCAGGCTGCGGCGAATCTGCCCTACGGATGCTTCCGAGTACTGCCTGCGGAGCATGCGGCGACGCGGCACTACTCCCGGTGCCCGGCCCGCACCAGCCCGGTTTCGTAGGCGACGACGACCAGGTGCACGCGGTCGCGGGCGGCCAGTTTCGACATGATCCGTGACACGTGAGTCTTCGCGGTGAGCGGACTGAGGAACAGGGTGCGGCCGATTTCCTCGTTGGTGAGGCCACGGCCGACCAGTCCGAGCACCTCCCGCTCCCGCTCGGTGAGCACGTCCAGAGCGCTGGCGTCCTGGGTCTGGTCGAGCGTGCCCGCGACGCGCTCGAGCAGCCGTCTGGTGACGCTGGGCGACAGCAGCGCGTCGCCCGCTGCGACGACGCGCACGGCACGGATCAGCTCCACGGGCTCGGTGTCTTTCACCAGGAAGCCGCTCGCGCCCGCCTTGATGGCCTGGGCGACGTACTCGTCCAGTTCGAAGGTGGTGACGATCACGATGTGGGTGCCGGAAAGTTCCGGGCGTGACACGATGCGCCCGGTCGCCCAGAGTCCGTCGCCGTCGGGCATCCGGATGTCCATGAGCACCACGTCGGGTTTGGTGCGGGTGACCAGGGCGACGGCTTCGGCACCGGTGGCTGCCTCCCCCACCACCTTAAGGTCCGGCTCGGAATCAACGAGGGCGGCAAACCCGGCCCGCACGAGTTGTTGGTCGTCGGCGATGGCCACTGTGATCATGGGTTGTTCTCCCTGGCGGGTATTGTCGCGGTCACCTGAAAGCCGCCGCCGGGGCCTGGTGCCGTGGTGAGGCTTCCGCCCAGCAGTTCCGCGCGTTCCCGCATTCCGGTGAGCCCTCGCCCGAAGCCCCGGTTCCCGGCGCCGACGCCGTCGTCCGCGATGTGCACCCGGTAAGCGCCGTCCACGGCGGTGAGATCCACTGTCGCGGTGGTCGCCTGCGCGTGGCGCACGACGTTGGTGAGGGATTCCTGCACGATGCGGTAAATCGCCATTTGCACGGCGGCCGGAGGCTGCTCGGTGAGCGAATTGTGCAACTGAACGACGATGCCCTGCGCCGTGATCGAGGCGGCCAGTCCAGGCAGCCGTGACAGATCGGGTTCGGGCACGAGTGGTGCACCAGGGTCCGCTCCGTCTTCCGCGCGCAGTATTCCGAGCACCGACCGCACCTCATCCAGCGCGGTCTTGCTGACCTCTTTGATGCTGGCCAGGGCGGCGGCCGCTTGCTGAGGCTGCTTGTCCATCAGATGCAGCCCGACGCCGGCCTGCACGTTGATCTGGCTCAGCGAGTGCGCGAGCACGTCGTGTAGTTCGCGGGCGATGCGCATCCGCTCGGCCTGCACGTCGGACTGCTTGCGCTGTTCGAGCCTGCTGCGATAGTCGAGGACGCGTTCCCGGCGGCTGCGGATGCCTTCGCCGATCCCCATGACGATGAGGATGCCGAGGGTCGTTCCGGCAATACTGGACGGTGGCACGTCCAACCGCAGCACGATCGCTCCGATGATCGTCACCAGCCACCCTGCCGCGACCGACAGCCAGGCCCAGATCCGGGCGCCACGCACGATGGCGCTGACGATGGCGAAGGCCAGGGCGATGTACGGCGGGCCGGGCTGGTCGGCGCTGAGAAGCACATCGGCGGTCGCCGCTGCGGTCACGATCGCGACCACCGGTCCCGGAGCTCGCCGTGCCGCGATGAGGGCGACCGGGCCGATCAGGGCAATGACCAGCCCGAGCGCGAGAGCCGCGCCGTTCACCGGAAGCACATCGTGCCAGGGGAAGCGGGGGCCGTGCGGGCCGCGGCGCCAGATCCAGAACACGGCCGGAACTTGAACCAGGAACGAGACGATCACCGGCAGCCAGAGCCGCGCCCAGCGCGGCGGTCCCCAACCGGGCGGGCCGGCCTCCCATGGACCCCGGAAGCCGTCCTCGGCACGCTGACCTGGATACGGCATGCGAGAATCGTACGTCCCGCAGCCGGCCGCGGTCATCCGCCGGGCGGCGCCACCGGCGCGTCGCGACTACTCCGTGGGGAGTACCAGACTTCGGCGCCCGGGATCGCCGTCGACAGATAGTAATCCGGACGAAATCACCCGCCGCGGCGGCCAGTCTCGTCCGGATTGCTATCGGTCGGTGTGTCGCGTCACACGGTGGCGAGAGCCGCCCCGGAGTCGACGAGCACGGCTCCCCCGTTGGCGAGGTCCGACTGTCCGTCCGCGAGGTCGGCTACCGCCGCCGCAATGTCCGCCGGCACTGCCAGCCTGCCGCTCGGGTTCAAGCCGGCCGCGAACTTCTGCTTGTCCTCGAGCGCAGTGCTGCCGATGAACCGCTCCAGCATCGGGGTGTCGATGATCCACGGGCACACCGCGAAGACGCGCACGCCTGCCGGCTCCAACGCGATGGCGGCTGATGCGCTGGCCGAGATCACGGCGGCTTTCGTCGCACCGTAAGCGACGGCGATCGGAATCGGCACGGTGGAGCCGATGAACGACGCCGTGTTGATGATCACCCCGGAACCCTTCATGTGCTCGGATGCATAGCGCAGGCCGGACAGCACCCCCTTCACGTTGGTGTTGAGCAGTTCGGTGATGCTTTCGTCTGTCCAGCCGTCGAACGGGCCGATCGGTCCCTCGTAGCCGGCGTTGTTGAACCAGATGTCGATGGTGCCGGTGCGTTCGGCGGCCGTGGAGGCCAGTGCGGCGACTTGGGCGTCGTCGCCGACATCCGTTTGCACGAAGGTGGTGCTGCCGCCGACTGCCGCGGCCGCTGCGGCGCCCTTCGCCGCGTCGCGTCCGGCGATCACGACGGTGGCGCCCTCTGCGGCGAACAGCTCGGCTGTGGCCAGGCCGATGCCGCTGGCCCCACCGGTGATGACGGCTGTTTTGTTGTCGAAACGTCCCATGATGTTGTCTTCTTTCAGGTTAAAACGGGTTGGCTGAGACACCGCGGTGGTGCCGCGGCGGTAATACAGGTTGACTGGCCGACGTGCGGCCCAAGGTCAGGCGACCGTGAGGGTGGACTCCACCGGCGTGGGGTTGCGGAACAGATCGAGCACTGGGCAGTGCGCGTTGACAACCTTTTGCAGTTCGGAGTAGCGCTCGGCAGTGTCGGGTCCGCTCAGCCGCACATTCAAGCGCACGGCGCTGAAACCGGGTCGCACCGAGTCGTCAAATCCAAAGAACCCCCGGAAGTCGAGGTCGCCGTCGATCGAGATGTTCACACTGTCGAGTGCGATGCCGAGGTTGACTGCCCACACTCGATAGGTCGCCACTTGGCAGGACAGCAACCCCGCCAGGGCGTACTCGACCGGGTTCGGCGCGGCGCCTTCGCCCAGTGCCGGTGGCTCATCCGCATCGATCGTGAATTTGCCGATGCGGATGGTGCTGGAGACGCGGCCGGTGGCCTCACCGGCCACCCGGAAGACCGCGGCGGCTTTAGAGACGTCGGCGGTGACATCGCGTTCGGTGGCCGCGATGATGGCAACGAGTGGATTGGCCACATCGGTGGCTGTGCTCATGGTGAGACTCCTTCGTGAGATTTGTGCCAGGTCGAGGCCGCCGGCCGTGCGCTACCTGTGCGCCTGTCGGTAGGGCGGCATGGTGCACCTGGCAACGCTGCGCGGAGGGCAGCCTTGTTGATTTCTGTGAAGGCCTCTGATGATGAGGGTGTGATCCTTCGGGGTGTTTCTGTGACGCGGGAGTGCCGACCGCGATGAGGGACAGCATCCAGGAGTTCGGCCCGGAATGCTGGGGGGAGCTCGATAGTGCCTCCCGACCGGGCCTGCGCCCAATCGGTGACAACTGCTACTGTGCTGCTCTCCCTGGCAAAGTTCAAGGCACGTCGAAACATAACGAAATCTTGACGAGAGGTTGCCCTTGTGCGGTCTCGCGGGGCTCGACCCCCGGGCGGAGCGGACCGACCAGCGGAAGGACGCGGCTCGACCACCGGTGGAGCGGACCAGGGGAAGGGACGCTACGCTGCCGGGCGCGGATCGAGGTGGATGCCGGCGATCATGCATCGCACGGAGCCACCCGCCAACTCGATGGTGGGTACCGCCAGCGGAAGGATGGTGGCGCTCGCTTCGATGACGCGGCGCTGCGTCGCATCCAAGCTCGCCAATGCCCTCGTGGAAATTGCCAGGATGCGGCCGCCGCGGCCGTGCAGTTCAATAGCGTTACCGGCGAACTCCCGAATTTGTGCGGGGCTGAGATCGATGATCTGCCGCCCCGGCGCTGCCAACCGTTCGACGATCTGAGTCCGCCGCCGTGTATCGGCGATGAGCCCGGTGCCGACCATGGCGAAGTCCGTGCCGATGCACATCAGAACGTTCGTGTGATAGACGGGCCGACCCGCCTCGTCGGCCGCGTCGAACGCCATCGGTTCGTAGCCGAAGTTGGTGCAGAACCGTTCCAGCGCCACCGGGTCAGCGCGCGCGGAGCGCACCGTGTAGGCGACGCGGCTGACATGGTCCAGCACCATCGCTCCGGTGCCTTCGAGAAAGACGTCGTCGAATTCGAGACCCGAGTAGTCGATCACATCTTGGACGCGGTATTCGCGCTTCAGTAGTTCAATGACATCAGCCCGTCGCTCACCGCGCCGGCTCGGCGACTGCATGGGAAACAGCGCAACGTGGCCGCCGGAGTGCGTGGAGAACCAGTTGTTCGGGAACACACTGTCCGGCCGGCCGGGCTGCTCGTCATCGAAAAGGTGCACGGTGATGCCGTGGGCCCGTAGCGCAGCGGCGACCGCGGTGACCTCCTGGTGTGCAGATGCCGCGATCGTGTCCGCCTGCCCCGTCGGCACCGGAGATTGGAACGAGTTGTCGGACGTGGTCGCCGGATTGGGCACGAAATGCTGCGGACGGATGAGCACAACCGCCGACGGTGCCTGAATGGACATCCGTGCCGTCACGGTACCGGGATGGGGGCGCCGACCCCCATGGCGAATCCGAACAGGTCTTTGGGATCGTCTGGGTCGGCAACCAGATCGATGTCGACGGAGAATTCGGTGCCGTTGACACTGTCGCTCAGGTAGCGCAGCACGGAAAAGTCCTCGATCGCGAAGCCCACGGAGTCGTAGACGGTGATCTGGTCCGCGGAGGTGCGGCCAGGCTCGAGCCCGGCGACGACCCGCCACAGCTCGACCACCGGAAAACTCGGCTCGAGCTGCTGGATCTCGCCCTCGATGCGGGTCTGCTCCGGAAACTCGACGAAGACGTCGGCGCGGCGCAGGATGGCGGCGTCGAGCTCGGTCTTGCCAGGGCAGTCACCGCCGATGGCGTTGAGGTGAACGCCGGGAACGACCATGTCGTCGGTGAGGATGGTGGCTCTCGCCTTGTCCGCGGTGCAGGTGGTGATGACGTCGGCGCCGGTGGCGGCGTCCGCAGCATCCGTCGCGACATAGACGTCGAAGCCCAGCGGCGTCAGGTTGCGCGCCAGTTTGGCGCAGGCCCGCGGGTCGATGTCGAACACGCGAAGACTACGGATGCCGGTTGTTCCGCGGATGCCGATCGCCTGAAATTCGGCCTGGGTACCGGCGCCGATCATCGCCATCGTGGTGGAATTCGCGCGGGCGAGGTGCGCCGCCGCCATCGCAGAGGTTGCCGCAGTGCGCAACGCCGTCAACAAGGTCATCTCGGCGACGAGCAGCGGATAGCCGCTTTCGACATCCGCCAGCATGCCGAACGCGGTCACCGTCTGCAGGCCTTTGGCGGGATTGGACGGATGACCGTTCACATACTTGAAGCCGTAGAGGGTGCCGTCACTGGTGGGCATCAACTCGATCACGCCGATGGGCGAATGGCTCGCCACGCGCGGCGCCTTCTCGAAGGATTCCCAGCGACGGTAGTCATCCGACACATAGGTGCCCAGCTCGGCGAGAATCTTCTCCAGGCCGTTGGACTGGATCCACCGCACTACATTCTGCACACCAACAAATCGGACCATTCCGAACATCTCCTTTGAGTTCTCCACTCGCTATCAACGCTATGTGTGAGTCATGCGCAGTCACAATGGCAACTGCTGGTCATTTGGGGCAGGTAACATGACACCCTGCATAGTCACGTTGTACACTTTGGTCATGCGCGATCTGGATGACCTCGACCGCCGACTGATCGCCGAGTTGCGCACCAACGGACGCGAGGCTGTCGCGACCCTGGCTCAAACGCTCGGTGTCACCCGCGCAACGGTGAATAACAGGCTCGCCCGACTGGTCGAGTCCGGAACGGTGCTGGGGTTCACCGTGCGCATTCGCGAGGAAGCCGAGACGGATGTCATCCGGGCCATTACGCTGATCGAGGTCGAGGGGCGCTCCACCGATGACGTCATCCGGAGGCTGCGCGGCTTTCCCGAGGTACAGGCGCTGCATTCCACCAACGGCGGCTGGGACCTGGTTGCGGACCTGCGCTCAAGCACGCTCATGGAGTTCGACGGGCTGCTGGGTCGGATTCGGTCGATCGACGGGGTCGTTAACAGCGAGACCAGCATCCTGCTGAGTTCGGTGCTGCGCTAGGCCTGTCAGGCACTCAGACGTGCTGACGCACCCGGTCCATGAAGGCGCGCGGTTCGTCCGCCCAGATCCGTATGGCGCTAATCAACTGCTCACCGCCGGCTACCCCGTGACCAGGCAGCCGCACGAGGGTGGGTCGCTCAAGTTCGATCTCCAGGTTGGTTTGCTCGACGATGCGGAACATCAGCGTGCGCGAGCCATCATCTTCAACGATTTTTGGTGACTTCGGATCGTCCACTCGAAGGTTGTGGGCGACGGAGGCGATGTCGTCCCAGTTCAGCGCCAGGTCGATCTCCAGACCGGCGCGCACCCTGATGCCATCGGGCCCGACCGTGTGCGGATGCGTGAGGTACGAGCAGAGCAGACCGAACATCCAGGTGAGACCCCAAAGACCGAGCACGAGGAAAGGAATCCGCACCGCGGGCCAGGGATGCACGATGAGATCGATGATGGGCACCTCAACGGCCGACAACACGATGAAGATGACGAGGATCGTCAGCACCGGCTTGTGGAAGCTGAAGCCCGCAGCACCGTGCGGCACAGCAGGGCGACGCGCGACGAAACGGGCGATGCTCACGTAGATGCTGAGTTCCACCACCAGCGCCCGCTTCAGAAATCTGATTATGCGTCGCCACAGAGTCGCTGTCGGCGGATGTGCCGTCTCGACGTTCATGGGTTTCCCCTTGCCGATGACTCCGCTGCTGGGTGTGCCTCCGCTGCTGGGTGTGCCTCCGCTGCTGGGTGTGCCTCCGCTGCTGGGTGTGCCTCCGCTGCTGGGTCCGCCTCCGCAGCCTCGACGAGTCCGCGCAGTCGAGCGGCGATCGCCGTGATCCCGCGCAGCAGCGCATCGCGGTCGGCAACGTCGACAGCGCCGAGCAGTTCGGCGGAGAGTTCGGCGTGATCGCGTTGCATATCGCGCATGAACCGGCGGGCGGATTCGGCAAGCGACACGATGATGGCGCGCCGATCGTGGGGGTGTGGCGACCGGGTGACGTAGCCTGCGGACTCCAGAGCGTCAATGAGACCAGTGACGTTGCGCGGACTCATCTCCAACCGGGAGGCCAGCAGATGCTGCGCCGAAGGGCCATTTGCGGCGAGATCCCAGAGCACACGCACACGCGATACGGTCAGCGATGTGCCTTCGAAGGCACGCGCCATGTCCTTCTGGAAGAGTTCGCTCACCTCCAGCAGTCGGTCTAATATCGTCGGCTCATTGTGCATATTCTGATGCTACTACATTGTTACCTAGCATCACGATTGTGCAGCCCGCAGGATTGTGTCATGCGCGCCGGGACCGGCTCGGTATCCCGGCAGCCAGGCGCAGACTTTCGGCACTCTTCTCGGCACCCGGGCGTGCGTAATACCACCAGGCCAGGCAGGTGCAGAACGCACACCAGACCGCGCAGACGATGAAGAAGACGGTGGGCGCCATGGCCGCCAGGGCCATGCCGACCACGAACGGCCCGAACGCGCCCACCGAAGCCGTCCATCCGATGGCGCCGCCGGCTTGGCGTGGTGAAAAGATCATCGGCATCTGCTTGAAGGTGCCGGCGTTGGCGAATCCGGAGAAGAAGAAGATCATCAACATGCCGGTGAGAAATCCCCAGAACTCCCCCACCGAGCTGGGAGTGAGGAAGAACAGGGTCACGATCGTGCCGACGGTCATTCCGACACCGCCGACGAAGGTGAACGGCGCCCCACCGAAGCGGTCGCACAGCGGGCCGGTCGCCGCCCGCACGAGCGCACCGAGTGTCGGGCCGATCCAGGCCCAGGTGAGCGGGTTCGGCGGGTTGTCGAACTGACCGTAGACGTTCAGGATCAGCAGGCCGGTCTGCGCGGCCAGACCGCTGAACGCACCAAACGACATCAGGTAAATCGCGGTCATGATCCAGGTGTGCTTGAGTCGGAAAATGTCGAGTTGCTGGGCAAAGTTCGCTGTGATCGGCACCCGGCGCAGCACCACGACGGCGAGCACGACGGCGAGCAACGCCCACGGGATGAGCACGAGTCCGCCGTTGTGCAGCCAGACGAGTTTGCCTTGCGCGCCGCTCTGTGGGGTGAGGGCGGCGGTGCCCAGCAGCCCAAAGCCCACGACCCACGGCACAAGCAATTGGACGAGTCCGATGCCCATGTTGCCGATACCGGCCTGGATGCCCAGTGCTGTTCCCGAGAGTCGTTTCGGGAAGAAGTAACTGGTGGATCCCATCAGACCGGAGAAGCTGCCACCGCCGACACCTGCCGAAAATGCGAGCGCCAGCAGCACCCAATATGGCGTGGTGTTGTCGCGCGCGGCGAGCGTCCAGCCGATCATCGGTAGGACGAGCAGTGCGCTGCTGAGTGCAACCAGCGAGCGCGTGCCGAGCACGGGCGGCAGGAACATGAAGACGAGCCGCATCAACCCGCTTGCAAGGCCCGGCGCAGCGACAAGCCAGTAAAGCTGTTCAGCGCTCAGCGTGTAGCCGATGTCATTCAACCGGGGCGCGATGGCGGCGACCAGGTACCAGGTCGCGCAGGCGATCATCACCGTGTAGGTAGTGATGGCCAGCGTGCGCCAGGCCAGCTTCGCGTCCCACGTCGCCGGATTCTCCGGATTCCAGTTGGACAGATCCGGCTTGAGCTTGCTTGATGTCTGGGGCATTGCGACTTTCACGACGAATCCTCCTGCTGACGGTCGGCGGTCTCCACTGTCTCCCTCCACGTGATATCCCTACACGCCGATGTCCCTACACGCTGATTCCGGCGGCCAGTCCGCGCAGCTCTGAGTGGGCGGGCTGGCCGCTGCCGTGCACAACGATGGTCGGCACGGTCAGATTGATCAAGACGTCGTGACTCACCGAACCCAATGCCGAGTCGGCCTCCGGCTCACGGCGAGAACTGCCCACGACCAACAGGGCCGCCGAGGCCGCCGCATCCAACAGCGCCTCCGCGGCCGGGCGGCGGATGTGGCGAAGCCGGATGTCCGCGCCCGTGGCCACCGAGCGAGCGATCACCATGGCCTCTGACAGCAGTGCCTTGGCATTTTCCGCCAGATACTCGTCCCGTCGCCGCTGGACCTCGGCGTGCTCGTCCGCCTGACCGGGAGCATCCGACGCCCGCACGAACGTCACAGTCTGGTGGAGGCGAGCAGCTTCAGAGGCCGCGAAGCGCACCGCCGTTCGGCCGGCATCAGAGGCATCCACTCCAACCACAACGCCACGTGCGCCTCGCTGTGATGGCTGAGGGATGATCGCAACCGGTGAGTGTGCCGCAGCGGCCAGCACCAGGCTGCGCGATCCGAAGACCTTACCGTGGATGAATCCAGTCTTGTGTGTGCCGACGGCTATCACACTCGCCGTTCTCGACGCGGCAATCAGCTCGTCCATCACGTCGCCGTGGAGCAGTCGAGTGCCCACAGTGACGCCAGCCGCGAGGGACCGCGCGTATTCCGCTTCCCGCTCGAGCAGACGTCCGGCATCCGCGGCCATGCCTTCGCGGATCCGAGCACTGACCGAAGCCCACTCGTCGTCAACCACGTGGACGAGAACCACCTCGGCACCGGTCGTCGCCGCCCGTTCGATGCTCCACCGCAGTGCGACTCGGCTCGGCTCCGTTCCCTCGATACCTACCACAATCGTGTCAACCATTGCGTGCCTCCTGAATTACTGGGTGTTGGCCGGTCAAATCGACTGCCGGTAGCCGAAGAACTCGTGGTCGTTGTTGTACCCACCGAGGCCGCCGCCCACTTCCGAGAAGTGCTCGACGAACTCGATGCCCTTGATCCACTTGACCATCTTGAAGCCCAGTTGCGTCTCGTTGCGCAGTCGCAGCGGCGCCCCGTGCCCAAAGGACAGGGCTTCGTTGTTCATGTCGTACGCGAGCATCGTCAGCTTGTAGCTCATCTGTTCGATCGCCTGTGCGTCGTAGTAGATCCCGCCGTCCGGGCCGTGCGCGAAGGAGTAGAAGATCACCCACTTGGCTTCTGGCTTCGGCTGGACCAGGTCGAGGATGTCCTGCATCCGCACCCCGCCCCACTTCGCCACGCCGGACCAGCCCTGGATGCAGAAGTGCTGCGTGATCTGCTCGTGGTAGGGCAGGGCACGCAATTGTGTGAGGCTCAGTTCGACCGGGTTCTGCACCAGTCCGCCCACCACCAGCCTGTAGTCGGCGAACGCGGTTTGTTCCAACTCCTTGTATTCGTCGGTCTCGGGGTACTTGCCGTTGTGCCAGAAATACGGCGAGATGTCCTTTTCTGTGTACTGTCCAGGGTTGGAGTCGATGTGCTCGAACAAGCGCTGCGCCGGCCCGATCAGCGCGTAGCCGACCCGCTGCACCACCCGCGGGCGCCGGTAAGTGAAAGGCGTCGCCGCCACCCACGCGATGATCATGACGACCAGGGAGGCGGCGAAGATCCAGAACCCGACCCAGGTCTCGTCGTCGCGGCTGGCGTACATGTGGTTGAGGTTCCGCAGCGCGCCTGTGGTGAGCACAAGCGTCACGTGCACCACGATGAACAGCAGGAACCACACCATGACGACGAAGTGCAATGATCTGGCCACCTGGATGCTGAACACCGAACTGATCCACTTGAACTTCGTCGACAGCGCCGGCGACATGCCGAGCCCGGTGATCAGGGCGGCCGGGGCCGCGAGAAAGACGGTGATGAAGTAGGCGATGAGCTGCAGACTGTTGTAGTTCACCCAGCCGGTCTCGGCGGGCCAGTCCAGCGACAGGTACTGGATCGCCACCGAGATCGAGTTCGGGATGACATCCCAGCTCATCGGCACCAGCCGCATCCATTGCCCGGTGGCGAAGATGAGGATGAAGAAGACGATGCCGTTGAGCAGCCACAGCGTGTCGACGCCCAGGTGCCACCAGCGGGCCAGGCCGATGGAGTGGCGCCGTCCGGGCAGGCCGACTCCGTCCGGCAGGGTAATCGAGTCCGCCTTCGCCGTGTATAGCGGGTCCTCGGGCACCGGCTTCTGCATGCGGAACCAGTCCTTGCCCGGAGTGCTGTGCCTGGTCCAGTAGAAGCGCGGGTGGTCAGCCATGATGGTGATCCCCGAGCGGATGATGAAGATCATCAGGAACGCGTTGAGGAAGTGCTGCCAGCCGAGCCAGGCGGGGAAGCCGACCGGCGCGTTGTCGGGCAGTTCCGACGTTCCCGGGTACTGCGCCATGAAGTCCTGCACGGCGGGCAACTCGCGAAGACCCTTGGCCACCGCAATCCCGACTACCAACAGCAGCAGCCCGATCGGGATCAGCCAGAGCAGGTTGAACCACTTGCTCGTGCCGATCCGCACCCGGGGTGCGACTCCGTATTGCGCGGGAATGCGCCCGGCCCAATCCTCATCCACGACGCTGTAGCGCTCGCTGTCGAGTTCATCGCGAAAACTGAGGCGTTTGCCACCAGCGCCGATGTCCGCGGCCGGAGTGTGCTGATCTTTGGATGATATGGCCATGGCGTTTCCGCTTCCGCTCGGTGTGGTCGATGACACCGCTGTGCCACCCAATAGTCAGTCAAGGGCAGCACGTGCGTCGCCCGTAGAGTCGAAAGTCCCGGGTCCGCGTCGGAGGCCGCGAAAAGCGCCACCACCGGGGGCGGGGATCTCCCGCAGACAGGGATATTTAGTTCTCGTATCTCCGCAACTGCGGTGCTATGGTGACCACCATGACGCAGTATCGGATCAGTGAGGCGGCAAGGCTGCTCGGTCTCAGTGATGACACGGTACGTCGTTGGGTGTCCAGCGGCATCCTGACGGCGGTCCCTGACGAGTCGGGCAGGCGGGTCATCGAGGGCGCCGACCTCGCGGCGCGCGCCAAATCGATTGCCGTTCTGCCGCGCGATCCTTCCGGGGTGGAAAGCAGTGCCCGAAATCGGCTGGTGGGGCTGGTTACCGACATCACCGCCGATCAGGTGATGGCACAGGTCGAACTGCAGTGTGGACCGCATCGGATCGTGTCGCTCATGTCCAGCGAAGCGGTGCAAGACCTGGGGCTGGAGGTCGGATCGCTTGCTGTCGCGGTCGTGAAGTCCACCATGGTTATTGTCGAGACACCCAGGGAGCAGCCGTGACGCACCGGCGGTACCGGCTGGCTGCCGTCTTCTCTGCCGCGGTTCTGCTTGCCGGATGCAGCAGCCCAGCACCGGCGTCGAGCGATCCGACTCCGGAAACCTTCCACACTCCCGCACTCTCCGGCGAACTGACGGTGGTCGCCGCCGCATCCCTCACTGGGTCATTCGACAAGCTCGCTGCGGAATTCGGCGCCGACAACCCTGGCGTCACTGTGAAACCGGTCGTCTACGACGGCTCCTCTACCTTGGTCACCCAGCTGTCAGAGGGCGCGGTGGCCGATGTGTTCGCCTCCGCGGATGAGACGAACATGAGGAAGGCGTCCGACGCCGGGCTGATCAGCGGTGAGCCGACGACCTTCGCCAGCAATACCCTGCAGATCGCCGTCGCACCGGGAAATCCGAAGGGCATCACCGGCCTCGCCGATCTGGCGAAGTCCGATCTGCTCGTCGTGCTCTGCGCACCGCAGGTGCCGTGCGGCGCGGCGTCGCACAAAATCCTCAACCTCGACGCGGTCGCGGTCACTCCGGTCAGTGAGGAGCAGAACGTGAAGGGCGTGCTGACCAAGGTAGCCGCGGGCGAGGCGGATGCCGGCCTGGTGTACCAGACTGACGTTGCGGCATCCAATGGTGCCGTCGACGGGGTGGCGATCGCCGGGGCCGAGCGGGCCGTCAACAAGTACAGCATCGGTATCCCGCGCAGCGCTGAGGACGCGAAGGTTGGACAGGCATTCATCACCTGGGTGCTGTCGGAGGCCGGTCAGCGGATTTTGAAAGCGTTTGGCTTCGGACGCCCATGAGGCGCGCGGTTCACGGCACCGTCCCTAGAGCGGTCACCGCGCTCGGTATCGTTGGCCTCGCGATCCTGATCCTTCCTCTCCTGGGGCTATTCACCCGGGTGGACTGGCGCACCGTGCCGGCCGCGATTACCTCCCCAGAGGCACTCAGCGCGCTACGGCTCTCGCTGGAGACCGGGGCGACGGCAACGGCGCTCTGCCTGCTGGTCGGCATACCGTTGGCGGTGCTCATCGCCCGCAGTGGCCCGCGGGTGGGCGGGCTGCTGCGGGCCCTGTCGACTTTGCCACTGGTACTTCCGCCACTGGTCGGCGGCGTCGCGCTGCTCTACCTGCTCGGCCGGAACGGACTCGTCGGCAGCTCGCTGGCCGTGCTGGGCATCCGAATCCCGTTCACTACCGCCGCTGTGGTCATCGCCCAGACCTTCGTCGCCCTCCCGTTCCTCGTCATCTCGGTCGAGGGAGCGTTGCGCACCTCGGGTACGCGCTTCGAGGCGGTTGCGGCGACTCTCGGGGCGCGGCGCTGGACCGTCTTCCGCCGGGTCACCCTCCCCCTGGTTTTTCCCGGAGTTATCGCGGGCACCGTGTTGTGCTTCGCTCGGGCACTCGGCGAATTCGGTGCCACCGCCCTGTTCGCCGGCAACGCCCCCGGCATCACGCGGACCATGCCGCTGGCCATCTACACCGCCTTTAATGGCGCCGGGGTGTCCCAGAACTCCGCGATCGCCCTGGCCCTGCTTCTGGTCGTCGTCGCCATCGTCATCCTGTTGCTACTACGCAGCTGGCGAGCGGAGCCAGTGCGATGAACGCGACGCTTCAGGCCCGGATGACGGTGCATCGCAAGGATTTCACCCTGGATGCCGACGTGTGGTTGCACGCGGGAGAGGTGCTCGCCCTGCTCGGGCCGAACGGCTCGGGCAAGTCGACGCTGCTGGCGGTGCTTGCCGGCCTCCTGATTCCGGATGCCGGGACCGTGACCGTGTCTGGCCGAATCCTGACCCGCTGCGCCGACGGCCGCCCGCTGCTGGTGCCGCCGGAGCACCGCAGCATCGGACTGCTCGGACAAGACCCACTGCTGTTCCCGCACCTGAGTGCGCTGGATAACGTTGCGTTCGGGCCGCAGTCGCAGGGCACACCACGGGATGCGGCCAGAAAGTTAGCGGCGACCTGGCTCGCCGCAGTCGATCTGGCCGGCTACGAGCAGCGCCGCCCGGCGCAGCTGTCCGGCGGTCAACAGCAGCGAGTCGCCTTGGCCAGAGCGATGGCAGCGGAGCCGGATGTCTTACTGCTGGACGAGCCGACGGCAGCGTTGGACGTGCAGACCGCCTCCCTCATGCGCCAGCTCCTGGCGAAACGGCTCGCCGCGAAACAGGTGGCAACGATTCTCGTCACCCACGACGTACTCGACGCCATCGTGCTCGCTGACCGGGTGGCGATCCTCCAGGACGGCCGGATCGTCGAGCAGGGAGCGAAGACCCGGGTGCTCGCGGCGCCGCGCAGCCAGTTCGCGGCCGCATTGGTCGGCGTGAACCTGGTCACGGGGACCACGATAGGTGCCGGTGAGCTGGTGTTGCCTGACGGCCGCTCGATCCGCGGGCACGGCGCACAGCAACCGGCAGGCTCGGTGGCGGCCGCAGTGTTCCGGCCGGCCGATGTCAGGCTGAGCGTCGCGCCGTCAGGAGCGGGCGTCGTCAACGGGTGGATGTCCACAATCGCCGTGCTAGAGCCGTCCTCCTCCGGAGTGCGAGTGCGATTGGCCGGTGACCCGCAGATTGCGGCCGAAGTTTCGCCCGTGCTGGTAGCCGAACTGGGCCTGGAGCTTGGCATGCCGGTGTGGTTTGCCATTGACGCCGCCGACGTCACCCTCCTGCCGATGGACGCCTCGACCCGGTGAGAACCGCCCGTGGATGCATCGCCGAAACGTTCAGGCGACACATTCCTTTCCGCTCGCATAACTCAACTGCGCAGATAGGAGGCCCCGTTGGCGTCCAAAATCGCCCCGGATGACCAGGCAGCCTCCGGCGAGGCGAGCCAGAACACCGCGGCGGCGACTTCCTCCGGTGTGCCGACGCGATTGAACGGGCTCTGTTCTCGCAATGCGTCGCCCTGCGCGCCGTCAAGTTTGCCAAGCTGTCGCTCGGTGGCCACGAATCCTGGCGCAACGCAGGTGACCGAAATGGAGTGCGGAGCCAGAGCTACGGCGAGGGACTGCCCTAGTGCATGCAGGCCAGCCTTGCTCGCCGCGTATGCAGGAAACTCGGGTTCACCTCGAAACGCTCCACGCGATCCAATATTGACGATAGCTCCGGGAGCGTTGCGTTCAATGAGGTGGGTGGCGACGGCCCAAGCGAGGTTGGCTGCGCCGATCAGATTGACATCCATCATCTGACGAAAAGCCGCGCACCAGTCACCGTAGGAGGTTTCGCCGATAACGTGCCGGTTTGAAACAGTGGGCGCGACGGCCGCGTTGCAGACCAGTACATCGACAGATCCAATCCGGTCGATGGCCGAGGCCACCATCTGTCTTACCGCCACTGGTTCGCCGATGTCGCCCGTGACCAGAGCATGCCCGTCGCCCTCGAGCGAGCTCAGGGTCTGTTCGGCCCCAGGCCGGTTGGTTGCGTAGTGCACGGCGACCCGGTCGCCAGCTTTCGCGAACCGCCGCGCCACCGCGGCACCGATTCCACCCGAGGCTCCGGTAACGAGGACTGTTCTCATTCGGAGGCAACGTTCGACTCGCCCTCAACCGGACCAGCGAGGCGGACAGCTGGGCGTAGCATGTAGCTCCTTCCGACAGGACGTGTGAGTCGACCTGCGATTCTGTTCACCATCTTGGCATCGTGCATACCCGCCAACGGCGCGAGGCGTGTGCCGGAGGTTGAGACGGGAGGAAGTAGCCGAACTGTAGATGCCCTCGCTTGCCACCGCGGCGAAGATCGACGCCAGCAAGGTATGCACCAGCACCCTTCCTTAGGAATTCGGCATGGGGACCCGGACGCCGCCGGGCACATCCGAGTCCGGTGTCGCCGGCTCGCGCGGGCCCTGGTCGAGCCGGAAGGGCGGATACTCGTCGCGGAACAGCGCCGCATAGGCGATGACGCGGTAGATCCAGCGGTTGATTCCCACCAGGAGGTTGAAGATTCCCGCCGGGTAGCGGGCCGTGAACAGCAGTGCAACGCCCGCAATCAGGACCAGTGCGGCCATCACCGAGATCCCGGTGCGACCGGTGTCGGCGTTCCAACCGGAGCGCCAGAAGAAGATCGGACCGCTGACCGCGCCGAGAATCAGGTAGTGCGGAATCGCCAACAGCCACCACTTGACCAGTACCAGCCCGTTATTCAGCCGGTCCGGATAGGCGATGTCAAAATCGGCCGGGTAGTCGGTTCGCGCCAGCGTGAACGGCGGATACCGGTCGGTGCCCAGGACCGAATATGAGTAGAAACCGACCCGCCAACTCCAACGCAGCACGCCGAGGTTGAAGGTGAAGAGAGGACGCGGGTAACGGCCGGTGAAGAGTATCGCGAAGCCGGCGATCACCGTGGTGATGACGAACGCGAACCACAGGAATACCAAGATTAGGTAGTGCGGGATGGCGAGCAGCCATTTCACCAGCCATAGCCAGCGGGAGAGGTGCTCGTCGCGCACCCCATCAAGACGCGACGGGAAGCCTCCAGCGATCGCGTTCACAATGCCTGTCGGTGCACCCGTCATTACTGGCCTCGAGGGCGCCTCGGCTGGGATACGTCGGCCCAGAATGACGGCGCCGACGATAAGCATCGGAAGTCCGATGAGAAGTAGCACCACGCCGACGAGGATGAGAAAGGTGGCTAACGGCGAGATCAGGTCGCTGCGGACCGAGGCCTGAAGATCCGCGGTCACCCCCGGGGACGCGTCGGCATTCATCACCACAACACCCCACTGCCCTGGCGCGACGCTCCACTGAATCTCTTGGTTGCCGGAGCCGGCGGCGGATTCCGCCCAGAAGTCCTGCTCGGCGGGCGGTGTCGGCGTGGCCGAGCCGGGAACCTCTCGATATTCGACCTGGAAGGGGAAGTACCGGACGCTGCTGATTTCGGTGCGTTTGACATTCGCAAGGTAGTGATCGATATCGGCCTTAGGAGCAATTCCGATGAACACTTCCGAGTCGCGCGACGCGGCACTCAGCCGCACGGTGGCGATGTCGAACGGTAGATTCTGCACACCGGGAGTCATCGTGATCTCGCCTACCGTCGGCGAGGTCAGCGCGTAGGACTGGGTCGTAAAAGTCTCCGTCGGGGCCGCAAAATAGCCCTCGGCATCGCGGAACTGGTTCGCAATGGCGCCCAGGATGCCGGCGGCCAGCACCCCGGCGCCGGCGAGCGAGATCAGGATGCCGAACGCGAGAAGCAACGCGCCCAGCACGACGCCGCGGTGTGGCGCCGCCGGTTCTGTGTGAATGGTGGATGTCATGAGCACAGAGTGCCCGGCCGCATGCCTCGCAAACAGGGGCGAAAGTCCCCCAGGTTTGTTGTGAACCCGCCTGTTCTGCCATAGTGGGGAGGTTAGCTTAGCCTAAGCTAACTGGTTTTCCCCGCACATGAAGAGGTTCCGTGCCGCATAGTTCACTGGCGACAGCCGGCATTCATTCTCGCGCGGCCCTGGAGCACGGGTCCGAGCGCAGCGTTCTCCGGTTTCTCGGTGGGCGGGGCGAAGATCCCGCACTCGTGACAGGTACCGCGACGTTGTCGTATGCGGGCCTCGCCGAACGGGTGGCCGAGCGCCGAGCCCAACTCGGCACGACCCGGCGGCTCGTCATGGTGCAGGCACCGATCGCTATCGAGCCGATCGTCACCTATTTGGCTGCGCTTGCCGGCGGCCACCCGGTCATGCTGGTCGAACCGGGTACCGAGGGCTCGCCCGCGGATCGGCATCGCCGGCGCCTGATCGAGCGTTTTGATCCGGATGTCGTTGCCCTGGGTGAGGCGGATGGATGGGGTCTCGACGTTCGCCGGCCGGGAACCCGGCATGCGCTGCATCCGGATCTGGCGATGCTGGGGAGCACCTCCGGGTCCACGGGCTCGCCCAAACTGGTGAGACTGTCGGCCGAGAACCTGCACTCGAACGCCTCGGCAATCGCCGACTACCTTGGCCTGACTCCCGCCGATCGGGCGGCGACCACGTTGCCGCTGCACTACTGTTATGGGCTCTCGGTGCTCAATAGCCACCTTCTGGCGGAGGCCAGCGTACTCCTCACCGATCGATCGGTGACCGAGCAACAGTTCTGGGACGACTTCGTTGCCTTCGAAGCGACCTCGTTCGCCGGCGTCCCCCACACGTTTGACCTACTGGATGCGACCGGCTTCGCGGAGCGGTCGCTGCCCACCCTCCGCTACATCACGCAGGCCGGCGGCAGGCTCGGCGCGGACCGGATTCGCGAGTATGCCCGGCTGGGCAGGGAGCGCGGCTTCGACTTCGTCGTCATGTACGGGCAGACCGAGGCCACCGCCCGGATGGCATACCTTCCCCCGAGGCGAGCGGAGTCCAGCGCCGGCGCCATCGGCATCGCCATCCCCGGCAGCACCCTTCGACTCGATGCCGCACCCGGCGAGACTGTCGGCGAACTGGTCTTCCGCGGGCCGGGTGTGATGCTCGGTTATGCGGAAGCCGCCGCGGACTTCGCTGCAGGCCGCACGGTCGGAGAATTGCGCACCGGCGATCTGGCACGCATCCGCAAGGACGGGTTGTTCGAAATCGTCGGGCGCCTGAAGCGGTTCGTGAAGGTGTTCGGGTTGCGTGTCGACCTCGACCAGGTCGAGACCCTGCTCAGCACCGGAGGACCCCGGGTCCGTGCCGTGGGAGTGGACGACCGACTAGTGCTGTTCGTCACGACAGCCCGCCACGAGGTGCCGGTCCGCACCCAGGCAGCCAAGGTGTTGGGGCTACCCCAGCACGCGATCCATGTGCACGCGATTTCGGAGTTTCCGCTCACTTCCAGCGGCAAACCCGACAATGCCGCCCTCCGCGCGTATGCAGCGACGCGACGACCCGACCAGACGACGGATACGGAGCCGGCCAAGACCACCGCGGATGTGATTCTCGGCATCTACCGGGAACTTCTCGGTCGACCCGGGGCAACGCTCGCGGACTCGTTCGCCGGCCTGGACGGCGATTCGTTGAGCTTCGTGGAGGTCGCGTTACGGCTGGAAGAGCTCGGCGAAATACCCCGCGACTGGCCAACCATGACGGTGCGGGCACTCGCCGACTTCCTGTCGCCGGAGCGTGCGACGCAGCAAGCAGTCTCCGCACAGATTTCCGCGACGAGCGGCACGGCGTCCGGCCGGCCGGCACGTCGGCGGATGCCCCGAATCGAAGTACCGGCCATCCTGCGCGCCGTGGCCATCCTCCTCATCGTCGGTACCCATGCCGACCTGTTCCGGCTGCAGGGTGGAGCCCATCTCCTGATGGTGATTGTCGGATACAACCTCGCCCGCTTCCAGTTCGCGGCCGTCCCGGGACGATCGCGGGTCAGACCACTGCTGCGCAGTTCCGCCCACGTTGCCGTGCCTGCGGTCGTGTGGATCGGCACAGCCGGGCTGCTCACCGGGTTTTACCAGCCGGCGACCGCCCTGCTGCTGAACGGCGTTGTGGGGCAGTCCGCACACTGGAGCGTGCAATGGCAGTTCTGGTTCCTGGAGGCGATCATCTGGACCATGCTGGGCCTGGCCGTGCTGTTCGCCGTCCCGGCCATCGACCGGATGGAGCGCGCGAGGCCGTATGCCTTCGCGCTCGGGCTGGTCGGTGTGGCGCTGGCCGCGCGGCTGGTTTCCGTGCAGGGGGTCCAGGCTGGTCCGGTGGAGCGGTACATGATCGTGGCCCAGCTGTGGTGCATTGCGCTGGGGTGGCTGATCGCCCGGTCGAACACGGCCAGGGCGCGCATCGTGGCAACCGTTGTCGCACTCGCCGCGATCGCGGGCTTCTTCGGCGACCCGTTACGGGAGGGGGTCGTGCTCGGCGGAACCCTCCTGCTGATCTGGATTCCGGCTCTCCCCATTCCACGACTGGTCATACCGCTGATCGGAGCACTGGCCGGTGCATCGATGTTCGTCTACCTCACGCACTGGCAGGTGTACCCGCCATTTGAGGACACCGCGCCTTGGCTGGGAACACTGCTCTCCCTGGCGGTCGGCATCGCCACCTGGAGGCTCTACAACGTTGCGACCACGGGCGCACGCAGTTTGATCCGGCGGAAACGCAGCCAGCTCATGGGACGCTAGCCCGCCCCGAACAAGAGGCCGCGAAGGCAGGCGAATCCTGCTCGCAGTAGAATCTACGCATGCATGCAGATAACCAGGTTGGCGGGCTCGACCCGGACTCGCCATACGTCGAACTCGCCGTCGAGGTGTTCTCCATGCTGGCCGATGCCACCCGAGTACGCATCATCATGGCACTACGGGGCGCTGGGGAACTGTCGGTGAACCATCTGGCGGACATCGTTGACAAATCCCCAGCAGCCGTGTCCCAGCACTTGGCGAAGCTACGCATGGCGCGCATGGTCTCGACCAGACAAGACGGCACTCGCGTGTTCTACGGCCTCGCCGACGAGCACGGCGCTGCTCTCGTCAACGACGCGATCATGCAAGCCGAGCATTCCGTTTCGACCGGATCCCTGCCACCTCACCACCACGGACAAATCGGTGCATCTGCATGACGGTTTCCCACACGCACGGCCCTGCCGACCACCAGCACGACCACTCTGACTCCTCCTACGGCAATGGCCATGGGCACGATCACGCACACGGGGGTATTCGCGGTTTCCTGCACCACCTGTTCGTGCCACACACACATGACCCCGCCGATTCGATTGACGATGCCGTCGAAGCCAGCATCGCCGGGGTACGGGCCTTAAAGATCAGCCTGTTCGTGTTGCTGGGTACGACGGCACTTCAGTTCGTCCTCGTGCTCTTCACCGGCTCGGTCGCCCTCCTGGCCGATACGATCCACAATTTCTCCGACGCTCTAACAGCGCTGCCACTATGGATCGCGTTCGTCCTCGGCCGTCGCGCCGTCACCCGACGCTACACGTTCGGTTACGGCCGTGCCGAAGACCTTGCCGGGCTGTTCATCGTCGCGGTCGTCGCACTGTCCGCGATCGTCGCCGGCTGGGAAGCAATCAGCCGCTTCATCCACCCACAGCCCATCGAGAACGCCTGGTGGATCATCGCCGCAGGAGTCATCGGATTCGCCGGAAACGAGGCCGTCGCGTTATACCGCATCCGGGTGGGCCAAAAGATCGGCTCTGCAGCGTTGGTCGCCGATGGCATCCACGCCCGCATCGATGGCTTCACCTCACTCTCCGTGGTGATCGGAGCCATCGGCGTCATGCTCGGCTTCCCCCTGGCCGACCCCATCGTCGGACTGATCATCGCCATCTCCATCCTCGTTCTGCTATGGGGCACCGTAAAGAGCATCGGAGCCCGTCTGATGGACGCCGTCGACCCAGCGCTCGTCGACCGCACCGAGTACGCCCTCCGACATACCCCCGGTCTCGCCTCCGTGTCCTCCATCCAACTGCGCTGGGTGGGCCACCGCCTCCAAGGTGCCGCGACGATCACCGTGAACACCGACTCACTCCACGACGCATGGGACATCGCCGAACACGCCACCGCCCACGTGAAAGCGGAACTCCCCAACCTCGACTCATTCACCGTCACGAGCATCCAGGCCTAATCCAGAGTCCACGTTCAAAGAGTCAATCTGGCAATCGGGTGGGGCTCGCCTTCTGGCCCGATGCGCCGACATATCTGCTCGGATCGGCCACGAACCGGTCGTGGCAGCGGTCGGAGCAGAAGTAGTACCTGAGGCCGTCGTGCGTGTGGGTAGCTGGCGCTTGGTCTTTTTCGACCTGCATTCCGCACACCGGGTCATTGGCATACGCAGTACTCGAATCACGCCCCCTTCCGCTGCGATACCTCCACCACATGATCGCGCCGATGACGATGAAGATGACGTTGAGGTACGTGGTGTAGTTCCATGCAAAATTGGTCGGCATGATCTGCGTCGGGACGGCCGGTGTCGGGATGCGTACGAGCCGGAACAGAAAGTCAACGGCCAGGCCGGAGGCGCTCATGACGGCCCAGAATGTGAAGAATAGGCGCAACGCCAGACGCCGACCGTAAAGCTTGCCGTAGATGAGCACCAGCGGCAGGGTGATCAGGTCGGCGAATACGAACGCGATCGTGCCACCGAAGCTCAGACCGCCTTTGAAGAGCGCGGCCGCAAGAGGAACATTCCCCACCGAGCATACGAAGCTGATGAAGGCGATGAACGGTCCGACAACGACATCAACCAGATCAGCCCACAGTCCGTGCCCCGAGAAGAAGATGGCCTGATACACCGACGGCGGAACAGCCACGGCAAGAACTCCGGCGACCAGGTAGCCGATGATGAGTTCCCGTCGGAGCATGCTCAGATCCGATACCGCATAACCTGCCGCGTCTGTCCAACCGGCAGGCGAGCGAAGCCGCTTCCATAGAGATGTAACCCGGGCTGCCGTTTCCTCTGGCTGGCCCTGCGTGTCGACGACAGCAGCACGCGCATTTAGCCGTTCACGAGCTGCGGCGAGTTTGTCGGCCGGGAAGATCCGCGGTGCCAGGGCGACGAACAGGATGATCATGATCGCCCCGCCAACGAATTCTGCCAGGGCAAACTGCCAGCCGATCAACAACCAGAGCACGATTCCGAGCTCGACCACGAGATTCGTGGAGGCGATCATGAAAACGATGGCGGTGACGAAATCGGCGCCCCGTCGGAACAGTGACTTTGCCAGCGCTGCTGCGGCGTATGAGCAACTGGAACTGGCGATGCCCAGCAATCCACTTCGCACGATGGTACGCGGCCGATGATCACCCATCGCTTTTTGCATCTCACCTTTGGAGACGAAAGCCTGGACCGCACCAGAGAGCGTGAACCCGAGTATCAGAGCCCACAGTGTCCCCCAAAACATGAAGAACCCCTCGAGCAGACTCTGCCCCGCAATCGATAGAACCGTCATGAGTGCTTCCCAGGCTAGAACATTGCCGCAGGGGCAGGCTCAAGCTCGTAGGGATCCAGCGGGCTTAGATGTAACTGCAGATTCGTTCGGGGTCGCAGGCGACAGGATCAGCCGAGGCGATCCTGTCGTGATATTCGGCGATGGTTGCTCGCAGCGCCACGAGCTCGGAGATCTGCCGATCAAGGTCCGTTAGCTGTCCGGCAAGGAGGTCTCGTACGTGAATGCAGGGGGCATCCCCTGCATCTCGAACCCGAAGGATCCCGCCGATCTGGGCTAACGTGAGCCCGGCGTTCCTGCCACGGTGGATGAAATCCAGCCGGCCCACCGTCTCGTCCCCATAATCGCGGTAGCCATTGGCTGCCCGACGTGCGGGCGGGAGAAGTCCCCGATCTTCATAAAACCGAAGGGTCTTGGCCGTCATTCCAGTGGCCGCAGCCGCTTCACCAATGCGCACAATGCACCTTCCGATCTAACCCGAGGCGACCCTGCTCTTGACCTTCCACTATAGAGGAGGGTGCAGAGTATGCGGTAGGAGATCCAGTGCTGTTGTGCGAGGCGGTGCCGGTTCCCGCCTCCGACCATTTCCAGGGGAGTTAATGTCCGATCTTTCCACACCGATTTTCGACCTTGCCATCGTCGGTTCCGGCGGCGCCGCATTTGCCGCCGCTATCCGCGCCACCAACCTTGGCAAGCGGGTGGTGATGATCGAACGTGGGACGACCGGGGGGACCTGTGTGAACACAGGCTGCATCCCCTCGAAAGCCCTGCTGGCGGCCGCTGACGCACGGCAGATCGCCCGGGACTCCACCCGCTTCCCCGGCATCATCGCTTCTGCGGAGCCGGTGCACATGCCGGGGCTGATCAGCGGCAAGCGTGCGTTGGTCGGCACGTTGCGAGCCGGCAAATACGTCGACCTGATCAGCGACTACGGGTGGGAGCTACGGCACGGAGACGCCGCATTCGCAGGGACCGCTGCCGAGCCGATGCTGACAATAACCGATCAGGACGGCGCGGTGCAGACGGTACGCGCGGAACACTATCTGGTGGCCACCGGCTCGAGGCCATGGCTTCCGCCGATCGAGGGGTTAACCGATGTGCCCTACCTGACCTCAACGACCGCGATGGAACTGGAAGAACTTCCGGAATCCCTCCTAGTGGTCGGTGGTGGCTATGTAGCCCTGGAGCAAGCCCAACTGTTCGCCCGGTTGGGCTCGACGGTAACCATGCTGGTCCGCTCCAAGCTAGCCTCGGCGGAGGAACCAGAAGCATCCCGAACGCTGGCCGGCGTCTTCGCCGACGAGGGCATCCGGGTGGTCCGTCGAGCGACGGTGACCGCGGTGCGCACCGACCCGTCCACCGGCGGCCTTGTCGCAACCGCAACGGTGGATGGCGGGCAGGAGGAATTCCGGGCGAGTAAACTCCTCGTTGCCACCGGGCGCCGTCCGGTAACCGAGGGCCTGAACCTCGCGGCGGTCGGCGTCGCCGTCGGTGATAGGGGCGAGGTCGTCGTCAAGAGCAGCCTTGCCAGTACGAACCGCAGGATTTGGGCCGCCGGCGATGTCACCGGGCATCGTCAGTTCGTCTACGTCGCCGCCAACCACGGGACCCTCGTCGTTGAGAACGCATTCAATAACGCTGGCCGGGAAGTCAACTATTCCCATCTTCCCCGGGTCACCTTCACCAGCCCCGCGCTGGCCGCAGTGGGAATGACGGACCAGGAAGCCACTGGCGCCGGCATCGCGTGCCAATGCGGAGTCGTACCGTTGAAGTACGTACCTCGTGCCCTGGTCAACCGTGATACTCGCGGGTTCATCAAGATCGTCGCCGACCACAGGACCGGGCGCATTCTCGGCATCACCGCCGTCGCGAAGGACGCTGGCGAGATCGCCGCGGCCGGCGTCTACATCCTGGAAGCCGGAATGACAGTCGACCAGGTCGCCAACATGTGGAGCCCATACCTGACCATGGCCGAAGGCGTTAAACTCGCCGCCCAGTCGTACACCACCGACGTTTCCCGGCTCTCCTGCTGCGCCGCCTGACCCATCAAACGCTTTCAACACCAGCCACGAGATAGGACCCGAATCATGATGGATGCCAGCGCCGACATGGCAGAACGCCTGAACGCGAACACGACCGGTCTCGAGCCGGGGATCTGGGTTCCGCTGCTTCGCCTTTTGGCACACGGTCAACCCGTCGAGGTCTGGGATCTCGCGGCTGCCACAGGACGGACGATAACGCAGACCCGTGAGGCACTCGATGCCATCTCTGACACCGAATACGACGAGCACGGGCGGATCATCGGCCGGGGCCTGACCCTACAACCCACCCAGTTCCACTTTGAGGTCAACAAGCGACCACTCTTTACGTGGTGCGCGCTGGACACGTTGATCTTCCCTGCCATCCTCGGAACTGCGGCAAGGATCGAGTCGTCCTGTCCGGCCACCAGCACGCCGATACTGGTACACATCGATGCCGCCGGTGCAGCCAAAGCCCGACCGACGACCACCGTGGTATCCCTGATCGACACGAACCGCACGCGCTCGATACGTTCAGAATTCTGCAACCAGGTCCACTTCTTCGCCTCCGCCGAAGCGGCCCAACCGTGGCTCGAGAGCCACGCCAGCGGCTTCGTGTTACCAGTGGTAGAAGCCGGCCAGCTGGGACGGCGAATGGCGCACGCCCTCGTGGAGGAGGCAGAGTCGAAACACCCCGAGCCATTGGCCAGGCACTCCCACTATCACACCGGAAGCACACTGGAGAAATGAGGATGTTGACCAACATGAGCGTTAAGGCAGTCGTTTTCGATGTGAACGGCACGCTATCGGACATGTCCCCGATCGCTGGCGCGTTCCAGTTCGTGGGCGCACCGCCGACGCTGGCGGAGACCTGGTTCGCCGGAGTTCTGCGGGACGGGTTCGCGCTTTCCACGCTGGGTGAGAGTAGCCCGTTTGCCGAGATCGCCCGAACCCATCTGACGGCGGTCCTGAGCTCCGCCATTTTGCCGCACTCCATCGATAAGGCGATCTCAACCATCCTCGAGCGGCTCGCTACACTGCCGCTGCACCCGGATGTCGCCGAGGGCGTTCGTTCCCTTACCGGCGCCGGCCTGGAAGTGATGACCCTGTCGAACGGCTCCCCCGATCTCGCTACAAAATTGCTCTCGGACGCAGGTCTCCGCGACGCGTTCTCCCACATCCTCTCGGTGGAAGGCACCGCCCCATGGAAACCGGCGGACGCGGCCTACGCGCTCGCATCTTCGGCGTCCGGATTCGCACCCCACGAACTGTTGCTCGTGGCAGTCCACCCCTGGGACATCCTCGGCGCCCACCACGCCGGGCTGCGCACCGCCTGGATCAACCGCAGCAACGAAACCTACCCGACCTATTTCACCCCACCCGACCTGAGCGCACCATCGATTGTCGAACTCGCGAAAATTCTCCATTCAGAAGCTTCGGGGAAGTAGGTCGCCTGGCAGGCGCGATTTGCCGCCCGACGGTTCTGCAGCAGTCGCCTAACCAGCATGCGGCGGATTCATCACACTCCGGACGGGGCTGGCGCCGCGGAGCAGTCGGCAGCTGACGCCGCCGGTGGCGAGCACCGCGAGTGCGAGTACGCCGAGGCCGGCGGAGGCGCCGGCAACGGTGACGATGCTGCCCACAAGCAGAGGGCCGCCAGCGTCGCCGAGCTCACGGCCCAGTTCGGCGGAGCCCATGGTCCGCCCCATCCGTTCCGGTGGGGTGGTCTCGGCCAGGTGCGCGAAGCCGAGCGGGGTGACCGTTCCAATGTCCACTCCGATGACTGCGGCCGCAAGGTACAGCGTGATCGGGGCGGGGAGAACCGCCACGGTGGCGATGCCGGTTGCGAGGACCACCAACCCCGCGCCGATCCCGCCCCGGTCGCCGACGCGCCCCCGATCCCGTGAGTGGCCCACGAACGGCTGAACCAGTGACGATGCCAGCGCAAGAACGGTGATCACGGCGGTGCTGGCGAAGATATCCATTCCCAGTGTCGAACCGACGGCGGGCAGGAAGCCGACGGCAGCGCCGAGCGATCCGGTCGCTGCAGCAAGCGCCAGGGTCGGGATGAGAAAGCTTCGTTGCGTGACCTGCCGTGTGAGGTCCACCAGTGTGTACCGGGGGCGTGGCAGCGGCGGCAGGGCCGGGAGCGCCAGGCCGACCCACACGGCGGTGACCGTTGCGATGCCGGCGAGAACGCCGAACAGGAGCGGGAATCCGCCCAGCCAGATCAGGCCGGCACCAAGGATCGGGCCGAGCGCGTAGCCGAGCGCTTTCCACGACCCGAACCGGCCGAAATATTCTCCGACCGAGAGCCCGGTCGACAGTCGGGCGACCGTGGCGGACGATGCCGGGGAGAACGCAGCCGCCGCTGCGCCCTGGCCGAGTCGGACCAGTCCTAGGGCTACCGGGCCGGCAACGAACATTCCAACGGTAGAGATCACGGCGAACGCGATGAGTCCGCCGATGATCACCGGATTCGTCCCGATCCGATCGCTGAGTGAGCCGAACACCGGTTTGAGAACGACCTCGGCCACGTCATACACCGCCAGCAGGATGCCGAGACTCAGCAGAGTCAGTCCGATGCTGCCGGCCTCCGCCCCGAATCCCGCGGCGATGCTGTGTGCGCCAAACGCGGTGGTGAACCCGGCCGCGTAAAGAGGCGCGATCACACCACGGCGCCACCCAGTCCGACTCATCCCACATCCTCCTCGGCACTTCGGCGCCCCTTTCGGATGCGATATTCCCGCACGGTAAGGATGACGACGAAGACATCGAACGCGGTGAGCAGCAACAGCCCCCACGAGAAGGCCACCAGCAGCAGATAAGCCTGGTAGAGGATGAAGGCGATCAAAAAGGTGATCAGCCACGGGTAGGCCCAGAGACGATTCCGGAGCACTGCCGCGACGAGGATGACTTTGACGAGTCCGTGAACCAGGAGGTAGACCGCACCGAAAAGGGTCGCCGAGACGTCGAGACTGCCGGCGAAGTGCACGAGCGCGTTTGCCAGCAGGTCGCGCGGATCTTCGGAGAGTTCGTGCTGGGTGAGGATCGACACCAGGGTGTTGATCTGTGCCGGCGTGGTGACCAGCAGCAACACACCACCGATTACCTCAAAGACGCCGTCGAGTCCTTTCAGGAGCAGGGTCACGAAAAACGTTCGGTCGAGCAGGACGTTGTCTCCCCCGATCACGGACTCCCGCAGCCTAGGCATGTAACTATTTCAACACTGGACCGGGCGGAGAGCTGGCCCGGAATGGGGACGGCAGCTTCGCCGTCATCGATGCAGGGAGTTGGAAGCATCTGAACGCTAGCGGAGAGTTCCGGCCGCAGGGTTCGTGTCGGCCACATCGGCGGTTATGGTGCGGGGCATGAACAAATCGAATCGTGTCGTCGTCATCACGGGCGCGTCATCCGGTATCGGCCGAGAAACCGCGTTGGAGTTCGGTAGACGTGGGGCGTGCGTCGTGGCCGCCGCCCGCAACCAGGAGGCTCTTCAATCCTTGAGTGAGGAGATCAAGCGGCTGGGCGGCGAGGCGTTGCCCGTGGCCACGGATGTCAGCGACTTCGCTCAGATGACCGCGCTGGCATCCGCCGCGGTGGAGCGCTTCGGCCGGATCGATATCTGGGTGAACAACGCGGCCGTGTCCACCTATGGCACCGTCGAACAGATGGAGCCGGACGAGCTCCATCGGGTGATCGAGGTCAACCTCATGGGTCAGATCTACGGGATGAAAGCGGCCCTGCCGCACCTGCGCGCCTCCCGCGGCTCCATCGTCAATGTGTCCTCGGCCCTGGCCGAACGCTCCGTGCCGTTGCAGGCGGCATACCGCGCCGCCAAGCACGGCATCGTGGCCTTCGGGGAAGCGTTGCGCCTGGAGCTGAAGGCGGAAAAGTCGCCCATTCAGGTCATCGACGTGCTGCCGTCCTCGATCAACACCCCACTGTTCCGGCACGCCCGGTCCAAGATCGGAGTCAAGCCCAAACCGGTCGGTCGCATCTACGAGCCGTCCGTCGTGGCCGAAGCGATCGTGGCAGCAGCCGGCCATCCGGTGCCGCGGGTGTACGCGGGCTTCGCCGGACGGATGCTCGACATCGGCCAGCGGATCAGCCCTCGACTCACCGACTGGTATCTCAGCGGCCCCGGCGACGCAATCGCCGGCCAGCGCACCGACGTCCCCGACGAGGGTGCCGACAACCTGTTCACCCCCAGCACCGGACGCGGCAGTACGACCGGGGACTTCGGCCAGCGATCGAAGTCCACGAGCGTGTACACGCGAACCCTCGCGCCGCATCCGGCTGTAGGGCGCGTCGCAGTCGCGGCTGGCGTTGCGGCGGCGGGCCTGGTCCTGCGCCGGGCCGGCAGTCGGAGATGAACCGAGTTCGAGACGTCAGGGTCCGGCCGGACCTGCTGTACGTTTCGAGCGGGTGGAATGTGCTGATCACCGACGTGCACGGCCGGGTCGCCGGAATCGGCTCTCAGGGCTTCTATGCCAAGAACACTCGGGTGCTCACCCGCGAACGCATCACGGTGGACGGCGAGGAGCCGCAGGCATTCACGACAGCCAAGGTGGGCGCACACGCGCTGATGTCCTACGCGAAACTCGTGGACGGCGAAACCCTCCCCCGGCGGGGCGTTTATCTGCTGGTCGAACGATTCGTCGGCGAGGGCTTGCGAACCCGTCTCACGGTGCAGAGCTATTCGGACGTCAAGCAACACTTCGACCTCGGTATCGAACTGGATGCCGACTTCAGCGACACCGAGGAGGCTGAGAGCGGAACGCGGCAACAGCACGGCCAGGTCGTCGATTCCTGGGATGACAGGGCGAAGCGGATGCGGCTGGACTACCGGCATCCGCAACTGCAGTTGGCGGTCACGACCACCGTTGAAACGCCCGGTGAAGTGTCATACCGGGACGGGATTCTGGGCGTCGACCTGGTTGTTGCGCCGGGAAGTTTCGTCGGCCTCGACCTGGTCACCGAACCGTGGATCGACGGGATCAGGCTGCCGGCGCCCCGGGCGACGTATGCGGAGCCGGACGATGTGGCGGCGCGAGCCCGCAGCCGCTTACGGCGCGAATTCGCGACGCTGCACTCTACGAATGTCGATGTCGCAACCGCCTGGCAGAGCGCGGTGAGCGACCTGGCCTCCCTGGCATTGGGTGAACGTTCTGGCCCGACCGCCCCGATCGCCGGGCTGCCGATTTACCAGCAGATCTTCGGACGGGACACCCTCACGACCGGCTGGCAGTCGTTGCTCGCCGGTCCGACCATGTTGCGCGACGCCCTGCTGCTCAACGCGGAGCACATCGGCAGGACCATCGACGATTGGCGCGACGAGGAGCCGGGGAAGATGGTGCATCAGGCCCGGCACGGGCCGCTGTCGAAGCTCGACATCAATCCGTTCAGCGGATACTACGGAGATTGGTCCACGAGCCCGGACTTTCTCATCTTTCTCGGCCAGTATCTCGCCTGGACCGGAGATCTGGACACCGTTCGCCACGTTTTGCCGGCGGCACGCCAGGCCCTCGACTGGTTGCGGCGCTATGCCGACCCGGACCGCGACGGGTTCATCGAGTACGAGACGCGATCCGAGCGCGGTGTGAAGAACCAGGGTTGGAAGTACTCGGCTACGGCCATCGTCGACCAGGACGGCGTCTCGGTAAAAAACCCCATCGCGAGCAGTGAACTGCAGGGCTACCACTACGCCGCGCTGCGCTACGCGGCGCTGACCTTCACCGCCTGCGGTGACCGGGTCTTCGCCGCACAGCTCGTCGCGCGCGCCGGCCGGCTGCGGCGCCGGTTCCACAGGACGTTTTGGATGCCGGAGCACGGCTGCTATGCGCAGGCACTGGGCCCGGACAAGCAGCAGGTGCGCTCTGTGAACTCCAACGACGCCCAGTTGCTGGCCACCGGCATCGTGCCCAGCGCCCTGGCCTCCACCGTCGCCCGGCGGATGCTCGCCCCCGACATGTTCAGCGGCTGGGGAATGCGCACACTCTCGGCGGAGCATCCGGCCTACGACCCGTTCAGCTACCACCGCGGCAGTGTCTGGCCGGTCGAGGCCGGCACGCTGGCGATCGGCCTCGCACGATACGGATGTTGGGACGAACTGCACCGCATCGCCGAAGCGACCTTCGCCGCGGCATCACTGTTCGAGGGTCACCGACTGCCCGAAGTGCTCTCCGGGCTCCCTCGAGACGACGCCCATCCACACCCCGGTGTGTATCCGGACTCCTGCTCTCCCCAAGCCTGGTCGGCCAGCGCCATCATCGCCATCATCCAGTCGTTGCTGGTGCTGCGGCCGGTCGCGCCGCTGCGAACCATCGTTGTCGACCCGCACCTGCCGCAGTGGTTGCCGGACTTCACGATCGAAGGTGTTCACGTGGGCACGGCGACCTTCGACCTGGCGGTGCGGCGCACCCGAAATGGCGGCGCCACCGTGAAAGCCCGCGGCGACCACGTCACCGTCGTACATCAGCCAACGCTGCAAAGCCGCCGCCGGTGACAACGTACGCGTTTCTCGGATGGTCGAGCGCAGTCGAAACCGTACGCGTCAGCGGAGGGATTTTGAAGGGAATTCGGCAGTTATCGCCCTGAGTTGCGCCAAGACGGATTGGACGTTGTCACGCTCCAGGGTTTCCGGTCGGGAGAGACAATCGATGTGCCGGCCGATCGCGGGGCGCGAGAGCGGGCGAAGAACGACGTCGGGGTTGTTGCGAAGATCAGTGGTGTAACGGGGCATCAGAGCGACGCAGTCGGTGGCGGCGACCACCGTCGCGGCCACGAAAAACTCGTTGATCCGGTGGCGTAGGTAGGCTTCGGCACCACCGATGCTTGCGATCAGGCTGACTGCCCGTTCGAGTGGGAAACCTTCATGAACTGCCACCCAGGCTTCCCCGCGGAGGTCCTCCGGTTCGATTGACGGCTTCGCGGCCAGGCGGTGGTCGCGCCGAACTGCCAGATCCAGCGGTTCAACCAACAGCGGTTCCGCCCGAACCGACGCTGGCCAGGGGGCACTGCCGACCAGTCGGTGAGCGATGACCAGGTCATGGTCTGCGGTAAGTGCCGGAAAGTCCTCCTGTGCTACATCGAAATCGCTCACGCTGATCAGTGGTCGTCCAAAGTGGCCGGACGCGGCCAGCATCGGGCCGAAGAGGGCCAGACCCGCACTGTGGAAGGCCGCGACCGACACTGTTCCCACTGTCTCGCTCTGGAAGCGCGCCACCGCCTGCTCGGCACGCGCCAGCGCAACTTCCACCTCGACTGCGCTCAGCGCCAACGCTCGTCCGGCATCGGTAAGGGCGGTTCGCCGGCCGTCTTTGAAAGTCAATGGGACAGGCAACTTTCGCTGCAGTGCGCTGAGCTGTTGCGATACCGACGACGGAGTGACATGCATGGCCGCGGCGACGGCGGCGATGCTGCCCCGCTCGCCCAACTCTCGCAAGGCGCGCAACTGTCCCAATTCCATAATGACAAACTAATGCATATCGCCCAGAACTGGTCCTTGTTCTAATTGGTTCCTGCCGGGAACATGAAGAAGTGATCGGTTATTTCGTCCGGGTTCGTGTGGATCTCGCGCTTCTCGTGGTCGCCGCGTCATGGGGGTCAACGTACCTCGCGGCCAAAGAGTTGGTCGCGCCAAATACAGTAGTGGCGCTCCTTTCGGTGCGCATGCTGCTCGCCGCAGCGATCATGTCCGCCATCGTCGCCGTGCGGCAGAAGCAGGTGAACTATGCGGAGCTGCGGGTGGGTGTGCTCCTCGGGGTGATGCTTTCGGTTGTGTTCGCACTCGAAACCTTCGGAATCGCCCACACCTCGGCGACCAATGCCGGACTCATCATCAGTCTGACGATTGTGTTCACTCCGATGCTCGACTCCGTCGCGTCCGCTCGGCGGCTGTCACGTCAGTTCCTTCTCGCCGCAGGGACGGCGGTCGTAGGTGTGGCGTTCCTCGCGACTAACGGTGATCTCCGCCCGCCCAGCTTGGGAGACGTGCTGGTGCTGGGTGCCGCAACCATGAGGGCGGTACACGTCATTTGCCTGGATAAGTACACCATCGGCAAAACGGTGGACTCGCTGAACCTCACGACCGTGCAGGTGGGCACCTGCGGCATCCTCTTCACAGGGATATCAATGGTCTCCGGCGTCCCCATCCCGACGTACCTGGCACAGCTGGATGCGATGCAAATCTTTCTTCTCGTCTATCTCGTTGTCGTGTGCACCGTGTTTGCGTTTTTCACGCAAACGTGGGCCGTTCGGCGAACATCGCCTTCACGAGTCAGTCTCCTCCTCGGTACCGAACCCGTTTGGGCCGTCGTAGCGGGAATCGTAATTGCACACGACACCTTCGAAATCATCGGGTATCTCGGGATCACGCTCATTCTCGCTGGGACGGCGGTTGGTCGCTCTATCGAACAGCGAGGCCGGGTACCGTCCGCCTTCGCTCAATGAGCCCCGAATCATCCCGGACCACTGTCGTGTCGGCAGACAGCTCTTCCGACGCCCGGGTGCTCAGCTCGGCGGCGCGCCGCCGCACGTTGGCGAGGGTCGGGTCTCGACAGGCTCGACCACCAGACGCGAGGCAGGAAAAGACCCGCAGCGGGTGGGGCCAATCGGGTTCCGGTACTGGTATCGGTGATTGAGCTTGTCGAAATCCCGGTTCGTTGGGGGGGTCTTGACAGGCTCGACCACCGGGGCCTTCTCGACCACCGGGGCTTTAGCGGGTGATGGTGCCGGTGAGGGAGGCGACTGGGCGTAGTAGTAGTGGTCTGGCGGCGTACCAGGCGGCGGCCATGACCAGGATGGAGGTGGCGAAGATCCAGAAGCCGACCCAGTTCTCGTTGTTGCTGCCGCCATACATGTGGTTGAGGTTGCGTAGTGCTCCGGTGGCCAGTACCAGGGTGACGTGCACGATGGTGAACAGGACGTAGTAGAGCATGACCGGGAAGTGGATGGCCCGGGCGATCTCGATCGGATAGATCCGGTTTAAGGTGGTGGCGTTCTTGGGCCAGGCCCCGGACATCCGTATCCCGGTGATGAAGGCGAGGGGTGCGGCGATGAAGACGGTGACGAAGTAGGCGATTAGTTGCAGGCTGTTGTAGTTGACCCAACCGTTTTCGGTGGGCCAGTTCAGGGACGCGTATTGGATGGCGACCGAGATCGAGTTGGGGATCACGTCCCAGTGCAGCGGGACGATGCGCATCCATTGGCCGGTGGGAAACAGCAGGATCAGGAAGATGATGCCGTTGGCTACCCAGAAGGCGGCCAGGCTGAGGTGGAACCACAGGTGCAGGCTGATCTTGGTCGGGGTGCCCTTGGTGCGGATCAGGCCCTTGTTGTTGCGGGTCCAGTGCGCCGGCGGCCGGGCGGTGGTGCGCACCTGCCAACCGGACCGGATGATCAGGATGATGAAGAAGAAGTTCAGGAAGTGCTGCCAGGACAACCAGGCCGGAAAACCCACCGGCGCCACCTTGGGCAGCTCGGATTGGCCGGAGAAGTCGGTCATGAACGACTGCACCGCCGGCAGTTGGCGCAGTCCCTTAGCCACCAGCACGACCACGACCAGGGCGACTAGCGCTGCGAGGGTGATCACCGCCGGTTTGAACCACCGGGCGGCGGTGACCGATTTCGACTCCGCCGTCACGATGCGGCTCGCTCTTTCAGCGCCTCGATCAGTTGCGGCACCACGGTGAACACGTCTCCGACAATGCCGTAGTCCGCGATCTCGAAAATCGGCGCGTCGGCGTCCTTGTTGATCGCCACGATCGTCTTGGCGGTCTGCATGCCGGCCCGATGCTGGATCGCGCCGGAAATACCCAACGCGATATACAGCTGCGGCGACACCGTGGTTCCGGTCTGGCCCACCTGGGAAGTCTGCGGCACGTACCCGGCATCCACCGCCGCGCGGGAAGCACCCACCGCCGCGCCGAGCGCATCCGCGAGTCGCTCGACCAGTTCGAACTTCTCCTTGGAGCCAAGGCCCCGGCCGCCGGAGACGACCACTTTCGCCTCCCGCAACTCCGGACGGGAGGAGGTGCCCACCGCATCCGTGATCCCGTCGACCACCGCGGAAGTCGCGGCGTCGGCGCTCACCTGAACGGTGCTGACGGTCGGCGTCGCGGCCGTGGCACGCTCCTCGATGGCCCCCGCACGCAGCGTCACGATCGCCGGCCCGCCCTCCACGGTCGACTCGACCGTGTAGGCGCCGCCGAAAATCGAATGAGTGGCGACGATCCTTCCGGCATCCGAACGCACATCCACCGCATCAATGCACAGGCCACCCTTCAGACGCACCGCCAGACGGGCGGCAACATCGCGGCCCTGAACCGAGTTAGTGACCAGGATCGCGGCCGGCTCCACCGCCGCAGTGGCGGCCACCAACGCCTCCAACTGCGGGCCAACCAGCAGCGTGCCGACCTGGTCGCACTCCGCCAAATACACCCGCTGCGCGCCCAGACCGCCCAGGGCATCAACCAACTCGGCCCCGCCGCCCGGGGCGACGGCAACCACCGCGACCGGTGTGCCCAGCCGTCCGGCGGCAGCAAGCAACGACGAGGCGGTGCCCAGGATCTGCCCGGTACCGGACAGTTCGATCAGAACAAGAATGTTGGACATGTCAGCTTCCTTCGATCGTTAGATAAGCAGCAGGTCAGCGTGTCAGATCAGGTGGCCCGCGGCCAGGAATTCCGCCAACTCCACGCCCGCGTTGCCCTCGTCAACAACCTTCCGGCCCGCGGTACGCGACGGTCGCTGCGCGGTAGTCAGCACCACCGAGCGACCACCACCGGACAGCTCATCGGCACCCAGACCCAGCTCGCCCACCGTGAACACGGTCAGCGGCTTCTTCTTCGCCGAGAGGATGCCCTTGAAATTCGGAAACCGCACCTCCGGAGCGCGCTCAGTCACCGACACCACCGCCGGCACACCGCAGTGCACCGCCATGCTGCCGCTCTCCGTGCCCCGCACCCCGCGAACTTCAGCCTCGGAAATCTCCACCGCATCCAGGAAACTCAGGTGCGGCACGCCCAGGTGCTCCGCGACCATTGCCGGAATCACCCCACCACGACCATCAGTGGACTCATTGCCGGCAACGACCAGATCGTACCCGGACTTCGCCACCGCCGCCGAAAGCACCGTCGCCGTGCGACCCAGGTCCGCACCGGCCAACGCATCATCCAGCACATGCACCGCAGCATCCGCCCCCAACGACAACCCCTTACGCAACGCCGCCGTCACCGAACCCGGCCCCATCGACAACACCACCACCTCGGTACCCTTATGGGCATCCTTGAACCGCAACGCCACCTCCAGAGCCCGCTCCCCGATCTCATCAATAATCGGCTCACTCGCCGCCCGATCCAGAATCCCCGTCACCGGATCCAACCTGCGCTCCTCATACGTATCAGGCACCTGCTTCAACAGCACGACCATCTTCATAGCTCGCTCCTTCTGCAACTGGCGGACCGGGTCACTTACTTGTCGCAACGGTTAAGACGACGCCCGGGTTTAGCAGCCCCCGGGGATCCAGTGCAGTCTTGATGGCTCTCATCGCGTTGATGTCGTCGGCGCTTCGAGTGCGAGAGAGCCAGGGAGCCTTCGCAATACCGACACCGTGTTCTGAACAGACGCTTCCCGCATAGGCCACGACCAAGTCGAGAATCGTGCTAGTCAATTCCTCGTCTTCTGGGTCAACGCCTAACAGGTTGACATGGAAGTTCCCCTCATTCAGATGTCCAAATAAATACAGTTCAGCGTGTGGGCGGGTGCGTGCTACCAGTTCACGCAGGTCGGTCTCGAAGGACGCAAGCACGCGGGTCGGGACTGTGACGTCAAGCTTGAGTGGAATACCGCGCTGATTGATCGATCCAGAATGTTCCTCGCGCAGTGCCCACAGTGCCGCTCTCCCCGGCTGGTCGGCAGCCACGGCAACGTCTAACACGTTTGTGGTGGTAGACAGCGCCTCAGCCAATTCGTCGGTGGGGTCGGTCCGATCGGCGCATTCGATCAGCAGATAGGCCGGATGCTTCTGAGCGAACGGGCTCGATACCTTCTCATTGTGTGCGCAGACCAGTTCCAACCCGTCAAGGTAGAAGACTTCAGCTGCCTCCAGTGTTCTGAGATCCGCCTTGAGCAGGCCCAGCACCTGGAGTGCGGACGCGGTCGAATCGACGGCGAGCAGGGCGACCGTACGGCATTTGTAGAGCGGGACAAGCCGTAATCGAGCTTGGGTTATTATGCCCAGTGTTCCCTCACTTCCTACAAAGAGTGACGGTAGATCGTATCCGGCGTTGTCCTTTGTGAGGCCACTCATCCGGCTCACGATGGTGCCATCTGCCAGTACCACCTCTAATCCGGCCACCGACGCCCTCGTTGTGCCGTAACGCAATACCTTCTCTCCGCCGGCGTTGGTAGCCACTATGCCGCCGATGGTCGCGCTGTCGCGGGGGGTGAGGTCGACCGGCATATCGAGCCCAACGCTGCGTACGTGCCGGTGGAGGGCCGCCAGAGTGACACCGGCCCCTACGGTTGTTTGGGCTGCGTCCATGTCGACTGGCTCGAGGGTCGTGAGTCTACGTGTGGAGAGCACCAGTTCACCATGGCGTGGAACACCGCCACCGACGAGACCCGTGTTGCCGCCCTGTGCAACGACGGCGACATCGTGGGTGGCGGCCGCTCGCATTGTCAAGGCAACTTCCTGCGTATTTGCTGGCGAGACCACCATGCTCGCGCTGCCAACGAATCTTCCCGTCCAGTCAATTTCGTTGGTGCGCTTGATGTCGGGGTCAGTAATCACATACCGCTCCCCTAGCGCTTCGCGCAGTTCGTCATCCAAGGACTTGAGAGATTTCGAGCGATTCACGGTGACCCTTCTTCTTATGGGGTTGACTGAACGGAGGGAATGCATCGCCGTACGCCGTCGTTGATGGCTGCGGCCTTGCATTAGCTCGCTGATTGTCTGTGGATGTTACGTCAGCACTAGTGCACGTGGAACGGTGCTTGCGGCAGCGTCAATCCAGCCGGCGTCGAGCCCTGCGCCTTTTAGCGCCTCGACAAGTTGGTGAAGTGCTTCCGGAGGCGGTGGGCTGTCAGGTTGGCCCGCGTCTGAGGACAGAATGAGGAGCGGCCCCGCGGCTTTTGCGACGGCCACCAGCTTGGTAACAGTCATTCCTGGCTGGTGCCACATTTGATAGGCAGTGATTTCGACGTGCGCTCCGAGACCAGCAAGCTCTTCGATTTCGGCCGGGGACATACCGGGAACTGTGTAAGACGGGTGAGTGAGCAATACCCGTGAAATGTTTCGACGGCGGGCTTGGTCGATGAGCCAACGGCACTCGGCTCGGCTCACGTGTCCTGTGCACAACACCGCGTCGTGTTCCGCAATAAGATCCAGGATCAAGCTGGCGTTGCGACCGACCGGACTATCTTCGCCTTCTATCGGTGGGATGGAAAGTGAGTATGGATCTAGTCGTCCATCTAAGTCGCCCAGGCGAGGCAACGCAGCTTCCACTTGTGTATGCGAGTCAGATGTTGGGAACCAGACCATCCGTCCGGCGGTTTCCAGTGCGGCTAGTACCGCGGCCGGGTTTACTCCGCCAACCGCTGTGTTCAGTGCTATTCCACCCACAACTTCCATTCCGGTGTGCCGGGATAACGCCGCGGCGCGGCTCACGGTTGGTTCGTGATGAGCCTTCAAGACAAAACCGGTGAACCCTGCTGCCTCGTACTGGGCACAGATGTCGTCGTCGGTGCCGATGCGGGCGATCACGTCCGGCGCACTATGAACATGTACGTCAAACAAGAGATTCGCTCCCATGGAGCCGACGCACATGCTTGGAGACTAAGTCCAGTCGCAGCTCGCGCAGTAATGGAACGTCCTTCCGGAGCTTGCGCAGCGAGGCGATGTCCAAGTCAGCGCTGATGACTCCGAGTTTGTGGTCAGCTTGTGCGATCACTTCACCTCGTGGGCCGATAATTCGCGACCCGCCCCAGAACGGCTTGCCGTCTTCGAAACCCGCGCGGTTGGCGAAGACGACGTAGCACTGTAGCGTTCTTGCCGCGTGAGCCAGGATGGCTAGCCAAGTTTGCGCCGCTTCGTCTTCAGTACGGCGGCCGAGGCTTGCTGCAGGAATTATGAGTACTTCAGCACCAGCATGAGCGGCAAGCCACGGCATGACGGGGTGCCAGGCGTCGTTGCAGATCAAGGTCGCGACTTGAACACCGTGCAGGTTGGCTTGAACCAGGTCGGCTCCCTCGGTGTAGCACTCTTGCTCATTCCACGGTTCGTACGAGACAAGATGCAGCTTTCGTTGGACACAACGTGCCGCTCCTACTTGGACGAATGAGTTGTAGGGCTTCAAACCGTTGTTTGCCTCCACGATCCCCAGACCGATGGTTTGGCCGGGCTTGGCCAATCGACTAAGCCTCTTATCGCTCACATCGATCGGCCTCGGTACTTGATCTGGTCGGAACGAAAACCCCGAAACCGACATTTCCGGGGTGATAATCAATTCTGCCCCTGGCACCTCGGCGGTCAGTGAGGCGATCTGTTCGAGGTTCTGGCTGACGTTTCCCCGTGTTGGAGTAGTTTGCAGGGCAGCCACACGAAGTAGTGCGGCTGCCCCGTTACCTACGGATGCCTGTTGCGTCACTTAAGGTCGTTGTCGGTGAGGAACGTGGTCGCAACGGCCTCTGGTGATTTCCCGTCGACGTCGACGGATGCGTTGAGCTTCTGTAGCGTCGCGTTCGTTAACTTTTCAGTGATCGGCTTCATTGCCGCTTCGACGGCGGGGTTCTTTTGCATGAAGTCTTGACGGACAGTCAGTGACAAGTTGTAAAAGGGGAAGAAGTTCTTGTCATCTTTGAGCACGGTTAGTCCCAGGCCAGCGATGCGTCCGTCGGTGGCGAAAGCTTCACCAAAATTGCACGGGTTACCGGTCGATACGGAGTTGTAGATCGGCCCCTCCGCGAGCGTCGCAACCTCGCTGTCGGGTACGTTGATGCCGTATGCGGCCTTAAGTCCGGGCCAACCGTCATTACGACCGAGGAACTCGGACGCTCCACAAAAACTAGCGTCCTTGGGGTCGGTTTGGGACAAAGCCGCATAGTCTGAGAGGGTCTTGACCTTCAACTTCTCGGCCGTCTCCGTCTTTACGGCCACCGCATAGGTATTGTTCGCCGCTGCCGCCGGCATCCAGACAATTTTGTTCTGTGCCAAGTCCATGTCTCGGACTTTTATGTACTGGTCGTCAGCGTCGTGCACAGGCTCGGTCTGTTTGAGGAAGCTGATCCATCCGGTCCCGGTGTATTCCCAGTACATGTCGATGTTGCCACTCGTCTCGGCGGCACGCACTGTGTCTGATCCCGACATTCCGCAGACTCGTTTGACGGTAGCTCCTTGAGCTTCGAGCCGTTGCGCGGTGATCTCACAGAGGATGAGTTGTTCGGTAAATTCTTTCGATCCGACTGCCACGTGTATCCCCTTGAGTGGACCGCTCGAGTTCGCGCCGGCCGCGGGCGGGTTTCCTTCGGACCCGCCCAGTGCACATCCGCTCAGAGTCATGACGCCGATACTCAGTACCGCCAGTAGTGCTTTTCCACGCATTGTGTATCTCCTTTGAAACAGTTTTCGGATTTTCTGGTTTTCTTGCGTTAGAGCCCTCGGGGTCGGAGGAAGCGCTCTCCGATGCTGGCAGCCCAGTCGACGAGCAATGCCAAGGCGACCGTGAGCAGGCTCCCTACGACCAACACTGGGAGTCGGTTGAGCACTATCCCGGTGGTGATGATGGACCCGAGGCCACCGGCATTCGTGAAGGTTGCGAGAGTGGCGACACCGACGTTTAAAATGAGTGCGACTCGAACCCCTGCCAGAATGAGGGGGACGGCTAGCGGGAGTTCAATGGTGCGAAGTACCATTCCACGCGTCATTCCCATTCCCCGTCCGGCATCAATAAGGGTGCGGTCGACCTGCTGGATGCCGACCATGGTGTTTCGAAGCACTGGCAGAAGCGCGTAGATGACCAGTGCGACCACTGCCATCCAGAATCCGATTCCAAACAGGATTGCGAAAAGTACGAGGACGCCGATCGAGGGAATGGCTTGTCCTCCGCTTGCCAACGCCAAGACGGGACCACTTATCCTGCGTGCACCTTGTCGCGTGAGCGCGATGCCCAGTGGTACGGCAATCAGGATGGTGGCGATGGTGGAGATGACGACAAGGTTCACATGTTGCAATGTGGCCGTAATGATGGTGTCAGTCGATAGGGCACGAAGTTCAATCGAGTCCAAGTTTGCAAGGTTGATGTAGCTCAAGACCCCGAGCACGAGCGATATGGCAATAGTGGGAAGTATCCAATACCCGGCCAGTCCGCGACCAGTTTTTGATCGCTCTGCGAGTACTGTGCTCACGGCGTCATCGTCGCCATCTGCGTGTCGCCCTGCCGGGCGGCGGCAAGAAGTAATTGTTGGAGCCCCACGCTTACGTGGCGCCCATCAGCTGCTGTGAAAGCTATGGCAGTAGCCGTGCTGCCGAGGATTCGCTCCAGAGCATCCTGAATCGTGGTAGTCGACATAGCCGTGATCGTGCCAGCGCCGACGTCGGTATCTGGCATGTTCTCGAACCGGATGTCGCCGAGGGTGAGTAACGCCAATCGCTTGATCGCGGCACCCCCGCCGACAAAGTTACGGACGAATTCGTCCGCGGGATTGGTCAAGATCTCGAGCGGAGTGGCAAACTGGGCGATCCGGCAGCCGTCGTCAAAGATCGCGATTCGATCTCCTAGGCGAAGCGCCTCGTCAATATCGTGCGTCACAAAGACAATGGTCTTTTTCAGACGCTTCTGAAGGCTAAGGAACTCATCTTGAAGTTTCCGCCGCGTCACTGGGTCGACTGCGGCAAACGGCTCATCCATTAGCATGATCGGAGGATCTGCGGCCAACGCCCGCGCCACTCCAACGCGTTGTTGCTGACCGCCAGAAAGTTGCTTCGGATACCGTTCGCCGTACTTGGGATCCAACCCGACGAGTTTCAAAAGCTCAGCGGTTCGCGCCGTTCTCACCGCTTTGGATATTCCGTTCATCTTGGGGACCAACTCAACATTGGCGGCGACAGTCAAGTGAGGCAGCAGGCCAACATGCTGAATGACGTAGCCGATGCCCCGGCGCAACAGGTCGACATCGACGTTCGTTACGTCTTTGCCGTCAATCCAGATCTTGCCTTCGCTTGGTTCGACCAGGCGGTTGATCATTCGCAAAGTGGTCGTCTTCCCGCATCCGGACGGGCCCACCAGCACAACGAACTCACCAGACCGTATCGAGAGGGACAGGCCGCTGACGGCCCTCACGTCTTGAAGCGGATATTGCTTCGACACATTTTCGAGCTGGATCATTGTGCCGGGTTCAGCGTTATTTCGATCAGACATCGAGACCTCGTGGTGTTGTGAATTTGCCTATGAGCGAGAAGATCAGGTCGAGGACCAGTGCCACCAGAACGACCCCGATGACCCCGGTCACGACTTCGTTGAGTGCGTTGGCCCCACCGATTCGCGCCAAGCCGCGGAAAATTAGCTCGCCAAGTCCGGGGCCCGCCACTGCTGCAGCTATCGCAGCTGTTGCCACCAGCATGATCACGGCGACACGGATACCGTTGAGGATCGCCGGCCACGCGAGTGGAAACACGATGACGATCAGTCGCCGTCGGTTACCCATCCCTAAACCACGCGCGGCATCTATCACGGCCGGATCTACGCCAGCGATGCCCGTAACAGTATTCTGCAGGATCGGAAAGATTCCGTAGACCGTGAGAGCAGCGATCGTAGGCCCCGCGCCCAGTCCGAACAAGGGAATCATGAGCGCAAATAATGCGTATGACGGGATCGTCAATAGCGTGCCTGAAATTGATAAGGACGCCTGACGCAGCGCCGGCCGGGATTCGACAAAGAATCCCAGGCCGACGCCGACTACGGCGGCAATACTCACACTGATCAACACGGCTTCCAAGTGCTGTTGCGCTAGGAAGAAGACGTGGTTTGCGTTTTCTGCCAGGTAGTCGATCAACGTCATGATCCGGGCCTATTACCGCGTCGCGAGTACGCCGGAGAACGACTCCGAGAAGAACTCTTCGATCAGTTTCGCTACGCGTTTGAAGGTCGGATCGTCGTCGAACATCCACTCGGTGTGACCCTTACCTTCCAGAAGGACCAACTCCTTAGGTTCAAGAGCGGAGTCGTACAGCCGCTGAGCTTCATCCACTTTGTGGAGCTCGTTTTCGGAACCATGCACAACCAAGAAGGGGCGCGGCGACAACTTGTGTGCCTCCGCCCAGGGATGAAAGCGCAACAAGAAGTCGGCTGACTCTAGCGTGACTCCGGAACCAAACCCGGGCGCCTTATACAGTTCGCGTTCCACATACCCATCCGTACGGTCGTCAAGATTGAGCCGGACAATATCCCATGGATCCGTAATCTCTGAACGACCGTTTTCGGCCCGCCTACCCCGGTCAGCCTCGACACGGGATAGCAAGCTTTGCCAGGTGGATTCGTCGTGCATCTTCCTCGTAGATTCGAAACCGTCGGCGATTCCGTTGCAGCAAACCACTGCTTTGACGCGTTCGTCCTCGCCCGCTTCGTAGACGACTACTCCACCGCCCAAGCCCCAGCCCAATAGGCCGATACGCTCTGTGTCAAGTTCTACGTGGGTGGAGACACGATCGACTGCTGCTCGGATGTCCTCGGCCCATTCCTGGGGTACCAATCTGCCTCTCTCCCCTTCGGAGAGACCGAACCCACGGTAATCGAAAGCGAGAACAGCGAAGCCGCGCGGCACCAATGCCCTGGCCCAGCGCTCCGGGTGGATGACTTTCAAGCCTTGAAATCCACTGGCAGCGATAATCACCGGGTACGGCGTGCCAGTGGGGTTCTCGTCGGGCAGGTATAGGTCAGCATCCAAGCGATAGTTGGAACTGAAGAACGGAAACGGGATACGGCGCATTTTGATCCTTCCAGATCAGGTTTGTTCGAGTTGAATATGGGATGCAATTTGAGAATGGAATGCAATTATTGGTTCAGTAATGACAACTTTCTGGCTGCCGCCATCAGGTGCGACGCAACTGCATGAAGCTGCGGTTTGACGCGGAACACTGGTCCCGATATGTTGACGGCCGCCACGATGCGACCATTTTGGTCTCGAACTGGTGCGGCAACGCCGAGTACGTCGGCATCAAAGAGCCCGTCAGATATCGAGTAGCCTTCTTCGCGTGCTCGGGCGATTGAGTTGAAAACGGTTTCGTGCTGGCTTCGCGACAATTTCTGGTCACGCTCGAGCAGGCCTTCAATTTCCTCATCCGAGCGATCGAGCACGAGAGCAATCCCCGAAGAGGTATTCCAGACCGGAGTGAGACGTCCGACCCAACCAACCGCCTCGAGCGCGCGGCTCGATCCCTCGGAGTGCACTGTCAACACTTGGTACCCGCTCAGAACGGTTAGATGCGCTCGTTCGTGAAGGGTTCCGGCCAGAACACGGAGCATCGGAATGCCCGCTTGAATGAGCCTCTGATCACCGCCCTTTGCCGCAATAGCAAAGAGCCGCCAACTCAAGCGATAACGAAGCCTTTCGTCTCGTTCTATAAGTCCGGAATCCGCTAAATGCTTGAGCTGACGCGACGCAACCGACTTGTCGCGATCCAAACGTCGAGCCACCTCGGCGACCGTTAACCCATCGACCGATTTTTGATCGGCTGCGCCCAATATCTCAAGGATGGCCATTACCTTGTACGCGCCATCGCCCTGAGACATCTTTGTGATCACAGAGCCGACCCTCCCACCTACTTGAGGTCGGTGCAACATACTGATGCAGTTTTTGCACCATGTATTTTGTGTGCAGATGCCACGAAGCCGTGCAACAGGAGATGAGGGGTGGAGGCCTTCCGAACCGAGGCATCACTCAACGCGGGGCGACCGAACTCGACTCCGCGGAGCTTGCGGGCGGCCGACGCCGATCCGGCATGAAGGACTTTGCGCACGATCCGATCGCAACAACCGCGGTGAGTTCTTCGGGCAGAAGTCCCACGGGTCCAGCTCCGCGGCGAGTTTGAGAATGCCGCCACCGAGCCCCCTCGGTCTCGCACGTATTGCGATTCGAAGCCTCGATGTTATTAGGAAGTCTTGACACATCAGATGGTAAGGGCTAACTTACCGTTCGTGGACACTTACCGAGCTAGTGACGGATGGGATGCTCTGGGCGATCGCACCAGGCGCAGCATTATCGAATGCCTGGCGGAGCGGCCTAGAGCAGTCGGCGAACTCGCAGCTGAATTGCCGGTTAGTCGCCCCGCTGTGTCTCAGCACTTGAAGGTGCTAAAGAACGCAGGGCTCGTCGTTGAACACGCGGCCGGTACCCGCCGAATCTATCGGCTCAATCCGGCGGGGGTAAGCGCACTGCGCGACCAGCTCGACACGTTCTGGGACCGAGCGCTGACCGCATACAAGAGTGTTGTCGAACAACCAACCAAGGAGAGATCATGACCAAGACAGCGACCGCGGTGGTCCGCAGGGAGATCGTCGTTGAAGCACCGATCAAGCGCGCCTTCACCGTGTTTACCGAACGATTCGGCGATTTCAAGCCGCCCGAGCACAACCTGCTCAACGTGCCCATCGCCGAGACCCTGTTTGACGCGAAAGTGGGCGGCTACATCTATGATCGCGGCGTAGACGGGAGCGAGTGCCGATGGGCTCGCGTCCTCGCATACGAGCCGCCCGACCGTGTCGTGTTCAGCTGGGATATAGGCCCACAGTGGCAGCTCGAGGCCGACCCAGAAAACACCAGCGAGGTGGAAGTCCGTTTTGTCGCGGAAGCCCCGCAACGTACACGGGTCGAACTAGAACACCGCAATATCGATCGGCACGGCCCCGGATGGGAATCTCTCAGCGAAGCCATCGCGGATGACGCCGGATGGCCGCTGTACCTTGCACGCTATGCCGCCCTGATCAATGGGGTCAGCTGAAGCGCCACAAACGTCACCGACGTCCTCGAAATAAACACTCGACAAGCTCGACCACCGGATCCTCGACAACGGAAGAGCGGTGTGGGTCCCGACGCGACCAGATCGTCTCCGAGGTTTCAGCGTTGTCACCGCCGACGGTGATGGGTGTCTGGATGACGGCAGCCTCACCGCTCGCCCGAAGAGCCCGAACAGCGCGACGAAGGCGAGCAGCACGACTACGAGGGAGATCCATGCCCCTCGACGGGAGGTGAGGTGCTCGGGCAGGGACTAACGAACCTGATTTGCAGACATGCAAAGAGCCCTTCAGGACCCGGCAGTTGAGGCATCGCGCGCGCGGAACTCTGGCTCAACCCTTCGGTTGATATTCGCCCGGTCTGCGCGAAAGTACGCCGGCTGGACGTATCTGACGGCGGACCAGATCGCTGTCGTTTCACACACCGGCAGCGGTCAGGTCCCGACACTCTCGACGACCGGAGGCGGGGTCTCGACAAGCTCGACCACTGGAGCTCGACCACCGGAGGCGAGGCAGGAAAAAAGCCGCAGGGGGTGGAGCCCCATGCGGCTTTTCGCTCCCCGACCAAGACTCGAACTTGGAACCTGCCGGTCAGAACAGGTCGAGCGCCTAACGCACTCAAGGACATCTAACACGCCCGAATTCCGCTGGTTTGTCGGGAGCCGAACAATATGATTCTACTGCCGATTACCGGTTGATTCGGGCTGATTCTGGACGCGCAAAGGCGTTTTTGGACGCGTTTTCAGACGCGTACGACGGCTTGCGGTAATTGCCCTGCTTCACGTGTAAATGGGCGCACTCAGCCATGGCAAAGCCAGCTCGTTGTGTTGGCACCTTGCGAGCATCGGCATTGGAAACTCGTACTAGTGCACGAAGCAATGGCGGAACGCGTCCAGTTGTTCTCCGTCGGCGGCACTGAGGACTAGGTAGACGTCACAGGAAACACCCGGTGGCGGCCCTACCTTTGTGGTGTCGAGATTCATAGGGTGCGACAACCCGACGTCGGCTTGGCGTTTCCATTCCAGCACCCACGCCAGCTGAGTCAGCACACTCGGCACCGTTGATCCATCCGCGGCCTTATCTCCCAAGACATTCGTGTACCGAGCGAGGGTCACTAACGGTTCATCAGAGGTATCGGCGAGCATCCGAATCAGGGGGTTTTCAGCGCCGTAGTCGCGGGCCGTTGCCTCGGTGACCTGAGCGGTTGCACGCACGGGAACGATATCGGCACCGATGCCTGAGATCCTTACTTCACCGGGGACGGCTGGCCCCAGCGCGGCGAAGACATCGGGCGGTTCGCCGCGCTTCGCTGGGTCCGGGATGTAATACGGCGGCGACGGAGCTACGTCGGTCACAACCGCCTGATCGATGGCCGGCAACGCAAGCGGCTCCGGCGTTGTGCCCGCGCAACCGGCTAGCGCGAGGGTGGTTAGAAGCGCGGACGCGGCAACCGCCTTGCCCGCGGGGAACCATCTTTCGCCACTCATCAAGCTTCCTTAGACATACGCTGAAGTTTTCTCTGAAGGTCTGGCTGAACGTGAGTATCCGCCCAGAACGGGTATAAGTCAATAGTCCGCAATGCGTTGCTACGTCGCCCATACGACATGCTCGACCAGCGGGTTCGAGACACGCCACGCTGAACCTGGTTTCGGCGGGCTCGACCACCAGAGGCGGCTCTCGAGAGGCTCGACCACCGGGACCACCGGAGGCGGGCATTAAAAAACCCGCAGGGGGTGGAGCCCCATGCGGCTTTTCACTCCCCGACCAGACTCGAGCTTGGAACCTGCAGGTCAGAACAGGTCGAGCGCCTAACGCACTCAAGGACATCTAACACGCTGTCGGCAGCGCTGGAATTCTGACCACCTAGGTCTGGAGCCACGACTTCCATGCCATCCGAGAAGACCACCTTCATCGTTCCCAAATCGCAGGTTGCTCGGGCGAACTTTGATCACTAAGTTGCGGCTACAGCACAAACTGTGTGGTCCCTACAACCCTCGGGTTACCGACCTCGTTTGAGCCCACGATAGAGGAAGTACACAATTCCGAGGACCCCGACAAACCCGATTAGCAATGCGCCTGGCCACCCGACAGCTGGGCCAGACGAACAATCGCTCTGCGCTGCGCCCGACAGGTAACCCGCGCAGGAACCTGAGTTCAGCCCGAAAACGATAAGAAAAATCGCGGTCGCGGTAGCGGCAGCGACGACGAACCACCCCCATCTCACGCGACCCTTTGGCGCATCAGACATGCATGAATGTTACACAGCGGCAGCCAGAACTGAAAGCGTCGCACTGAATCGCTAGGAACCAGTGGAGGAACGGGTGTCCGTCGGTTGCAGCCGGGTCACGGCAGTACCGATTATCGTATTCGATCTCGGTGAGACATCCGATCGAGGGGCGCTGTCGGTTCCTGATGGTAGCCACTGACCTCGCTGGTCCCACTTCTTCCACCCGAAGCCTTGCGGAGGAACGTCGAACCGTTGCTCAATTCTTGACGCCACCGGACCAGGCCGGAAGGTCACCCTCCCTGCTCACCTGGAAATCCACTGCCACACTGGCGGCGGGAAAAACCTTCACGGGCACACCGGCGATCGAGATCAGGTTCTTGCCATCGACGAGCGCCGCACTCGCGGGAATCGGGCCGGCAAGCGTCACACTCACCGCGCCGGTCAGTTCATCCACCCAGGCACTGGTCGGGGCGCCGATCCCGTACTCGGCCGCAACTCCCGATTCCGGCGTGACGAGCTCGCGAGCGAGTTGCTCACGAGCACCCACCGCGTAATCCACCGGCTCGGCGATCACCGGAAGCGGCGTCGTTCCGGCTACAGACTCGATGGAGTCCAGCAGCCGATCCACATTCGGATGGTCCTCGAAGTAGCGCAGGACGATGCTCTGGCCATCGGCCGCGATCTGCATCGCGATCGCGCCCCGGAACTCGGGATTCCCGTCGCCGATTCCTGCGCTCTGCAACATCTGCAGGGTGGCATCGACCGAACCGTCTGTTGTTGCTGCTGCGCTCTCATTCACCGCGCTGCTGTCAGCAGAGGAACCGGGGCCAGCAGCACCATCCGCCGCGAACACTGGACCGACGGCCACCGTTCCCACCAGAGCGCCACAGGCGACTGCGGTGCCGAACCGACGCCACCACAGCTTCGACTTCGAATTAGCCACGTGCACCCTTCTATTCAAGGACAACATACCCCGATTTCTTGTGCAACCGTCAACTATCACTGACGGAGGCACACGGAGGTCCCCATTCTGCACTCAGTCACACGCCCCTGTTTTATCGACGCAAGAACAGCTCTGGCACAATTACGATTTCGAAGATTCGTACAACAAAGCTCAATGATGATCTCAAACCTAGGTCGTAAGCGAGATCAATCAGATGATTGTGCGCCTCCAATCTACATAACCGATCGAGGCGAGGGGCTGCGCTCGTCCTATCGTGAAAGCAATAATCTCTACGAGATCGAACAGGTGCTCGATGGGTACGGACTCCGAGTTGATGAGAGTGGTGTCTCCGCAGCGCCGACTGGCTGGCCGATTGCTGTGTCTTCTCCCCCTTCCTCCCGGCTCGGCGACATGCAGACCGCGTGCCGTTTGCCTAATTCCCGCAGCAGCCGCGTCGAGATCGCATCGTGGATCGCGACGCCCGGAACTCCCTGAACAAATCGGGATCTTCGAGCTTGCTTAGGAAAGTTCTGTTCGGGTATCGGCGGCGTCGATGAGGTGGGGGTCGTGCGCTGAGACGAGCACCGTGATCCCGTCGGAAGCAAGTTTCACCAGAAGCTTGATCACCCCGTCCGCGCTGGCTCGGTCGAGGCTTGCGGTCGGCTCATCCACCATGAGCACGCGCGGGCTCAGCAAGAGTGACCGGGCGAATGCGACGCGCTGCCGCTCACCGCCGCTCAGTTGCTGTGGGCGGTGCTTCGCTCGCGCACCGACGCCGAGGGTCTCGAGCAGATCCCTCGCTGTGGGGGCGAGCTCCTTCGTCCGTCTGGCGGGCACGGCGGGCAGCATCACGTTCTCGATTGCGCTGAGGCCCGGGATAAGCGTTCCGTTCTGGTCAAGGTACCCGACGAAGTCACGGCGCAGCGCGGTGATGCGGGCGTCGCTCAGCTTGGAAATGCTCTCGCCGTCCCAGCGCACCTCGCCCGCGGTCGGTGCAGCGAGCCCCGCCGCTACTCTCAGGATGCTCGTCTTGCCCGAGCCGCTTCGCCCGGCCAGGCAGTGCAACTCCCCCGGCGCGAGCGCCAGGTTGTAGTCGGTGACGATGTCCAGCGGATGCCCGTCTGCACTCTGGTAGCGAATCGTCACCCCGACCAACTCCACCACCGGCGCCGTCGCGGGCTTCACAGTTCTTGATGCCACTTCTGCTTCCAGCGTCATCGCTTCTCCCTCCAACTGGTAATCACGAGGATCACCGTCAACAGTCCTGCCGCGGCAAGCGCTATCGGTAGGGCGACACTCACCAGGTCGCTCGCGACCTCGCGCAGATACAACCACGCGAGTGCTCCGGCGATTGCGACCGCAGGAATCCCGATGATAAGCCCCTCGATCACTTGCACGGTTCGCACTTGTCCAGCACTCCAGCCCATGGCCCGCATCGTCGCCCACTGCTCACGGCGGCGCTCGAGGTCGATGCGCCGCGCGATCACCGAGAGCACGATGCCAGCGATGAGCGCGACCGCCCCGAGCACGAGCTGCGCGATAAAGGCCTGATCGACCGCGAACACGCCGAGCGCCGAGGCGCCTGCCGCCGCGCGCCCCTCGATGAGCGTCACTGTGACGGCAGCCGCTGCGACCGCGACGACGACGGTCGCGAGCAGCTGCACCACGGCATTCAGCCGGTGAACGGTCACCTGCCGGAGCGCAAGGCGCCAGGTGGAGGTCACCCACGCCTGCGCTTCCGCCATCCGGTGCCTCCGCTTGCCGCGTCGCAGCGGACGGATGCCGGAAGCGAGCGGCCTCACACCAAGCACGACCGCCAGCGTCGAGGTCGCCACGAGCGCGGCGACGGATCCCCCGACCGCGATGCTCACGGCGGAGCGCGAACTTGCCAGCAGAAGCGCGATCACCCCCGCAATGGCAATGATCGCGAGAGACACGAGTTCCTCGGCGGCCATCCAGCGCGCGATGCGCCGTCGTCGCCAGCCGATCGTGCGCATGACGGATGCCTGCGCACGTCGGCCCGGAACACCCGCGAGCTGCACGGCGGCGAGCAGGAGGGCCGCCGCGCCGAGGGCGACGGCGAGCACCGCAAAGCTCGTGTTCGAGACGGCGAGGTCGACGCGGGCTGCCGCACCGAGCTCCGACCACCGCTGAGTCACCGACCCGAGCGGTCCGACCTCCTGCTTCGCGTCCGGATCGGTGACACCGAAGGCGTAGTTGTCGACGTGCACCGTGACGTCGGTGGGCGAGGAACCCGACACGATCGTCGCGCTGAAGCCGAGCTTCTCGATAGCCTGGGCGACGTCGGCGACCTTCGCCACCGCATCCGCCGAGTAGGCGTCGATGCCCGCGACGCGCACGCGCACCGCGTTGATCGGCGCGTCCTGTCCCCAGGCTGCCGCCGACGCGATCGAGGCGATCGCCACGGTGTCCTGACTGACGAGTCCCAGCCCGGTGACGCTCGGCTTCATCTCGACCGCCTTGGTCGCTTCCGGCGAGGATCCGGAAATCAGGGTCGAGCCAACCGGCTCATAGGCACCGAGCGGAACCTTGCTCAGACCCGGCTGCAGGTCCGTGATCCCGTCGAGCGTAAACCCGCCGACTGCGACGGCCGGGGCATACCAGGTATCGGCGTTCGTGAGCTCCGAGACCAGGTGGAAGTCCAGCTTCGGCGAGAATACGCTTTCCCGACCCGGCACGGTGCCGTCCGGCAGTAGTGGTATCGGGTTCGGGAAACGGATCTCGTTGGCCCAGGGATCCAGGAACCCGGTGGCAGTCATTCCGACCTCGACGCCATCGGCAGTGGTGTTCTCGATGACGAAGTCCGGGGAGGCAACCGAACCTACGATGGAAAGCCCCAGGGCTTGCGCGACAACGGTGCCATGGACGCCCTTTGCGCTCGCCCCTGGCCAGGCGAGAACCACCGGCGTCGGCGAGGCGGGGTTGAGAAGCCGGGATGCGTCGACCTCGCTCGACCCTACGAGAGCCCCTGAATCGGGGGACCGGATGCTGTTGGGGAGGGTGTAGGGGAAAGACGAGCCGGGTTCGCTCTGAACGGAGTCGGTGGTCGGGCCGAAAGCCGATACCTCGATCGAGGCCTCCAGCGGTGCGGGGCCCACGTCACGCACGAGCATCGGGACGTAGGGAGGGGAATCGAAGCTGACTTGGCCAGTGGCCTGGGGATCCTTGTTGAGTCGCTCGAACTCCGCCCGCTCCTCAGGGGTGTTCGTATAACCCGTCGCGTTCTGCTCCTCCCTCATCCGGAGGAACCGTTCCGCATACTCGCTCTGTGACGATTCGGCCCAGTCGACAACGCCCTCCTCCGGCAGCGTGCCGTCCGCGGCGAGCTCGCTGAGTGGCGCGAGGAAGTCGCCCGCGTCCCTCAGCAACGCGCGTTCGGCATCCGGGTCGACGAGGGTGATGCGCGTCGACCGATTCGTGACGTTGGCGATATCGAACAGGATGTAGTCGCCCTCGATCGTGTCGGAGGTGCCCCAACTGGGGCCGGAGCCGGTGGGGTCTTCTGCGGTGACGATGTGCCGCCGATCCGCGTCGCCGCACGTCTTGGACAGGGCAGGATACGTTTTGGGCGTCACGCGGACGCCGTTGATCGTGCACGAGGTGGGCACCGGCCCAGGCTGCGGGCGTTCATCGAGGACGACGGACCGGCTGACCTGAGACAGGACCTTCTTGCCGACGCCGTCGTCGGTCCAGAACGTCGTCGTCACTCGGAAAACCTGCGGATGTACCTCCGCGTCGATGGCGCTCTTCGGGACGGCGATCTGCAGGGGACGGGGCGCGAAGGCGAGCACGTCCACTTCGCCGATGGGCGCAGCGACGTCGATGCCGGGAACCGTCCGGATGGCGGCGAGATCGTCGAGCGTGAGCGCCTTCTCGCCCGCCGAAAGCGTGTTCGGGGCGAGGAGTCCGGCCAAATCTCCCTGATTGCCGTTCGCCGTCACGAGAATGTCGTAGGCGCCTCGCCAGTTCGCATCGAGCAGGGACTGCAGGCGTTCGGCCGCCGTCGCGCTGATCCCGGCGGCAGCAAGGCTCACGAGCGCGAGAAGCGCGACCGCGACAAGTCTCGGCCTATCGCGTCCGACACGGCGAAGAGAGGAGGGTGTGACCGCCAATCAGTCCTCCTTTGGGTGAGCGGATGTCACAACTCTAATCAGGAGAGACCTCGGGACGAGAGCTTTCGACCACTATTGCGTCCCTAATGGCAGGACTGACGGGAAGGCTTCTCGAGACCAGCGCAACGGGACGCGAACCGTCGCCGCGCGTATGAACTCGGCGCATTGATAGTCGCGGAGTTCATTGACCGAGGCCCGATCGGTAGGTCCACGGATCGGCCGAGTTGCGTCGCATGCTCGCGTACGTCGCCTCCACACCGGAATGCGGCTGGGGCCGGACAAGGCGCGACCCGCGCAGTCCTCTGTGATCGAGTCACCGCGCAGTCAGCGTCACCCTGATGCACGTATACCTCGCGCGGAAACAGTCCACCCACGGGTGTGTTGTCTTCAGCAACATACTTATCGGCTCGTAATCCTTGGAATGCGAACCCTCATGTAGGCTCGGTTGCCCCAAACATCGCGCTGTCCACTCGGCAGGCCGCTCGGCGAAGTGCATCTGCGACTCTAGATTCGATAGCGTAATAGTGATCAAAACACGTCTTCATGAGCCCAAGGATCTCGTCTACATTTAAACGGATCTGATCGTCATCCAGGCTCTTAATCGCCTCCAAGAAGCGCTGCCCTTCGCGAGGTGATTCGAGCTTGATGTCCGCGACTTGGCCCGCTACAACTAAGTCGTAGTTACGTCTCCGCTCAACCGTCGAAAGATGCTGGGCATCCGCTCGAGGTGGATTTGATTTCATTTCGTCTGCGGTCGTGAGTCGCTCGAGTAGCTTTCGCTTTGCAGGCGACCGCGTAGCCACCCCTTCGACGTACTCGAGGAGGCCCTGGTGCGACATGCGTGCAAGGACACGGTAGAACTGCACGGGGAGAAAGCCTGTAGGTCCAGTGGCAGTCTGCCGAATGTACTGCTCCGGATTTCCAACGTTTTGTCGACCAAGGAAGTCATTCAGGACATCATCGCTGGAAAGCGCAGTGCGCACGATGCGCTCTGTCCCGATTGTGATTGCAGTGGCGGGCTGCAACTGCCCTACCAGCTTCAGAGTGGGTGCCCCGGCCACTTCGTCGAACTCACCCTCCTTGATGAACGAAATCTGATCGAGTAGTGCTTCATCGATCAGGACCTTTTGTCCGGTTGGCCCTTGCAGAAGGTTTTCCGAGAAGTCTAAGATCGCGGCGTTTGCGGCCCCGGCTCGAACAAGGGTTTCAATATGCCTCATCATCGCCCTTTGCTCCCGCAACTTGGCGTCATCCAAAAGGCGCTTCAACTCCGAGAACTTGATCCTCTGAGTACGGGAGTTGTATCTATATAAAATGTCTCCTTCGAGAAGGTTCGCGTTTTGTTGTTGGTAGTTCTTTTTGGCAACAAGTGGCTTGTCGTCGGATTCGAAGGTATAGATGGCACCCACTGTGAGGCCGTTCGGCAACTCAATCAAGCCAAGCGTCCAATGAATTTCCGGCGAAAAGAGGTCGTTAAGGTCCTCAGCCAGCTTCGCCTGATCAAGATTGTCGAAGTTAGACCTGGCTTTAGTCGTCAGACCGATCGCGGTGCGTGGGTTATCTTTGATCCCGAAAAATATGTAGCCGCCACGGGTGTTGGCGAAAGCAGCCATCGTGCGCGCGTAGAGACCGATTGAGCCCCAAGTGAAGGTCTCCTTGAACTCCTTTGTAGAACCTTCCCGCGTTAGTACGTGGAGAACGCCCTCGTTCTCCCTCGTCTTGACAAGGTTGGCTGTTGCCGAACCAGTAAAGGGATTCTCGCCTGCGCGCAATACATCGCCTCCCATATCGGAACTATTCCGCACTACGGTTCAAAGGTATTCCCCACTTGAGACACGCTGTGTAATGCGCGGCGGGGCAAGGACCCCAAGGGACGGCCTCCGTGAAGCGGTAGCCGACTTGTGGTTGGTGTCGCCGCCAGCTCGGGGCTAACGCATTAGCGTGACAGGGATCTCGACCTGCTGATCTTGCCCATTCACAAGACTGAAAGCCAGAATCGTGCCCACCTCGACCAGCCCGAGGCCGGCGTCGCGGTAGTGCACGATGATCGACTCGTCCGTCACTGTGACCGCACTCTGGTGGTAGTTCGCTTGAGTAGCGCTGGCGTTGTCGAACACGTGCGCGGTGATCTCGTCGTGGAACCGGACACCGAACCGCTTCCCACCGTTGCCGTCTGGCCCGTAGTAGTACACCCCGTATCCGAAGTACTCCACGTTTGGTGCCACCACCGGTTCTCCGAGACCCCACGTGACGGTCACGCTATCGCGCGATTCTTCGACGAGCACGGATGTGACGCGGCGAGGCAACAGATCATCAGTCATCCTCACACCCTAGAACTCTCGACTCCATGATGTCGCCGACAGGCATGCGAGTCGCCGACAGGCATGCGAGTCGCGAACACATTAGGTAGCCCCGCTCACAACACGCCGAATGTCGTCATCCTCGCCTACGGATGTACTCGCGCACCTGGTGAGCATGAGTTCTCCACAGTCTCAGACCGATTCCCCTCGTCGGGGCTTCCTCCGATCGAGCATGTTCCCTGGCGGCGTGCGCATCGCAGGCCAGGACGGTGGAATCATGCCCAACCGAGAAGCGCTCGACGACGCCTTGCAACGGGTCGGGCTCGCCTGCCTGATGTGGCACCCGGCGACCGGTGTTGACGAGCCGGGCTACGAGCTTGTCACCGATGTCGATTGGTGCCTTGAACCCGTCCGCGACCTCACGAAGGAGGAACGGAGCAGCTTGCGAGTAGCGATCGGTCGAGCAATCACCGATCCGACCGGCTATAGGCAAGACCTGTTCGACATATTACTTAGGCTCGCTCCCGATTCCGAGTAGTCATGCCCCAGGATCCGGTGTTCTCGTCCGACACACCGCCCGAGCACGACGCCGAGAACCTCTCGGCGGTGACGACGTAGCTGGCCCGCGTGATCGCCTCGTTTGCGTGCCCGAGGAGCCGGGAGGCGAGTGTGATGCCGGCAACCGCCTCCACGAGGGTCGCTGCCGTACGGCGGAAGATGTGAGACGAGAACTGGTCGACCGCAATCCCTGCCTCGCCCAGTGCCTGCTGGTTGTCGTTCACGAAGGTGCGCAGGAGCCGCTCGTAGTTGCTGACGCTGTACGGCCGGCCGTTCTGGGTGGCGAACAGATAGCTGCCCCGACCCTTCTCGGCGGCAGCGAGCCGCCTTCGTATTGCGGCGGCGGCGAAGCTGGGCAGTGCGACCCGTCGTGTCTGCCGTTCTCGTTTCGGGGATGCTTTGCGACTGAGGCCGTTCTGTCGGGTCTGGGTCAATGTTCCGTTGATGAGCACGGTCGGTGGGTTCGTCGTCACGTCTACGTCCATGCGGCGCAGCGCGACGGTTTCCCCGATTCGTGCGCTGGTGCCGATCATGATGTCCATGCCGTCTTCGAGCTTGGCCACATCGGGACGCGGTCCGCCGGGCGTGCCGTCGGCTCGCCACGCATGGATCAGCTGCCGCACGACAGCGATTTGCTCGGGCGTCAGATAGGACTTCTTCTTGGGACTGTTCGGGAGTTTCTGGATGTCGCGGATCGGGTTGGTGGCGAGTGCGCCTTGCCGGACTGCCGAGCCGCAGACTTGGCTGAGGACGCCGCGGAGCTTGCGGGCGGCTGACGCCGATCGGGCGTCCAGGACCTTGCGCACGATCCGGTCGCACCGGCCGACGGTGAGTTCTTCGAGCCGGAGAGCGCCGCAGGTTGGCACGACGATGAGCCTGACCGTGTCCTCGTAGGCCTCAACACTGGACATTTCGATCCGGCCCGCGGCGCGGACCTCGGCCAGCCACACCGAGCAGGCTTGGGCGACTGTCGTGTCGGCAGACAGCTCGTCCGACGCCCCGGTGCTTAGCTCGGCGGCGCGCCGCCGCACGTTGGCGATCGCTTCCGCCTCGGTGGCGCCGGTCGCCTGCGGGTGGTGGGGTGCTCCGGCATCGTCTCTCATGTGCAGTCGTGCGCGGATGCGCCCGTTGGCGAGGGTGGTCAGTTGGATCGATCCCAGTTCCCCGGCCCGGGTGCGCGGCCTAGGCATGAGTCTCCAGAGCCTCGAACCAGCGCATGACGGCATCCAGTTCGTAGCGGACGTGCTTGCCCAGTTTTCGGTAGGGCGGCCCGGATTTGGTCAGTCGCCAGTCCTCGAGGGTGCGTGGCGATATCTGGAGAAGTTTCCCGACTTCGTTCTGGGTCAAGATCCTGGGTAGCGGCGGAGCCGTGTTCTCGTCCATACCGGGGAGGTGCGCGCCGTGATCACGGAAATTACCGTAGCGGCCGGTACTCGGCGGTACTCGTCGCTGCACGGCTGGCAGGAACGGCCGATCAGAAGGCGGCCCGGATTTGGTCAGGCGCCAGTCCTCGAGGGTCCGTGGCGATATCTGGAGAAGGTTCCCCACTTCGTTCTGGGTCAAGATCCTGGGAGGCGCGGGAGCGCCGGCTCTTGGTCGATTTCACGCTGACTCCACCGCCCCTGGAATCCGTCCTGAAACAACTCACGAATAGCCGCGAGCGTCGCCCTCGGCTGAGTGTGTCGGCGTGATGAACACCGAGAGTAGTTTCGTGACCTGATCGTTCGTCTGCTTCCAGCGCTCGAAGGCGTCGAGAGGCGGGACGAAGCGCTCAACGAACCAACTCCCGACCAACCGGGTCGTCTCGATGACGTACATACAGTACTCCATGAGCGTCTTGTCGTCGCGTTGCAGCCCGCCCTTCTCGAAGTCGAAGAAGTTCGCCGTCGCCCACGCCTGACCATGTGCCGCAGCCGAGAGGCCCGAGTACACCACACGCGCTTCTGGGTAAATTGCACCGAGCATTCCCGTCGCGAGCGAAGTGGGCCCCAACTTCTCCAACTTGAGGTTGTGAGCGGTCATCCATCCACGAAGGCCATCGCGATACGCGTCAACCGGATGCGTCGCCTCGATCTCCAGCGGCAGTCGCCGAAGTCGTGCACCGAGGCGTTCGGGATAGTCCATGTCGAAATCCTCAATTGATGCATGCCGCGCGAACAGCTCCGCCGGTGTGTCCGCCTTCAGGAGGTAATAGACGCGTCCGTACGCTTCGATCGCCCCGCGCGTCACCGTTGCCAGGGGAACGGACAGTGCGCGCGAAGAGCGGGCCAACTCAAACAGCGCGAACCCGTGCTCGCGAGCCGCGTCCGCCGTACGACCAAGAGTTGCCCGCGCACTCACGAACGGCAGATTGCCGTCCCAAGCCGGTGACGCGTTCAGGACCGCCGACTCCATCGACAACACCCATTCAGAAGGCAAAGCCCACGGAGACAGACACTCGCAACTCAGCGCTGCCGCGACTTTGAGCACGCGCAAAAGGCCGGCAGTGAGCTCGCGCCTGTCCCGCTCGAGCATCGTGAGCACGCTCATCTTCCCTTCGCGCTTGAGCGATCTATCAGTGACACGCATTGACTGGTAACCACTCGATTCATTCACTTTACGTGGCGCGGCGGTCTGGCCATCGGAAGCCTGCGGGAAGGCGACAATCTTCGTACCGACGTCCACCCTCCCACGAGGCTCGCGACGCGATCCTGGCCGAGGGAGCCGCCCCGTTGAACTCGACCTGAGTACGGCATCCCGGCTGTCGTAGGCACGGGGAACGTTACGGCGCTGTTGCACACAGGCCAAATTGTCTCCGTCGACGGCGGGCCGGGACTGTGCTGCCGCTCGAAACCCGCTGAGGCGGGATTTCCGGCCGAATAGCCCCGGGCTTGCGGTTATCGGTGTTTCTCCACCGCCTGGACGAGCTGCTCCACCGTGGGGAGCCGCGAAATCCGGCCATCGGTGTAGTACACCCGGCAGGCGATGTCTGTGGTTCGGCCGCCAGTTGGGAACGCGTCCGCGCCGTCGATGAGGATGGTCGGGGAACCGGCGAACCACACCGCCGCCGCCTCGTCGCTTGTGGTGAGTAAGCGGTAGCCGACCGTCACCTCGCGTGCGCCGACGGTGTCCAGCGCAACGCGAAGGCGCCGGCCGGCTTCTTCCCAATTCGGGCAGTCCTCGATGTGTACCACTTCAGTCTTCATGCGGCGGTTCATCCTCGCCGGCGAGCATCCCGACCGGGGTCGCGCACGTGTCGCCATTCCACGCCTCGATGCCCTCGCGGATCGCCAGAACCCCGATCACCAGCGCCGCGACCGAGTCGGCCCATGCCCAGCCGAACAGACCGTTCACAACGAGTCCGACCAGTACTGCCGCCGAGAGGTAGGTGCAGATCAAGGTCTGCTTGGAATCGGCGACGGCGCTGGCCGAGCCGAGCTCCCGGCCCGTGCGACGCTCAAACCACGACAGGAACGGCATCACCACGACACTCAGCGCGGTGATCACGATGCCCGGCACACTGTGCTCGACATGGATCACCCCGGTAAGAGACAGGACAGCGTTCACGGCGACGTAGGCGGCCAGGGCAAAGAACGCGAAAGCAATAACCCGCAGGGTGGCCTTCTCGTACTGTTCCGGGTCTTTGCGCGAGAACTGCCATGCGACTGCCGCCGCCGAGAGCACCTCCACCAGCGAATCCAGGCCGAACCCGATCAATGCCACCGAGGACGCGGCCGCACCGGCGGCGATCGAAACCACGGCCTCAATCAGGTTGTAGCCGATCGTGACGGCGACGACCCAGCGGATGCGCCCGCGCAGAATCGCCTTACGTTCCGGCGAGAGCGCACGCACGACGGCGGCACTCGCCGCACTTATCTCACTCACCGGGCGACCCACAGCACCCCGGGACCGAGCAGTCCGGGTCCAGACACTCGGCCGACTCGTCCACCGCCAACACCACCCCGACGAGATCCGTCAAAGCCCGCGTCAGATGCGGGTCGGCGATCTCATAACGGGCCTGCCGCCCTTCCGGCTCCGCCACGACAATGCCGCAATCCCGCAGACAGGCCAAGTGATTCGACACGTTCTGCCTCGTCAGCCCCAGCTCCTCGGCTAACACGGCCGGATAGGACGGACCGTCGAGCAGAGTCATCAAGATGCGCGAGCGCGTGGAATCGGCCATCGCCCGGCCCAGGCGATGCATCACATCCAAACGAGTCGTTACAGTCAGCATCGTGCAATAGTACAGCCTAAGCTGTACCGATTGTTAGATCGGCAACTGTATGGCGCCCATGATGGCTTGTAGTTGATACATCCAGGCGGTCCACGCCCCGGTCACCATGAGTAGCCCGATGGTGATGAGGAGTGCGCCACCGAAGATATTGATAGCCCGGATGTGCCGGCGAAGGAACCCTAGAATTCCGGTCATCCAGTTGAATCCCAGGGCAATGAGTAAGAACGGGATTCCGAGTCCGAGGCAGTAGAACGCGGTGAGCAGCGCACCCCGTGCCGCAGATTGGCTCGACAGGCTCAGGGAGAGGACGGCGGCCAACGTTGGCCCCATGCACGGCGTCCAGCCCAAACCGAACACGACGCCCAACAATGGGGCGCCGGCAAGCCCCGTCGCCGGGCGCGCGGTCAGTTTCACCGTCTTCTGGAGCCCGGAGAATGCGCCAACGAACGCCAGTCCCATCACGATGACGAGGATCCCCATAATCCTGATGACGAGGTCTTGCCAGCGGACCAACCACCAGCCGAGTGCACCGAACACGGTGCCGTAGGCCACGAAGATGACGGAGAACCCGAGAATGAACAGGGCCACACCTGTGACAAGTCTCCGGCGGCCCTTGCGCTGACCCGGGGAGGCGATCCCGCCGACGTAGGCGAGGTAGCCGGGTACTAGTGGGAGCACGCAGGGGGAAGCGAATGAGACGAGGCCGGCCAAGATCACGACCGGCAGCGCAAGCAGGAGTTGCCCGCTGAATACGATTTCTGCGAACGAATCACCCACCAGGCACTGGCTCCGCCGGCCGCATTCTCAAGGCCGTCATGATGACGGAGCCTTTTCCGCGAGCACTGTGGTGATCAGGGATCGCAACACCGAGGCATCTGGAATCCGGCCGAGGATACGCGATGCGACGCGGCCCTGTTTGTCGAGAACGAGCGTTGTCGGTACGGCACTGGGAGCCACGACACCTGTGAACGCGAGTTGCATGGTCCCGTCGTCCCCGTCAATTGCGGAAGGGTAGGTAATCCCAAATGTTCGCTCGAACGCTCGGGCCGTAGCGGGCTGGTCCCGCACATTTACCCCGAGGAAATCGACGCCCTCGGGGGCGAAGTCCTCGTAGATCTTCTGCAGGTCTCGCGCCTCGGCACGGCAGGGAGGACACCCCGCGTACCAGAAGTTGAGAACAAGAACCTTGCCCTCGTAGTCATGTGAGGCCACGGCCGAACCGTCTTCCACGGCGCTGGCGAACTGTACCGGAGGCTCGCGTTCGGCCGGCGCGAACTCGACAACGCGTCCATCACCGGCGATGTAGTTCTGCGATGTGCCGCTCCGATACTGCTTCGCTAATGGATCATTCGAGCACCCCGACAACACAACCCCCAGCGTGAGAACGAGTACGCAAACGACGAACCGCACCCCCACCTTCTGTCTCATGAGGCAGAAGCCGGCCGCGACCAGGGTGCGAGAGCTTTGTGTGAGTTCCCGTTTGTCGGTGTCGCCACCGGACGGAATCGACGCAACCTCAGGCTGTTACTGACCACGAAGGCTGAGGAAAATGCCATTGCCGCCCCGGCCAGCAGCGGATTGAGCAGCCCGAGCATCGCCAGAGGAATCGCCGCGACGTTGTAGGCGAAGGCCCAGAACAGGTTGCCCTTAATCGTCGCGAGTGTGTGCCTGGACAGCCGGATCGCGTCAACGGCCGCCATGAGCGTGCTCCGCACCAGGGTAAGGTCGCTGGCCTCGATCGCGACATCGGTGCCGCTCCCCATGGCAATCCCGAGGTCCGCGGTGGCCAACGCGATGGCGTCGTTCACACCGTCGCCGACCATCGCCACAACGCAGCCCTGCTCCTGAAGGTTCCGAATGAGATCGGCCTTCTGAGCCGGGAGGACGCCGGCGACCACCTCGTCGATACCAATCTCGGCGGCCACAGCGCGCGCGACGGTCTCGTTGTCGCCGGTGAGGAGGATCGGTCGCAGTCCAAGGCCCCGCAGCTGCCGGATGGCCTCGACGCTGTCAGCCTTGACCAGATCCGAGACGCTCAACAAACCCCGAATCTCGCCATCCCAGGCGACGGCCACCGTGGTTCTACCTGCTTCCTCCAGCCGGGTTCGCGCCCGGTCGAGTTCGGCGGGCAGCGGAAGCTGCCACTGCTCGGCCATCCAGCGAGGGCGTCCGACGAGCACGAGGTGCCCGTCGACGACGGCCTGCACGCCGAGACCCTGCTGAGAAGAGAAGGAACCTGCTGGCGGCAGCGCACCCACGCTCACGCGAGCGCCAGTGACGATGGCAGCGGCGATCGGATGTTCCGAGCCGGCCTCGGCTGCACCGGCGAAACCCAGCAACCGCTCGTTGGTCGCGCTGGCCACCGGGACAATGTCCACGAGAGTCATCCGTCCTTCGGTAACGGTTCCGGTCTTATCCAGCACGATCGTGTCGACGCGGCGGGTCGACTCGAGAATCTGCGGTCCCTTGATAAGGATGCCCAATTGTGCGCCGCGCCCGGTACCGACCAATAGCGCCATAGGGGTAGCCAGCCCCATGGCGCACGGGCAGGCAATGATGAGGGTCGCCACCGCGGCGGTGAACGCCGCCTCCGCTCCGCCGCCGAGGATGAGCCACCCGGCAAGGGTGAGCAGCGAGAGCCCGATGACGACGGGGACGAAGAGAGCGGAGATGCGATCGGCAAGTCGTTGCACGTCCGCCTTGCCGGCTTGTGCCTGTTCGACCAGGCGCCCCATCTGCGCGATCTGGGTGTCGGCGCCCACTCGGGTAGCGCGCACCATCAGTCGTCCGCCGGAGTTCAGCGTCGCCCCGACGACCGGATCTCCGGGGCCCACCTCCACCGGCTGGGTCTCTCCGGTGAGCATGCTCGCATCCACGGCCGACACGCCCTCGACCACTTCGCCGTCCGTGGCGATGCTCTGGCCGGGTCGGACGACGAACACATCGCCAACCACAAGGGACGCCGTGGGGATTCGCGTTTCGACGCCGTCGCGCACAACGGCGACGTCTTTCGCTCCCAAATCCAGCAACGCCGTCAACGCCGCGCCGGACCTTCTCTTCGCCCGCACCTCGAAATAGCGCCCGGCGAGCAGGAACACGGTGATCGCCGCGGCAACCTCCAGGTAGATATGACTTGCACCACCGCCGGGTGTTGCTATCCACGAGAACGTCATCCGGGTCCCCAGGACCCCGGCCGTACCGAAGAACAGGGCATACAGCGACCAGCCGAACGCGGCCAGCACCCCGACGCTGATCAGCGTGTCCATGGTCGCCGCGCCGTGGCGCAGGTTGATCCACGCAGCGCGGTGGAACGGCCAGGCGCCCCACACCGCCACCGGAGCCGCCAAGGTCAGAGCAAACCACTGCCAGTTGGCGAACTGAAGCACCGGGATCATCGACATTGCCACCACCGGCACGGCAAAGGCGGCGGAGAGAACCAGTCGCAGGCGCAGCCTGCCCGCTTCGCCACTGCTATCGGAGTCCTTGTGGTCTTGCTCCGCCGCGGTTTCCGGGTGGGACAGGCGCGCGGTGTAGCCGGTGGCCTTTATCGTCGCGATCGCGGCATCGACCGTGACCGTCACGGGAATAAGGATGCTGGCCTTCTCGGTGGCGTAGTTCACGCTCGCCTGCACCCCGGGCATCCGATTGAGCTTCTTCTCGATCCTGGCCGCACAAGACGTGCAGGTCATGCCGTCGACCAAAAGTTCAACCTGCTGGGTGCTCATCGCAGCGCCACCAATTCGTAGCCGGCCTCATCGATCGCTGCCGCCAACTCGCCCGCGTCAAGCGGACCTGTACTCGTTACTGTCACCATGGAGATGTTGCCGGGAACCAACTGGACGCGGACATCGTCCACTCCAGTCACCCTTCCGACTTCCTGCTTCACGCTGGCGACGCAGTGGTCACAGGTCATGCCGGCGACCCCATAAGTTGTGATGATTCGCTCAGAACTCGTGTCCATGGCTACTCCTTCGGATTTGGGCGGAATGGAGGATCCGCCGTGAAGCTTTGCGTGGCCGCCGCACGAAGTCATCCTGCATCGGCCAAGGCATGCGGGTATATCAAGGTGCGGGTAATGAGATGGTTAGGTGCCGTGATGGTTTCTCGGAGAATCGTCCCGTTGGGACTGAGGGTGAGCTCGTCGATAGCGTTCTCGGCCGGGTAGGAGATGGCGATACGGCGGTTCCCATCGACGTCCGGCAGACGTACGATCGCGGGGACTTTGCCGCTGGCGAAAAAGGAGCGGCGGATGAAGTCGGCTCCACTCATCGGGAAGGTCATGAGTGTGCCCATCCCCCGTCGAGTGTCGCTGGTGACACGTTCGTGCAGCACCACCGCCGGGGCGGCTGTGGTCGCGGCGATGGCCTCGCTTAAGAGGCTCCCCGCCTCAGTGGGAGGCCAGGCTATTGTCAGACCCGCCTTTTCAGCATGGGAGCCGCTGGCGGTCGGCGATAAGGTCAGCTGGCTCGATCCTTCTTTCCAGTTCACCGGTGTAAAGAAGCAGCCCACCCCACAACTCCGAAACGAGATCTGCCGAGTGGCGCCGGACGGTGTGGCCAGCGCGCCGCTCAGCGTGAACGTTGTGGTGAGAGTCTGCCCCGCGCGATCGGTGATTTCGGGTGCATCCATGTGGACGACGAGTTGACCGGCGCTGGCTTGCGCATTCACTTGTACCTCGCCGGCGAGAGCGGCCGCCGGCACGACGGGTCCGGATGCGGGTGGCGGAAATGCGAGGCTCGCGTCGGCGCTGGCCGGTGGCGGAACCAGCGTGAGCGTCGCCGATAACGCGAGGATCCCCACCAGCACCACCGCCTCCAGCCGGGCCGGCCGCCGGATCCGCCCGGGCGCGGCATTGCGGCGCAGATGTCGCCTGGCCGCCAATGCTAGGGATGCCGCCACAATAACCAGCGCGATCTTGATCAGCAGGACACGGCCGTAGTCGGTGGTGGTGACTTCGTCGAGCGGCACCAGCAGTAGGGCGGCGCCGAGTCCTGTGGCGGTGACGGCGACCACTATCCAGATCGCCGGTCGGGCGTAGGCGCCGATCGCGGCACGCGCGAGGCCTGCCTCATGTCGCCAGGCGAACGCCGTGCGCAAGATATAGACCAGTGTGCCCACCCACAACGCTGCCGCCCCCAGATGGAACACCGTCAGCGGCACGCCGATGAGCGGGTTGGCGATTCCCGGATGAGCGCGCAACGCCTCGAGCACAATGACTACGACCAGGGGCGGCCAGGACCACTCCGGGTGATGCGCCAACGCTGCCGCCGCCCCGAGGGCGAAGGAAATCGCCCCTCCCACGGCCAGTACCCCCGGCCAGCTGGACACCAGGGCCGAGAATTCCGGATGGGTGAGGACGCCGGTGAAAGTACCATTGCCCAACAACAGGAGGGCCAGTCCCAGGGAGGCGGTCAACCCCAGTAGTGCGGTCCACGGCAGCCACGCACGCGGGTGCGGAGGCGCCGTGGTCATGCGCCGGAGCAGCCACTTGCCGGCACGTTCGCCCAGCGCCAGGGAAAGGGCGGCAAACAATATGCCGCGAAGAATGCCGGTCTGCCAGGCTCCCGGAGCGTCGGTTGCCTGACCGCCACTGAGCGAGGCGGCTGTCGGCCCGACGGCGAACCGGTAACTGCCGCCGATGATGTCGCCGTCATCCGCCGTGACCTGCCAGACCACTGTGTAGATTCCGTGCCCAGCACTGCGCTCGACCGGGACTTCCACCGCGCTTCCATCATGGGTGAGCACTGCAGTGCCAACTTCAACGGTCCCTTGCGGGCCGGTCACCGTTACCGGCAGCGCGTGGATCGTGACCGGTTCGTCGAACAGCAGCGTTATGGCCTTGGGAGCGGCGGTCACGGTGGAGTCGAAGGCGGGACTGGCGAAGAGCAAGTTGGCGTGCGCGGAAGCCGGAGCCGCACCGCCGATCAGGGACGCCGCGACCATACCGAGGGTCAGGAGGAATAGGCCAACGATTCGGGGAACGGCGCCCCGTACCCCGAGTTGCGAGGCGAAGGGATGGCCCGTTGTCATGCACGCGGGTTCGAGGTGATCGAAACTGCAGGCTGGCCGGCGTGTACCCGTTGCAATTTCCGGAGGTCGTCCTTGGCCGATCGGATCTCCTCTTCGATGCTCCGCTCGGCGCAGCAACTGGCGTTGAGCATCGGTCGCAGGCAGAAGAACCAGGTCAGCGCTGCTGCGGCGGCAGTGCCTCCCAGTGCGATCAGGATCGTCATGCTGACAGGTTCTTCGCGGCTGCCGGGGCGGGGTGCCGCTCGGTGAACGGCGTCGGCTGCGCTCGGAGGGCTTCGACCTGCGCCCGCAGGTCGGCCAGTTCCTTCTCCTGGGCCGGGGTGCCTGTTTGGGGTTTGCCATGGCCGCGCATCATGAACCACATCATCAGGCCCATGCCGACCGGGCAGGCCAGCGCGGGCAGGATGTAGAGGAGTTGTTCCATGAGTTATCCTTTCGGGATTTCACTTCGTTGGGGTGAGGCGGGTCAGGTCGCGGCGCAGCGCCCGCCGCGACAGTCGACCGTGCGCGATCAGGTGGCCGTCGGTTAGCAGGCCCGGAGCGAACAGCAGCTGGTGTTGGGTTGCTAGGCGTCGGCCGCGGTCGCTGCCGAGGTCCACCTCCTCGACCGTGAGTGGGAACTCCTCGGCGAGTTCGGTGAGCAGGCGCTTGCCATCGCTGCACCAAGCGCAGTCGTGCTGAGTCAGCAGGGTCAGGGCGATCATGGTTTGGCTCCGTGCTGCAGGTCGGCCAGTAGCTGGTCGACCGGGACGAACATGGTGTAGTTCGGCGCCCCGCCGTAGTCTGCGCGCCAGGTGATCCTGCCATCCGGGTCGACCAGGATGAAGCTGTGGCCGTCGCGACTGGTGCCCATCATGCCGTACTGGTTCGCCTCATACTTCTGCGAGACAGCCAGGTCGGGGTCGGAGAGCACCGGGGTGGTCAAGCCCATGTCGCCGGTCTTTTGGGCGATGAGGTTGGCCGGATCGGAGGTAATCGACACGATGGCGTCGATCCCGGCCGCCTGAACTTTCGTGGCATCCGCTTCCAGGCTGGTGATCTGGTCCCAGCAGGGCTGGCAGGATAAGCCTTCTTGGAAGTAGAGCAGGACTGTTTTGCCGTGGTAGTCCGCCAGTGATACCTGCTTGCCGGTGGTGTCCGCCAGGGTGAAGGCCGGTGCCGTTTGGCCGGGGCCGGGCTGCCCGACCGCGTAGGTGGTGCCGGAGGCGGATGGTGTCGATGAAGCTGACGTGGAGAAAATGGCGTACAAGCCGACGACGACCCCAATGACGACGACCGCACCCAGCACCCAGAAGAGGGTGCGCTGCCGGGTGCTGGGCTTGGTGCGGGAGTTCGCAGGCCGGATGGTAGTGCGACTCATGAGTGGCTTTTTTCTCCTATGCGGGGTTCCGGGGTAGGCGGCTGCGGCGTGCAGCATTCAGATCGAGTGTCGGGGACCAGGTCGGCGTCCTCAGCCGTCTGCGGACGATCGAGGTGGCGACGCGCCTGCCACACGGCATACGCGACACCAAGGATCAGGACGACGGCGATGACCCAGCCGGGGATCCAGGCCAGGGCAGCGGTGGCTACCGCGGCGCCGTGCTGCAGGTCGGCGGTCAACTGCACCAGCGGGCCGTCGGATTCCATGCCGGGCCCTAATGCGGCCTGAACATAGGTCAGTGCTGCCATGCCGATGAGTAAGAACGCCCCGGCTGCCGTGCCCAGTGCCATCGTGCGCCGGAATTGTCCCAGCCGCAGAGTCACCTGTCGGCCGTGTAGCCATTTGCTTGAACCCCACTCCTTGCGATCCCACACCAGGGCGAGTGCCGCCAGCGGGGCGACCATCCCGGCCACGTAGGTTAACGACACGGTCAAGGCGGCGGGGAAGGAGGCGGTTGCGCCGGAGAGTATTGCCACCCCGGCAAGCACCGGGACGCAGCAGGAACTTGCCGCGCCGGAGAACACTCCCAAACCGTATGCCGCGCCGAAGCCATGCCCTGTGGGGGCTCGCCCCAGCATGGGCAGCCGGGGCTTCCAGCCGAGCAGCATCGCGATCCCGCCGACGAGCATCGCCGTTGCCCCGATCGAGAACACGAGCGTGTGCTGGCCGGAGACCAACGCGACTAGGGCGGTAGCTCCCAGGCCAATGGGCACGATAATCGTCGCGACACCGACGGCGAAAACCAGGGTCGCCGCGAGGATGCCGGCGCGGTGCCGGAAACCGGTGGCCAGGTAGGCTGGCAGCATCACCGAGACGCAGCACGGGGCGAGCAGCGCAACCAGGCCGCCCAGAAAAGCTGCCAACAGAGTCCCGCCAAACAACAGCTGCTCCATTTTCGCCTTTCACTCCGGTTGCCGCTACGCGATTACTAATCTCCTAAGTAGCTTAGTTTCATCGGCTCGCCGTTGTCCAGCCGGCCAGCATCGGGCGTTATCGGGAAGCGCTGTATGCCGGGCTTTCCGTGTGCGGGCACAAGTTTTGCTGGGTCGCGGCGGCAGCTGGACCGCCCAGCACGAACACAGGGAGGGCAAGCAGTGCAACCACTGCCACCGAGGTGAGGAGAGAGCGGATCCTGCCCAGGGGATGCTGAGGAGGTAGGAGCCTGCGAACCCGGGCGGCCGTGCCGCTCCCCGCCGCGGCCATGGCCGAGGAAGGAACTGGATGCGGTGTGGCTCCTGTGACAATGCTCAGGAGAGCTCCCGCCACGGTCAGTCGATCAGTGCGCGCGGCTGCAGCATCGTCGGCGCGCAACTCCACTAGCCGCGCCGTCTCGGACGCCGCGACCCGGAACAGCCTGACGGCGGGGAACGCTGCCGCCAGGGCGGAGGACAGCGTGATCGCGAGGTCGTGCCGCTCGCGGAGATGGGCCCGTTCATGAGCCAGAACGGCCTCAAGCTGACCGTCATCGAGGGAGCGCAATGCCGCGGTAGTGACGACGGTGCGGCGGCGGCGGCCCGGGAGGCAATACACCGCCGATTCCTCGCAGTCCAAAACCACCATGTCACCGACGCGGCGACCGACGACGTCCAAGACTCGTCGATGCCGGGTGCGTTCGCGCACCATCCGAAGCGTCCCGGCCGCGAGACTCCATAGCGTGCGGCCGATGACGGCCAAGGCGAGCACCGCGCCAGTTGCGCCGACCGCGACTCCCCCGGGCGAGGCGTACTGCTCGCGCAACGCCATCACGCACGCTCGCAGTAACGCGGCGACGTCTCCGCTGATCTGAGGTAAGGGGATGGTTACGGCGGCGCCGGCCATTGTCACCGACGCCAGAACGGTGACCGTGAGCGCCTGCCAGGCGGCGATGGCCAGGCGGGGCGCCCGTTCAACCCATGACGCTCGACGCAGCAGCGGAGCGACAACGGCCGCCAGAACGATGGCATATCCCAGCAGGAGCAGCGCGACCCTCACTGCTCGGCGCTCCGCTTCCGGGCGGCGCTCAGCAGGCGATGGAGTTCCTCCGCCTCATCCGGATGGATGCCTTCAACGAAACCGACCAGGGCGGCGGCGCGGTCGTCGGACAACGAGAGGGCCTCCCGCACCAGACCGGCCACATAATCTTCCTGGCTGGCGGCGGCGGAATACCGGAACGCCCGGCCGTCGCGCTCCTTGGTCAACCAGCCCTTCCGGTGCAGAATCTCCGTCACGGTCTGCACGGTGGTATAGGCCGCAGAGCGATCCAACCGTTCCAGAATCTCGCGCACCGATACGGGTGTGCCGACCCGCCACACCTCCGCCATGATGGCGCTTTCCAAATCGCCGAACTTCGGCATCTACTCTCCCGCCGTGGAAACCGTGCCTACCTGTAGCCATACTAGAAGACCTTCGGAGTATTGCACCTAATCAACTTAGTAGATTAGGTTTAAGCCAATTCTGAATGAGAGAAAGACCTCCGAATGGCGCGAAACCGCACAAAGCACCCCTTGAGCGAAAGGACCGCGTCAGGGAACCCACCCACCGAAACCCTTTCGCTCAAGCAGCAGCGCGCGAGGCGCACCGCCGAAAAGGTCGAAAAGTTCAAGCGGCAGCGTGCCCGCGATGCACGCAAGCGACGACTCACGATCATCGGAAGCACGATTGTGGCGGTAGCCGTCGTTGCCGTGCTGATCGCCGCCGTTGTTTCGGCCGCTCCGAAGGCGCCGCCCGCGGCAATTGACGGCATTCAGACCTTCACGAATCTGGCCCGCGACCACGTTTCCGGGCCGGTCGACTATCCGCAGACACCGCCGGTCGGCGGACCCCACGCCGCGGTCCCCCTCAACTGCGCCGTCTACGACAAGCCAGTCCCCAACGAAAACGCGGTGCACTCCCTCGAGCATGGATCTGTCTGGGTGACGTACGATGCCTCCACTATCACCGGCGCTGATTTGGCATTGCTGCAGAAGGACATCCCGAGCACCTATGCGATCCTCTCCCCTTATGAAGGGCTGCCCGCCCCGATCGTCGCTTCCGCCTGGGGCGTCCAGCTCCAAGTGAAAAAGGCGGACGATCCCCGAATCGCCGAATTCATCGCAAAATACCGACTCGCTAAATCGGCACCCGAACCGGGCGGGCCCTGCACCGGTGGCATCGACGGACCGGGGAAGGTGTCCTAATGTACAACCCACAAACGTCGGGATCGAGGAACAAATCGTGATGGGATACGGATACGGATATTCAGGCATGGCGTGGATGTGGCCATGGATGCTCATCGGAGCGTTGCTGTCACTGGCGGTCGTGGCCGCACTTGTGGTGCTGATCGTCTGGATTGCGCGCGGCGGCCGCTTCAATGCGCAGTTCCCCGCTGGCGCTGGCAATGCCCGGCAGATCCTCGACGAACGATACGCACGCGGGGACATTGACGAGGACGACTACCGGAAACGACGCGACGGATTGCAGTAAGCGAACTCCCCTTAGGGGCGGCGCAGCTCTCCGGCATCGCCTCTCATGAGCCCCGCTGTTGCCCCATCGGGAATGTTGTCATGCGGTAGGTCCAGTTTTCGATAGGGCGTTCCCACCATTGCCAGGCAGCGCTGGTCTTGAGCGCGTTAACTCGTGCGTGGCGGCTGAAAGGGCGATACCACTTGCACGAGTCCGGATTCAGGTAATGGAAGTGATCCGCGTGGCTCTACTTGTCTGTCGGCAGTGCAGGAAAACACCAGCTGTGTACGCACCGGCTAAGGTCAAGAACACCGGCCTCCCCGTCACCGCTGTCGCCCAACCTCGTGATCGTCCCATATCCACCTCCGTGATCATGTTGCGAGGACCGGTTGAATCCCTGATGTACAACCGATCAAGACTCTGCGCAAGCCAAACGGCAGCCTCATCACGATCCGTCATTGTCCGTGTCAGTAGGCCGGTGGAGAATCAGATACCGCATACGCTTGATTTACACTCACCACAATTTGGAGGTTCCCGACTATGACGTCACCAGCCGGCCCCACGCAGCACTCAGGCCGACTGGAACTGACTTGGACTGACAAACATCGCAGGCTGCTGTCGTTCGAGAACGGAACATTCCAATGGACCGATCCGTCTGACTATCGCGTCAGCGAAGTCAGGCTGCTGCATGAGGTCGCTACCGTTGGAGCAGTGCATCCGGCTGAAAAACGCGCCGAGGACAACCTCCTCATACGTGGAGATGCACTGCACGCACTCACGTCACTTGCCAAGATTCCTGAGTTCGCTGACGAATACCTCGGAAAGATCCGGCTCGCCTACATCGACCCGCCCTTCAACACCGGGCAGGCATTCGCTCAATACGACGACAACCTAGAACATTCCATCTGGCTCACGATGATGCGCGATCGTCTGCTCCAGATCCGGGACCTTCTCGCATCCGATGGTTCGGTGTGGGTGCACCTGGACGACGCCGAAGTTCATCGCGCTCGTTTGGTACTAGACGAGGTATTTGGTCCGAAGGCGTTCGTGACAGAAATCGTGTGGGAGAAGGCTGATTCGCCTAGGAACTCGGCAAGGCAGTTCAGCACCGACCACGATTACATCCTTGTCTATGGTCGTGAAGAAGACTGGAGGCCAACTCGCCTTGCACGAACCGCTGAGTCCGACGTCATATACACCAATCCAGACAACGACGAGCGAGGCCCCTGGTACCCGGGGGACCCGTTCGCAACAAAGCCTTACTCAAAGGGCGGCTTCACAATCGTTGGTCCCACGGGGCGTTCATTCTGTCCACCTCTCGGAAATTACTGGCGTGTATCTGAGGACCGGCTGCGGGAGCTGGACGCTGACAACCGTGTCTGGTGGGGACCCACGGGAGATGCGCGGCCTAGCCTCAAGAGATACCTGAGCGACGTGATGGATCTGGTCCCTCGAACCATTTGGACGAAGGAGGATGTCGGCTCGAATAGAACTTCAAAGAATGAGATCAAGAAACTCTTCCCGGGAAAAACACCGTTCAGTACACCCAAGCCGGAGAGGCTCATGGAACGGATCTTGCGGATTGCGACATCTCCCGGCGACATCATTCTCGACTGCTTCGCAGGGTCCGGAACGACTGCAGCTGTAGCACACAAACTTGGCCGGCGCTGGGTAACTGTTGAGTGGTCGCGCGACACGGTTGAGGGATTCACCATGCCGCGGCTCTCAAAAGTCATCGGGGGCGAAGATCAGGGCGGTGTGACCCGGACGCTTACGGTAGAGGCTGTCAATGATGCGCTGCCGGCCGAGATTCCTGTAGAGAGGGTGAAGGCGGCAGTCTTGGTGTTGAAGAGCCTTAACGGCTATGGGCTGTTGGACTCGGCCATATCTTCCACCGACCTCTCAAAGGTGCTCAGAGCTCTTCGCGGCCTCTCAAAGACACGCAAAGTGACGGTGACCAATTGGTCAGGTGGTGGAGGTTTCCGCGTGCTCGACGTAGGACCCTCAATGTTTGATGAAGAAGATGGCCAGATCCTTCTTGCCCCCTGGGCCGCCGGGGATCGTCTTGCGGAAGCCGTGGCCGCTCAATACAACTTTGAGTTTGAGACAGATGTGCCGTTCAGCGGTCGCCGTGGGAACGAACGACTTGCAGTCATCGACGGTCTTGTCAACGATGCCGTGATCGATTTCCTGTTGGGTTGGTTACCGCCAGGTGAACTTCTTGTCGCGTATGGAACGGGGGTAGACCCATACGCTCAGGAGCGATTGGCCGAAGAACATCGCGGCTCCACACTCGAGAAAATACCCGAGGCGATCATTTCAAACTACCGACAGGTGAATCGCAGAACCAACGGGCTCAATTGGGCTGCCCCGCTCGTCAATGCGACAAGCAAGGGGCAGTAATGACACGCGAACTTCATGTCGACGAGAGTCTTATCGAACAGATCGGGCGCCGGATGTGCTTACGGGAGCCGAATCGTCAAGCGCTTGAAACTGTCGCGGCGTACGTGTCTGAGCATTATGATTTCTACGGTCGTCCTGCCCCATTCGAAGGTGTTATCGCCTCAGCAACGGGAGTGGGAAAGACCTACGTGATGGCGGCCGCGATCGATTACCTTTCGCAGTCTCGGGGGTGGACAGACTTCGTCATTGTCGTGCCTGGCGCAACGATTCGTGAGAAAACAATCGCGAACTTCACACCCGGCGCTGCAAAATCGCTCACACGGTTGCTCGGAGTAAAGACTGCGCTCATCACCTCGGAAAACTACAACACGCCAGCCATGGCGAACGTCATAAACGATCCAGGCGTGGTGAAAGTTTACGTACTAACTGTGCAGATTCTTCTCAAGCCGAATGAAGGTCTCGCGCGACGCACTCACCAGTTCACGGAAGGGTTGGGCGGCAAGCTTTACGGGATACTAAAAGCACGCGAAGATCTCGTGGTCCTGGCCGACGAACACCATCTCTATTACGGACCGAAATTCTCCGAGGCGGTGCGCGGACTAAATCCCAAAGTTCTCCTGGGACTTACAGCAACGCCGCACAAGTCCACCTCCGAGGATGAGATCATCTTCAGGTACCCGCTCGCCGCTGCGATCGGCGAGAAGTACGTGAAGACTCCCGTCATTGTGGGGCGCAAAGACGACCGTAAGGACATGCAAACAAAACTCCTCGATGGTACGACTTTGCTTGAGTACAAGGAAGATGCCGTCGCCGCCTACCGCTTGAAACAAGTCGATGCGCCAGCAGTCAATCCAGTAATGCTTGTCCTCGCACGGGACACTACCGAGGCAGACAAGATCGCGAACATGCTGCGCGACCCCTCATTCAAGCATGGACACTATGTCGATGCGGTGATTCAGGTCGACTCTTCCGTGACAGAGAAAAACGAGCCTGCTATGTGGGAACGTCTGTCGAAGGTGGAGAATCCGGACTCGCACATTCGTGTGATCGTATCAGTCCGAATGCTCAAAGAAGGTTGGGACGTCAAGAACGTCTACGTCCTTCTCTCCACACAGCCTTCACTATCCGAGGTTCTCACTGAGCAAGTGCTCGGCCGAGGCCTGCGATTACCTTTCGGGAAGTACACGGGCATACAGATGCTTGACACGCTCGAGATCATTGCACACGACAAATTCCGCACACTTCTTGACAGGGCCGGCGTACTTAGCGAGGACTTTGTGTCGTACAGAACCCGAGCCACGATCAAGACCACTGATACTGGCGATCCATACCTGAGCCGGGACGAACAAGAAACTGGCCGCGGACTTGTGGAGGCAGCCGGTGCCGACGTCGGGACCCAGCCGGAGACAGATGGCTTCGTGCAGATCAGCGACCTCGATTCGCGAGAAACCATGGGCCGCGACACGAGAGATGTCCTGGCGCGTCCCGCAGTCACCCTGCGGCCAGACGCACCCGGCATCGAACTGCCAATTCTGAGAGCTACTCGCGTCGGTGCGTCTTTCTCTTTGAGAGACATCACCGACGAGGCCCCATTTCGGGAACTCGGACGTCGCCTACGTGTGAACCCAGACGTAGAACTTCGGCGAATGACAGTATCGGCCAAACGAGTCCGCGGAGTGGACGGAGTCGAACGCCTTCAGCTAGTTCGTACGACAGCCAAAGACCGGGTAACCACTCAGGTCGCCGTTAAGCTAACCGTGGAATGGCTGCGTGAACAGCTCCTGCAGGCGATGCTAGCTTCGCCTTCTGTGAGCGCTCGAAAGGATCAGCGCGAGATCGAGAAGCTGGCCGCACAACCACTGCTCGATGCGTTTTTTGACGGGCTCAACGGCGGCGCAGACGAATTGCTCTCGGCCTACCTTGACCGTGCGATAGTGCGTCTCGTTCGCCTCGTCAATGACGAACAGCACCGGTTATCGTCGACCGCTGAGACCGAGCAAGTCGCCATCGGACGCTCGTTCGTACCCTGTAGACAAAACACCCGGTCGTACGAAAGCGATGATGTTCGCGATTCATTCAGTCGAGATACCGCATACTCCGGATTCAGGAAGTCGGTCATGACTTCCGATTGGTTCGACTCGGAGCCCGAACGCGATGTCGCTCTCTTGCTCGATGACGATGAGTCGGCCAAGTGGTGGCTAAGACTGCAAAACGGCGACCTGCCAATTAATTGGCGGCGCACCGGAGATGGCTATAACCCTGACTTCTTGGTCAGCCTTGCCGACGGTGAGCGATGGATCGTGGAAGTCAAGGCGGATAACCAGATGACGACCGAGTCAGTACAAAGGAAGCGAAACGCAGCAAAGAAATGGTCTAACTATGTCAATACATCGCCAGCCTTTAGCGCAGGCCCGAAATGGCACTATGTGCTGGTCTCAGAATCGGATGTACGTGACGCTAACGGCTCATGGGCCGCACTCCGAGGTCTCGGAGGAGCGTGAGGGCCGCGGCTCTACGAACTTCCCCAAGGTGCGTCAGGTTCGCTGGCAAGAAATGAGGGATGTGTTCTAACCGTCTCGCGCCTAGCAAGCGTGTAAAACGCAACTCGCTGCGGGCTGGCATTCCAAAGGGACCACGGCTGAGCACCAAGACGTCGGATCACAAGGTCGCGCAACACGCCGTCTATGCCGCCAGCGTGGCAGGCTCATCCTAAACCGCCGAGCCACCTTTCGATCAGACACCTCAGTGGCGGTTTTCAGGCCGGGACGTCTCGAACCGTGGCGTACCGAGATTCGGGGTCACTCCATCAAAGGCGAACCGGCCGTCAGGTCCAACGTTCGCTAGCGAGTGGTCGATGAAAGCGTCACCCGATTAGCTGACATGTACTCTGCGATGGCGGCAGGTGCTCCCCGAACGTATGTCAGCGTGAACACCGGTCAAGCAATTCGTCGCTGTAGGCGGCTCGCTGACGGGCGTTCCGGTGGCGGACGGTGTATTCCGATCCGCCACCGTCGCTAAGTAGCCGAGTACTGCCGCCCTCACCTCCGGGTGTTCGCGCGCACCTGGTCGGTATGAGTTCTCCACAGTCTCAGACCGATTCGTGTCGCCGGGGCTTCCCCGGGTCGAGCATGTTCCCTGCCGGTGTGCGCACCGCACACCGGAACGGAGGAATCATGCCGAACCGAGAATCGCTCGATGACACTTTGCAGCGTGTCGGACTTGCCTGTCTGATGTGGCACCCGGCGATCGCCGTTGACGAGCCAGGCTACGAGCTTGTCACCGATGTGGACTGGTGCCTGGAACCCGTCCGCGACCTCGTCGAGGACCAACGTGCCCGACTGGGAGAGGCAATTGGTCGAGCCATCGCCGATCCGACAGGCTCCCGGCAGTACCTGTTTGACGTGTTGCTTAGTCTCGCTTCCGATTCTGAGTAGTCGTGCCCCGGGATCTGGCGTCCTCGTCCGACACACCGCCCGAGCGCGACGCCGAGCACCTCGCTTCTGCTCGGGAGCGGGCACGGCGGGAATATGCGCGCGCGTATCGGGAGCGAAACCGTGAGCGGATTCGCGAGTCCAATCGGGAGAGCGAGCGGGTGCGCCGTCAGAAGGCCGTCTCCCAGCGTGAACAACGCCAGAAGGCGCGCGAGCGGGCGCGGGACTGGGCACGAGGCAATCCGGAGCGGGCGGCGGCGAACAAGCGTCTGTATGCAAAGCGACATCCGGAGCGGGTACGCGAGCACCAACGGAATTACTACGAGCGCCATAGGGAAGAGATCGCGGCACGTGCCACGGCACGACGGGATGCTGCGCCCGAACGGACGCAGGAACGAGGCCGCCAGCGGCGCTCTAAAAATAAGGTACGGCGAGCTGAGCTTCAGCGACAGTACCGGTCCGATCCCGCCGTCTACGAGCGGATGCTTGCTCAGAATCGGGAGCGGAAGCGCTTGGATCGCCGCCTCGCCGCGGCGGGCTTGCCGCTAAGGAAGCTTCATCGGGTGCCGGCACGAGAGGTGCGCGCGAACGCTGCGGCCGCGGCGGAGTTCTATTCGAGAAACCGCACCATGCAGGAGCGAGCCCGAATCCGCAGTAGCTATTCCCCGACCCCACCAGAACTGCTGGCGGACTGGGCGCGGACCTCGGCGCTCGCACGCCGCCGCGCGGCACTATTGCACCGGTTCGAAAGTGACTTACGCAAGCAGATGACCCGGCATGGCGCTCGAATCCGGGGTGAGGTGGAGCTGGACTCGCGAGCACGTGTGCTCCGCGGCAAGGCACCGCTGAACCTGGACGAAGAAGTTCGACGGCGAATTGCCGACAAGCTGCTGGATCGCACCAACGACGCACCGTGGCTCCGCAGACAACTCGCCCTGCGCCCTGTCGTATCACATCAGCAACTACCAGAGCCGCTCACCTGGGCTGGCCCAAACTTGGTCCCCCATCGAGACCATCCCGGACTCGGCGCTTCAAACGCGCAGAGCTTAGCTAGCCGGGTACGTCAGAGCCCCGTCCGAGATTTCGGCCACGAGCTTTAGTCCGGATCCGAGCCGTGAAGTAGGGTTTCGATACCACACAATGGGTCTGGTGCAATGGGGCTGTGGCCACCCGAAGTACCGCCAGAGCTATCTGGTTGACGTTGTGCCGCTCCAGGCCGCCGATCTCTTATTGCAAGCTTGTCGGTGTGGCCTCAGGTATATTTGGGTGCACGGTGATGGATCCCGCCGGAGCGTCGCATCGCTCGAACCGCAGTGCACGCTAATGGTTCCTGCTTCTTCTTCGATTGAAGGGCAGGATTGCTGTGTCGGAAAATATCGCACCACTGCTGAACGGCCAGCCGTCGATTGACGGCGACCTTGAGCTTGCCGAGACACCGACAGCGGTACCACGGCCGGTGCACCTGCACTGGCGTTACCTGGGTTTAGTCCTGATCGGCGGCAGTCTCGGCACCGCCGCACGCTACCTGCTCTCCACCGTCATTCCGGACTGGCACGGACTCCCGCTGGGAACGTTCGCGATCAACGTTTCCGGTGCCTTCGCTCTTGGCGTGCTGCTGGAATCGCTCATCCGACGAGGTGCGGATGAAGGGATGCGACGCACCCTGCGGCTGCTCGTGGGCACCGGCATCCTCGGTGGTTTCACCACCTATAGTTCGTTCTCGGTAGACACCACTGGGCTGCTCGCGAACGATCATCTCCTGCTCGGGCTGATTTACTCTGCGGCCACACTGTGCATAGGCGCTGTGGCGGCCGCCGGCGGGATTGTGGTGGGGGCAGCCGCCCATGGATGGCGGCCAAGACGCTTTGCGTTCATGAGGCATGGCCGGGAAGTCAACCAATGAATCCGTTAGTCATCGTTGCCCTTTCCATTGCCGGTGGGCTGGGTGCCGTGGCAAGACTCGTGCTCGATGGGTTCCTGCGCAGCCAGGTGAAAGTCGCCTTTCCCTTGGGCACGACGGTGATCAATGTCACCGGATCGCTGCTCCTTGGACTTATCACCGGGCTCGCTCTCACTCACGCAATGCCGACAGAGTGGCGTCTCATTCTCGGTACAGGGTTTCTCGGCGGTTACACCACGTTCAGCACGGCAAGCTTTGAGACGGTACGGCTTGCCCAGGCCGGTCGCTATGTAGCGGCTCTCGGCAACGGTCTCGGAATGTTCGCTGTGGCTCTTCTGGCCGCCGGTGCCGGGCTCTGGCTCGGCTCCCTTCCGTGGTAACCAACGTTCTGACAGAATAATCGCCTTGGGATCGGACACATCATGGACTCGAATGACCGCGGCAAGCGAAGCGGATACATCATTGTGGGCGTCGTCCCTCACCAGTCCGATCTTGTCGTGACCCAGGCTGCAGACCTCGCCGCTGATCTCGGTGCCGAACTGGTCTGCGCCTTCGTGGATCGCGAACGCTATACCGCTTCCGAGAACCCTGACGGATCAGTTGTCGCAGTGCCGTTCGATCCCGACTTGCCGGAGTTCGGTGAGGCGGAATTTGATCCGGTCTTGGCCGGACACCTCGAGGATGTCCTTCGAGACCGTTCCGTCCATTGGAGTTTGCGGGCATTGGCTGGCGAGCCCGTACGAGCGTTGTCTCACCTCGCTGACACGCTCGACGCGCGCCTCATCGTCGTCGGCACGCGTGACGGTGCACGCTCGAGTATCCAGGAGTTCTTCGGCGGTTCGCTCGCTGTGCATTTGGCCCACCGACAGCATCGACCGGTGCTGGTCGTCCCGGTGGCACCCATTCCGCACGGCGAAAAGCTGCCCTGGGAGCGGGCCTAAACGTGCACCCGATTCTTGAACTCCCCGAAGCTGATGCTGCTGAGGAGCTTCTGCGCCAGTGCGCGGCCATTTGTGACGGATACGCAGAGCGGGTCTATTCCGCGCTGCGCGCCTCCGCCGGTCAGTTTCATCTAGCGATCGGAGAGTAGGACGGTGGAATGGTGGGTGATGCTGGCGGGTTTCTTTGCTGGCGTGGTTGCCGTGTACCTCGTTCTGCTGCTGGGCCTGTGGGTTTATGCCCGCCGTCACCCGGAAACGGTTGGGATGAACGATGCCTTGCGTCTGCTGCCTGATCTGTTGCGGGTGATCCGGAGGCTCACAGTCGACAGAACCGTCTCGCTCGGAGTGCGGGTCAAGCTGATACTGCTGCTGGCCTACTTGCTTTCACCGCTGGATCTCGTCCCCGACTTTCTCCCCGTCATCGGCTACGCCGATGACGTGATCGTCGCCCTGGTCCTGCGCTCCGTGATCCGCTCCGCAGGGCCTGAACAGCTGCGTCGACACTGGCCCGGCACGCCGGCCGGCCTGCTGGTCATCGAACGGCTTGCCGGAATCAGTTCATCCGGCGCCTAACGGGAACACCCTCATGAGTGAGTCCTGACCAGACAAGACGAGGCCTTCCAGCATGAGAGTCCCACTCCGCACGGCGAAAGGCTGCCCTGGGAGCGGGAGCTGCCCTATACGCCGACCCGAGTAGCGTCGACGGCCCCCTCGAAGATGCGCTCGTACAGGTCGCGGCCGAAGCTTGTGGGTAGGGGTTCGCCCTCGACCAGGGTGAAGGAGCGTCGCCCGTCGGTTGTTCTTTCGGCTCGGAGGAACAGTGTGGTGTCCGGTTGGTGCCGGTAGAACCCGTTCGCCAGGTCGTATTGGTGCGTGACGAAGAACACGCGCGCCCCGCCCTCCAGCAGCGCTCGGATGATCTGTCTGGCGATCTGTGATCCTTCCCGTTCGTTGGTGGCCGCGAAAGACTCGTTGAACAGGATCATCGAGCCCGGGTGCAGGTCGCCCAAGAGTGCGCTCATTCTGCGCAGTTCCTCGTCGAATTTGCCGCTGGTCATGGTCGCGTCCTCTTCCCGCCGGTAATGCGTGAAGATTCCCGAGCGCACGCTGGAGCGGAAGGATTCCGCGGCAACGAACATTCCGCACTGCATCATCAGCTGGGCAAGGCCTACGCTGCGAAGGAAGGTGGACTTGCCGCCCTGGTTGGCTCCAGTGATCATCACAAGCGGTCTCCCGTCCGCGCCCATGTCGTTTCCGACCACCCGCCGCCCGGTGTTCAGGCTGAGGCCGATGTCGTACAGTCCCGCGCAGGACATTTCGGGCCGGCCTCGTCGCTCTGGGACGGGCAGGCAGATGGGCCCGCCGATCCGGGTCAGAAGCATGTGAGCGTTGAGGCATCCGATGTAGAAGGCCAGTTCGGCGCGCAGCCGGGTGAAGAAGTTCTGGATGTGGTCCGTGGACTGTGACAGCGCGTTGGCGACGAGGTTGATGCCACGTATCCGCAACTCTCCCAGGGCCTTGGCGCCATTCTCGTCCCGTTCCGGGATTTTGTAGTAGTAGTGCGGGCGGCCCTCGCCCAGCATCCGCCGTAGCCAGTTGCGTCTATCGTCCGTGCGACGAAGCAGGGTGTAGTTGCGGCCGGCGTTGCCGGGGCCGAGTTCGGCGCTGATCAGGACGCCTTGGGTGCGAAACCGGAGCCGCCGGACGTGATCCTCCACGGTACGCAGATACTCGTCGTCCAACTCGTTTCTGAGCATGCGGAAGAAACGGGTGAGGCCTTCGGACGCGAAGACGTCGCTGTGCTCGTCGGCGATTGTCCTCAGGCGCTCGAGCAGGGGCATGAACAGTTCCAGCAGTTCGACCGAGCGTTGCAGGTTGGTGTCGGGACGGGCGCTGAACCTGCTCCAGAACGTTTTCTTGACTCCGTCGAGGGCCTCCACGGCGGTGTCGTAGATTTGCCGGACCACCGCCGGGTGCTTCAGGCAGTCGGTGAGGATGTCCTGGCGGTAGACGATGGCGTCAGGCTCGCTGGCACTGGTCAGCACCGCCTTTCTGGAGATTTCCAGCAGAAATCGGTCGTTCTGCGCCATCGCGGTCAGGAGGGTGTCCAGCCCGAGGTCCTCGGTCAGGTCGGTGGTGTTGGCCGGCAGGGCCGCGTCGAAGTCGAAGTCTCGGTCCCGGTACAGCAGGAACGCTTTCATGAGCTGATCCTTTCCTTCAGCCGGTGGTAACTGAGCCCGTATTTTTCGGCGATCGCCGCCGCGTAGGCCAGGCCATCCGCGGGTTTGCGCACGATCTTGAACGTTCGTACCGCGGGGTCGGCCGCGTCCACGGTGCTGACCGTGCTGACGGTGCTAGCACCCAGGGAGGCCAGTTCGTCGACGAAGGTCACGCATACGCACAGCGAATCCAGCTCCATGATCTGTTCGATGACTTTGGTGCCGAGAAAAATCGCGTCGGCCAGCGTTGTCGAGGTGAAGATCTCGTTCAGGACCAGGATGCTGTTGGAGCTGGCTTGTTCGAGAATGCCGTGAATCCGCAACAGGTCGTCCTCCAGCTTGCCGTGCAGGTTGGTGGGGTCTTCTTGTTTCTCGAAGTGGGTGAACAGCCTGTCGAAGAGGAAAAGCTGCGCCTTGGAGCCGGGTACCGGAAGTCCCAGGCTTGCCAGGTAGTGCAGTTGCCCGAAGGTTCTGGCGAACGTCGTCTTGCCGCCATTGTTCGGGCCGGTCACCACGAAGATCCGCTCCGGATCGTTCAGGAAAAAGTCGTTGCAGACCACCGGGGTGTTCTCATCACGCAGTTTGTCCGCCAAGGCGAGATCGAACGTGGCGGTGGCGTTGATCTCCTTTGATCGATCAGACACGCTGGGACAGCAAAATTGCACGCCGGCGGATTCGATTCGATGGACATGGGCCAGATAGGCAAGGTAGAACTGCACCTCCCGGTCAAAGCGAGTGAGGGTGTCGTCGAGGAAGCCGTCGTGCTCACTGCGGAAGCGATCCAACGCCTGGAACACTGCCGGGTTCAGTTTCGCCACCATCTGCAGAACCGCAGCTTCGACGTGGTTCATCCCCGGTGGCTCCGCGAAGGCGATCAGGTAGTCCTTGACGGCGCCCTGCTCGAATCGTTGGAACGTTGCGGCGACCTCCGCGCTGTAGTCGCTCTCCCCGTAGTAGTCGGTGACGGTGATGCGGTCGCCCTTGATGTCCATGCTGTACTTGACGTCGGAAAGGTCGGCCGCCAGTCGCTCGGTGTCAGCGGCAAGGTTCGTGAACGTGTCGGCGGCGATATGGGCTGCCAGATAGTCACGAAACGACAGAAACCCGTGCGAGGTGAGCTGCGCGGATGCCAGTTGGCCAGCGAGAGTTCGTACCGCGCCGCAATACAGTCGCGCCGCATCTAGGAACCAGCGCTCCTTTTCATGCGGGTAGTACACCTTCTCCGAGAGGGAAAGGTTCAACCTCACCGCCCGCATTTGGTCCGCGAACGACTCAACGGCCGCGAACAGTGCCCCGGTCTGCAGATCGTCGAGGACCTCGTGCCGGTAGTCCACGGCCTCGACATTCTTCATCGGGACCGAGAAGAACGGCGCCAGATCGTACTCGTCACGCCCCACCACGATCGACGCCACGATCTGGTCGAGATTCAGATCCGTGAAGAAGTCCGGCTGCGTCGCATCTTCGGCACGGACGCGATCCGACGGATTCAAGAACAGGACGCTCACCGTTGAAGCCATCGCCGACGCCTACCTTCCGTCGCAGTAACAACGTGTGGTAGAAGCCATCAGCCTGATGTGGCAATCGCGAGCTTCATCGCGCGAACAAGTACAGACTAACCCCGAAGCCTCACTGTGGCATCGAAACTTTCGGCATCGCTACTATCGCGCAGGCTGGGATGAGGGATAGTCTGCTGGTGGCGATGGATCCCGCCGCAGCTTCTGGCTGGAACAGCACCGCACGCTAATGGTTCCTACCTTTCCAACGCGAAGGTAGCCGCCATGCCCCAACCCAGTCTGCACATCGAAGCCGTCTCGGCGCATCAGATCCTCGACTCCCGCGGCTATCCCACCATTGAGGTGGAATTGCGACTGGCCGACGGTGCACTGGTCAGGGCCGCGGCGCCCGCGGGTGCCTCGACCGGCGCGCACGAGGCCGTCGAGTTGCGCGACGGCGCACCCGCATACTCCGGGCGCGGCGTTGATGCTGCCGTGGCGATGGCCGAGGGCGAGCTTGCCGACCTCCTCACGGCACACCCCTGGCACAGCCTCGCCGAGCTCGACTACGCGATGCGCGAACTCGATGGCACCGCCAACGCCTCCCGCGTGGGCGGGAACACCCTCGTCGCGCTGTCGATGGCGGCGTGCCGCGGCTTCGCGTCAGCCGCCCAGTTGCCGCTACATTCGTGGATCGCGTTTGCGACCGGCAGCACGGAACGGCTGCCGGTGCCGCACTTCAACGTGTTGAACGGCGGTGCCCACGCCGCCAACGAACTCGACTTCCAAGAGTTCATGATCGCCCCCGTCGGTGCCGACTCGTTCGAAGCCGCTGTGCGATGCGGCGCCGAGACGTACCATGCGCTGGCCAAGCGCATCCGGAGACAATTTAAGGAAACCGGGCTGGGCGACGAGGGTGGATTCGCGCCGCGAATGGCCCGGCCGGAAGAAGCCCTCGGCCTCGTGGTCGAGGCGATCACCGACGCCGGCTACACGCCAGGAATGGGCGAGGTGGCTGTCGCCCTCGACCCGGCCGCGAACGGATTTCACACCGACAACGGCTACCGGGTTGCTGGCGAGGACCTCAGCGACGGTCAACTGCTCGAGTATTACCTCCGCATGGTCGACACGTTCCCGATCCGGAGCATCGAAGACGGCTTCGCCGAGGACGACGCGACTGGCTGGATCTCCCAGGACGGCCGACTCGCCTCCCGCATCCAACTGGTCGGCGACGACCTCTACGTCACCGACCCGGCCAGGATCGCGGACGGAGCCCGCCGCCGGCTCTCCAACGCAGTCCTCGTCAAACCAAACCAGATCGGCACCCTCACCCAGACCTTTGAGGCCATCCACGTCGCCCGCGAACACAACATGGCCTGCATGATCTCCCACCGATCCGGGGAAACCCTCGACACGTTCATCGCCGATCTCGCCGTGGGCACCGGCGTCGGCCAAATCAAATCCGGCGCCCCTGCCAGAGGCGAACGCGTCGGCAAATACAACCGCCTGCTCGAGATCGCCAGAAACCACCCGGAGTTGCCTTACGGCCTCGCCTAAAATGCACACTCCCCCCACCACAACAACGCGCACCACCTGAAAGGACCCCACACGTGAACTCCTTCGATGTAACGATCGAGATACCCGGCGGCAGCCGCAACAAATACGAGGTCGACCATGAAACCGGTCGCATCCGGCTGGATCGCCACTTGTTCACCGCGATGGTTTACCCGGCGGACTATGGGTTCATCGCCGACACCCTCGGCGAGGACGGCGACCCGCTGGACGCCCTAGTGCTCCTCGACGAGCATGTCTATCCCGGGGTGGACGTGAAAGCACGGGCGGTAGGAGTGTTCCAGATGGCGGACGAAGGCGGACCGGACGCGAAGATCATCTCCGTTCCCGATACCGACCCCCGCTGGTCGGCGATCCGCGACATCGACGACGTGCCCGCCCACACCCGCGCGGTGATCGAGCACTTTTTCCGTCATTACAAAGACCTCGAACCGGGCAAATTCGTCACCATCGACGGCTGGGCCGACGCTGCCGAAGCCGAGAAGATCATCGCTGCGGCCTTTCGCCGGATCAAGCAGCCCAAAGGGGTATGACCACGCCAACCCAGCACCTGTACCTCATCCGGCACGGACAAACCACGCTCAACGCGGAAGGACGGCTGAGGGGGCTCGCCGACCCGCCGCTGGACGAAACCGGCCTTGCCGAAGCCCGAAACCTCGCCGCCGTCCTGGCCGGAAAACGCCCCTCCATGGTGCTCTCGAGCCCACTGCAACGAGCAGTCCGCACCGCCGAGCTCATTGCGGAGGCCGCTGGGGCACCCTGCTCGGCGGATGGCCGCTTCAACGACCGGGATTACGGGCCGAGGACGGGGGAAGTCAAGGCCGACGTGGTTGCGGAATGGGGCAGCGTTGACGATGCTCCCGGGGTGGAAGCACTCTCCGCGGTTCTGGCGCGTGTCCGTCCGGCACTTGACGCCGTTCTGGATGCCGCAGCATGCGCCGGCCAGTCCGGACCGGTCGTCGTCGTCACCCACGACGCCGTGATCCGCCCGTTGATCGCCTCCATCGACCCGAACAGAACCAACCTGGAAGAACCCACGGGATGCTGGAATCACCTGGCCCGCACCGACGGCGTCTGGACGGTGATAGCGGTCGACCAAAAACCCGCGCCCGGCCCCGAGGCAACCGAAGAATCAGCGGCGACCGCGGAACCGGGGCCGACCGGGCGCTGGTTCACCCTCGGTGTCGGCAGCATCGGCCTGACCAGTTTCTTCTCCGACTCCGGTCACGAAATCGCCACCGCCCTACTCCCAGGACTGATCACCAGCGTGCTGCACAGTTCCGCCGCGGCCCTCGGCTTGATTGAAGGGATCAGCGACGCGTTCGTCGGCATTGCCAAACTGGTCGGCGGTCCGCTCGCCGACGACCCGAAAACACGCGGCCGCGTAGCCAGCGGAGGTTACGTCGGAACCGCGGTCGCCACCGGCGCGATCGGGCTGGCAACCGCCGTGTGGCAAGTCGGCGTCCTGCGCGGAATCGCCTGGGCAGCACGCGGCCTGCGCTCCCCCGCCCGCGACAGCCTCCTCACCTCCTTGACCCCTCGCCACGCATACGGCAAAGCGTTCGGCATCGAACGGGCCGGCGATAACCTCGGTGCCGTAGTCGGCCCACTGCTGGCCGCTCTTCTGGTCTCCCTCGTGGGCATCCGTCCGGCCATCTGGTTCGCCGCGATTCCCGGGTTGTTGGCCGCCGCCGCGATCACCGTCGCGACCCGGCAGGCCAAGAAGAATGCCAAGAACACCGGTCAGAAGATGCGCACGCGCCTGATTGCCCATTACCGAAACCTGCGCGGCACCGGCCTGTTGCGGGTGATGATCCCCGTCGCCCTATTCGAGGCCGGAAACCTCGCGACGACGTTGCTGATTCTGCGCTCCACCCAACTCCTGGAAACCGCCGGCTATGCTGCGGTAGCCGCGGTGGCTATCACCGTGCTGATCTACGCCGCCCACAACGCCGTCGCGGCCATCATGGCGTTCACCGGTGGCGCCGCCATTGATCGGTTCGGCCCCCGGGTCGTGCTCGCGGCTGGTGCCGGATTGTATGTCCTTGCCTACGCCGGCTTCGCGGCCGGCCCGACATCCTGGGGATCGCTGCTGATTTTGTTTGCCCTCGCCGGCTGCGGAATCGGATTCGCGGAAACGGCCGAGTCCACCCTCATTGCACACGCGCTGCCGGAAAACCTTCGCGGCACCGGATTCGGAATGCTCGGTCTCGTCCAAGCCGGCGGCGACCTCGTCGCCACCGTCGTAGCAGGCATCCTCTACACGACCATCGGAGCCGCCGCAGGATTCGGCTACGCAGCCGCCTGGATGCTGCTGGCAACCATCGCCGCCACAGCCGGCATCCGGTGGACAAGAGCCGGAGCGACGACACCGCGACGCTAGCCCCTACACGGCTGCCTCTGCTCTCTACGATTGCCAGCCAGACCGCGTTCCGCCCCGCAACTGCCAGCTTCTGCGCCGGATTTGGTCTCTGCGTTTAGCGTGTAGTTGTCAGTGTGGCGACAAGAATAATCAACGCGGCGGTGATCAGTGCTGGACCATGAGCCTGGACTGGATTCTGATGACCGACCACCACGCGGAGCACACGCTGCACGCTACCGATGAGCACAGCAACGGCGACGACGAATACGGATGCATAGCCCGACCCGATCGCAACGGTGATCGTAAGCGCCGATGCGAATTTAGCGTCGCCGAACCCGAACCACCCGGCCATACCCATGGCCGCGTAAGCGGAGAAGACGACCACACCGCACGTCATCGGAACGATCAGACGCATAAGGTCGGTCGACGCGAATGCGATCGCTGCTGCTTGGATCAATCCCACTGCCGCGATGGGAGCGACGTACCGGTTCGGGAGTTTGTGCGTCTGCACATCGACCATGGCAACCGGAATCCCGGCAAGGGCGACCAGCCCTCCGAGTATCCAGGCGTAGGTGTCAGTGGTGAGGATGGACCATGCAGCGAGTGCGAGTGTGCAACTCGCTGCTGCTGCTATCCCAGCCATCGCCAACGTGGAGAGGTGCCGTTGCTGCCGTGCCCCCTTGACAGCCGCGACGTCGCTCATTTCGTTGTGGCTTTCGCGCTGGTGAAGCGATCCACCAGCTGTTGAGTGGCTTCGTCGAGATCGTATCCAGGATCGGTGCCGCCGACCCGTGCATAGAGATCGTCGAGGATCTGCTCGAAGCCTTCGCGATCTCCGGTTTGGAGGGCGATGCGAAGCTCGATTCGCCATCCGGCTTCGTTCAGCGGATCGACGTTCTGAGCGACCCGGGCAGCAGATCGTGCCGTGGAGTGGTCGCGCAAGGTGAGTGCCCGTTCGGCCAGCTCCTCGGCTGTGTCCAGTACTGCTGCGATCATCTCCTCTTCGGGGATGGATATCCAGTGCCACCAGCGGCGGGTGTTGCAGTTCGCGAATGGTTGACCTCGGACGAGGCGCAGTGCTGCGACAAGGTCTTCGGTTTCGGCAGCGGCAGGGTTGTTCCCTGTGTGTGCACGGAAGTCGTCCCAATCGGAGCGAACCGCGTGATGAAGACTGTAACCGTGGCGGTCGGTATTCTCGGGCAACAACGGTTGCCCCTCCGGGGTGTGACCGAGAGCGACGCGAACTTTCTTGGCCAACTGGCGTTGGTTGTTGCCGGCATCGATGGTGTCGGGCCAGAAGGCATGCTGGAGTTGCCGTCCATCAACAGCTTTGTTCAAGTTCAAGTAGGCGATCAACTCGGCGCCGCGTCCAGGCATCGCGGCCTCGTCTTCGACGTTGAGCATGTCTACGGGACCGAGCAGTCTCAAATATGGAGCCCGCCAGCCTGACCAAGCTGGTTCGTCCAGCACACGCTCGGGTTCGTCCAATACACGCTGGATCTCATCGTTGGCAACGATTTCTGGGGCTGGTTGTCCAACGGAGCGGCCGTTGTCCGATGGGTCAGCCTCGACAGAGTCCACTGTGCCGGCATCGTCTAGCCGCGCGGCACTCGCGGGCACCTTCGAGGCTCGCGTCGTAGTGTCGACGAGCTGCTGAAGAAGCTCAAGTTCACGCCGCTGCAGTATTTGTGGCTTAAACGGAAGGGCGGGCATAGTCCCGCCGGGAAGCCGAAGTTCGGCTTGCGACTCAGTGCGGATACTCACCGTTGCACAATCGCTTTCCGCTGGCCCATTGGTAACGACCACGAGTCCCAAGTCCGGGTTATCTGTGACCAACTCCCCGAATGCGCGCATTGCGCTCGGCTCGATGGATTCCCCAACGATTACTACATGTGGTGCCCACGACTCCGTGTCGGCGCCTGCTGCCCTGCTCTGTCGTGTGCCGTGCGCGCCAAGGCTCGCGAACACGGACCGGCGATCATCGAGGTCGTGACGAAGGTTGCGCAACACCGAATCGACGTTGTCGCCATGTTGCACCCGAGTCGCGCTAATGCTTCGCCCCAGTTCGGCTGGCATCCCGATGATCGTGATTTGGATCTCCTCGGCCCACGGACTGCTGGCGAGCTCTGCCGCGATCGCCTTAAGGAATCCGCCGCATAGGGCCTTGTCACCGACAATGCTCAACAAACTGAGGTGCTCCAAATTCAGCAAAAGGACGCCGTCGTTATCGTCTACGCCGATCGTTGTTAGAGCCGGGTATGGCGCGATCGTCTCTCGGATGGGAGCAACCACCTTACTGGTGCTGATCGTCCAGACTGTCTGGTCGTCATTGGATAGAGCGAACGGCTCCGGAAGGCTCGTTGGTGCTCCGAAATACAACTGGATTTCGTCCTCGTCCAGTCGAACTGCGAACAAATCCGGGAGGACACTTCCGGTGTCTACAGTCCAAATCTGCAGGGCACGCAGGGCCGTGTCGACGTGCTCTGCACGCGAAGCGTCCTCGATCATCCTTAGCTCCAGTTCAAGCTCGCTAGCGTCCCGCTGCGGCATGGCGATGCGCGAACCAGGAGCGCGGTTACGACGCTGGCGCAGCCTGCGGCGGCCCAACTCGATCAGGATTCCGCCCGCCAGCACCCCGGCGATACCGCCTCCAGTCATCAACGGAACGAATAACTCCATGCCGTGGTCAGCAGGCTCCTCGCTCGGCGCGGTCGGAAGGGGCGAACTCGATTCGTTGGCGGCGGCGGGACTGTCGGTCATCGGTTGTACCGGGTCCGGTACTGATCCAGTGGAGGTAATGGAGTGAGGCTCGGTCGGCGTCGGCGTCGGCGTCGGTGCGGTTGGAGAAGCGACACGGGGCACGGTCAGCACCCATCCGGGACGGATCAGATTGGGATCAGTCAGTCGCGCACCGTCGGGCTGCACTGTGACGGTTGAGGCATGGTAGATGTCGACGTAGCGTGTGCCGTCACCGTAATACTGCTCCGCGATATCCCAGAGAGTGTCCCCCGGCACCACCTGGTAGGTCACCGTAATCGCCGCCGCGGGTTGCTCGTCAGGCTCCGGTGTCGCCTCAGCTGGCGTCGCCTGTGCTTCGACGGCAGGCGTCGGGGTGGCTGCTGATCCGGGCGATAGTCCCGATAAGCCGCCAGACGCATCTGCAAGTATGGGTGCGGCCCACGCTGGTGATGCGGTTCCGGCGAATGAGCCGACTCCGGTAATCATGAAAAGCACCGCGGCAATCAGCGTGGCGGCGACGTACTGCTGAATCCGGAACGCAGGTGGTAGTTCCTTTGTCGTTCGACCGCTGATCGACGCAACGACCTCAATCAACATAGGAACCGCGAAGAAGGCCCAAGCAATCCAAGCGATCAGCGGCAGGACCTTAGAAGCGAGAATGACATTGCCATAGTCGGGTGTGAGCGTGACGATGTCGTTGAGCTGTTCGAGGCTCGGTAACGGGTTCCCGACTGCCGCGACCAGCACAGCCGGAACTCCCACAAGTATCGCCACGAGAGCGAGAAAGGATCCTAGCCCGGCGAGGTATCTTCGCATCAGCTGAGTCTTTCTATCCAAGGCTGTTGGCCAAGTCCGTGTTCACAGATTGCAGCTCGCCGACGTGGACGAGTGCGGAACTGAAAGTGTCACGCACGGCGATCGTGCCGTCGGTGCCGCCGCCGGCCCAGCGCACACTCCAGTGACTTGTCGCGGTGACAGTGAATTCTCCCGGACCGGATGTGTGCCGGTACCGGTACCCGCAAGTTGGGGAGTCCATGGCAAGCTGGTCGTGCATCGCGCCGAGGTTGAAGACGGTTCCGGTCCCGCAGGTGACGCTTTGGCCGTCGCCGCTGCTCCACGTCACTGACGCAACTTGCGCGGTGGCGCGCACGGTGACTCCTCCTAGAGTCGCCGTTTCCGTGTAAGGACCGAAGTTCAGCGGCCGCGGATTGTCAACCCAAAGCCAGACCGGAATTCCCACCCAGGTGCGACGGTAGGCCACAGTGCCTGCGGGATCATCCATGTGCACGCTCTCCCCCGGCGCCATGCCGATATCGATGCCGCGCAACTGGAACGTGCGTACCAGGAGCGCTGCAGCCTGCGCCGGCGTGTACCGGTCAATGCCGGCTGGCGGCGTATCCGACCAAAACGTCGCGCCAGAGCAGTCGCGAAACTGTGGCGGCGGGCAGTAAGTCGCGCACCGATACCACGCACCCACCGCTGCCTCACGCCCGGGAGGCGGTGGGCCCTGCGTTGCTTGCAACGACACATAACCCTGGCAGGTGCTGTTATTGCTCCACGACCCCTCGGGCGCGAAGCACGGCACTGTTGTGCGCTCGTACGAGCACGTCTGGGGGCTAGGCGTAAAACTCGCTGGAGATCGGTTTTCGCTCGAAGGATTGGGGGCCGGCGCGTGTTGCGACCCTGGCTGATCGACGGAGACGTCACACGTGGGGCTGAAAGGGTCCGCATTGCATCCGCCGCCGCCCGAGCCAGCTATCGCCGGACTCGCGAGAGCCAGGCCACCCACGCAGACACACAACGCAAGCAGTATCGTCCAATGTCGGTGAATCAGCATGCGGGCGCTCCTTGCTCGCCGACGATGTTCTGGAGCGAATCGACTTTCCACGTCCTGTCGGTGGACAGGTAGAGGACGTTGAACTGGACGGGATAGATCCGCTGACTCGAGACGGGCGCTGGCGATCCGCCTGCATATGTCGGGACTTGATCGGAGACGTCAAAGCACCCGCGGACGTAGACGATTCCATTCGGGATCGTCGCCCCTCCCTGCGGGTTGAGGTCTCCGAACGTCGAGGCGGATGCGTTCGGGGACCATTTCGGGTGGCCGGTTGTCGTGATGTGTTTTTCGGCAAGGCCGGCTGCGACGTCTTTCACGTGCTTCAGCGCAGAGCCGGTCGCATAGGGTTCAATGCGCTCAGGGTTGGCACCGGTATCGGCCTGAATCGCGTATTGCACGTCGACGAAATCCACGATCGTTCGGGTAGCTTCCAGCCATGCCTCGTCGCGGGATTTCGGGGCGGTCAGCGAGGCAGTCGGCGCGGGACTCTGCGTGGGTGATGCGGTGGTTTGAGTGATCGTGTTTGGACTGGTGCATCCAGTGAGGATGGTGAGCACGCCGAGCACCGCCGCGGTAATCGGAACGAACCTTCGGGGTGTGGTCATAACACCTTTCCTTCACAGATGTCAGTTGCGGTCGACGAGTTTGGCGGAGGCACTTGCTTGGACGGGGATCGGGGCAAAGCCGAAGTCGCCAAGCACCTTCGGAATGTAGGTGAGGCGGATAGTGACGACGACCTGGTCGCCCTCAACGTGTACTTCACCTGTGGCTCCTGATGCGGCGATGTAATTCTTGGCCGCGGCGACAGCGGCAGCTTGGTTGAGGGTGAATACGTCACCGTTGATCGCCTCTCCGGTGGCAGCGTTAGTGCCTGCCCTGGCTGCCCCCTCGGCGATGGTGAGCGATTGTTGCACGGTTTGTGTCTTCCCGTCGCCGTCGACGACGATGCCTGCGATGAGAATCATTGCGACCGCGAGGATGACGACGAGGGGAGTGTATTTCATCGGTTCACCGCTGCCGATATGGGTCGACTGGGCTGATTGCGGTCCTGATGACTGTGGTTGTGCCGGGAATCAGGGGGAACGCCAGATCAGAGTTGCTCATGGTGCAGGTGACGGTGGCACTGACGGTTCCGGTTTCGCCGAGCCGTGTAGTGAGGCCGTTTCCGCCAATCGTGACATCGAGGGGGACGCAGTCGACGTTTCCCTCGAGCGCGATCTCCGCTGCCGTTCGAGCGTGCGGGATCGCTTCCGTGGAAGAACGGGACAGGGATGCGTCGCGGGCTGCAGCAGCGGCTGCGCTTTGCACACTGTTGGCGGCGAGGCCAAATCGCCCCATAAACAGCACGACAGCGAGGAGCGGGCAGATGATCCCGACGAGGAGGATCGCCAGGCCCGGGATGTCTTCGAGTTCCCCGCGGTCGTCATTCAGGAGCCGTTTCATCCGCGTCATGGTGCTGGCACCCATCGTTCGACCGGACCGGTCATGGTTCGCTTCACCGGTGGCATGGGCAGGCCGGGGATGAGAGAGAGCGATTCGCCGGTGACGGTGACGGTGACGGTTGTGGCCGTCCGTTCGACCTGGACCTTGGGATAGGTCAGGTAGCCGTCTATCTCTGTGAGCACGCGGCTGGCGGAAGCTGTCCCAGCGTTGGTGCTGGATTGGTAGCCGCGGGCGTCTCGGTACGCCTGAACGGCGGCGTTTTGTGCGACGTTTGAGCCGAGGAACCAGAGCGCCGCCTGGAGCGCGACAACGACCAGAAGCACCGTTCCAGGGAGGACGATGGCGCTTGTCGCGATGCCGTCTTCTCGGCTGAGCTGTCCGAGGGCGCCGCGCGGATTGAGGTTGATCATCTTGACACCAGGGCTGTTTCTACCCGGGCAGTTTTCCGATGTAGCCGGTCGCCCAGGCGGTGATCAGGCCCAGGATGGCGAGAGCGAGTACGGCACCGCCGACGGCTATGATCGCCGTCCAGGTCGACTGTTCGATGCCGGATTCGGGGTCCTCGCGGAGCCTCTGAAAACGCTCGCGGAGCCCTGCGTCGGCACGCGCATACCCGCGCAGCAACGCAGCGATAAATACGTTCACCTTCGTTCTCCTTTCGTGGTTAGAGAGTGACCAGTTGCAGAAGCGTCGGTGTGATGACGATCGCAAGGATCGGGGCGAGCGTGAGCATGACGGGGATATCCATCCGGGAGGTGACCCGTTCGGCCATGGCTGTGTCGTCGGCGGCGAGTTGGGCACGCAGTTTGTCGCATGCTGCCCGGAGTTGGTTCCGCACACCGACGCGCGCTTCGGCCATGCGCATCATGCGAGACATGTCGATCAACGCCGGCACGCCGATCGTGTCGCCGAGTCGTTCCAGAGCGTCCCATTTCGAAGTACGGGTGAGGTCGGCGAGTTGGTATTCCCTGCGGATGCGGCGGAACACCCACGAGTCGGAGACGCTCGCGGCGCTGGTCAGGGCGCTGTCCGCGGTGGTGTTGCCGAGCAGTGCCACTGCGACAAGTTCGAGATACACAGTGACGAACCGGGTGAACTCTCGCTGGGCCTGCCTCGCCCGGGTTCGCACACTGCTGTCGGGAACTGTCCACATGACTGCGGCGAGCACGGGACCTGCGATGAGCGGGAGCGGAAAAAAGAACCCGAGGGCGAGCTGGAAGAATATGGGAATCATCAGTGGGGCGAAGAAACCCAGCGCCGCGTACTGAATTTTCTGCGCATAGAACCTGCTGACCGGAATCTCCAGCAGATCGAGCTGCCTGATCGGTGCTGCGAAACCAGGAAGGTCGGGGGCATGCCCGTGCATCCACTGGCCGACCCGATCTGATAGTTTTCGAGCCGTGGCTTTGCCCACGGATGTCGGACCCACTTCGCCGAGCCGGTCGAGCGCATCACCGGGCAGGATTACGCGCGGCGCTGTTCTCAGCAGGATGAGACCAAGCCCAGCACCAACGAATGCACCGGGCAAGAACGCGATGACGAGCGGATTCACGACTGCCCCTTCCTGCCGATGGCGTCAGTAATGACGATGCGAGGTTCGGGCCTGGTCCTTGCCTGTCGCTTCGCCCAGACGAGCAGGAGCAGGAACACACTGAGGATGATTGTCAGGACTACCTCGCCGACAGGAGTGCTGTAAGCGGCGAGCTGCGGGGTCGCGGAGAACAGCACGATACCGGCCAGGACGAACGCGATGATGCCCGTCATCGTGGCCATGGTGCGGCGCGGTTTGTCGCGCTCGTTGTAGATGACCATGCGTTGTTTAATTTGGGCGGCGAGGTTGTCGGCCAGGCTGCTCAATGCTTGGGTGAGGCCACCGGCGTTGAACTCCGCGGCCTGGATCAGGTAGATCACAACCTCGTCGGTCCATGCGTTGTCCATCTCGTCAGCGAATGCCCGTAGTGCCGCAGCGTTGCCCCATGAACCATTCATCCGGCTGTACATGCGGTCGACCCCAATGCGAATGATGGGTGGCGCGGAGCCACGGCTGGTGCCGATGACCTCTTTGAGAGTGAACGACCCGGTCTCTGCGGTGGAGGCCAGGCTCCGTGCCCACGTCTCCAGTGCGGACAGCAGGTCGCGTTCTCGAGTGTCGGCCTTGCGTAATAGCAGCGGCAACCCGAACGTGGCGACAGGGATCACGACAACGAGCACAATAATTCCGGAAACGGCCGCGGCGACCAGTCCGAGGACAGCGCCCACAACCAACAGGAGCTTCGTGCGCGAACTCACTTGTGCCCATCGCCTGGAGAGCGTCACTCGGCTCGGTCTGTCATGCCTATGCGGTGGTGTCGGCTGGATGGCGACGATGAGCAGCAAGACTCCACCGACAGCGGCGGCGCCGGCAAGTACCGCGAGGAAGGGCATCATTCTGCGCCTGCCCAGAAGCGTTCCGGCTCCAGGCCGACGCGGCGCAACACGTGCTGCAGCTGCGGGCTTGGTTTCTCAGGCTGTGTGTAGAGGCCTCTATCCCAATCCCAGGAGTAGAGCAGGGAGGCCATGGGTAGCTGTTCGTTGGGTCGCGGGATCACCTCCGCGATCTCCGTGACCAGGCGGCGTCGGCTCCCATCGGCGCTATACAGCATGTCGAGGTGCACAACCAGGTCGATGCTGCGCATGATCTGGCGCAGCGGTACGGTATCGTCGCTCAGACTTTGCTCGCTCATCAGAATGTCCGCCAGGCGGTGGATGGCGTCGTCGGCGTTGCGCGCGTGGATCGTCGAGATCGAACCTTTGCCAGCTTGCATAGCCTTGATCGCGATCGGTCCCTCCGCCCCACGTATCTCACCGAAGAGGATGCGCTGAGCCGAAGAACGCAGCGACTCGCGGAAGGCGTCTTCAAGACGATAGGTCACCACGAGATCACTGCCGGCCAGCATCGAAGGGAGGTATTGGAAGTCCTGCACCTGCGCGTGACGTTGCGACTGTTTACCCAGATAGAGCTCGTGTTCGGTCTCGATCGTGACGATCTTCTCCTCCCAGGGGATCGCGGACATCCATGCCCGCAGGAACGTCGTCTTTCCCGCGCTGGCCCAACCGGACACCAACGCGCACAGGTTGGCTCGCGCCGCCGCCGACAGCAGAGCCGCCATTTCGGCAGAGATTGTTCCAAGTTCCACCATGTCGTCGAGCGAGACGTCGATGTGGTTGTGCTTTCGCATGGTGATGTTGGGCAGAGACGTAATCGGCCGGCCGGTCGCAGAGAATCGCGCACCGCCAATGTCAAGGTCAATATGTCCGTTAGGTCGGCTAAACGCACGGCCTCGCCAACTGGTGAGATCTGCGATCTGCCGCTCGAGGTCATCATTGTCGAATGCAATCGGACGACGGTGCTGCTTTCGACCCTCCGAGGTCGTCACCATGACGTTGTCGAACCCGACAACGCTGATGTCTTCGATGTCAGGCTCTCGCAGATATTGCTGGAAGCGGCCGTATCGAAATACCGAATCGAATACCGCCTGTACGTGACGTGCACGCCGCTCGCTCGGCCACTCGTAGTCCGGGCCTTTGTCGACGACAAGATAGTCGGCATGACGATTGACCAGTCGGCGGATCTCGGCATCCACTCGTGCCTCGAATGCGGTTTCTGGGCCCGAAGAAGCGATCGCCACGTCGAAGTCTTGTCTGCTGCGCTCACGGTCAGTAATTAGATTGAGTTGTTTGGTGAGCTGGTCGACAAGGTGCCAGTCGACGTCTCCCGCGTCGTCCCGCTCGCGGACTTCCGCACGGACGAGCACGGGGCGGTTCCGGATTCGTTCGGGCGAGAGAATCGGATCGACTGACACCGGGTCAACGACCGGCACCATGGTTGTCCGATCAGAGCGGTCAGGTAGCGCAGGCGCCGTCTCGGCCAGATGCAAGTCACCGCCTGTGGCGGCGGCGAACAAGTGCGCGGGTCCTGCTTGTTGTAGCGTCCTTGGCGATTTGGATACTGGAGTGATGATCTTGAGGCCGTCGAGGAACGGCCTTGTCTGGATGTCGCCGTCAGGACGGGTTTCGTCTGTCATGACACTGCTTCTTGGTCGAGGTCGCTGCCGGCCTGGGCGTCGATGGTGCTGACCAGTCGGCGGATGGCTTGCCGGTAAAGATTTCTTTGCGGTTTACCGTCGGCGCTACCGAGAGAGAACACTGCCGCGCCGCCGGGATCGAAGGGCAGCTCGCCGAGGACGGGCATGATGTGTTGGACGAATGCGTGACGGGTGATCGCTTCATAGCGAGATTCGATGAGCACCATCCGGTACTTCTCCGCGCGGCCGACGCCCTCTAAACGCCCGGCGAGGTCGGGGAGATCCAAGCGGCGATACACGCGGTTCAGGTCGACCATTGTGCTTGCCGCGAAGGCCATTACCCGATCGGCTCCGTCGAGGATCGGCAGACGGATGTCTTCGCAGGCGATACGGCCAAGATCCACGACGACGTCAAAACCAGATTCACTGAGCGCCCGGAACAGGTGCGGAAACCGAGCCCACATGCCCCGCACCCCATCGACGATGCCAAGTCGGTAGAAGCCCGGCACCACCCACATTCGATGTCCCTCCGGAAGTGCAGGAATAGGTGCCTCGCCGATGCGCGGTAATTCGTGCACGGCAATCGCGAGCCCTCGTTTCGGGTCGACGAGATCCTGCCAGATCAAAACATTGCGGGAATAGGCCACGGCGACTTTATCGAGGCCGCCGCTGTCGGGGCGAAGATTCGAGCGGAAGAACCCGGCCATGGCCGAGGTGGCGTTGGCGATCTCCGCCTCGAATACGATAACTGGGCGTGGCCAGTGCACCGCAACGGCCAACGCCGCAGTGGTCACGCCAGGAGAACCGGCGAAGGAGACAAATGCGAGAACCGTCATCTCATTCTCCAGAGGGCGTCAGGTAGATCGCGACGGCGCCTGCGGCGGCACGACTGGTGAGGTCTGCGGCGATCGTCTGACTGACGTACACGTCGACGATGGTGGTTCCTGATGCCGTGTCACCGGCAGTGTCCGAGACGACGCCGTTCACGGAGTCGGCGGAGGAGGGTGTCGGGATCCCCGCCGCGGCCACCGGCACGATGACGACCTTGTCACCTGCGATAAGAGGCCGCGCAGGCAACTGGGATGCCTTGAGCGACAGTCCCACCAGTGCCTGACCTTCCGGAACGGCAAGGGACCCGGCAAACGAGCGTCCGGTGATCAGGCTGCCCTTGGGTAGGTCGACCGCTGCCACGTTGCCGACCACGTCGGCGGAATCCTTGACAGGCACGCCCTGGTTCGCTTGTCCCTGCCCGACACCGATCGAGCCGAGATCCGTGGCCGTGATGACCTCGCCACGTTGCAGATCGTGGCTGGCCACCAGCACCTGCTCGGTGTGTGACGCCATCGTGTAGATGAATGCACTCCCGACGCCGCCAGCGACAATCAACGTCACAGCACCAGCAAGGTAGATACGAGAACGCCTCGCCCGAACCGGGCGAACCGTCTTTTGCGGGTTCTTCCGTTTGGCCGCCGCTGCCACTGCGGGGACCGCTTCTGTTACGGCCACGGTGTGCGCACTCCCTCCTGAGGACAAGAGCGGCGCAGCACAGAGCGAGCACGAACTCGCAAGCGCGCCGTCGCTCTACCCGTCGATTCGGGTACCGGCAACGTCACCTGCCCGTCGCCGGTCCGCCGAGCCGTTGGTGTAAACGACGCACGTAATCCCCCCAAAGGGGGTACACATCCTCAACAGTGAAACGCTGATCTGTGATTGTCAAGGGCCAAATCTGGGGCAATGTCAACCTCCACAACGAGCCTCCAGGTGAGGTGCGCGCGCGGCGACATCGTTTCTTAGTGCGACGCAAGAACACTCGACCTTTCTGCCAGCCGTGGAATACACGAATACACGTTTCGGCAATCAATAGTGGGACTGGTCGACGCGTCGATACACGCTGCGATACACACGCGGCGAGCAAGGTCGTCCCTGAACAACCTCACGTTTATCCACCGGTTTAGCTGCCCGCCCGCCCGAGGAGTTGCTGTGCCAAATACACGCCCGTTCCGTCCGGAGGAACTTCCGGATTTCGCCGACAGTGAGACGCTGCGCGAGGTCCTTGCCGACCTGACCGCCACCGATACTTGGGCCAAGAGTCCGGTCGCGCGGGAGCTGATGCTGTTCACAATGCGCAAGTATGCACCCGTGACGAAGGGGTGGCATCGCGATCCCGCCGACGCCGCTTACGCGGCATTTCTTGCCTTTCGCTTGCCAACGACACTCGCGGCGGATGACCCATGGGCGGTCGTCACGCAGGCAGTACGCCTGTCAATCGCCGCGGAGGAGCACGCGGACCGGCTGATGACCTCCTCCGATAAAGCCCGCCGCCCAACGAAGCGACCTCCCTCCGAACCGATTCGTGCGGGCGACTATGAAGAGTTTCTCTACGACATCCGTCCGCGAGACGCGTTCTCGGACACGGACGGCATCAACGCAGCCGAGCGTGCCATCCGCTCCGCGTGCGTGTTTTTCGTCGTCAACGGCTGGCCGGCCCGCACGGTCGAAGTCGCGGTCGAGTACATCTGCAACCGCATCACCTCCTTGTCGTCCCACGACTCCGCGATGGACGTCCTCGCCGCCGACACCGCGATGGCCTACCGGCTGGGCTACAGCGACGCAAGGTGGGCGACCCTGCTGCGACTCCTGATAGGGACGAAGGCCACGCGCCGCCGCGACAGCCAGATTGGGATTGTGGCTCGAGTACTTCTCGGCGATACCATTGCCGATCTCCTGCAGGACGATGACATTGTGCGCCGTGCGCGCGATGCAGCGCCGGTCAGGTCAGCGTGATGTCGCGCAATCACCTGATCATCGAACATGCCATCGACGAGATCGTCGTCGGCCACCAATACCGACGCGACCTCGGCGATCTGGATGACCTCACCGAGTCGATCCGTCGGCTCGGTCTGCTCCATCCGGTCGCCGTCACGTCAACCTACGTGTTGATCTCAGGAAACCGACGCCTAGCCGCCTTGCGCAGGCTTGGTCACACAAGCGCTCCTATCTGGATAGTCCCTGACGTGTCCGACCAGCTCACGACGGTGTTGGCGATACAAAATGAAAACACGCTGCAGAAGGCACTCACTCCGATTGAACAGGCTGAGCTCTACGCCGAGCTGAAGACCATTTACGCGGAAGACACGGCCCGCCGCGACGCTGAAACCCGGTTCGGCTCCCCCTCCCGAATTGAGCACATCGCCGGGCTCCAGGCTGACTCGTGCGGGGGTGCCGAGTCGGCACTCCCGCAACGCGACACGACGCAAACATCACTCGGCAGAATCACGCGAGCACGAAGCCGAGCGGCCCGGGCGGTGACTGGCCGCGACTCACGCAGCATGCTGGAACACGTTCTGGAGTTACAAAAGATTGCCGTCGGCGACACGGAGGACTCTCTCGTGCGCGAAGCTGCTGCCGAGGCACTGATCGACCTGAATCAAGACGGCAAGGTCGAAGGTCGCTTCTTGCGGGTGAAACTCGCGCAACACACGACCACTCTTGCCCGCCTCGCCGATGACCGGAACGTGCCGGATGCCGTACGCGCCGCGGCGCACGCCGAGCTCGCTGCGCTTGCCCCGGAAGAATCCTTGAAGACAGCAGTAAGAGTGGCTGCCCTGGCCGCCGAACGCTTATCGGAAGGTTGGAGAGCCGATCTGGCCCAAACGACGCAAGTGGGCTGGTCAGATGCGGACCCGTGTCTACGGCAAAAGCACGAGGTCCGTAGACTCGTCGACCAGCTCCGCCCCGAGCACTGCTGGTGGAGTTCTTTCGACCCGAACGTAATCGGAGAACACGCGACGGATGAGCAATGGGATCTGATCCGCACTGCCGCCGCAAGTTCCAAATCCTTCGTCGACTCCGCCGCACTTGCCCGACAAATGACCGCGGCTGCGGAACCGAAATGAAGAACGTTGAGCGTGCGTAATTTCTACGGCCAACAAGCCTAGATTCAGCTGTGGCGACTGGCGTGACGACAGGCAGTCTGGACAGACCGCGCCGGGCAACGTCGACATCACGGTAGTCAGCGCGCGCAGGCACGGGGTGGATTCGAACGGTAACGGAAACGTGTGTCGGAACTTACTGATGTCAGAGGTGACGACAAAGCTTCAATCAGAGCGAAGATCTTCGCTTACCGCTACAACCCTAAGGAGGTCCCCTTGTCCAAGGGAGACATCTCCACTTACCGCGAGAATGGCGAGTGGAAAAGCAAAGTCGAAGGCAGCACCCGTGCTGCACACGTTGGAGGCAACAAGGCCGAGCAACAAGCGGTCGGTCGTCAGATGGCGGCCGAACGCAAGGTGGAGCACAATATCCGACGGATGGATGGCACCATCGGGGAGAAGAACTCCTATGGCGACGATCCTAAGAGAAGCAAGGGCTAATCAATGTGGACCTCCGTACGCCGCACCCGATGGCAGCGTGCAGAGGTCCAATGGAGAGCTAGCGGACTGGCCCTGCGAACTTTCCTTTCGCGTAGTCGAGCGCGGATAAGGCAAGTTGTACTGGATGGCCCAGAGAATAGAAACTTGAGGCCGTTCCAGGTGAACAGGATCACGAAGAGGTCGAGCCAGCCCGGACCGCCGTCCATGACGGCTTGCGCACAGATGGCCGCAGCTAGAAGGTATGGGGCGGCAACGAGCATCGCAGGGACGCCCCACTTCAAGCCGCGGCGGGTATGGATAAGGTCTAGCAGAACGTTTGTGGGCATGTACCGGCGCAGGAAATAGCGGGTGCGAACGCTTGCGGCCCAGAGTCGGCGGAACATGGTGATCCTCTCTTCGCGCGAATGCTCAAGCGGCAGTGCGTAAAAGAGTGGCTCGATGGCCTGCCCCGAAGGGCCCAATATCAAGGAGGAAGCTGCCTCGCCCCCTACTGTACGACTATGCAGCGACATTGGAAAGAGTCGCCAGTTCGAGCTCAGAGTCGCAGGGCGGGCTGTTTCCTGCGTGCGGCGTAGGATCGGTCGTTTCCTGCCGAGGCACGTGAGAGTGCACGGGCGTACTCGAGGGCAGCCGAAGCCCCGGAGCGGTCCATCCGTTGCGTTCCGTCACCACCGGCTCGCCCAAGTGGATCGCGTGCGGCGATCTGGTAGCGATCACGGAACGCAGCGACCACGCGGAGATTCCGTTCCCACACCATCCTGGCCTTCGCTTCGGCTGGCCGAGGTCCAGCTGCTGTGGCCCACGACGTTTGATCTCGAATTGCGGCATCAGTCAGCGTTTTGGCGCGCTTTTCGATCAAGCTTCTCCGCTCGTTTAACGCTTCGTGCATCTCATCCGTCATGGGTCCGGTCGCTTCGGGGATGAGGCCGACAATCAGTCGGGGGGCCTGCCTGCTTCGAGTGCTACCCGTTCGACGCGTAGTGGCTTTGATCAGTCGGTCGCGGAGAACTGCGGCAATGTCCTTCGCGTCAGCGAACCCGCGCGCACGTGTGAGGCGTGGGAGGAGGGCGTTGACGTCGTAGTGGTTGGCTTCGGCCCGGCGCAGTTCTGCGGTGAGGGGCCCGAAGGCTTCGGAGGTGATAACCGCATCGCTCTGCTCACGGGTGAATCCACACTTCTCGACCAGAGCAGCCCAGCGGTCGTGTTGCGCGGCAGCGGCGATAGTTTCGTATTCGGCAGCGAGCTGGCCGATTCCCGTCCAAGTATCTTGCTCGGCCGCGATCATTTCGTGGGCAGAAGGCTCCGCAGCCGTGTGGTGGAGGACGCCGAACAGGATGGACTGTGCGGTCGCGTCGTCCTGTGGTCGTTGTTGGTGTCCTTCCAGTGCTGCGTTGTCCGTGGCGACGTAGGCGACGTTGGAGTCACGACCACGGGTCATGGCGACGTAGAGCGCTTCCCGGGTCATCGACGCCGCATGCACGATCGCGTGGGCGGTGTCCACGGTGACCCCTTGCGCACGGTAGGTAGTGGTGGCGTACGCGAGTTCCACGTCCTTGGCCACGTATCCGGCCGGCAGCACGATGCTGCCGCCAGCCCGGCGTCCTTCTCGGCGGACGGTCATGGCGCCATCGTCGTTGATGGAGACGACGACCCAGCGGTCGCCGTTCTTCACCCACCCCCTGCGGGCAGTCAGCTCGCGGTTGTTGCGGCGGGTGATGACCACGTCGCCCTTGGCTGCTTCGGTCCCGTCATGGAGTCGAATCGCCCGATCAAGACTTACCTGGCCCGCAACCATAAGATCCAGGCGAGCACGGGTGTTCAGCGCCTTGACCGTTTCGTGGTTCTCGGCGATCATCACGCTCGACTTGCCGGCGGCGAGGTCCGCCCGCCAGGCGTTGTACGCAGCGTCGAGCATCGCGTCGGTCTCACCGTCACGGATGCGGTCCTGATCGATGTAGGTGTCGATGACGTCGGTGTCGCCAATGCGCAGGCGCAGTGACGCGTCCTTCTCCCAGTCGTTGCGGAAGCGGTGCACGTCGATCAATCCGGGTGCGTCGTTGCGATCCCGCACCAGCATTCCAAACGAGCCGCCAGCATCCACCGCATCCAACTGTGCCCAGTCACCGACGAGGAGCACTTTAGCGCCGGCCTCCGCAACGTGGGAGGTGATCTTGTCCAGAGTCATGGTCCCTGCCAGTGATGCTTCATCCACGATCACCAGTGCCCCTTCACGGAGAGTGGCCTTCCCTAAGTCGTGATCGAGCAGCCACTTGGCGGTGTTCTCGCTGCCGATCCCGAGGTCGTCGGCAAGGACTTGCGCAGCCGCCGCAGACGGCGCCAACCCGATGACCGACCCCGGACCATGTTCGTGTTCCCATGCCCGCCGAAGCGCGTTCATCGCGGTGGTCTTCCCGGTGCCGGCCGGGCCAACCAGCACGTCCACAATCCGCCCGGAGGTTGCAACTGCTGCGAGCGCGGCCCTTTGGTCGGCCCCGAGCAATCGGTCTTCGGCATCCGGGCGGCGCGTGACGCGGTCCATTACCTCGATTCCCACCGTCGGAGCGGCAGTGGTATTGGAGCGGACGAGCAGACGATCTTCAGCCGCAAGTAGTTGAAATGAAGAGAACACCACGGAGTGTTTGGGCCGAAACACACTCGTTCCATCCAGACGCTGAAAAGCGACCGGGGAGGCGGCCAACTCCGGCGGCGTCAGCCGCAGTGAAGCGTTCTCAGCGGCATCCACAATCAATCCGAGTACTGCTTCACGATCCTCCGTGCTGGCGAAGCGGGCGCCCATTATCTGCCGAGACGCTTCCGCATAGAGGTTCCAGCGGCGCCACGTCGACCGCTTCTCCCCCACGACTATGACGACGGTCCGTCCAATGTCGGCGAGCATCGCGAGGGGCAGCTCGTCCGCGCGCAGGTCCGGCGGTCTCGAGCTGTTGCCGATCAGTTGAGCCGCCCACATTGGGGCATCCTGGCCGAGCACCTCGGTGGCGCGGATCCGCCACTCCGCGGTCAAGTCAGCCAGAGACTTCACTACTTTCTCCGGTCGGGTCTGCAGTGTTGCTTGCGCCCGGAGTTTGATCACCGTTCTGGAGGACGGCTGCCGTCCGTGCCGCTGCACGAACTCGGCGATCAGCTTGTCCTTCACGGCGTCGATGTCCCGAGACCGAGAGGAGAACTCCTGAATTAGCTGTTCGGGAACACCGATCACTTCCCATATTGGATTGCGATCCCGGCCGCGGTCCCGTCCCTCCCACCCGAGATTGAGCGTTCGGGCCAGGTAGTCGGCCAACAACCCGTTGTAGTGCTCGGATAACGCGACCACGGCGGAGTGCAGCGGACGGCCGTCCAGGGATCGCCATTTCCCGTCGTGCACGGTCTTGACCTTGTTGCTGATCACCACGTGCGTGTGCAATTGCGGATCGGACGCACGGCTGTCGTAGTGGTCGTAGGCAGTTGCGATCAGACCGGTGACCTCGACTTGCGCAACCGCCCCCTCGGTTGAATTAGATCCGGCACGGGTTGCGGCAACCTCGCGCTCCATCAACGCAATCACGTCCATAACCGCCGCGTGATGCGCTTCCACGATTAACGATTGCGTCCTACCATCGGCCACCGCCCACAACGCCGACACCGACTTCGGCACCGAGAAAGTGAAGTCGAACCCTGCTACTGCCCGACGAGATGTTCGAACCGCCTCCTCCGCCTCGATTTCGGAGATCGCCGCGGCACGAGCATCCGGTGTCAGAGACTCGGCGAGATCGGCAATTCGATCCTGAATCCGTTCCTCCGGTCCACGGAACACCGGGTACGCCAAACCCAGCGGGTTGCCCGTTATCGGATCACGTCCCATGCCCACAAGGAGCCGTAATTGGTCCTCGGATACCGCATCGCCAGGTGCAACCTGCCCATCCCCTAACGCTTCAACGCCACTACCAAGCCAAAATCCAGGTGGCGTACCCTTCTGCGCGTAGTAACGCGTCAACGACGTCGCGAGGTCGCGGTCGCCATCGCCAGCCGCGACCGTTTTCAGCAGATACCGATAGCCGTCACCTGCCGACATCACTCGCATCGATACCGTCACCGCACGCCTCCACCCGCAGTCCCCGGCTAATGAGGTACGCAGCGAATCGTCTATCGCGCAATCATCCGGCAACACCGTGCCCTCGGCAGAGGTGAGTGGCAGACTTTGGCCTATGAGTTTCGAGCATTGGTGGTCGAAGGTGAAGCCCACTACACGGGAGTGGCTGATCGAGAACAATGGCGACGCGGTGCCGCCGGAGATCGTTGCCGAGATCACTGCAGCCGGTGGGTCGATCACTTCCGATGCATGGTGGGTTGGCCAGAGCGGGCCGTCCGGCTTTTACATATCTGATGAGGCCGCCGACTGGATTGAGGCGGCAGCGAATGGCGAGACTCCCGACGAGCCGAGTTCGTCGGAGTAGGAAACCGCTTCTTCCGTGATGCGCTTCCGCGTCCCCATATCCACTCCAGATGGGTCCGGCCGAACTACCCCGTCGACGAGGCATCTGACGCACTGATCGCGGGTTCCACCTCGACGTGCAAGACGTGTGGCGGACCGAGAGCGATCTGACGCGGCTGGCAAAAGGGGCGTTCGAGGTGGCACGTGCCGACGATCCCGAGCAGCCAGAGACCGGAGCGGCTAGCCAACGTGCCCGCCCATCGGTGCTCGGTGCATGTCGCGTTCTTCTGTCATGTCCTATTCGCTGTTGGTGGCGGCGCTGTTGTACCTCGTGGTCGTGAGTCCGCCCACTCGAGGTGGGCTCGCCCGAGAGGAGACCGGAGTTATGCCTGCGAATGTCGGGGAAGGTGCTCGAGCTGCACGGGATGTGAAACTCGCTGCCCTGCAGGAGCGGTTGGCTACCGCAGTAGAGACCTTGGTGTCGGGTGACGACTGGGTACGGGCGATTGAATTCGCTGCCCGATTCCGTTCAAGGTCGTTCGGGAACACACTGCTGCTTCGCGCTCAGCATGCGGAGGCGTTCGAGCACGGGCGGGTGCCGGAGCCTTTCCCCACGCTTGTCGCGGGATTCCAGCAGTGGAAAGAACTCGGCCGTTTCGTAATCAAAGGTCAGGCCGGATACATGATTCAAGTGCCACTAACCGCACGATTCGCTGCCACTAACCCGGCCGAAGTCGAGTCGTGGCGGCGGCTTGGGAAGAACGAGAGGCTTCGGCCGGGCGAAGTCGCGCGCTCGAAGATGATTGGCGTCAAGCCGGCCTTCGTGTGGGACGTTTCGCAGACTCGAGGTGATCCGATCCCGGAGCGCCCGCGCCCGAAACTTCTGGCCGGGGATGCTCCGGACGGCCTGTGGAATGGTCTGGCCGCGCAGGTGCGCGCACGGGGATTCCGGCTGGACGCGGCCTCTGATGCACGTGCGTTGGATGGAGCGAACGGCGTCACCGACTACACCAACCGGACGGTGACGGTAAGGGCGGACATGGATGTCGCGGCGCAGGTGAAAACGCTCGCTCACGAGGTTGCGCACATCGCGCTCGGCCACGAAGGCCGCGGAGTAGAGGGACTGCACCGCGGCATCCGTGAGGTGGAAGCCGAGTCGGTCGCGATGATGGTGACTGCCGCGTACGGCATGGACTCGACCGGCTATTCGATCCCGTACGTCGGCGGATGGTCATCCTCGGTTGAAGGCAAGGATGCCGTCGAGGTCGTGCGTTCGACCGGTGAATTGTCACGCAAGGCCGCCCTACTCATCCTGGAGGATCTGCCGGAACCTTCGTTGGGCAATGGCGCACCATCTGGCTTGGAACTTCGACCGCAGTCCGATAGACGTCTTTCCCGCTTAACCAGGCAGGGCTACGAGGCAGACCTTCGTGCTCAGCAGGTACGTCCGCACGAGTCAGTGAGTCTGTAATGGGTAGCCTCGCCGTGTTCGGCCAAGTCCACGATCTCCAATTGTCGGATGCGGCGGTAAGGCTGGCGGAGTCTCTTGTGCCGGTATTTCCGTGCATGCCGGGGGCGAAGCGGCCGTTTACTCGTCACGGATTCTTCGATGCGACGACCGATGTGCGGCAGGTTCGCCGGTGGTGGGATCGATGGCCAAATGCCAATATCGGGATGCCGACCGGCGGTACCGGGTTCAATGTTGTCGACGTCGACCGGCATCCATCCGGATCGGGGTTCGCCCACTTGGAGCGTGCCCGTCGAAAGGGACTGCTCGACGGGTGGGCGTTTATCGTGCGCACTCCCTCCGGTGGCCTGCACTTTTACTACCCCGCGGCACCGAATCGACCACGTAACTCGTGGGGCGTCGCGGACGCGCATGTGGATTTCCGCGGCACCGGGGGCTATGTCGTCACGCCGCCATCCAGGATCGTTACTTCGGCGTCCAACTCTGGCGGATATGAGGTGATCGCCGTTGGCAGGGATCCTCGCTTCGTGGACGGCGACACATTGCGGGCGTTTCTGCGTCCGCCGCCAGCGCCACGGGCAGCGGTCTTAGATGGCACCTCCCTCGAGTTGTCGCGCGGGCGTGGAATCGCTCAGTGGTTGGAGGTTCGACCTGAGGGCTCACGCAATCGAGCGTTGTTCTGGGCCGCATGCCGTTACGCCGAAAACAGTATCCCTGAATACCAGGCGCACGAGTCTCTACGGGACGCTGCCGGGCGTGCAGGACTGCCCGATGCGGAGATCGTGGCGACGATTCGTTCTGCGTATCGCACTGTCCAACCTCCAGCACCGCCGCGCTCACCGTCGAAAGCTATCTACCGTGGACTCGGGCATTGATCGAGCAACTTGCCCAGGAGCAGTCCCGTATTTCAAGGACCAGCACCCTCAAGAACTGCAGATCGGTACGAACGCAGCCATCACACGTCCAGTGGGAGTCATCGGGTGGACAAGGCGGTTCGCCGGTACGGCGTGCGTACCTCCCCTTTGAAGGGGAACACTTTCATGCCAAATACCGCTCCATACGCACACGAAGAGTCTTCCGGGCTGGCGTTCGCCGATCCGGAGGGTCTTCGTGCGCTCTTGTTCCGGCTCCACAATGCTGGGCCCGGTGCGTGGCGTACGGATGCCGAAGCAGCGTCATTGATGCGGTTCGCCGCCGATCGGTACGCGTCGCTGGCTCGCAAGTATGGGTTCGAACCGGCGGATGCAGCGGTGGCCGCCTTCGAAGCGATGTTGAACGAGTCCACTCGCACCGCCCAGGACCCGTGGGCGGTGGTCACTGTCGCAGTGCGGATCACTCTTATTGCCGAGAACCGCGCCCGCGGACTACTCACCTCCACCGAGCGAGCCAGGCGCCCCCAGTATTCGGTATTCCATGATGCCGAACGATTCAGTGACCGAGAGAACGAACTGATCGACTATCACCCCGCACTTCAAACCCCGTCCGCCGCAGACATCCTCGTCACGGATGCCCCGGATGATCAGTCACGGCCGCTGCGTGCTATCGATGACACGGCGACGATTTTGGTGGCACTAGGTTGGCCGGCCGAGATCGCCCGTGCCGGAGTCGAATACGTGTCCTCTCGACTCGCCGATGCCGGAGGCCGCACCGCGGCCTATGAGGTGCTGCGGAGGGATAAGACCGCGCGTGCATTGTTGGACCTGCGACACGATTCCTGGATTGGCCTGTTGCAGGTCGTTCTTGGACACCCAGCCGCTACCACCGTGAACGGCCGGCGTGGGATTCTGGTCCGGTTGCTGATCGGCGACACTATCGCCGACCTGCTGGCCGATTATGACCTGGTTCTGATGGTGGTGCGTGGACGTCCTCATCGGGGTGAGCCGGATGAGTAGGAGCGATGGGCGTATCGAACTGGACCGGTCCATAGACTCGATCCACGTCGGCTATCGGTTCCGGCAGGACATGGGCGATATTGACCAGCTCGCCGCATCCATCCGAAAGCTGGGTCTATTGCAACCGCCCACAATCACCCCGGACGGGACTTTGATCTGCGGCGCCCGGCGACTGGAAGCGGTCAAAGCGCTTGGGCTAAAGCAGGTTAATGTATGGGTAAGGTCGGGCATCTCTAGCCGGCTGCAACTGCTATTGGCGGAGCAGCATGAGAACCTCTTCCGTAAGCCCTTTACCCCGACCGAGGCCGCCGCGCTCTACCGGGAGCTAAAGACTCTGCTGGCCGAGGATGCCGCCCACCGGCAGAATGCGACACAGTTCGGCTCCCACGGCCAAACCCCTGTGATCTCCGGTGGTGCCAACTTGGCACCACCGTCGGATCGGAAGACCCGCGCGCAGGCGGCCCAGTTGGTCACCGGTAACAAGTCCTATACGACGCTGGAGCGCGTCGGCGAAGTGGAGCGCATCGCCGCCGATCCCGAGACCTCGGCGGACCTTCGGGCGGTGGCGGCGGCGGAGCTTGCTGGCATTGATGCGGACGGGAAGGTTTACGGCCACTACCAGAAGGTAAAGGCCGCCCAATCCGCCGGTCGCGACAGCGAACTAGCCGCACTCGCCCGAGACGCGCTGTCCCGTGTGCAGGCGAATGGACAAGTTGGCACGACCAGCCACAAGCGCGGCGCTCCAACAGCAACTGGGCCAGCGAAGCGGTACAGCGTGCGGGCGTTCCTACTGACCTGGACTGAGATGCGGGGCTGGGCCGAACACTACGATCCGGCCGAGATCGGCCGGGTCCTCACCGACGAGCAATGGGTCGACTTCGAAACCACTGTCGAGGCCACGGTCGCCTTCACCGACGCCGCTCGGGCCGCGCGCACCCTCTGACGGGTGTGGTTCTTTCGGCGGTTTTCCCGTTCGCGCTGGCGTCTCTCACGATTTCGAGCTTGTCCGCGATCACACGGCCGGGCTAATAGGGGCCGCCCGAACTGTGTGCCAGCGGAGCGCACCGCCGAAGCCGAAATCTCGGGCTCCTCAATTCAGCGTCGACCGACTTACGTGTCTTCATTCACTGTAGATTGAGACACCCGTCTGGAGCGTTTGACGCCCCGTCATCGGACTTAGTGTCGGGACACCTATACGGCTATCCTCGGATGCCGAAAGGGTCCGATGTCAATGAACGCATAGGAGTGCCCGCACGACGTCCGGCTTGCGGACGTCCGTTGAAAGATCGACTCACGATGCGAACCCCACGACGACATGGCTCGAATAATTCGCGGCGCTACCTATAGTCGAGGTGGGCCTCAGGCGTGGTCGGGTCCAGGTTGGCGTAACCGAAGTATCTTGCAGGCCGTTCCGGACGCTCGGACGCTCGCAGGGTGTCGCGACTACGGTAGCGGTGTGTCCATAAACGATCCGCTGCCCGACTATCCCGCTCCCGACAACCCGTCGGGGAAGCTGGTTCTCTTGCGACACGGGGAGACGGAGTGGTCACAGAAAGGCCGACACACAGGACTTACTGATGTTCCGCTCACTGCCCGAGGGGAGGATCTTGCCCGCGGTGCAGGTCGGTTGGTTGCCGGCTACAACTTTTCGCTCGTCCTGACCTCACCACTACAGCGCGCGCAGCGAACTGCTGAACTGGCAGGCCTGCATGCCGAGATCGATCCGCTTCTCGTCGAGTGGGATTACGGCGGATACGAGGGGCGTACGACTCGCGACATTCGAAGCGAGCTCGGCTACAACTGGAGCGCCTTTACTCACGGCGTGATTCGTGGGCGGACACCAGGTGAGACGGTGGAAGAGGTTGCCGCACGCGCGTCGCGCGTGCTCACGCGAGTGCTTCCTGCGATGGCTGAGGGAGATGTCGCTCTGGTTGCGCATGGCCATTTTCTGCGCATCCTGACAGCCGTATTCCTGCGAATGGCACCACGTTTCGGGGCCCAGATCACCTTGGATGCTGGATCAGTGTCGGTGCTCAGCTTCTACCGCGAGCAGCCGGCGATTCTGTCTTGGAACTACGGACTCGAACTGCCCTTGGTGCCCTCAGAATCCTGAGCCCTTCGTGAGGGATAGGGGATGTTGGCAACCGGCGCGCAATGGCCGATCTCTCAGAACGTACCTCTGCGGGCACCCCTCGAAGTGCACGGTGAAATGCCGTCAGCAGATAGTGCTCGTTAAGGACATCCGGTAAAAGGTGATCCCGACGAGGCTCACCATGTTGTGTCGGTGAATACCGTCCCGCGGAAAGCTAGTTGAGAAAAGAGCTTTGGTACGCGGTCGTGATGCTCGCTATGAGGGCGGTCGCAGCTCGACCTTCCCGTCGAGCACGACGATTTGCTTCTCCGGACACACTGGTCCGGAGACTGCAACCTTCTCGCCCGAAGTGAACTTGACGATTATGTCCCCTGGTGTGCAGCCGGAACCGAGGATACTGGCACCGCCCAATGCGGCTACCGTGATCACTTCGTCGCCCGTTGAGACGGTCACGTCAGTAGAGCTTTCGTTACTGATGTTGAGGTTGCCGGGGCCGCTGCACGCCGTCAAAGTTGCGGTTATCGCCAGAATGATGAGTGTGTCTCTTGCGAGTTCGCTCCAGTGTCGCATCCAACTCGCCTCCAATGGTTGCCTGATCCTGCCGCTTGTGCGCCCGTATGGAGCTCCGTGTTGCGCCTTTGTCCATCATGCATTGACATTCGATAGAAAGCTATTGATACTCGATAGATGGATTTAGATACAGGAAGACCATCGTTGGCGGCGACTGCGGCGACCTGGTTGGCGTTAGGACTTCTCGCCGCCCTCATCCTCGCTGTCGGGGTGGGATTGTTTCCCGTATCCGATTCGATCGCTCGTCAGTTTCCGGAGTTCGCGGACCTGCGCGCTCCACTTCTCACTCTGGCCTTGGCCATCTGTCTGTGCGTCGAAACAATTCTGCTCGCGACGGCCGCTTTGGTTGGCTACATCAGGCGAGATCGAATCTTCGGCAAATCCGCTGCGCAAATGGTAGATCTGCTGGTCATCACTGTCGCTATCGCGACCATCCTGGCGGCATCGATGTTGCCGTTTCTCCCTGGGCCGCCCGCACTCGTGATCGTGGTTGTCGGGAGTGTGTTGGTGGGAATCACTCTCTTTCTCGTTCTCATAGTTTTGCGATCGCTTTTGCGGCGGACGGTTCTGATGCGGACCGAGCTGGACGAGGTGGTGTAGTGGCGATACGAATCCTCATCGACCGCTTATTGGTCGAACGTGGCATGTCAGTCGGAGACTTCGCCACCGCGATCGGCATTACCCCCGCTAACGTCGCTGTGCTCAAGAACGGTCGCGCGCGCGCCGTCCGATTCTCAACCCTCGACTCGATCTGCCGAGTTCTCGGCTGTCAGCCCGGCGACATCCTGACCTGGGACGACGAACACCCCACCGATTCCTAATACTCTTTCGCTGCGTCGCAGAGCGTTCCGTTACGGGCACCCGCTATTGGTCGAAATCGTGTCTCGATAGCATTTTCACGAGCACCCTGCCGCCCGCTGGTGGTCCGGCTTTCGGGCAGCCTGGTTCCACCCGCAAATCGTGCCCGAACGCAGGATGCGGTCAGCCTGAGCAACGCCAGAGTCGCGTCCACCAGTTCCTACGCTGTGCCGGAGGCGTTGTCGGCGCCCGGTGATCGTCGATCGCGCGGCGGTCGGCAGCCTGCGCCTTCGCTGCGTGAACAGCATTTAGTTGATAGCGCCAGTCAACGTCGCCACGGGTGATGAAGTAGTGGGAGTTGCACGGAAGTCCCGTCGAGGCGACGGAGGGCTTGAGAGACACCTCGCCGTCGTAGATGACTCGCCATCGCGCTGGAGACAGCTTGGTTACCACTTCGCGCCCGCAGCCACAGGGGCAGATATGCCCGGCGGTCGAGTAGCTCGTCGAGACATAGAGGACGCCCGGTTCCATTGGTGTCGGGAACGACTCCAGGAAGCGTGCGGCATAGTGATCAATCCTGGTCATACGAGGTCTCCGTTTCGAACCTCGTTCAAGAACAGTTTGTAGACCGTCAAATTCGACGCTTCGTGGGTCGCATGGAACCCGAGGTGCCGCTTCCACCGGATGACAGCGAGGACCGCGTTCAAGGCATTCAGCTCTGCCAGCTGGATGTTGCTGCTGTAGTCGTCCTCGCCCGGCGGGATGGCCGGAGCGGTCGGCAGAGGCGACTCATCCCCAGGGAGGTACGCCGCGACCTTCGCCATACCAGTGAGACCGCCCTCACCTTCTCTGAAACTCATACCGACATCGATGAAGGGCACGCCACGAGCGCGGAGCCACTGCATGATCGCGGGCCGCGCCTCCGCGTCGGCGGCAGCCAGAAATACGAACGTTGCTCCTTCGAGAAGGTGCAGGTTTTCCGCCGTAAGGGCGACGGGGTGTGCCGTGATGCCTGTGTGCATGCGCGCGTACTCGGCAGCGAAGTACTCGGCCTTGTTGGGCTGGGCCTGGACAACCTCTATGGCTGCCGCCCCCGGAGCGCGGTAGGCATTGTGGGTTTCGAATACGTCGCCGTCGATGAGGATGATCCGGTCAACCCAGGTCTTGGCGACTTGATCGAGGATGTAGCTGCCCGTGCCGCCGACACCCACGATCGCGACCGTGTGGCCGCGGAAAAGGGTGTTAAGGGTGATCAACCCAGCACGGGTCGTGTTCGTGTCGGGGTAAACGAGCGGGAGGTCGTCCGGGACGACCTGATAGGACCCTCCCGGCGTGTCGGTGACGGTTGGGTCCATCTGCCATGCGGCGTTGCGCAGGATGTGGGCGTACTGCCGGATCTTCTCGTAGAGACTCGAGTACAGGCCGCCGGGCGGCTTGAATGACATCAGAACTTCGGCGCGCTCCCCCACGCCGAAGTCGTGCGGGTTCGGGCTTCCGAGCACTCCCCCATCTTCGTCGCGTGGTTCCTCGCCGGCGAACCAGATCCGATGGTCGGTCGCGTCGGTGATCACGCCTCCCACGTTGTTTACCGGAAGGACCAGACGGCCGTCACGTCGCAGCCCGGACGGCGCCAGGTACGGAAGACGGCGGATGACAAGGTGTCCGCTTTGGAGGACCATGTCGTAGCCGTCGGCGACGAGCCGGGCGATCGAGTCATCAGGATCGATTGGCGGGTTCGACATCGAAGACCATTCCTTCCTTCACTGCGACGCTCTTACCGGACCGCAGAGCGTGATCCGGGCCGTGTCCGCGGCTGTACTCGACCGTCGTGCCCGCTGGATCGTACGGCTGCCCCGGGAAAGCCAGTTCGACGACCTGCTCGAACGTGATCTTCTTCCCCGCCCAGGGCCGCGCCCGGGTGTTGACGATGATCGTCACCGTCTTGGTCTCCTCTGCGACTGCCTCTGCGTCCATATTGTTGCTCCTCCTTCGCCGCCTCACACGATTCGTTTGAATGTGCGTCTTTCTCGACTCTGACTGTATCACTAAAGCATCAATCTCGATAACCTGAATCACCGTGTCGTGTCACTCCTGCGTCAATTCAGCGGTACTCTCAAGTCATGCAACGGATCGTTTATTTGTCGGCGATGTCGCCGAGGACAGCGTGACTGGCTTTCCCGACGCTTCTGGCGTAGAGCAAATCGACCTCGCCCAATTGGGCGCATTGCTGCGCGAGCGTCGTGGAACCTTGTCGCTCCGGCAGGCCGCTGCCGAGGCGGGTGTTAGCTTCAGCACGTTTACGCGTGTGGAAGCTGGCGCCCAGCCCGACCTAACGTCCTTCACACTGTTGTGCGGCTGGCTGGGGGTGTCGCCCGCCCAGTTCTTCATGCCCGTAGCGCAACGTCAGGTTGCGCCGATTGACGAGGTTATTGCGCACTTGTCGGCCGATCCTCGCCTCGAAGCTGATGCGGCGTCGAAAATCGCAAGCGTGCTGCGAAACATGTACGACGTCCTCGCCAAGGCTCCCACGCAACGGCCCGTGGTTGCCTGCCACCTGAGGGCCGCGTCCGCCCTTCGTCCCGGAGTCCCGCACCGCCTGAACTCGATTCTGGGTGCAATGCACGACAGGCTGGCCGAGCGTGTCGCGGCCGGGGAGCTGTGACGCTTAGGCGCGGGTTTAAGGCAGAAGCTGAACGGGACGCGTCCCGAGTTCGTAAGGAACTTGGGCTAGCCCCACATGATCGCCTCGACCCACGGGATCTTGCGAGGCATCTTGGCATTGCGGTGGTCGACGCTTCCGATCTTGTGGACATCAAAGACCTGGAGGAACTCGAGCGACTCCAAGCCTTCGCGTTCTCCGCTGCGACGTTCGAGATCGAAGGTCGGTCGATTGTCGTCGTCAGTCCGCTCAGGACCATTGGCCGCCAGAACAGCGACATCGCACACGAACTGGCTCACGTCATGCTTCGTCACAACCTTTCCGAAATTCGTGAGGTCGAAGGCATGCCGTTCCGCACGTGCAAACCCGAGGAAGAAGAGGAAGCCACGGCATTCGGTGGAACACTCCTTCTCCCACGTCCACTCCTTCTAACTGCGGCTCGCCGACAGGCAACCGTTGAGGAGATATCGCAACAGTACGAGGTGACCATCGAGATGGCTCGTTTTCGATACAACTCAACTGGGGTAGCGAGGCAGGTTGGTCGCTAGCGCGCCGCAACTGCCCCGCCGCGCTCGTACGGTTCACCGACGCGACCAACTGAACCGTTGCGCGAGGGTCCCCGTCACCGTTCCGCTTGCGGGACACTGCGCCATCATGGGCGTCAGTCCCGGTGATAGCGTGTCCGACATGGACGGAACCGATCCAAAAGCAGACCTTCAACGTTATTTGGAGGCCGCTCGAGAGGCCTTGCTGTGGAAGTTGGACGGACTCTCGGAATACGATGTCCGCCGCCCGTTGACCCCGACTGGAACTAACCTCCTAGGGCTGATCAAACACCTGGCCGGATGTGAACTGGGATACTTCGGTGAGGTCTTCCATCGTCCGTTTGACGAACCACTGCCCTGGTCCCAAAACGACGCCGAGCCGAACGTGGATATGTGGGCGAGGGCCGACGAGTCCCGAGAGCACATCACCAGACTGTACCGACGGGCGTGTGCGCACTCGGACATCACGATCAGAACATTGCCGCTTGACGCGATCGGCGGTGTTCCGTGGTGGCCCACCGACAGGAGCAAGGTGACACTGCACCAAATCCTGATCCATATGATTGCTGAGACTCATCGGCACGCCGGACATGCGGATATTGTTCGCGAGCTCATCGACGGAGCCGCCGGGCTTCGAAAAGGCAACGAGAACTTACCGTCGGTGGATCGGGATTGGTGGGACGACTATCGACGCATGCTGGAGCGTGTGGCACGCGAAGCTGGCTGATCCTGACGAGCGTGCGATAGACCGGTCAGCAGGTGTCTGGGACAACAAGTCGCCCAATGGTCGCGCCTTCTAGGGACTGTTCGGTCAACGATCCCGAATGGTGAACAAACTCGACCTCATGAACCAAACGCCCGGTCGTTGCCGTGGGCGGTTTCGCATGCGGTCAAGTTCCGTATCGCAGGATCACTGCCATCTCGCATCATGACAGTCGCGGACACGCTCTGCGCTTAGGGCGAACCCTTCGCCTTTTCGGTTCACTGTTGCGATTAACTGAGCGTCATGACACGCACACTCATTCTTGGCGGGACGGCATGGCTCGGTCGCGAGATAGCCGAGCGGTTGGTTACCAGAGGCGAGGACGTGACGTGTCTTGCTCGCGGCGAGTCCGGAGAGGTTCCGAGCGGGGTGACTTTCGTCCGTGCCGATAGGCGACATTCTGGTGCCTACGATGCGGTCAAGGGAAGCGACTGGGACGAAATAATCGAGCTCACGTACGAGACCGACCTCGTCACCGGGGCGCTTGACGCTTTGGCCGATAATACGCAGCATTGGACACTGATTTCGTCCGTCTCCGTGTACGCAAGCAACACCGAACCGGGCGCCGATGAAGACGCCGCCCTGGTAAACCCGACCGACCCCGATGATTACGCGCACGCCAAAGTCGCCGCCGAACGGGCCACGGCCGAGGCAATCGGCGATCGCGCGCTCATCGCGAGACCGGGCCTTATCGCTGGTCCCGGCGATACCAGCGACCGGTTCAGCTATTGGGTATCGCGACTGGCCCTGGCCTCGGATGAGCCCGTTCTCGTTCCCGATGTCAATGATCGTGTAGTGCAGCTCATTGACGTTCGGGATCTCGCTGAGTGGCTCATCGCTTCTGGCCGCCGAGGACTCACCGGCATCTATAACGCCGTCGGCAGCGAACGCGATTTCTCGGCGGTGTTGCGTGCTGCCGCGCGGGTCGCGGGCCATGCCGGCGAACTCATCTCGGCCGATGACGACTGGCTAATTGCACACAACGTCAACTACTGGGCTGGGCCTCGCTCTCTGCCGCTCTGGCTTCCCCGCAGCGACGCCGGCTTTGCCCGACGTAGTCATAGCCGGTTCCTCGCCGCGGGCGGCACAGAGCGAAACCTGAAACAGACGCTCGAGGACGTGCTCGCGGACGAACGAACACGCGGACTCGGCCGGGAACGACGATCTGGCCTCACTCGAGAAGAAGAAAAGCTTCTCCTCGGCGAAATTAGCGGGTAGTCAGCGCAGGGCAGCGAGGTCTCCTGTATAAGGTTCCCCTTTTGGGACGATTGAGAATGAAGAGCAGCACTACCGCTCTGTCTGAAGCCATGTCAGAACTGCCTTGAGAAATTCGTCGGGCTCGGTTTCGTGGACGTTGTGTCCAGCAGGAATGGTGATAAGGGTGCAGTCCGGCACGAGTTCCGATACCTCGACGAGCAGGTCCTGCGGAATGTGGCTGGTCGGGCCGCCGCCCACAAGCAACGTGGGCGCGGTGATGTCAGGCAGGTGGGTCCACCAGCGGCGGGTGGGATCGTTCACCTGCTCGATGATCGCCGGGACGACGGCCCAGTCGAACGGGAGCGCACCCTCGGGCCGTTCGGGAACGGGCCGAGTGCGCGGGAACGGCGGCGGGGCGTCTTCGATGATCAGCCGCTTGATCCGCTCGGGCTGGGCCTGGGCAACCAGATACGCCACGGTGCCCCCCATCGAGTGGCCGACCAGTACGACGTCATGCAGGCCAAGGGCGTCGAGGACCGCGATCACGTCATCGCGCATAAGCTCGAAGGAGTAGGTCCCTGGCCAGTCGCTACCTCCGTGTCCGCGCAGATCAAGGTTCACCACCCGGAATAGCGGTGCGAGCCGCGGCGTGACCGAGTTCCAGTTGGTGGCCTGCTCTCCGAGAGCATGCAGCAAGACCATGTTCGGTGCACTCAGGTGACCCGAGAGCTGACACTGGATCCGGATTCCCCCGGAAAGGTCTACCGTTTGCGTGTCCACGAGCTAACCCTAGCGATGGACCACCATATCGACTCGATGATCGACGCTCAACGCCCGGTAGTCTGACCGAACCATCAACTCTCCCCGTTAGCCGAGGGGATCACGAGCCCGGTGTGGGATTCGCTTGCGGTGATCGTCTCGATGAATCGGTGAGCGGCCGGGTAGGCACCGCAAGCCGTTCCGCTTGCGGACGTTGTTTACTGGTTCAGCCACTTCGATCGCACGTGCACATCGGCGTCTTCGTAACCGAGATGGTCATAGAAGCTCAGCACGGCTGCATTGCTGGTGCGAATCATCAGTTGGACCTTGATTGCGCCGTGTTCGTGCAGCCAGGTTTCGCCGGCCGCCATCAACTGCCGTCCCAGCCCGGTGCCACGGTGGCTCTCACCGACGGCGAGGTAGTAGATCCAGCCTCGGTGTCCGTCGTTGCCGACCATGACGGTTCCCACAAGTTGCTCATCGTTGAAAGCACCGAGCACGGTGGATGTGGCCCCATGGAGTGCGCGTTGCAGATCCGTTTCCGGCGGATTCCACGGCCGGGTCAGTCCCGCCTGCTTCCACAGCTCAACCACCGCAGGGAAGTCAGCTGGAATCAGGTCTCGGATCTGCATAGCCTCAAGAATGTCAGAGCCGGACACCCACGAGACGCCTGACCGGCGGAGCGCTGCCGCACGCGGATCTGCCCCGCAGACCGTTACGCTTGCGAGACATCAGCAGCGCCATTTTTTGGCAACAGAACACCGCCACCATTTGACAAAAGCTACACGTGACCAGCCGGGCCAGCGCGTGCACCTTTCCAGTGATCAGCATCTGTTCTGCTGTCGGGAGCTTTCTGTCATGCCATCAAGTACCGGTCGCCGGCGCTTCCTCATCCTGGCCAGTGCCGCCGGGGTGATCTTGCCAGTACTGGCCGGGGTCGGGATCTACGGGCTGGTCGGCCAGCACCACAGCTATGCGAGCGTGCCGGACGACGCCGCTTCACCCACGAGCGATGCGCTATTTTCGGTCCCCGACGCGGACCTGCCGGTAGAAAGCCCTCCAGCGCTGCCGCACACTACCGACCCGGTACGGTACGCACGCGCGGTGGCCGCATCATTGTTCACTTGGGACACCAGGTCCTCACTGCAGCCACAGGACCACGCGGACCCCGTGATTGCCGATGCAGACCCGTCGGGGTACGAGACCAACGGGCTGGTCGCCGATATGAATGGCTATTTGCCGGCCGCCCAAATGTGGCAACAGTTGCGTCAGTACGCCACGACCCAGTGGCTGACCATCGACAAAACCTACATCCCGCACTCATGGAACGGCATTGCCGAAAGCGCCGGCGCCCACATCGATGAGGGCACGGCCGCAGTCACCATCGAGGGGACCCGGCACCGCGCGGGCATCTGGCAAGGCAACCCAGCAACCGCCGACTACCGGGTGTCATTCACCGTGTTTCTCGCCTGTACGCCGACGTTCGAACGCTGCCACACGCTGCGCCTGTCCCGACTCGACGCACCCCTCAAATAAGGCCATGTGTTCGATGTGTTCAAGAAGATCGCGATCGTCCTAGCGGCAGCACTGGTCTTATTGGGGCCATCTGGGATCGTGCTCGGGATCGGGGTCCTCATGAACTCTGCCGCCGCGTGCCTGACCGGTGGGAGCCTCACGCTCGGACCTATTCCCGACTCACTGGAGGCAACCACGGCCACCGGCCAGACGATCACACTGAACAAGACACAGTTGACCCATGCGGCAACCATCATCACCGTCGGTGGGGAAACTCTAGGCGTTGGCAGGCAAGGCGTGACCGTCGCACTAATGGCAGCACTAACCGAATCGTCACTGCGGGTGCTGACCAACCCCATCACCTACCCCGAGTCCGCAACGTACGAGAACGACGGCAATGGGGCCGATCACGACAGCCTGGGTCTGTTCCAAATGCGCCCTGAGGTCGGATGGGGCACAGTTGCGCATCTGATGGACCCGATCTATGAAGCTCGAGCGTTCTACGGCGGCCCTACCGGACCTAACTACCCCTCCCCACGGGGCCTGCTGGACATCCCCCGCTGGCAGCAGATGAGTGACGGTCAGGCCGCACAGTCGGTCGAACGCAGCGCCTACCCGTACCGATACGCAAACTACCAACCCGTCGCCGAGGCGATCATCGCCGCCCTCGTCCAGCCTGCCGCAGGCGGTTCGAGTAGCTCCAGCGGCGGGAGCCCCACGGTGCCGGAGACCACACGAGTGGTGTTCCCGCTGCCCTCCGGGACGTGGGTTGTCTCGGCGCTGTTCGGGCAGCGTGCCGACCCAATCACCGGGCATCCCGAGTTCCATGAAGGTACCGACTACGCCGCCCCCGCGGGCACCTCGATTCTTTCTGCCACCGATGGAAAGGTTCTGTACGCCGGCATAGACGGTGGTACCGGAACGATCAAGATCCTGAGCACCGTCGACGGGCGGCCGGTCTCCTTTACCTACCTGCACATGTACCAGGACGGCATCGAGGTCACTATCGGGCAGATCGTGGCAGCCGGTCAGCAGATCGGGCAGGTCGGCTCCTCAGGCCATTCCACCGGCCCGCACCTGCACTTCGAGGTCCGCCCCGGAGGGCCCGAGGCGCCGGCGGTGAATTCGGTGCCATGGCTAGCCGCCCACGGCGCAGCCTCGGAGAACGCGCCTAGCATCGACGCCTGCACCTTTTCCTAATCGACGGGACAGGTGGTCGCACCTGGATCGGTGACCCCCATTCACAGGAGCCCCTATGCCGCACCCACTCCTTTTTCCGCCGGACTCCGTTCTTACCACTACCGTGTACCCCAACTTCGGCGGCGTCGGCGGCGCCGGCCAGCTCGCCTCCATCGTCGGTGCCTTGTTGACCCTCGTCCTCATCGTCGCGGTGCTGCTGCTGATCGTCTGCGCGGTCACATGGGCCATCTCCAATTCACACGGCAATTACCAGGCGGCTACCCGCGCACGCACAGGACTGTGGGTCGCCGTTGGCGCTGCCGCCCTGGCCGGTGCCGGGGCCACGTGGGTGAACTTCCTGATCCACCTCGGCAGCAGCCTCTGACCAGCGTTGGCGCAGGCGGTGCACCTGCGGTGGTGAAGCTCGTCTGCTGCGGGTCATCATCTCGAAGGAATCAATCCCAATGCTTCTGAACCCCGCCACTTGTATCGCCCATTTCCTTGCAATCCATGTGATGGTGCCGGTGGATATCAGCATCACCCCGAACGAGAACGGCTTGCCGGGTATCGCGGCGTTACGCACGATCGTCGGGGCGGTGATGACCATCGGTCTGATCCTCTCGGTTCTGGCCCTGATCATCGCTGCGATCGTGTGGGGGCTTGGGGCGAACTCGTCCAATCCGCACCTAGCCAGCCGGGGCAAAGCCGGCGTGCTTATCTCGTGCGGCGCCGCCGTTATCTGCGGCGCATCGGTGACCCTCATCAACTTTTTCTGGCACATCGGCCAAGCCGTCTCTTGACCGACGATTCGAGTGTCGGGAGGAATCGACATGAGCGTCTGCGATGTACCGATCATCGCCAATGTCTGCACCACCGTCGGGGAAGGTGCCGCTTCTCTGGTGGCTGCACCGTTCGACTGGCTCGCCAATGCGATCGGGCAAGCCGCGAAGTGGATGTTCGAGGGCGTGTGGGCAGTCTTCGACAGCACCACCCTGGTCGACGTCGCCTCCCCCGGCTACGTCGCCGTCTACAACATCCTCTTCGGTGTCGCGATCTTCGTGATGCTGATCTTCTTCTGCCTGCAACTGATCACCGGCCTGATCCGCCGCGACCCGACCGCCCTGTCCAAAGCCGCCTTGGGTTTGGCAAAGTCTGTGTTGGGCTCATTCTTAGTCCTCACCCTGACCGGGACTGCGCTCGAAGTTGTTGATCAGCTGTGCATCGGGATCGTGCAGGCCACTGGCACGACTATGGCCGAGATGGGCGGCAAGATTGGGGTTCTGGCTGCAGGGCTGACCGCGATCAACCTCGCGGCTCCGGGGGTCGGGCCGATCGTGACGATCTTTCTCGCTGGCCTCGCCATTTCTGCGGCGGCTATCGTCTGGTTCTCCCTCCTGATCCGCAAGACGCTGTTATTGGTGGCGATCGTCATGGCTCCCATCGCCTTGTCCGGCGCATCGTGGGAGGCCACGCGCGGTTGGTTCGGGAAATGGGCTTCCTTCGTCCTCGCCTTGATCGTGTCGAAGCTGGTCATCGTCGTCGTGTTCCTGGTCGCGACCGCGCAAGTGTCGGCACCGATCGACTTCGATCTGGTCTCCATCAGCCAGCCGATCTCCGGGATTGTGTTGATGTTCGTCGCGGCCTTCGCCCCCTACATGGTCTATAAGTTCATTTCCTTTATGGGTTTTGACATCTATCACTCCATGTCGGCCGAACAGGAAGCCAAGAACTCCCTCAATCGGCCATTACCCATGTCCAACAGGCCGCCTGGCGGCGAGCCGAAGAAAATCCTCGATGGCGGCGGCACGCCGACATCCTCGGGAGGCGGGCCGCCGCCCCCCGGCGGCAGGATGCCTGCCACTTCTGCTGGCACAGACGGCGGACCGGCAGGGGCTGCGGGAACGACCGGGGTGGGGAGCTCGGGCAGCGCCGCGAGCGCTGGGACTGTCGGAGCCGCTGCTGCGGCAGGTGGGATCGCGGCCGTCGCGGGAGCGGAAGTCGTCGGTGCTGCCGCGACCGCCGGTCCCAAGCTCGGTGCCTCGGTGGGTAGTGCTGCCGATCAGTATGCCGGTCACGCTGCGAGTGCAACCCTGGGTCCGCCGCTCCCACCTGGCCACGGGGCTGCGGCCACACCATCGCTGTCGAGGCCGGCGCCATCGCGGGCAGTGTCCCCTATGCCGAAGTCCGCCAATTCGGCGCCTGAAAAACCCCGGCAATGAGAAAGGCGAGCATCCATGTCTCATTCTGATGCTGCGAGGCCCTTCGAGTTGTCGCCCGTCAAGTTCTCCCGGCTGACCCGCCGTGGGGTGATCCTGGGGTTCTCCCTGCCCCAAGTTGTCACCCTCGCCACAGCGGTTTTCGCATTCGTGGTCGCTTTGTATTCCGGTGGATTGTCACTACTGTGGTCCAGTCCCGTCTGGGCCACCGGCATGGTCCTGACCTGGCTTCCCCTCGGTGGACGCAGGACGGTCGAGTGGATCCCGGTCGCCGGGCATTGGGCCTGGCGGGTCGCCGTGCGGCAAACCCGGTACCGGCGTCGCATCGTCAATCTTCGGCCCGCCGGCACGCTCGCCTTGCCCGGCGATGCCGCGGCTCTGCGGCATTACGAGGACCCGGAAACCGGTGCGGTGATGGTGCACGACCCGCACGCCCAGACCCTAACGGCGCTGGTGGAGGTGACTCATCCGGCGTTCGTGCTCCTGGACCCAGGTGAACAGGAACGCCGTGTCGCGTCGTGGGGTCGAGTCCTGGGCACTCTGTGTCGGTCCGGGCGGATTGCCCGCCTGCAGATCCTGGAGCGCACGCTACCCGATTCGGGTTCCGTGCTCGCCCAGTGGTGGCAGGAGCACGGTACCGATGACGGCTCCTGGACCGCCCGCGTCTACCGGGAGCTGATCGGCCGCGCGGGCCCGGCCGCAGAACGCCACACCACCACCTTTTCTCTGGCCCTGGACATGACGGCGGCTTCGCGAGCGATCCGGACCGCCGGCGGCGGGCTCAAGGGCGCCGCAGCCGTCCTCCGGCAGGAAATGACCACCCTCACCACTGCACTCCGTACGGCCGATCTGAAACCGTCGGCCTGGTCCACTCCCAGCCAACTGGCCATCATGCTGCGCTCTGCCTACGACCCGGCCACCGCCGCAACCCTGGAACGTGCCGGCCGTCTTGGGCAGGACTTGGCGACGGCCGGACCGGTTGCTGTGGAGGAATTCTGGGACAGTCTGCGCACCGACAGTGCCCACCACACCGTGCTGTGGATCAGCGAGTGGCCGAGAGCACTCGTGTTTCCGGGGTTCCTCGCCCCGATTCTGCTGTCGACTGGAGTACAGCGGGCGGTGTCGCTGATCTGCACCCCGATCCGATCCGATATCGCCGCCCGCGACATCCGCAAGAAGAAGACCGAGTACATCTCCGACGCTGCCCAACGGGAACGGATCGGACAGATTGAGGATGCCCAACAATCTGCCGAATTCGCCGATGTGCTCCAGCAGGAAGTCGATCTCACCTCTGGCCACGGAGTCCTGCGTTACACCGGCCTCATCGCCATCAGCGCGCCTACCGCCAATGAGCTCGAGTCGGCCGTCTCCGAGATCGAGCAAGCCGCCATCCAGGCTTCCTGCGAAACCCGCCGCCTCGTCGGCCAGCAAGCGCAAGCCTTCACCGTCGCAGCCCTACCGCTGTGCCGAACCGTTTGAACCGTGAGGAGACACGCCACCATGCCCACATTCGAGAATCCGGCCGCCCACGCCGAAGGCGCCGATAGAGCACTTCGCGCTCTCGCTGATGCGATCTGGTCGATTACAGCGCCCGAAGATTCATACACGATATTGGGGGCATTGTCCTCCGGCATGGCAGCCCTGGAACAGTCGCTTGATCAGCTGGTCATCTGGCATGAACGCATGTCCTCTCGCGCGATAGACAAAACCGGCGATCGTGAAACAGGCGGGATATACGCGCGGGCCGCCGCCGCGGAATTGCTGGAGGCCATCGAACTGATCCACCGCAGCAACGCACGACTCGGCGTGGCATGGGGACTAAACGGACGCATTACCTGGCAACCGCTACCTCAGCATGCCTCGCCGAATCGCGCTATCAAATTGGCACCTTCGGAGCCGTTCAGAACCCCACCTGCTCGAGCGGCCGGCGGCCTCAGGCTGTGACCGCCGGATCGGCGGAACAGCAGCACGGAAGGACACCCGAATGAGTCACCGCACCCTATCGACCTTGCATTCGACCGCTCTGGTCACACCGGCAGGAGATCCACGCAGGCAACGCACTGCACGCCGCAAAGCCGCCCGCCGCATCCAATCCGACGACGCGGCGACACGAAAAACCAAAGCTAGGGTCAAACAAGCATCGGAGCGTGCCGAACGAGCCTTTACCAGTTACCTCCCGCGTGGTGGAGAGCCAGGCCAGGCGATGTTGCGGTCGTACCGGGGATTCCATCTGCCGCATCATCAAGACACCTCGGCGACCTTGGCCGGCGCGTATCCGTTCCTGGCCGAAGGGGGCCTGGGCAGCGAAGGCGTATTCGTCGGCCAGGACCTCTACTCAGGCGGCAGTTTCGTGTATGACCCGTGGGTACTCTACAGGCGCGGGTTCCTCACCGCCCCGAACTTAGTAATCGCGGGAATCGTAGGTGCTGGCAAATCCTCGCTCGCCAAAAGCCTGTACACACGATCGATTCCGTTCGGGCGCCGCGTGTATGTGCCGGGCGACCCGAAAGGCGAACACACCGTCGTCGCCGAGGCGGTAGGCGGCAAGGCCATCGTACTCGGCCACGGGCTGCACACCAGGCTCAACCCGCTCGACGAAGGACTACGCCCAGCCGGACTATCGGATGCCGGCTGGGCAGCCACTCTCGCGTCCCGGCGGCGCGACCTCATAGGTGCGTTGGCCGAGACGGTCCTGGATCGAGTGTTATCGCCACTGGAACACACCGCCATCGACCTCGCGCTCACCGCCACCGTTCGCACCGCCGACGTTCCAATCCTGCCAATGGTCGTCGACCGCATCCTCCGCCCCGACCACGACGCTGACGAACGACTGCAAGAGGACGGGCGGCTAGTCGGCCATGCGCTGCGCCGCCTGGTCGCCGGGGACTTACAAGGCCTGTTCGATGGCCCGTCGACCGTCACCTTCGACCCGTCCCTGCCCATGATCTCCCTGGACCTCTCCCGGGTCGCAGAGAACTCCACGCTTGTCTCCGTGCTGATGACCTGCAGCAGCGCATGGATGGAGTCTGCCCTACTGGACCCGAACGGTGGGCAGCGGTGGATGATATACGACGAAGCCTGGCGGTTGATGTCCCACCCCGCGCTGCTCCGACGGATGGACGCGCAGTGGCGAATGTCCAGGCATTACGGCATCGCGAACATGCTGATCTTCCACAAGCTCAGCGACTTGGACAACGTCGGCGACTCCGGCTCCGCGATGCGTGCTCTGGCCTCATCCCTCTTGGCGAACGCGGAAACACGGATCATCTACCGGCAAGCCTCCGACCAACTCGGCACCACCGCCCAAGCCCTCAGGCTCACCGGTACGGAGCAGCAGCTCCTGCCGGGGCTGGGAACTGGGCAGGGCCTGTGGCGGATCAAAGACCGCTCCTTCGTGGTTCAGCATCAACTCCACCCGGACGAGCTGGCCATGTTCGACACGACCGCCCGCATGACCGGACACAGCAGTGAACCGCCTCACCCGTGAGTTCCCCACTGACGCGGAGCCTCGAGGACTGCAGGTAGCAATGTTGCCCTCGGAGCCGGAGATCCCGGTAATGGTGGAACTGTCCGGGGATGGGATCCTCCCCGGCGATGAAATCGCCGTCGGCATCATCAGCTTCGCTACCCGACGGATGATTCTGTTCGGCCGGAAATCGGGCACCATCACGCTCGCCGGTGACGCACCGTGAATAGCGCTCGCCGCCCCGGCAACGATGCGCTAACCGACCTCGCCCTCGGCCTTCTCGCAACTTTGGTAGCACTGATTGGCACTTTCCGTCTGGCCGGCACCATCACCGCGTTCCTCACGGGGATTCGCCAGCCACGGGCCGGACTGGTTGCCGGCTTGGGCGTGCTCACCCACCCTCTTAATCCCGGCATCCCTCTAGGTGCGTCCGGGCTTAGCGCGGTCGCCTACTGGGGTGTCGTCGCGATCATGCTCACACTCGCCGGCGCCGCCGGCTGGTGGATTTGGCGCCTCATCCGCACCCACCAGCAGAACAGCGCGATGGAGCAGCGACGCTTAGACGGAACGGCCACCCCGGCCGAGATCGTCCGGGCCGCCTCCTCGAGAACACTCACCAAACGGGCCAAGACTCTGCGGCCCTCTTTGTCCAGAGCCGCGGCCTCGGACGTCGGCTACAGGCTCGGCACCTCCAAGGGAAAGCAGGTGTGGGCTACCGTCGAGGATTCAATCTTGCTCATCGGGCCGCCCCGCTCCGGCAAAGGTCTCCACATCGTCATCAATGCAATCTTGGATGCGCCCGGCGCGGTCATCACCACCAGCACCCGTCCCGACAACATCACCACCACGCTGAAGGCACGCGAGAAAGCCGGACCGGTCGCGGTGTTTGATCCGCAACAACTCGCGCCCGGTCTGCCCGTCGGGTTGCGCTGGTCGCCTGTCCGGGGCTGCGACGACCCGTTGACCGCGATGATTCGTGCCACCGGGCTCGCCGCCTCCACCGGGCTCGCTGGTGTCGGAGTAGAGAACGGGGGTTTCTGGGAAGGCAAAACCCGTACCGCCATCCAAGCCCTCCTACACGCCGCCGCCCTTGATAGCCGGGACGCCTGCGACCTGTATCGGTGGGCACTGAACCCCACTGCAGCCGCGGACGCCGTTCGCATACTCCAAACCAACACTCGCGCGGCCAGTGGCTGGGCTGATTCGCTGGACTCGATGATCGGCGCCGACCCCAGAACCCGCGACAGCATCTGGCAAGGCGTGGGCCTCGCCTTCAGCGCACTGGCCGACCCGCGCGTGCTAGATACCGTCACACCACGGCCAGGTGAAGCGTTCGACCCGGAACCCTTCTTCAACGACAACGGAACACTGTATTTGCTGGCGACCGGCGCCGGGGCCGGTGCATCCGCGGCCTTGGTCGCGGCGCTGATCGAAGACCTCATCGAAACCGCCAGGCGGCTTGCTGCCCGCTCCCCCGGCGCCCGACTCGACCCACCGCTGCTGCTCGCCCTGGATGAGATCGGCACCCTCGCACCGCTGCCGTCGTTGCCGATCCTGATGGCCGAGGGCGGCGGCACCGGAATCACCACCCTCCCGGTACTGCAGTCGTTGGCGCAAGCACGGCAAAAATGGGGTGAAAACCAGGCGAATGCGATCTGGGACGCCTCTATTGTGAAGATCATCCTCGGCGGCGCCTCCAACAGCCGTGACCTGCAGGACCTTTCCACCCTGGTCGGGGACCGCGACGAACGCACCGAAAGTGTAACCATCGGGGACTACGGCTCCCGCTCTTCGCAACGTTCCATACGCCGCGTCCCGGTAATGCCACCGGATGTTCTGCGTACGCTGCCGTTCGGCACCGGTGCGATCCTCATGCGCACCGCCCGGCCCATCATCGCTGAGTTGCGACCGTGGACCCGCCGCCCGGAGGCGAAGATGCTGCAATTGCAGCGGGCCGAAATCGAGGCCACACTGCGCTCCGGTGCCGGCTAGGGAGGTGATGCGCACCTTCCGTACAGGCCAGACCATCAACGCTATGGCCCCGACGTGAAGGAGTGAGCCTCATGGCTATCCATACCCAGCAGTCCTTGTCCGGCTTCATCGCCTCCGACCCGCAACTGTCGTTTACGGCTCATGGTGATGCCCGGTTCTACGCCAAGATCGGCCAAGAACATTACAGCCGCAACGACGACGGCACATTCACCCAGCTCGACAGCACCTTCCACGACCTGGTGCAGTACCGGCGCGCCGCGGAGCGTTCCTACGCGGCCTTCAGCAAGGGCGACAAGTTTATCGCCGAAGGTTACACGCGCGAGTACGACTACGAGTTCGACGGCCAGCCCCAGCACGGCGAGGAATTCGTCGCCAAGAAACTCGGCCACGACACCGCGCGCACCACCTACACCGTCGACCGCACCCACCATTCGCGAACGGCCGAGCAAGGCGACGGACTCGACGTCGGCAACGAGACTGTCGACAAGAAAATTCGGGCGGAGAATCGATCTCGTCCTCCCGTCGATTCAGTGCCCATGAGCAAACCAGCGCCGTTCGACGCGTCGCTCTCCGGGCGTGTCTCAACCAGCGGTCCGGCGGTCACACTCTGAGCCGGCCATGAACGACTTCGACGAATACATACCCGAGTTCGACGAGCCGTACTCCGGTGCTGACGAGTCGTACCCCGGCGCTGGTGGTGGGGCGGATGACAATGGACCAGCCGTGCCGGAGCCACTGCATCCGATCAATTGGGACCTGCTTGACGCCGACGATGCGGAAGCCGAATGGCTAGAGCTCAACAGATGGGTGAACTGGCTGCGCCACACCTATGGCCTCCCCACAACGATCATCCCGCCCTACTGGCATCGGCACCCAGAGCTAGTCTGGGAACTCTCCGCGTTGCACTTGCACTGGATCGGCACGTATGGCCCGAATCAAACCGGATCGGCACCCCTCGGCTGGCATCGCGACTTCGCCGATGCTCGTGAACGTCTGCGCGAGTGGGTCGCCGCTTCCGGCACCCGACTGGACCGCGACCGGCCTACTCGGCAGACATACTGGCCCGGCGAACAACCGATCGCAGAACCTGGCGAGACCGTCATCGCGAATCGCGACGAGAACTTCGTCCAGTTTGTGGCCGACGACGTGAGTAGGCGTCGACAAGCTGACACGGACTTCGAGGCACAATTCGATACACCGTAAATGGGGATCGGTGCGTCGGGGTAAGACAACGATCTTCGACTTCGTTTCGATTAGGCCGGGGTTAGTCTGCTCCGTTCATGCGGAGTGCCGCGTCCAGTATTACTGCTGTTGTCGGGTCGACCTGTTCGGCGGTGACGACGTAGCTGGCCCGCGTGATCGCCTCGTTTGCGTGCCCGAGGAGTCGGGAGGCGAGTGTGATGCCGGCAGCTGCCTCGACGAGGGTCGCTGCCGTGCGGCGGAAGATGTGTGACGAGAACTGGTCGACCGCGATCCCGGCCTCGCCTAGTGCCTGCTCGTTGTCGTCCACGAAGGTGCGTAGGAGCCGCTCGTAGTTGCTGACGCTGTACGGCCGGCCGTTCTGGGTGGCGAACAGATAGCTGCCCGGGCCCTTCTCGGCGGCGGCGAGCCGTCTGCGGACGGCGGCGGCGGCGAAGCTGGGCAGTGCGACCCGTCGTGTCTGTCGTTCCCGTTTCGGGGATGCTTTGCGACTGAGGCCGTTCTGGCGGGTCTGGGTCAGTGTTCCGTTGATGAGCACGGTCGGGGGGTTCGTCGTCACGTCGACATCCATCCGGCGTAGCGCGACGGTTTCCCCGATTCGCGCGCTGGTGCCGATCATGATGTCCATGCCGTCTTCGAGCTTGGCCACATCGGGACGCGGTCCGCCGGGCGTGCCGTCCGCTCGCCACGCATGGATCAGCTGCCGCACGACGGCGATCTGCTCCGGCGCCAGATACGACTTCTTCTTGGGACTGTTCGGCAGTTTCTGGATGTCTCGGATCGGGTTGGTGGCGAGTGCGCCTTGCCGGACCGCCGAGCCGCAGACTTGGCTGAGGACTCCGCGGAGCTTGCGGGCGGCTGACGCCGATCTGGCCTCCAGGACCTTGCGCACGATCCGGTCGCAACGGCCTACGGTGAGTTCTTCGAGCCGGAGTGCCCCGCAGGTGGGCACCACGATGAGCCTGACTGTGTCCTCGTAGGCCTCGATACTGGAGATCTCGATCCGGCCTGCGGCGCGGACCTCGGCCAGCCACATCGAACAGGCTTGGGCGACCGTCGTGTCGGCACACATCTCTTCGGACGCCCCGGTGCTCAGCTCGGCGGCGCGCCGCCGCACGTTGGCGATTGCCTCCGCCTCGGTGGCGCCGGTCGCCTGCGGGTGGTGGGGCGCTCCGGCATCGTCTCTCATGTGGAGTCGGGCCCGGATGCGCCCATTGGCGAGGGTGGTCAGCTGGATCGAGCCCAGCTCTCCGGCCCGGGTGCGCGGCCTAGGCATGAGTTTCCAGGCTCTCGAACCACCGCATGACGGCATCCAGCTCGTAGCGGACGTGCTTGCCCAGTTTTCGGTACGGCGGCCCGGATTTGGTCAGCCGCCAGTCCTCGAGGGTCCGTGGCGAAATCTGGAGAAGTCGCCCCACTTCGTTCTGGGTCAAGATCCTGGGAAGCGGCGCAGCCGTGTTCTCGTCCATACCGGGGAGGTGCGCGCGGTGACGACGGAGAGACCCGTAGCGGCCCGTACCCGGCAGTGCTCGTCGAGGCATGGCTGGCGGGAACGGCCGATTTCGGTCGTTTTTGGACGCGTTTATGGACGCATCGCGGGTTTTGAGCGCGGGAGAGGCCAAAATAACCCCCTGAATTCCGTGGAATTCAGGGGGTTAGACGCTCCCCGACCAAGACTCGAACTTGGAACCTGCCGGTTAACAGCCGGCTGCTCTGCCAATTGAGCTATCGAGGATTACTGACGCAGCAAGCTACCTTAGCAAACCTTTCGCGCCCCATCATTATCTCATGAGTCGCCACCGGCGAGTCACACCACCACTCACCCGACGGGACAGAGGAACGTCGGCGAAGGCACCGGTTCCGGCTCGCCCACCGGCCGCGGGATGCCATCGGCATCGATCCTGAAACTGGTGACGGTGCTGGAGCGCTGGTTCGCCACATAAAGCATGTCGTCGACCAGGGTCAGGTTTCGCGGCCAATCACCGCCGCACGAGATGTCGGCCACCGGAGACAAGTCAGACGTGCGGATGACAACGATCCGATTCGAGCCACGCAGCCCGGAGTAGAGGAATCGACCGTCGTCACTGAGTTGGAGGCCGGCACCATGGTCCCCCACCACCGGATGCGCCACCGCCGCCCCGGCCGCCACGATCGACACCGCATCGGCGCCAACCTCGAGCTCGAACACTGATGCAGTCAACTCGCCGATGACATACACACGATGGCCATCACCGCCGGCCGGTGACGCGAAGTCCCTGGGCCCCGTTCCTGCAGGCAGATCAAGCGAGCCGGTCCTGGTCAACAGTCCGACGTGCACCCGATGCAGATGTACCTGATCGAGACCGAGATCGGCGCTGAGCACCATTGGGCCGAGAAACGTGGAGTGCGCGTGCGGGCCGTCCTGCTCCGGTTTCGGTCCGCGTCCGCTCGCGCGCAGCGCCTGCGCGGCCGGACCGATCCGACCATCCGAGTCCAGCGGGAAGACATCGACCACCCCGCTGCCGTAGTTGCAGACGTACAGCCAGTGCTCGGTCGCCGTGATGTGGCACGGTAACGGACCGTTGGTGTCCGCTCCGCCGAGCGGCACCAGTTCGAATCCGTCGGCGCGGGCGAATGCCTCGATCCGCGCATTGGCCTCGTCGACCGCATACACGATCCGCCCGGTCACACCGTTCGCGACAAACGACGGCGACGACGTCTCCACCGCCAGTCCCAGATATTTCAGGCTGCCGTCCGCGCGCGGCCGAAGCGCGCCGATTCCTTCCGACTCCCCCAGCGACCCGGTGTAGGAACCGGCCCACCACAGTGACGGGAGCACCCTCAGTAGCCTCGCGCCGGGTCCACGACGCCCTCGAACCGTCCGTCGCCCAGCAGCGCTCGCACGTTGGTACGGATCCGCTCAGCCAGCAGCGGCGCGGTCATGTACGGCGTGTCCGCGCTGTGCGGGGTGATGATCACCCGCGGTTCATCCCACAGCGGATGCCCGTCGGGTAGCGGCTCGGGATCGGTCACGTCCAACCCGGCCCCGGCGATCGAACCTGCCGCCAGTGCGGCGACCAGCGCATCGGTGTCGATCAGCGCACCGCGGGCAACGTTCACCAGCACCGCGGTCGTCTTCATCGCCTCGAGCTGGGCGGAACCGATCAGATGACGCGTCTCGGACGTGGATGCCGCGGCGACGATCACGACATCCGCCTCGGGAAGCACGTCGCCCAGCCGGTCGACGGTGAGGGTGCGCTTTGCACCGGCCAGGTCCTCGGCGCTGCGCCGAACCACGGTGATGTGCGTTCCGAACGGCGCCAGCAACCGGATCAGCTCCACCGCGATCCCGCCGGCTCCGATGATCACGACATTCAGCCCAAACAGCGACGTCCCCTCCGCGACGCGGGACCAGCTGCGCGCCCGCACCCGACTCGGGATCACCCTCAGCAGCGCCAGAGCCAGCGTCAGCGCGTGCTCGGCAACCGGCTGGGAATAGGCCCCCTTGGCACTGGTCCACAGTGGCCTGGCCGTACCGGCAAAGCGCTGCAGCACCGGCGCGAACGCGTCGACGCCCGACCACGGCAGTTGCACCCATTCGACCTGAGGATTGTCCTTCAGCAGCTGGGTCAACTCGCTCGCGCGTTCCGACGAGAGCCAGACCACGCCGCGGGTCTGGCTCGACAGCTCGGCCACTTCCCCACCGCCGGCGATTACCGCATCCACGAACACGTCCTTGGGCCTGGGCAGCACCGCGATGGGTCCAGGATGCGGTCGGCGCTCGGCGGGCAGTTCTTCACTCGGGCGGCCGAGCACCGCCCGATGCTGTGGTACGGACTGAATTGTGGTCACTTTCGGCTCCTTCATCCGACCTGCGGTGCTGGGCTACGCCGGCTCCGGCAGGTACGGGGCACAGGGTCCGGCACGCAGTTCGTCGACCGACCCGATCCCTATGATTATCCCCCGTCGCAACACGGCAACTCTGGTGGTCAGCCTGGTGATGTTCGGATCGTTGCTGACGACGAGGGCGGAAAAGCCCCACTCCCGGTGCAGCCGCCGCAATGTGTCCATCACGGCGACACGCACCGTGACATCCATCCCGTTGGTGGGCCCGTCCGCGACCAGCAGGTCTGGTTGCAAAATCAACGCCCTGGCCAACGCGACCCGCTGCCGGTGCCCGCGACTGAGCTCCTGCGGCATCCTGGTGATCACGGCCAGCGGTAGATGCACCGCATCCACCATCGTCGCCACGATGCCGGCCGCCTCCTGCTGACTGAACCGCCGATCACGATCGAAGATCGGCTCCGCCACGTTCTCGCCCACCGTGAGGTAGGGCTTGAGCCGATCGGCGCCGTCTTGCGGCAGATAGCCGATCCGCCTCGCCAGCAGGTGTCGCCGACGCGGTCCCATCCGCCGAACACCGGCCCCCAGCACCGCCAGCGATCCGCCGCAGATTTCGGGGTAACCGCTGTCCAGCTCCCCGTGCCCGGCCGAAAGTGCGACGGTGGCGGCGAGCGTGGACTTGCCAGCCCCCGAGTCGCCCATCAGCGCGAGAATCTCGCCGGAGGCGATGTCGAGCGTGACACCGTCCACCGCGCGCACGTGCGAGCGGGCATTGCGCGTCCGGTAGCGGATCGACAGGTCCCGAGCAGACACCGCCGAGTCACGCCCGGACGGGGCGGACATTACCGCTCCAACTCCCGCAGCCGGTGCAGTTCGTCGCGGCGGGCGGCCTGCGCGATCGGGTCCGGAACCGGAAGCGACGCCAGCAGCCGCCGGGTGTACGGATGCTTCGGCGCCACCAGAACCTCGGCCCCGGTGCCTTCCTCCACGAGCTGGCCGTGGTACAGCACCGCGATCCGGTCGGCCAGGATGTCCACCACGGCAAGATCGTGGCTGATGAACAGCGCTGCGAAGCCGAATTCCCGTTGCAGCTCGGCGAACAGTTCCAGTACCTTCGCTTGCACCGACACATCCAGCGCGGACGTCGGTTCATCGGCAATGAGCAGCTTCGGCTCCAGCGCGATGGCGCGGGCCAGACTGGCCCGTTGCCGCTGGCCGCCGCTGAGTTCGTGTGGATAGCGGTCGCCGAAACCACGCGGCAGCTGCACCGCCTCGAGCAGGTCGCCCACCCGGTCACGGGCATCCGCCACGTTCTCGGCACGGCCGTGCACGAGCAGGGGTTCCGCGACGCACTCGGCAATGGTCAACAGCGGGTTGAAACTCGACGCCGGATCCTGGAAGACGAAACCGATGTCGCTGCGCACCTTGCGGAAGGTGCGTTCCCGGATGCCGTTCATCTCCAGGCCGAGCACCTTCAGCGACCCGCCAGTCACCCTGGTCAGGCCGGCGATGGCCCGGCCGATGGTGGTCTTCCCGGATCCGCTCTCCCCTACCAGCCCCAGCACCTCACCGGGCCGGATCGCGAAACTGACCCGGTCCACGGCGAGGAACCCACCCCGACCGAGCCGCCCGGGGTATTCGATGCTCAAGTCGGTGGCGGCCACCACCGGAACGGCATCGGCCCAGGTCGACTCCCGTTGCGCGGCCCGCTGCGAGGTCTGCACCGTGCCCTGGCCGACGTGCGGCACGGCCTCCAGCAACCGTTTCGTGTAGGGGTCTTTAGGTGCGGAGAACAGCGTGACGGCATCCGCTTCTTCCACGAGCTTGCCCTGGTACATCACCGCGACACGGTCGGCCAGATCGGCGACAACACCCATGTTGTGGGTGATCAGAACGATGGCGGTGCCGAACTCGTCACGGCACTTACGCAGCAGGTCGAGAATTTCGGCCTGCACGGTGACATCCAGCGCCGTCGTTGGTTCGTCGGCGACGATGAGCCCCGGATCCAGTACGAGGGCCATGGCGATCACCACGCGCTGCTTCTGCCCGCCGGACAGCTGGTGCGGGAAGTAGTCGATGCGCGTCTTCGGGTCGGGGATGCCGACCTTGCCGAGGATGTCGATGGCCTTCGCGCGGGCCTGCCGCCGGGTGTAGCGGCCGTGGGCACGCAGCCCCTCGATGATCTGCCAACCGATCGTGTACACCGGGTTCAGTGCGGTGGACGGCTCCTGGAAGACCATGGCGACGTCGGACCCGCGCACTTCGCGCAGTTGCGAGGTGGACAGCGGAACCACGTCCACCGAGGACCGACCGTCCTTGGAAGTGAGCAGCACCGCGCCATGCTCGGTCGCCGTTTCGGGAAGCAGACCCAGGATCGCTTTGGCGGTGACGGTCTTGCCGCTGCCGCTCTCGCCCACGATGGCCAGCACCTCACCGAGCCCGACCGTGAGGCTGACACCGTCGACGGCGGTGACGGTACCGGCGTCGGTGGCGAAGGAGACGGCCAGGTCGGTGATCTCGACGACGTTACTCATGCGCTGCGCCCTCCGCGTTCAGCCCCAACACTCCGGCAGGTCCCGTGGCGGACACGCCGCCAGGAACCACCGCCGTCACGCCCACCACTTCCGGTTCCACGGCCGCCACTGCCTTACGGCCGCGCAGGCGCGGGTCGGCCAGGTCGTTGAGACTCTCGCCGACCAGTGTCATGCCGAGCACGACGAGCACGATCGCCAAGCCCGGGAACACCGAGGTCCACCAGATTCCGCTGGTGACGTCCGAGATCGATTTGTTGAGATCGAAGCCCCATTCCGCGGCCGAGGTGGGCTCAATGCCGAAGCCGAGGAAGCCCAGGCCGGCCAGGGTGAGGATGGCCTCCGACGCGTTCAGGGTGAAGATCAATGGCAGCGTCCTGGTCGAGTTGCGCAGCACGTGCCGGAACATGATCCGGCCGGTGCCGCTGCCGATCACCTTTGCCGACTCCACGAACGCCTCGGACTTGATCCTGACCACTTCGGAGCGGGTCACCCGGAAGTACTGCGGAATGAAGACGACAGTGATCGAGATCGCCGCGGCCAGGATGCCGCCGACCAGCTGGGATCGGCCGCCGGAGATCACGATCGACATGACGATTGCCAGCAGCAACGACGGGAACGCGTAGACGGCATCCGCGACAACCACGAGCACACGGTCGACCCAGCCGCCGAGGTAGCCGGAGGTGAGCCCGAGCAGCACGCCGGCGAAGATCGACAGCGCCACCGCCACCACGATGACGAGGAGGGCGGTTTGCGAGCCCCAGATCACCCGGGAGAGCACGTCATAGCCGCCGACGGTAGTGCCGAGCGGATGCCCGGGGCCAGGCGGAACCTGCGCGCCGAACTGCACGCCGTTCTCGCCGCTGAGGTCGGAGAAGCCATACGGTGCCAGCAGGGGCGCGAAGATCGCGGTGAGCACGAAGATCGCGCAGATCACCAGCCCGGCAACGAGCATGCCGCGTTGCCAGCCAACGCTCTGTTGCAGTTGATGGACGATCGGCAGGCGGGACCAGAGGCTGCGCTTCGGAGAGTTCGGGGCCATGTCAGTACTTCACTCTCGGATCGATGAGCGCCGCGACGACATCCACGATGAAGTTGGTCACCGCGACGATCACCGCCAGCAGCACCACGATGCCCTGCACCGCGACGAAGTCTCGAGCGGTGAGGTATTGCACCAGCATGAAGCCCAGTCCCTTCCACTCGAAGACGGTCTCGGTGAGGACGGCACCACCGAGCAGCAATGCCACCTGCAGGCCGATCACCGTGATGATGGGAACCAGCGCGGGCTTGTAGGCGTGTTTGCGCACGAGGCGCAGTTCGCCGACTCCGCGGGAACGGGCCGCGTCGACGTAGTCGGTGGTCAGAGTGCCGATCATGTTCAGCCGCACCAGCCGCAGGAACACCCCGGCGGTGAGCAGCCCGAGGGCGATGCCGGGCAGGATGGCGTGGGCGAGCACATCCGCCACGTTGTCCGCGTTGCCGGACGCGATCGCGTCGATGAGGTGAATGCCGGTCGGATGCGGCAGCAGTTGCAGGTCCAGTTCGGTGCGGGTGGATGCCCGTCCGGCGACGGGGAGCCAGTCCAGCCAGACGGCGAACACGAGCTTGAGCAGCAGGCCGGCGAAGAAGACCGGAGTGGCGTAGCAGAGGATGGCGAAGACGCGCAGCACGGCGTCGGGCCAGCGGTCGCGCAGGTAGGCCGCCAGCATTCCGAACGGGATGCCGACGATGAACGCGACGATGAGGGCGTAAAACGCCAGCTCGAGGGTGGCACCGCCATAGGTGGTGAGAATCTCGGTGACCGGTCGGTTGTCACTGAGGGTGGAACCGAAGTTGCCGGTGAAAATCTGCCCCAGGTACTCGACGTACTGCACGAGTACCGGTCGGTCGTAGCCGGCCGCGTGGATGCGTTCCTGGATCTGGTCGGCACTGAGTCGCCCGCCCAGGGCCGCGGTGATCGGATCGCCGATGGTGCGCATCAGCAGGAACACCATCGAGACCAGGATGAAGACGGTGGGGATGATGAGCAGCAACCGCACCAGGATGTAGCGGCCGAGCCGACTGCCGCCTGCCGTGGACTTCCGCTGTTTGCCGACCGGCGGGGTTGCCCCGGCGGTATCCTCAGTCACGGTTGCGGTCATTATTGCCAATCTCGTCGGTTGCGTGAAAGGAGGGGGCGACCCGCGTTCAGGCGGACCGCCCCCTCAACGCAACGGCCACAGTGATTGTAGCCGGTGCTGTGTTACCTGCTACTTGCTGAGCACTCCGAAGCGGAACTTGAAGGACGCGTCGAGCGTGTCGCCGACACCCTTCACGTCCGTGCCGGCGACCGCAACCTGGGCGCCCTGCAGCATCGGCAGTGTGGACAGCTGCGCTGCCACCTTCTCTTGGACCTGCTTGATCTCGTCCAGGCGCTTGCTCTGGTCGGTTTCGACGGCCTGCTGCTTGATCAGCGCGTCGATCTCAGGGTTGTCGAAGTGGTTCTTCAGGAAGTTGTCCTTCTGGAAGAACGGCGACAGGTAGTTGTCGGCGTCCGAGTAGTCCGGGAACCATCCGAGCTGGTAGAGCGGGTACACGTCCGCGGAGCGGTCCTTGGAGTACTGCACCCATTCGGTCGACTGCAGGTTCACCGTGAACAGTCCACTCTTCTCGAGTTGGTTCTTGATCTGCGCGTACTCGTCACCCGAGCTGGCACCGTAGTGGTCCGGGTTGTACTGCAGCTTCAACTCAACAGGAGTGGTCACTCCGGCATCCTTCAACACCGACGCGGCCTTGTCCGCATCCGGGCCGCCGTTGCCATCGCCGTACATCGACTTCAGCGGCTCCGCGGCGCCGGGCAAGCCGGCGGGAACGTAGGAGTACAACGGCAGGTAGGTGCCCTTGTAGACCTGCTTCGCGATCGCGTCACGGTCGATGAGGTCGGCCATCGCCTGGCGAACCGCGAGAGCCTTGGCCGGGTTGGCCTCGGGGGTCGTGGCGCCGAACGGCATCGTGTTGAAGTTGAACACGATGTAGCGGATTTCTCCGCCGGGCCCCGTGTAGACCTTGACGCTCTTCTCCTTGCTCAGGCTTTCGACGTCGGTCGCCGAGAGGCTGCGGGTGGCAACGTCAATGCCGCCCTGCTGCACCTCGAGCTTCATGTTCGACTGGTCGGCGAAGTACTTGAGGTTGATCGTGGCGGTCTTCGGGGTGCCGAGCAGGCCCTTGTAGCCCTTGTACGCCTTGAACTGCACCAGTTCGTTGAACTTGTAGCTGGCGATCTCGTACGGTCCGGCGAACGCCTTGGCCTTGACGATCTCGTCGTCGGTGGTCACCGCGTCGGGCGAGAAGGTTTCCTCGTCCACGATCGGGCCGGCTGGGCTAGAGAGGATTTGAGGCCAGATCTGGTCGTTGGCCGCCTTGAGGTGGAAGACCACGGTGGTCGGATTCGTGGCGTCGGTGCTCTCCAAGTTGTAGAGCAGGGACGACGGGCCGTTGTCGGCGGCGATCTTCAGCTGGCGGTCGAAGGAGAACTTGACGTCCGAGGAGGTCAGGTCGTGGCCGTTGGCGAACTTCAGGCCCTTCTTCAGCACCACCGTGTATTCGGTGGGAGCGGTGAACTTCGCCGACTCGGCGATGTCTGGCTTCACGTCGGCGCTGCCGGGCGTGGAGTTCATCAGGAACGGGAACACGTTGTTCATGATGAAGAACGAGCCGTTGTCGTAAGAGCCGGCAGGGTCAAGCGTGGTGACCTTGTCGGTGGTGCCGACGACGAGGCTGCCGCTGGAATTGCTTGCTCCCGGCTTGTTGTTGTCCGCGTTGCCCCCGGCTGCGCAGCCGGTGACCACCATGGCGAACACGGCGGAGGTGCCGAGTGCGGCGAGCAGTCGTCTGCTGACCTTGGATCCGGATGTCATATCCGTTTTCCTCTCTTAGTGCATAGAGTGCACCGCGGGCGAAGCCGTCCGCGGTGCAGAGCTGTACCTACTTTGGTAACACAATAAGTACGTTTTCAGCTAATCGACTCGAGACGAACAGGGAATGTTTACGAACCTGCAACATCCGGCGCAAGATCCGTGCGTTTACTCGTCCCGGAGTGCGCGACGTTGGGCCTCCACGCTCATCAACGAGCGTTGGATTTCACGGTACTTCTCCTGCTCGGCGGCCGAGTCGGTGCGCTGCAACCGGCCGAGTAATTCGGCCTTCTGCCGCAGCAGGTCCCGTTCGATCAGGGAGACCGTGACGCCGGTGCAGTACGCGGTCAGTTCGCGCCCGGACTGCTCGGGAATGGGCGCCATGCCGAGTTCGGCGACCAATGCCGAGAATGGCGCGGGGACCTCGGCGATGACCCGATCCAGCCAGCCTCGTGAGTCGATCGCCTCGGCAGTTGCGGTAGGCAGGCTAGCGGCGACGGCGTCGCGCACTACCGCCAGCGACGCGTTTGCCATCGCGGCCTGACTGGCGCGCTGGACCAGATCCGGGCGGATCTCCTCCGGGTGCTGCAAGATCGCCATCAGCGCGTCCCGTTCCAGCCGGGTGGCCGGGTCTCCAGGCAGCTGACGCAGGGTGGGTCCGACCGGCGCGGCAGGTGCCGCCGGCTCGGGTTCGTCGGGCCGGGCGGATGCTGCATGCTCCAGCCGTGGGGACGGCGCTGCCGACTTTGCGCGGGCGGCGTTCACGGCGCCCTGAACCTCGCGCGGATCCAGGCCCAGCCAGCGCGCCAGGTCGCGCACGTAGCCGGTGTGCAACGCGGTGTCGCGGATGCCCAGAACCACTGGAGCGGCCGCGCGAAGGGCAGTCACCCGACCCTCAACGGTTTCCAGGTCGTGGCCGGCGAGCATCCGACGGATCATGAACTCGAACAGCGGCTTCTTGCCTGCGACCATGCGGCGCACCGCTTCGTCGCCGCGGTGCAACCGCAAATCGCACGGGTCGAGCCCCTCCGGGCCGATCGCGACGAAGGTTTGCGCGGCGAACCGCTGTTCCTCGCTGAACGCGCGGCTGGCCGCCTTCTGGCCCGCGGCATCCGGGTCGAAGGTGAACACGACCTCGCCCACCCCGCGGGTGTTCACGTTTTCGACGTCGCCGAGCATCCGCCGGATCACCTTGATGTGGTCGACACCGAACGCGGTGCCGCAGGTGGCGACGGCGGTGGTGACCCCGGCAAGGTGGCAGGCCATCACGTCGGTGTACCCCTCGACGACAACCACCTGCCGGCCGCGGGAGATGTCCCGCTTGGCCAGGTCTAGCCCGTAGAGCACCTGGGACTTGTGGTAGACCGCGGTCTCCGGGGTGTTGAGGTATTTGGGTCCCTGATCGTCCTCGAGCAGGCGACGCGCGCCGAAGCCGAGGGTCGCACCGGTGACATCGCGGATGGGCCAAACCAGCCGGCCGCGGAAGCGGTCGTAGGTTCCGCGGTCGCCGGCACTGAGCAGGCCGGCGCCGAGCAGTTCGGCGTCGGTGAAGCGCAGTGATTTGAGGTGTTTTCCAAGTGCGTCGTACGACTTGGGGGCGAAGCCGATCCCGAACCGCTCGGCGGCGGCCGGGTCGAATCCGCGCTCCCCCAGGAACTTGCGGCCCGGTTCGGCACCGGGCAGGGACAACTGGGCGACGAAGTATTCTGCGGCGGCCTGGTTCGCGGCGAGCAGGCGCGCCCGGTTGCCGTGGTCGCTGTTCGCCTGGCCGCCGTCCTCGTAGTGCAGTTCGAAGCCGATGCGGGCGGCCATCCGCTCGACCGCTTCGGTGAAGGTGGTGTGGTCCATCTTCTGCAGGAAGCTGAACACGTCGCCGTCTTCGCCGCATCCGAAGCAATGGTAACGGCCCACCTGGGGCCGCACATGGAAGCTGGGGCTGCGCTCATCGTGGAACGGGCAGAGCCCCTTGAGCGAGCCGATGCCGGCGCCCTTGAGGGTGACATAGTCCCCGACCACGTCGGCGATGTTGATCCTGGCGCGCAGTTCATCGAGGTCTGCGCGTCGGATCAGGCCTGCCATGGTATGAGTCTAGGCAAGCCCGGCCGTCCTAGATTCCGTTCTCCACAGTCCGCACCAACTGAGCAGGTTGAGGCACGCGCCGTAGCCGGTTGAGTAGGCGAGCGTCAGCGCGAGCCGTATCGAAACCGCGTCAGCCGGTTGAGTGGGCGAGCGCCAGCGCGAGCCGTATCGAAACCGCGCCAGCGGGTTGAGTGCGAGCGCCAGCGCGAGCCGTATCGAAACCGCGCCAGCGGGTTGAGTGCGAGCGCCAGCGCGAGCCGTATCGAAACCGCGCCAGCGGGTTGAGTAGGCGAGCGCCAGCGCGAGCCGTATCGAAACCAGCCGCCCTACCTCAGCGCGAGCCCACCAGGCGGTCGTGCCAGGCCATCGCGGACTGATCTGTCAAACTGGCCACCTGGTCGACGACCACCCGTTTGCGCTGCTGGTCGGTGGCGGCGGCCCGCCAATCCGCCGCGAACCCGGCATCCAGACGATCGGGTCCGGTGCGCAGCAACTCGTTGGCCAGTTCGGTGAGGATGTGACGCTGCTGCGCGTAGATCGGCTGCCGGGTGTTTCGGGACATCACGAACGCGGCGACGATCCCCTTGAGCACAGAGATCTCCGCCTGAATCTCCCGCGGCACGATGATGTCGGCGGCGAACCGGCTGAGTCCGCCGCTGGCGGGCGCCTGCGCCAGGGTGGCCTGGGTGGCCGCCGCAGCAAACCGGCCGATGAGCTGGCTGGTGAGGTTCTTCAGCCTGCCCTGATCGCGGCGGCTGCCGTCCCAGGTGTCCAGCCAGGCGTCGTGGGCCGCCAGAACGTCGAACGCCGCCACGAGTTCCTCATGGCTGATTTCGCCGCCGATCCAGGAGAACATCGAGTTCACCAGTGCATTGTGGTTCACCCGGGCGCCCAGGGCGGCGACGTCGATGTAGCCGCCGACGATCGCATCCTCGAAGTCGTGCACCGAGTACGCGATGTCGTCGGAGAGGTCCATCACCTGCGCCTCGATGCAACGCCGACGGTCCGGGGCTCCCTCGCGCAGCCATTCGAACGCATCCAGATCGTCTTGGTAGAAGCCGAACTTGGCCCGTCCGCTGGGGTCGTCGACTGCCTGGCTGTCCGGCCACGGGTATTTGCAGCTGGCGTCGAGGCTCGCCCTGGTGAGGTTGAGGCCGTAGGAGCGGCCGCCCGGGCCGAACACCTTCGGTTCGATCCTGGTGAGCAGCCGGAGGGTCTGCGCGTTGCCCTCGAACCCGCCGATGTCCTCGCACCATGCGTTCAAGGCGCGCTCACCGTTGTGTCCGAACGGCGGATGCCCGAGGTCGTGCGCGAGGCACGCCGTGTCCACCACGTCGGGGTCGAGTCCGAGGCTGGTGGCCAGTTCGCGGCCCACTTGGGCTACTTCCAGGGAGTGGGTGAGCCGGTTGCGGGCGAAGTCGAGTCCCGCGGCGGGGCTGAGCACCTGCGTCTTCGCGGCGAGCCGGCGCAGCGCGCTGGAGTGCAGCAGGCGAGCCCGGTCTCTGGCGAAGTCACTGCGGGGGTTCAGGTGGGTTTCGGGGAGCCAGCGCTGCAGGTCGTGGTCGCTGTAGCCGTCCTGCGTGCTGTTCTCAGCCACCGCTGGTGTCTCCCTCACCCTCGGTCAACGCGCTGCGGTGCTCCTCGCCCAGTTCGTGGCTGTCCAGCCAGTGCTCCGGTAGGGCCGGCCGTTTGGGGGTACCGGCTCGGCCGCGCGGCCCCTCGGCCGGCTCCCCCGGGTACGGCGCGTTCCAGTCCAGCGTGCCGAGCAGGTCGTCCATCTGTTGCAGACTCTCCACCAGGGCCAGCGCCGCACGGGTGTCCCCGCCCACCGGGTAGCCCTTGAAGTACCAGCTGATGTGCTTGCGGATGTCGCGGCAGGCCCACTCCTCGCTGCCGAAGAACTCCACGAGCAGCTCGGTGTGGCGGCGCAGCGCAGCGGCGACGGTGCCGAGCGACGGATGCGCGATGTGCGGCTCACCGTGGAAGGCCGCATGCAGGTCCCCGAACAGCCAAGGCCGGCCCAGGCAGCCGCGGCCGACGACGACGCCGTCGCATCCGGTTTCGCGCATCATCCGCACGCCGTCGGCGCCGGACCAGATGTCGCCGTTGCCGAGCACGGGCACGCTGGTGACGGTCTCCTTCAGTTCGGCGATCGCGGCCCAGTCGGCGTGGCCGCTGTAGAACTGCGCGGCGGTGCGGGCATGCAGGGCGATGCTGGACACCCCGGCGCCCTCGGCCGCCTTGGCGGCCTCAAGGAAGGTGAGATGGTCGGAGTCGATGCCCTTGCGCATCTTCACGGTGAGCGGCAGCGGGCCGGCGGCCTTCACAGCGCCCTCGACGATGTCGCGGAACAGTCCGCGTTTCCAGGGCAGCGCCGCACCGCCGCCCTTGCGAGTGACCTTGGGCACCGGGCAGCCGAAATTCAGGTCAATGTGGTCGGCGCGGTCCTCGGCCACGAGCATGGTGACCGCCTCGGCCACCGTCTTCGGGTCGACGCCGTACAGCTGGATGCTGCGCGGCGACTCGGAGGCGTGATGTTGAATGAGGTGCATCGACTTCGGGGTGCGTTCCACCAGGGACCGGCTGGTGATCATTTCGCTGACGTAGAGTCCGGCGCCGAATTCGCGGCACAACCGACGAAACGCCGCGTTGGTGATGCCGGCCATGGGGGCCAGCACGACGGGGGTGTCGAGGGCGATCGAGCCGATGGTGAGGGCTGGCTTCGCCGGGTGCGGGACGGTGGTCGTGAGGAGACTCATTTCCTCAATTCTCTCAGACAGCGCAATTTTCTGAAGACAGGCCTCGGTGTCGTGCGCCGCATCAGACCAGCCGGCCGGCCTCGAGCGCGAGGATCAGCGCGGCCTTCTCGTCGTATCCGAGCGGTAACAGGGGCTCGGGCGGCAGTGCCGAGCTGAGGCCGAGCAGGTCGACCAGGGCGTACATCACCCGGATGCTGCCCACCCGACGCATGAGCTCCCACATCGGCTGGAGGCGGGCGTCGCACCGCCGGGCGACGTCGTGGTTGCCGTCGGCGATCGCCTTCACGAGGGCGGTGCCGGCATCCGGAAGCGTGCCGGCCAGCACCGAGTACCAGGCGCCGGATCCCTCGATGAGCGCCTCCACCGCCAAGGCGTCGCCGCTCATTCCGATCACAAAGTCCTCGTCGACGAGCGGAAGGATCTCGGCGCGCCGCGCGGCCAGTTCCTCGCTGCTGCCCGCGCTGTCTTTGATTGCGGCCACGTGCTCCAGCTGGCTGAGCTCACCGATGAGCGCAGGACTGAAGGTGAACTTGGTGGTGCCGGGATTGTTGTAGATGCAGATCGGGAGCGCGACGGCCTCGTTGACGCGTTCGAACAGCCGCACCACTTCGCGGTCGTTCAGCGGTATGTACGACATCGCGGACAGCAGGATGGCATCCGCTCCCGCCTTCTTCGCGTCGAGGGCATGCTCGAGCACCTGGTCGGTGCGCAGGGCGCTCACCCCGGCGATCACCGGCTTGGTGAGCACGTCATGCGCGGTCTTGATCGCGCGACGGCGCTGCGCCCGATTCAAATAGGCGGCGGCGCCGGTGCTCCCCAGCACCCCTACCGAGTCGATTGCGGAGTTCTCCAGGCGCTCCAGCAGCACACCGAATTCGTCGACCATCACCTCCCCGGATGCCGACGCCGGGGTCAACGGGAACGCGCTCAAGCCCGTGAAAAGAGTGGATTCGTCAGCCATCGGGTCTCCTGCTTCCCAGCCTGCATTCTGGTTTTTCACAGTACACCGCGGGCGCGGCATGCCACACAGGCAGGAGGCAGAAGGCTACTCCGTGGAAAAAGGCCGATCAGCATCCGTTTCAGCGACGGGAATCGCGCAGACCCCGTCGACGCAGCTGGCGGCATCCGGATCGCCGATCATGTTCAGCGGTACCGGGGCGGTCATGCGGACACCTTCTCGTCGCGCACCTGAGCCAGGGCGCTGGCGAAAACCTGCGGATCTTGCGCCCCGGAAATGCCGTACTTGCCATCGATTACGAAGAACGGCACACCCTGGATGCCGTACGCGACAGCCTGCGCTTGATCGGCACGCACGTCGGCGAGGTATTCGTTCTCGGCGAGCGAGCGCAGCACATCCTCGCGGTCCAGGCCGATCTCCGCGGCCAGGTCGGCCAGGTCGGCGTCGCGGCCGACGTGCCGCCCCTCGACAAAGTAGGCCTTCAACAGGCGCTCCTTCATGTCCAGTTGCCGACCATGTGCCTTCGCGTAGTGGATGACCTGGTGCGCTTTGACCGTGTTGGTGTGCTTGAGCGCGTCGTAGTCGTAGTGCAGGTCGACGCTCTCCGCGACGCCGGTGACTCGCGCCAGCATCTGCGTGACCTGGTCGACAGGAAGGCCTTTGCGTGCCGCGAGGAAGTCGATCTCGCTGCCGTCGAAGTCGACGGGCGTATCGGGAGACAGTTCGAAGGAGTGGTACTCGACCTCCACCTCTCCGGCGAATTCGGCAGCGCCGGCCTCGAACTTGCGCTTGCCGATGTAACACCACGGGCAGGCGATGTCGGACCAGATGTCAACTTTGATGGCTTCACGCCCAGATTCACTCATACTGGGGCCAACTGAGCGATCCGCGAGATCATTCCCGTCCTCATCCTGCCCCCTCCCCTCGGAAATTCAGGAAGTCGGGTGGACGACCCATCCAGCATCCGCCATCTTCTGCGGCCGCGGTGGGCTGGGCGGACGCTGCATCCTGATTTTTCGAGGGACCAGCCCGGATGCCGGGCGACGATCGCGGACTCGATCGCTTCGACGAGACGGTCGAACTCGTAGCGGACCATCGTGTAAGTCGCTCTCAGTGCGTGGCGTCCCTCGATCGTGATGCTGATGTCTTTGCGCCGGTCTTTTTCGGACCGGCCCAGGTGGAGATCCCCATCCGTCTCCAGCGCGACGATGTCCTCGATCACGAGGTCGATGCGCTCGAGCCTGCCCACGGGAACCTGACTCGTCACAAGAAAACCATGCAGTTGCAGGCCGGTGCGCGCGATGCTCTCGAGGATGCTGTCGCACCGGACGTCGATCCAGTTGGCGATCATCCGTGCGTCGTCGGGCAGCGCGAGCAGGATGCGCTCGAGGCCCCGCCGGTTCAGGCAGCCGGTCCGCAACCCCCAGTCGAACGCGGCCACGGCGAGCTCGAACGGTTCGTCCAGCACGACACGGACGAACGCATCCGTCAGGCTCACGAGCTGGCTCCCGCCGCGCGCCACCACACCATCGTCGTCCCAGTGCAACACGACATCCGTGCTCAATGCCGGGTCCAATCGGGAGAATCGGTCCCACTGCTTGCGCAAGCGAGCTGCCCGATGCGGGACGGACACGTGCAGCGGATGCTCCTGCCAAGTCCAGCAGCCGAGTTCGACGAGCGCCGAGATTCCGGTCAGCCTGCCGCCGACTCGGGCTGCCCGTAAGACGGGTTCACTCTCCGGGAACGTGGAGTACCACCCTTGCCGCGCTCGGTGCACCTCGCCGCCGCGAACCGCCCGCGTCAGCATCCAGTCTGTTGCTCCAAGCGCAACCAGCTGCCGCTTCTGAGCCAACCCGCCGAGGCTCGTCACCATCTCCCGTATCGACATGGCGCCGACTCTGCGCCATGCGGCGAGCCGAGCCGCCGCCTCACCGGCGAGCCGGGCACACCCCGCCGGGACCTGCTCCTGGGGAGGAGAGGAGACACGACATCCGTCTCCCGCTGCGTCCCCCTACGGAAATTCAGGACTCCCCGTCGCTTCAGGCCCTCGGTGCCCGAGGATACGGACGGCCAACACGCCGATTCCTGAATTTCCGGGGGGGGCGTGCGGGTGAGGGCGGGGCGCGGGCGGGGCGCGGGCGGCGCGGGGGCGGCGCGGCGGCGCGGGCGGCGCGGGTCAGAGCTCGATGCAGTCGGCCCGACACGCGTCATCGTCGACGGCAGCTGCCCCGACGAGCACCGGGGTCGCGGCCCGGTGCAGCACGGCACGGGTCGGGGTGATGCGTAGGATGCCACCATCCTGCAGGGAGTCGCCGTCCACGATCAGCGAGTACCCGCCGTCGGCTGCCGGCGGCCACACCAGCGAGATCGCCGGTCGGGCCGCGGCGTTGCGCAAGGTGCGCCCACCAGCCTCCGCCACGACGACGACGCCGTCTGACACGCTCGGATGTACGGCCACGGCATGCACGCGTCCGCTGTCACCGACGGTCATCACGTAGGCGTACCCGTACTTGTCCACCTGGTCGGCCAGCTTGCCGACATCCACCTGAGTGCTCATGACCGAAGGCTATCCCCGCGGCGGCGGTCGGTCGAGTGACTTTAGTCCTACTCAGGCGACGAACTGCTCGGCCAAGTAGCCGCGCAGCCGGTCCAGGGAGATCCGCTCCTGCGCCATGCTGTCCCGCTCACGCACGGTGACTGCTTTGTCGTCGAGGCTGTCGAAGTCCACGGTGACGCAGAACGGCGTGCCGACCTCATCCTGGCGGCGATATCGGCGCCCGATCGCGCCGGCGTCGTCGAACTCGATGGCCCAGTACTTGCGCAGGTCCGCGGCCAGCTCCCGCGCCATCGGCGAGAGCCGTTCGTTCCTCGACAACGGCAGCACCGCCACCTTGACCGGCGCGAGCCTGCGATCCAGCCGCAGCACGGTGCGCTTGTCAACGCCGCCCTTGGTATTGGGTGCCTCGTCCTCCGAATACGCGTCGACCAGAAACGCCATCAGCGCACGGGTGAGACCGAACGCCGGCTCGATCACATATGGGGTCCAGCGCTTGTCCTGCGACTGGTCGAAATAGGACAGGTCGGTGCCGGATGCGGCGGAGTGCGTCTTCAGGTCGAAGTCGGTGCGGTTGGCCACGCCCATCAGCTCACCCCACGGGTTGCCCTGGAAGCCGAACTTGTACTCGATGTCCACGGTGCGCTTGGAGTAGTGCGACAGTTTCTCTTTCGGGTGCTCGTAGAGTCGCAGGTTCTCCGGGTTCAGCCCCAGGTCGGTGTACCACGCGTAGGACTGGTCGATCCAGTACTGGTGCCAAGTCTCATCGGTGCCGGGCTCGACGAAGAACTCCATCTCCATCTGCTCGAACTCGCGGGTGCGGAAGATGAAGTTGCCCGGCGTGATCTCGTTGCGGAAGCTCTTACCCACCTGACCGATGCCGAACGGCGGCTTCATCCGGGACGCGCCGAGCACATTGGCGAAGTTCACGAAAATACCCTGCGCGGTCTCCGGGCGCAGGTAGTGCAGCCCCGCCTCGTTGTCCAGCGCGCCGAGGAAGGTCTTGAGCAGTCCGGAGAAGTTCCGCGGCTCGGTCCACGATCCGGGCTGCCCGGTGTCCGGGTCGCGGATGTCCGCGAGGCCGTTCACCGGCGGATGCCCGTGCTTGAGTTCATACGCCTCAATCAGGTGATCGGCGCGGTAGCGCTTGTGCGTGTGCAGCGACTCCACCAGCGGGTCGGTGAACACCTCCACGTGCCCTGAGGCCTCCCACACCCGCCGTGGCAGGATCACCGAGGAGTCCAGCCCGACGACATCCTCGCGGCCGTCGACCATCCACTGCCACCACTGCCGCTTGATGTTCTCCTTGAGCGCCACTCCGAGTGGGCCGTAGTCCCAGGCCGACCGTGAACCGCCGTAGATCTCACCGGCCTGGAAAACGAATCCGCGGCGCTTGGCCAGGGAGATGACGGAATCAAGACGGGAAGGTGCTGCCACAGATGCTCCAAAGGTCAGCCGCGCTGGGTACGCGGTCGGCGTCGCGCCACAACCGTGCGACCACGCCGCAGGATGTCGCAGTGCGACCGCTCCGAGTCTACTGGCCGCTACCTGACCACCGTGCGGGCCCCGGCATCAGAGCGTGGGGCTGTCCACCGCGGCCCCGAACCGGCGGGTACGGGAGGCGTACAGTTCCACCGCGCGCCAGAGATCGTCCCGGCTGAAGTCCGGCCACAGCGTGTCGAGGAACACCATTTCGGCGTAGGCGCTCTGCCAAAGCATGAAGTTGCTGGTGCGTTGTTCTCCGGAGCTGCGCACGAACAGGTCGACGTCCGGCAGCTCCGGCGTGTACAGGTGACGCTGGATGGTCTTCTCGGTGATCCCGGACGGTTTCAGCCTGCCCGCCGCGATATCGTCGCCGACCCGGCGGAGAGCATCCACGATTTCGGTGCGTCCGCCGTAGTTGACGCACATGGTCAGCGTGAGCACGCTGTTGCCTGCGGTGAGGCGTTCGGCGAACTGGAGTTCTTTGATGACAGAGGTCCAGAGCCGCGGTTTGCGTCCCGCCCACCGGATGCGCACGCCCCAGTCGTTGAGCTGATCGCGCCTGCGATGCAGCACTTCGCGGTTGAAGCCCATCAAAAAGCGCACCTCGTCGGGCGAGCGTTTCCAATTCTCGGTGGAGAAGGCGTAAACGCTGAGGTGCTTCACGCCGATCTGGATGGCGCCGGCCACGACGTCCAGGAGTGCCGCCTCTCCGGCTCGGTGACCTTCGATCCTGGTGAGCCCGCGACGGTTGGCCCAGCGGCCGTTGCCGTCCATGACAATGGCGACGTGGGCCGGCACCGCGGCGGCGGGAAGTGGCTTCGGGTAGCGGCCGGTCCAGTCGACGGGTTTAAAGTCGACGGCGTCGCGATGGGTTTTGGGGACGGTCATGAGGTCTCGATACGCTCGCTGGCTTCCGCTACTCGACCAGCGGAAACCGCGCTCGGCTCGACGAACGTACGGTCCACGTGCTGCAGCGACCGCAGGCTGCGTTCAAGATGGAACTGCGTGTACGCGGCGACCACGCCGCTGGCCTGGCTGCGGGTGCCGCTTGGGCTGGCCTCGGCGATGGCCCAGTCCCCCGCAAGCAGCGCGGCCAGCAGGCCCAGCGTCGCCGAGTCGAGCCTGGGTGCGCCGGGCGGAGCCACCTCGTCGGACACCACGCCACCCAGTTGCACCACGAAGGCGGAGTGCGGTCCCGGGGCGCCGGTGACGGCGCAGTCGACGAAGCTCGGCGCCCACCCCGCCACGGACAGTGCTCGGAGCAGGTACGAGTCCAGGGTGAGGCTGGGGTGATGCTCGTGCCGCGACAGTGACCGCAGTCCGCCGATCAGCAGCAGGTACTGCTGCAGCGAGCCGTTGTCGTCGGTAATCTTGTCGGCTGTTTCGACCATGACGTTGGCGGCGGTATAGCATCCGTAGTCCTCGGCGATGTCGGCGCCGTAGGAGCCGAGCGACTCCGCCTGGGTGATGATGTCGAGGCTGCGACCCTCGTAGAGCTGAACGTCGGCGACCATGAACGGCTCCAACCGGGCGCCGAATTTGGATGCCGTGCGCCTCACGCCCTTGGCGACGGCGCGGATCTTGCCGTGCTGACGACTGAGCATGGTGACGATGCGGTCGGCTTCGCCGAGCTTGTGCGTTCGCAGCACCACTGCTTCGTCACGGTAGAGGGGCATACGTCAATTATCACCGGGGTGGAGGTGCGCCGAGGCAGGGCACAGCCACACAATGGATTCATGAGAGAAACTACGTTGGTAACCGGCGGCACAGGAACTCTGGGGCGCATCGTGGTGCGCAGGTTGCGGGAGGCCGGGGCGACCACGCGTGTGCTCAGCCGGCACGCCGCGCCTGGGGTATCCGTCGGCAACCTGGCCACGGGGGTCGGCGTGGATGCTGCGCTGCAGGGCGTAAGCACCGTCATTCATTGCGCCACGGGGAAGAACGACCCGAAACAGGCTGAGAACCTCATCGCGGCCGCTCGACGGGCCGGCGTGTCGCATCTGGTGTACATCTCAATCGTCGGGGTGGACCGGCATCCGTTCCACTACTACCGGGCGAAGTACGCGGTCGAAGGTCTCGTCGAGCACAGTGGCCTGCCGTTCACGATTTTGCGGGCGACACAGTTCCACAACCTGGTGGTGAGCGTGCTGAGCGCGCAGCGGCCCTCGCCGTTCATCCTGGTTCCTGATGTGCCGATCCAGCCGGTCGAGGTCGACGAGGTGGCTGAGCGTCTGGTTGCTCTGGCGGGGGCAGAGCCTTCCGGGCGGGCGCTGGACCTCGGCGGTCCGCAGATCCGCCGCCTGCGCGACCTGGCGGCGTTGTGGCGCACGGCGGCGGGCCGGCGCGGCGTGCTCGTGCCGCTGGTGCTGCCGGGTAAGACGTTCCAGGCATTCACCGCCGGCCTGCATCTGGCACCGGAGCACCCCGACGGCACGGTCACTTTCGAGCAGTTCCTGTCGCAGCCGGTGTCGACTCTGAGGCGCTGAGGGCCGCACCGTCCGGTCCCCGAATGCGGCCCATGGCCGGTGACCCGGCCGTGAAAACGGGGGCTGGGAACGGCTTCGAGCTCGATGTACCCTGCCCTGCATGGCTGCGGGCGAAGATGCGGGCGAAGAGTTGGGCGCGCGCGCTCGAGCAGCCCTGGACCTGGTCTGCCAGGATGCCGTGGCATGCGACCGGTTCACCAGGGCGTACACCGGGACGGGAGACGCCCTTCTCGCTCTCCGTGCGGCCGCCGACCCCGTGAGCAGCATCCCGGGCGAGCAGCTCGATGCGTTGCGCAGGATCGCCTTCGGGCGCACACGAAGTGCCGCGGAGGAAACCGCCGCATTGGCGGCGCGGCACGTGCTCCACGACGAAGAGCGTGTCCGCGCCCGGAACGCCGACGCACTGGATCGAGCCATCCACGCCCTCGGTGAAACCGGCGGAGCCGGGCACAGTCCCGCTCCACCGCCGCCCGCGGATGCCGGGCCAGCGGTAACCCGTCCCACCGGCGTGCTCCGGCGGATCTGGATCGCACCGATCGCGGCACTGTGTCTGGTGGTCGGCTATGGCAGCGCAGCTTTCAGCAGACACTCGACCAGCGCACCGCCGTCACCACCCGCAGCGCACGCGGAAACGGTGCAGCAATTCGCGGTCGTCGACCCGCCCAAAGCGACGAACGCGGGGTGGACAATCGCCGCCGAGGAGTGGTTCAGCACGCCTCAACTTGAGGAAGACACTGTTGACGCCCCTGCAGTGGTGAACGATCTGGGGATCGATCCGGCCACCACCCGCCTTATGGGAACCACTGTCCACGGCGCGCTCCTCTGGATCGCGAAGGGGACGAACCGCAGCTACTGCATAGTCGGAATGCGGCCCTGGAACGGTGGGGCTTTCGGCCTTTGCACCACGGTGGCCAACTTCCGCCGTGGTGGCCTGGAGCTGACGCAGGGACTCGACTCCGTCCGTTGGGACGGCATCAAATTCACAACCTCGTCCACCACGTCAGCGATTGGCTAGGCCCTTGCTGCGCTAGGCGGTGCGGGCCGGACGAGCGACCAGCGCGCGGTCGATGAGGCGGTTCAGCAACTGGCGATAGTCCACGCCCACGACGTCCCACATGGTGGGGTACTGGCTCAGTGCCGTCATCCCCGGCATGGTGTTGACCTCATTGAGGGTAATCGTGCCGGCCTCGTCGAGGAAGAAGTCCACCCGGGCCAGCCCCTCGCAGCCCAGCGCGCGGAACGCGGCGAGGGCGAATGCTTCGAGCCGGGTGGCGGCCAGAGAGTCGAGCTTGGCAGGAACCTCGAACTCGTGGCCGCCGTCGGTGTACTTGGAGGCGTAGTCGAAGAAGGTGCTGCCACCGGACGGGCGGATGCGCAGCGGCGCGCCAATCGACAGGCTGCCGTCGGCTGCCTGCAATACACCCAGATCCACCTCGGTGGCGTCAATGAGCGGCTGGATCAGCGCCGTGGAGTCAGAGGACAGCGCCAACCCGATGGCGGCATCCAACTGCTCGGCCGTATCGACGCGGCTCACGCCGACGCTGGATCCCGACCGGTTCGGTTTGACGAACACCGGGTAGCCGAGTTGGTCGGCACCAGCGGCGGCACCGGACCGGTCCAGTTCGGTGACCGCCACGGTGGGGATGGTGGGCAGACCAGCCGCGGCAAGCACGTTTTGGCACAGCAACTTGTCCATCGCCAGGGCGCTCGCGAGCACCCCGTTGCCCACGTACGGGATTCCAGCCAGGTCGAGCAGGCCCTGCACGGTGCCATCTTCGCCGAACCTGCCGTGCAGCACCGGCAACACCACATCGATGCCGGTGAGGTCGGGCAGCAGCGTGCCGGTCCCCGCGGTCGCGAGGCCACCGATCGAGTCGAGCCGGTGCCAGCCACCGCGCTTGTCCACGCCCAGCAGCACCGGGGCGAAGCGCTCCCGGTCCAGGCTGCCGAGGACCCCCTCCGCGGACGAGCAGGAGACCTCGTGCTCGGTGTTGGCTCCGCCGAAGATGATTCCTACGCTGGTGTGGCTCATGGGTTCTTTCAATGTCGATTCTGGTCGGATTGGTGATTCAGGCGATGTTGATTCAGGTGAGTGCGTCGCATCCTGCCGCCGAGACCGGTGAGGATTTCGTGCGGCAGGGTTCCGGAGATGGTAGCCCATTCCGCGGCATCCGGTTCGCCCACGGCGGCGTCGCCGAGCAGCACGACCTCATCGCCGAGGTGCACACTGGCATCACCGAAATCGACGCTGAACTGGTCCATCGACACGGCGCCGACGATGGGATAGCGGGTTCCGCCGAGCACGATTTCGCCGACCCCGCCGAGCGACCGTGGAACCCCGTCGGCGTAACCGACCGGGATCAGCCCGAGGGTGGTCGGCTTGGCGGTGACATACTTCTGTCCGTAGCCGACGCCGACGCCGGCGGGCACCCGCCGCAGCTGGGTGACGTGGGAAACAGCGCGCAGCGCGTACTTCAGCCCGTACTCGATGCCGTCGACGGTCTCGATGCCGTAGACCGAGGCGCCGCAGCGCACCATCGTGAACGAGGTACGCGGGTGGGCGAGGGTGGCGGCGGAGTTGGCCAGATGCCGCTCCTGGGGGGTCAATCCTGCCGCCAACGCGACATCGATACCGGCCTGGAACGCCAGCCACGCCGGTTCGACGCCGGACCAGTCCGGATCGGTGGCCAGCGCGAGGTGCGACCAGACGCCGGTAACCCGCACCGAACCGTCATCCTCGGCCCGCTTGGCCTGGGCGCACAGCGCCGGCCAGGCGGCGGCCGGAGTGCCGGCCCTGGACATCCCGGTATCGATCTCCAGGTGCACATCGGCGCGGATGCCGGCGGCTGTCGCGGCGGCGATGACCGCCTCGAGCGTGTCGTGGTTCGCGCACGAGACCGTCACCTGGGTGCGCAGCGCGCCGGCCAGGTCGCTCCACGGGTCGACGAGCCAGGCCAGGATCGGTGCCGTGACGCCGGAGCGGCGCAAGTGAAGCGCTTCGTCGACGGTGGCCACGCCGAGCCAGGCGGCTCCGGTCTCCATGGCAGTGGCAGCCACTTCCGCGGCGCCGTGGCCGAAGGCATCCGCCTTGACGACCGCCATGAACTTCGCGTCGCTCTTGGAGCTGAGTAACCGGATGTTCTCGGCGATCACCGAATGATCGATCGTGCACAGTGCCGTCGGTCGGGCCACCCTGGGTGCTTCGTGCGAACCAGGTACGGTCTGCACAAACGTCATCTCACGATAATACGGCGAACACCCCTAGGCGACGGGCACCCGCGCCGCGCTCGACTGCGTGGACGGTACCGGTTCCGGCGTCCAGTGGCTGTCCCGCAGGGCTCGGTTGACGGCCGAGACGACGGCCTTGAGCGAGGCGGTGGAGATGTCGGCGTCGATTCCGACGCCCCACAGCGGCCTGCTGCCGACGGAGCATTCCACGTAGGCCGCGGCGACCGCATCCCCGCCGGACCCGAGGGCGTGCTCGACGTAATCGAACACCTTCACCTCGATGGAACGGGCCGCGAGGATGTCGAGGAACGCGGCGATCGGGCCGTTGCCTTCCCCGTCGACCTCCACGATGTCGTGGTCGACGCGCAGCTTCGCGTGCAGGTGCACGCTGCCGGCCATGTCGCTCGAGGTGCGGGTACTGAGCAGTTCGAAGCGGCCCCATTTTTCCGGGGCATGGCTGGCGGGCGCCGGCAGGTATTCGTCCTGGAAGATCTCCCAGATCTGCTGGCTGGTGACCTCGCCGCCCTCGGCATCCGTCTTGGCCTGCACCACGCTGCTGAACTCGATCTGCAGTTTGCGCGGCAACTCGAGCGCGTGGTCGGCCTTGAGCAGGTACGCGACGCCGCCCTTGCCGGACTGGGAGTTGACCCGGATGACCGCTTCGTAGCTGCGGCCGAGGTCCTTCGGGTCGACGGGCAGGTACGGCACGGCCCAGAGCAGGTCGTTGACATCCTTGCCCTGCCCAGCCGCATCGGCCTCCATGGCCTCGAAGCCTTTCTTGATCGCATCCTGGTGCGAGCCGCTGAACGCGGTGTAGACCAGGTCGCCCGACCACGGCGTGCGCTCGTGCACGGGCAATTGGGTGCAGTACTCGGCCGTGCGCTTTACCTCGTCGAGGTCGCTGAAGTCGATCTGCGGGTCGATGCCCTGGGTGAACAGGTTGATGCCGAGTGCGACCAAGTCGACATTGCCGGTGCGTTCCCCGTTGCCGAACAGGCATCCTTCGATGCGATCGGCGCCGGCCAGGTAGCCCAGCTCCGCCGCGGCGACAGCTGTGCCGCGGTCGTTGTGCGGGTGCAGGGACAGGATGATGTTCTCCCGGTGGTTCAAGTGCCGGGACATCCACTCGATGGAATCGGCGTACACGTTCGGGCTGGCCATCTCCACCGTCGCGGGGAGGTTAATGATGACGTTGCGCTGCTCGGTCGGCTCGAACACCTCGATCACCTGGTTGCAGATGTCCAGGGCGAATTCCAGTTCGGTGCCGGTGTAGCTCTCCGGTGAGTACTCATAGTAGATCTCGGTGCCGGGCACGGTGGACTCCATGGCGCGGCACTTGCGGGCGCCGGCCAGCGCCAGGTCGATGATGCCCTGCTTGTCGGAGCGGAACACCACGTCGCGTTGCAGCACGCTCGTGGAGTTGTAGAGGTGCACGATGGCGCGCTTGGCGCCGCGGATGGCCTCGTAGGTGCGCTCGATCAGGTGGTCTCTGGCCTGCGTCAGCACCTGGATGGTCACGTCATCCGGAATCAGATCTTCCTCGATGAGGGTGCGCACGAAGTCGAAGTCGGTCTGGCTGGCCGACGGGAAGCCAACCTCGATTTCCTTGTAGCCCATCCGCACGAGCAGGTCGTACATGACCCGCTTGCGCTCGGAGTTCATCGGATCGATGAGCGCCTGGTTGCCATCCCGCAGGTCTACCGCGCACCAGCGCGGGGCCTTGCTGACGTGGTTGCTCGGCCAGGTGCGATCCGGCAGTTCGATCGAAAACTGCTCGTGGTACGGACGGTACTTGTGTATCGGCATCGCCGATGCTGACTGCATGTTCTTCATGGTCTCGCTGCTCCCCGGAGCCTCATGGGCTCGCGCTGTTGGGCTTTCGCCTAGTCTGTTCAGCCAACGACAAACTCCGCGACGAGGAAGGCCTGGGTTAGGACTCGGCGCGGCAGCTAAGGAGGAGCAGACCGTATGGCACGGTTCCAGGGTAGCACCGTGCCGCCGTCCCGGGCGACCGCACCGCATTCCCAGCCGCCCCTCCGCCTTTGCCGCGCGACCGTCCCGCCGTCCGGCCCACCCGCATCCGCACCCCGTTTCCTCACCACGTTTCCTTACCCCGTTTCCTTACCCCGTTTCACGGAGTTTCTGTCTCCGGGGCCCATCTGGGCAGCCAAGTAGGGGCCAGCCGGACAGAAACTCCGTGAAACGGGTTTAAGAAACGGGTTTGAGGGGGCCCGGCGAAACGGATGGCGAGGGCGGCTAGTCCTCCAGAGCCTGGCCGCGCTTCTCCGGCAGGGCGAAGGCGCCGGCCGCGGCGACCACGAAGAACGCGGCAAAGATGGCGAACAGGAGCACCGTCCCGCCGCCGTCACGCAGGAACGGCACGGCCAGCGGCGCCAGGATGGAGGCGATCCGTCCGATGCCGGCCGCCCAGCCCGCGCCGGTGGCGCGCATCCGGGTCGGATACAGCTCCGGAGTGACCGCGTACAGCGCACCCCAGGCACCGAGGTTGAAGAACGACAGCAGCATGCCCGCGATGATCACCTGCGAGACATCGCTCGCCACGCCGAACAGCGCCGCGGAGACGGCAGCACCGATCAGAAACACCGCGAGAGTCTGGCGCCTCCCCCACTTCTCGATGAGGTAAGCGGATGCGGCGTAGCCGGGCAGCTGCGCCAGCGTGATGATCAGCGTGAAGCCGAACGAACGCACCAGCGAGAACCCGGAGGCGACCAGGATGGTGGGCAGCCAGATGAACGCGCCGTAATAGGAGAAGTTGACGCAGAACCAGACCAGCCAGAGCGCCGCGGTGCGTCGGCGCAGCTTCGGGGCCCACAGTTCGGCGACGCGGGTACGCACCCCGGCTGTCATCCCGGTTGTGATCGCGTCGCTCGACGCCGGCAGGCCAGCCGCGGCTTCGAAGCGGCGCACCGTCGCTTCGGCTTCGCCGTGCCGGCCATGCGACTCAAGGAAGCGCACCGACTCAGGCAGCCGAAGTCGCACGAACACGGCGTACAGCGCCGGCGCGGCGCCGATCAGGAGTGCCCAGCGCCATCCGTCCGCCGAGGCGGGAACGACGACGTAGCCGATCACCGCAGCCACCGTCCAGCCGACCGCCCAGAACGACTCGAGGATGACGATGATCCGGCCGCGGATGCGCGGTGGCGCGAACTCACTGACGAGCGTAGAGGCGACCGGCAATTCGGCGCCAAGCCCGAGGCCGACGACGAAGCGCAGGGCGATGAGCACGGCGACCGACAGGGACAGCGCCGAGGCGCCGGTGGCCAGACCGTAGATCAACAAGGTGATGGCGAACACGTGGCGTCTGCCGAACTTGTCGGCCAGCAACCCGCCGAGGGCAGCGCCGACGGCCATGCCGACGAAGCCCGAGGAAGCGATGAGCGACAGTTCCAGGCTCGTCGCGTGCCACTGCACCGCCAGCTGGGCGAGCACGAACGAGATGAGCCCGACGTCCATCGCGTCCAGTGCCCAGCCGAGGCCGGACCCCACGAGCACCCGCCGGTGCTCCTTGGTGAACGGCAGGGCATCCAGTCGTTCGGTTCGGCTCAGGCGCGCGGAAACGTCGGTCGTCATTGGGTCCATTTCAGGTCAGTCAATGAGCGGAGTGCGGCAAAGGTTTTCCGCAGGGATGATCGAACTTTATTGCATCCGGCGCCCTCACGTCTGCCGCCGGGCGCAATTGTTACGCTCAGTCCAGTAATTCGCCGAGTGGGCCGCGCGCCCTCGGCGTACCCGTCACCGGCTCCCGCGACAGAACTCGAGGGTGCGGCGAGGTGACTTCGGGCGCGGGGAAACCCAAGGCCACGCATTCGGCAGGGTCCGGGTTAGAAGCCCAGGCGACCCAGCAGCTTGGGGTCGCGCTGCCAGTCCTTCGCGACCTTCACTCGCAGCGACAGGTACACCTGTTTGCCCACCAGCGGCTCGATGGATGCGCGGGCGCGCGCTCCCACCTCGGCCAGCCGGCTGCCCTGATGCCCGATGATGATGCCCTTCTGGCTGTCCCGCTCCACCCACAGGTTCGCGTACACCTCCAGCAGTTCCTTGTCGTCCCGGTGCACCAGGTCGTCGATGGTGATCGCGATGGAGTGCGGCAGCTCGTCCTGCACCCCCTCGAGCACGGCCTCGCGGATCAGCTCGGACACCCGAGCCTCGAGGCCCTCCTCGGTGACCGTTTCCTGTGGGTACAGCGGCTCGGACACCGGCAGCAGCGCGATCAGCTCGTCGGTGAGCACGTCCAACTGCACGTCGGTGACCGCGGACACCGGGATGATGCTCTCCCAGTCCCGCAGCGCGCTCACCGCGAGCAGCTGCGCGGCCACAGCCGACTTCGACGTCGCATCCAGCTTGGTCACGATCGCGACCTTCTTCGCCCGCGGGTAGGCGTCCAGCTGCTCGTTGATGAACCTGTCGCCGGGGCCGAGTTTCTCGTTCGCCGGCACGCACAGGCAGATCACGTCCACCTCGGCCAGGGTGGATTGCACCACGTCGTTGAGCCGCTCGCCGAGCAGCGTGCGCGGCCGGTGCATCCCGGGGGTGTCGACCACGACCAGCTGCCCGGATGCGCGGTGCACGATGCCGCGGATGGCGCGTCGGGTGGTCTGCGGCTTGCTACTGGTGATCGCCACCTTCTGCCCCACCAACGCGTTGGTCAATGTGGACTTGCCCACGTTGGGGCGGCCAACGAAGGTCACGAATCCGGCCCGGAAGCCGTCACTTTCAGTGGACACGCTCATTCACCGTTCCCGTTCTTGGGTTTTTCGTCCTCGAACGCGGCCTGCGCGTCGATCAACGACTGGTCCCGCTCCACCAGCACCGTTCGCAGCCGCCGGCGGCGGCCCTCGGTGCGCTCTGCGGTGAGGATGAGGCCGGAGTAAGTGGCGACCGACCCGGTGTGCGGCAGCCGGCCGAGCGCCTTCGTGAGTAGTCCCCCGACGGAGTCGACCTCGTCGTCGTCCAGTTCGATGCCGAACAGCTCCCCGAGTTCGTCCACCGGCAGTCTGGCACTGACTCGGAAGCGTCCCTCGCCGACCGCCTCGACCTCCACCGTCTCATGGTCGTACTCGTCCGAGATGTCACCGACGAGTTCCTCGATGAGGTCCTCCAGAGTCACCAGGCCGGCGATGCCGCCGTATTCGTCGACCACCATGGCCAAGTGGTTGGACTCCAGCTGCATCTGCCGCAGCAGGTCGTCGACCTTCTTCGACTCCGGCACGAACAGGGTCTGCCGCAGCAGGGTGCGCACCGGCACGTTCTCCCCGCTTCTGGGCCGCTCGAAACTCATCCTGGCCACATCGCGCAGGTACAGGATGCCCAGCACCTCGTCGACGTCCTCACCGATCACCGGCATCCGAGACACGCCCTTGCTGAGGAACAGGCCCATCGCGGCGCCCACCTCAGCGTCGCCGTCGACCACCACCATGTCCGTGCGCGGGATCATCACCTCGCGCACCACGGTGTCGTTGAACTCGAAGATCGAGTGGATCAGTTCGCGGTCGTCCTCCTCGAGCACCTCGAGTTCGGTGGCCTCGTCGACCATGCTGAGCAGCTGCTCCTCCGAGGAGAAGGTGGCCGTCTTCGGGCGGCCGGGGGTGACCCGGTTGCCCAGGGCGACCAGCGCGGCGGCCACCGGGCCGAGCAACACCCGCAGCGTGTGTACCAGCCAGGCGCTCCACCGGATGATGGCCCTCGCGTTGACCCGTCCGACGCTGCGCGGGCTGGAGCCGACGAGCACGAAGGAGGCCACGGTCATCGTCAACGCGGCCAACAGCAGCACCCACCACCACTGACTGAACACGGAGGACAACGCCAGTGTGATGAGCACCGCCGCGGTGGTCTCTGCCACGACGCGGACGAAGTTCACCGCGTTCACGTGGGCGCCGACATCCGCCGCTATCGCGTTCACCGAGACGGCGGCTCGGGAACCGACAGCCAACTCCTGCAGGTCGGCGCGGGACAGCGCCGCCAGCGCGGCGTCCACCGCGGCCATCAACCCGCCGAACGCCACCAACAGCACTGCGACGCTGACGAAAACGGGGATCATGGCCGACCCTCTAGGATCGTCGCTCGTGCATGGTGAACCCCACCAGGATGTCGCGCTGCACGCCGAACATCTCCTTCTCTTCTGCAGGCTCCGCGTGATCGAAGCCGAGCAAGTGCAGGATGCCGTGGGCGGTGAGCATGAGCATCTCATCCAGCGCGCTATGGCCGGCGGTCTCCGCCTGCGCCACCGCGACCTGCGGGCACAGCACGATGTCGCCGAGCAGACCGGCGGGGGTGACGGCATCTTCGGTACCCGGCCGCAGTTCGTCCATCGGGAAGCTGAGCACGTCGGTGGGTCCCGGCTCGTCCATCCACTGCACGTGCAGTTGTTCCATCGCCGCCTCGTCCACCAGCAGGATCGCCAGCTCCGCATCCGGGTGCACGTTCAAATGGTCGAGCGCGTAGATCGCCAGGCGCTGCAGCGCCGACTCGTCCACCGCGATCGCGGACTCGTTGTTGATCTCGATGCTCACTCGGACTCTCCCTCGGCGCGGGCCTCGCCCTGGCGAGGCGCCAGCCGCTGTGCCATGCGCTCGTTGTCGTACTTCGTGTAGGCGTCGACGATCCGGCCGACGAGGGTGTGCCGCACCACGTCGGCGCTGGTCAGGTAGGAGAAGTGCAGCTCGGGGATCGAATCGAGCACCCGGGTGACCAGCCGCAGCCCGCTGGCGCCGGTGGGCAGATCGATCTGGGTGATGTCGCCGGTGACCACCATCCTGGAGCCGAATCCGAGCCGGGTGAGGAACATCTTCATCTGCTCCGGCGTCGTGTTCTGCGCCTCGTCGAGCACGATGAACGAGTTGTTCAGCGTTCTGCCCCGCATGTAGGCCAGCGGCGCGACCTCGATGGTGCCAAGGCCGAGCAGTTTCACGACGACATCCGGGTCCATCATCTCGCCCAGCGCGTCGAAAAGCGGCCGCAGGTAGGGGTCGATCTTGTCGGTCAGGGTGCCCGGGAGGTAGCCGAGGCGCTCACCCGCCTCCACGGCCGGCCGGGTGAGGATGATGCGGTCGACCTCTTTGCGTTGCAGCGCCTGAACGGCCTTCGCCATGGCCAGATAGGTCTTGCCGGTGCCGGCCGGGCCGATGCCGAACACGATGGTGTTGTCGTCGATCGCGTCGACGTACTCCTTCTGACCCGCGGTGCGGGGACGGATGCTCTTGCCTCCGCGGGTGAGGATCGCCTGGCTGAGCAACTCGGCAGGGCTTGTGGACGGTTCACCGGCCAGGAACCGGGCCGATTCGCGCACCTCTGACGGGGCGAGGTCGTGACCGGTCTTCACCATCGTGATGAGTTCTTGCACCAGACGGTGGGCGGCCTGCACCTGCTCCTGCGGGCCGGTCAGCGTGATCTCGTTGCCGCGCGCGAGCACGTCCACGAGCGGGAACTGCTTCTCGACGGTGCGCAGTAACCGGTCCTCGGGGCCGAGAAGGCGGACCATGGCGACGTCGTCGACCCGCAACTGCACCCTGGCGCTGCCGGGCTCTCCCGCAAGGAAAATGTCGCTACTGGGCAAGGGTGCCTTCCGGCAACTCTCCGCCGAGAACGTGCGCGTGCACGTGGAACACCGTCTGTCCCGCCGAGGAGCCGGTGTTGAACACCAGCCGGAACTCGCCGTTGCTGAACTGCTTCGCCAGCTGATCGGCCGTCGCGACCAGTTCGGCCAGCAGGTTGGGGTTGGCCGCGGCCAATTCGGTGACGTTCCGGTAGTCGCCGGCCTTGGGCAAGACCAGGATGTGCACGGGGGCCTGCGGGGCGATGTCGTTGAAGGCGATGATGCGGTCGTTTTCGAACACGATGTCGGCGGGGATGTCCCGGTCGATGATCTTCGTGAAGATCGAACGCTCGTCGCTGTCTGCCATGTGCTCCATCGTAACCGCCGCGCCGTGATCACGCCCGGCCGGGCGAGCCGGTCCGCTCACCATCGCCCCAGCACACCGTTCAGTGCCGCGATCGCGGCGGGGCCCGCGGTGGAGGTGCGCAGCACCGCGTCCCCGAGGCGCACCGCGCGGGCGCCGGCCCGCGTCAGGGTGTCCAGTTCCTCCGGCGCGATCCCGCCCTCCGGGCCGACCACCAGCACCAGGTCCCTGGCGTCCTGCTCTGCTGCGACGGCGGTCAGGTTCAATTGCGCGCCCGGGGCGAGCACGAGCATCCGGGTCGCCTCGGCCTGTCGCGCGAGTTCGGTTGTGGTCAGTTGATCGGCCACCGCCGGGATCCACGGTCGCAGTGATTGCTTGGTGGCCTCTCGAACGATGCTGGCCCAGCGCTCGCGGCCCTTGTCCGCCTTGGCACCCTGCCAGCGCACGATCGAGCGTTGTGCCGCCCAGGGGATCACCGTGTCGACGCCGAGTTCGGTGGCCGCCTGAATCGCCAACTCGTCCCGGCCGCCCTTGGCCAGCGCCTGCACCAGGGTGAGCGTCGGTGCTGGCGCGGGGACCCGGCGCACCTCCTGGGCCCGGATCGCCAGCCGGTCCGCCGCCGCCTCCAGCACCGGGCCGGTGACCACCAGTCCGCTGCCGTTGCCGATCGAGAGGGTCTCGCCGACCCGAATCCGGCTGACGACCACGGCGTGCCGGGCTTCCGCGCCGAGGATCGACACCGTCGAGCCGACTGCGGCATCCGTCAGCTGCTCGTTCAGGTAGAAGTGCGCCATCCGGTTACAGGTTCAGGAACCGATCGCGCAGTTTCTGGAACATGCCCTGCTGGAACCGGGTCAAGGTCGGCGGCGTCACCTTGTGGCTGCGGGCGAACTGTTTGATCAGGTCCTGCTGCTTGTGGTCGAGTTTGGTCGGGGTGGCCACTTGGATGCCGATCTTGAGGTCGCCGCGGCCGCTGCCGCGCAGCCGGGTGATGCCGCGTTCCTTGATCGTGAGCACGTCGGAGCTTTGGATGCCGGGCCGGATGTCGACCCGCACCTCGCCGTCCAGGGTCTTCAGCGTTGCCGTGGTGCCCAGGATGGCATCGGACATCTGCACCTCGAGGGTCGCCAGGAGGTCGTCGCCGTTGCGGCTGAACACCTCGTGGTGGCGCACCTTGATTTCGAGGTACAGGTCGCCGTTCGGTCCGCCGGCCGGGCCGACCTCACCCTGGGAAGGCAGTTGCAGGCGCACACCGGTGTCGACGCCGGCGGGAATGTCGACCGGAATGCTGCGCCGGGCGCGCACTCGACCCTGGCCCTGGCAGGTCGCGCACGGGTTCGGGATGACGGTGCCGTAGCCGCGGCAGGTGGCGCACGGGCTGGAGGTCATCACGTTGCCCAGCAGTGAGCGCACGGCGCGTTGGATCTGGCCGGTCCCGTGGCAGATGTCGCAGGTCACCGGGCGGGTGCCGGGCGCGCAGCACGAACCGCCGCAGGTCTCGCAGAGCACGGCGGTGTCGACCTCCACGTCGCGGTGGGCGCCGAAGATGACCTCGTCGAGGTCGACCTCCACCCGCAGCAGCGCGTCCTGGCCGCGTTCTTTCCTGGACCGGGGACCCCTGGTGGTGCCGCCGCCGAAGAACGTCTCGAAGATGTCGCCGAAGCCGCCGAACCCGTTACCGCCGAACCCGGCTTGCGGGCCCAGGTCGTATTGCTGTCGCTGCTCGGGGTCGGACAGCACGTCGTAGGCGTGCGTGACGTCTTTGAACCGCTCGGAGGCATCCGCGCCGGGGTTGACGTCGGGGTGCAACTGTCGCGCCAGTTTGCGGTACGCCTTCTTGATTTGGTCCAGCGTGGCATCCCGCGGGACGCCCAGTACTTCGTAGTGGTCAGTCAATCCAGTTCCTCATTCGCCCCACGTGATGGGTTCGGCCGGCGCAGGGCGCGGCCTGCCGCCCAGGCGTGGTGGTCAGCGTGTCAATCGTCGCCCAGCAGGCGGGACAGGTAGCGCGCCACCGCACGCACCGCGGCCATGTTGTTCGAGTAATCCATTCTCGTCGGTCCGAGTACCCCGAGCCGAGCCAATTCGCCCCGCGAGGCCGTGTAGCCGGTGGTGAGCACGGATGCCTCTCCCAGTCCGAACTGCGCGTTCTCCCGTCCGATGCTCACCGAAACGCCGGTGCGGTCGGGCTCCATCTCGCCGAACAGTTTGAGCAGGGTGACCTGTTCTTCGATGGCTTCCAAGACCGGAAAGATGCTTCCGGCGAAGTCCTCTTCGGTGCGGACCAGGTTCGCGGTGCCGGCCATCACGAGCTTGTCATGCCGGCCGGCGGCGACCTGCTCCATCAAGCTGGTGACCACCTGGGTGACCATGGCCACGTGCCGCGCCGAGAACGTGGCGGGGATCTCCTTCAGCGCCGCACCGGCATCCGCCAGCCCGGTCCCGGCGATCGCGGCGTTCAACTTCGCACGCAGTTCCGCCACCAGCAGCTCGTCGAATTCTTCCCGAACGTCGATCAGTCGCTGCTCGACCCGCCCGGTATCCGTGATCAACACCGTCATGAGCCGCGTCGACCCCAGAGGCACCAGTTCGATGTGCCGCACCCGCGCGTGCGCGACGGACGGGTACTGCACCAGCGCGACCTGGTGGGTGAGCTGGGACAGCAGTCGCACCGTGCGCACCAGCACTTCGTCCATGTCGGCTGAGGCGCCGAGGAAGGTTTCGATCGCGTGCCGCTGGGCCTGGCTCAACGGTCGCAAGTCCGCGAGATGATCGACGAAGACACGGTAGCCCTTGTCGGTGGGGATGCGGCCCGACGAGGTGTGCGGCGCCACGATGAGGTCTTCCTCCTCCAAGAGCGCCATATCGTTGCGGATGGTGGCCGCCGACACGCCGAAGGCATGGCGGTCAACAATCGACTTCGACCCGACCGGCTCGCGAGACGCCACGTAGTCCTTCACGATGACGCGGAGGACATCGAGACCCCGCTCCGAAACCATCGCGCGCTCCCCTCCACTTAGCACTCGCATTATCCGACTGCCAATTCTACCGCGAGAGGGTCCGGTCGGGGGCATTGTGTGGCATCCGGGCGAACAGTACTCTCTGGGGTGAGTTCATGCGCGTGCCGGTTCGTGTGGCTTCGCGCCTGACCTGCCCCGGCTGCCATCGGCCGAGGTCGGCGTACCCGAAAGGCATGGCCATGACCGACACCAACCCGCCGCAGGCGGCGGCGCCGCTGACTGCGGAGGAAGACAAGCAGTGGGCGACGTTCGCGCACTTCGGCAACATCATCGTGTTGATCCCCGCCCTCATCATCTATGTCGTGTTCAAAGACCGCGGACGGCTGGTGCGCCAGGAGTCCACGGAAGCGCTGAACTGGACGATCAACGTGGCGGGCGCACTGGTCGCCATCTGGATCCTCGAGGCGATCTTCACGTTCATCCCGTTCGTCGGCTGGATCATCAATCTTCTGCTGTTGTTCGCCCTCTGGGCGCTGATCATCGTCAACGTGATCTTCGCCATCATGGGCGGTGTGAGAGTGAGCAATGGCGGCAGCTACCGCTATCCGGCGAACATCCGCTGGATCAAGTAGTGCGCCGAACCGGCCCGCTTGCTTTAATGGGCAGATGTCGCAGTCCACTCCACCCCCAGGCCCGTATCAGGCCGCTCAGCCGCTGAACCCAGCCGACGAGAAGCTGTGGTCGACACTCGTCCACATCGGTGGGATCTTCTTCTACTTCCTGCCCGCGCTCATCGGCTATCTACTGCTCAAAGACCGCGGGCCGTTCGTGCGGCAACACACGACCACGGCGCTGAATTTTCAGATCACGATCGCCATCGCCAGCATTATCGGTGGCATCACGACCGTCATCCTGATCGGTTTCCTGATCCTTGCCGCGGCCGCCATCGTGAACCTGGTGTTCAGCATCATCGCCGCGGTGGCCGCCAATCGGGGCGAGTACTACGAGTACCCGCTCGCCATCAAATTCGTCAAGTAGGCGCAGGCACCGATGGGCAGGCACCGATGGGCAGGCACCGATCAGTCCAGCAGCCTGCGCACCACGACATCGGCCAGCAGTCGTCCGGTGAGGGTCAGCACGACCCTGCCCTGGAACGCGGCTGACGGGTCCACGAGCCCTTCGGCGATGAGTCCGGCGACGGCGGTGCGGCCGGATGCGGTCAGTTCGCTGGTCGGGACGCCGTCGCGGATGCGACTGAGCAGCAGCACCCGCTCCACCCGGCGGGTCTGCGCATCCAGAGTCTCCCGGCCGGCCGCCGGCGACAAACCGGCGAGCACCCGCTCGGCGTAGGCGGCCGGATGCCTCACGTTCCACCAGCGCACCCCGCCGACGTGACTGTGCGCGCCCGGCCCGACGCCCCACCAGTCGTGACCCTGCCAGTAGGCCAGGTTGTGCCGCGACCGGTGTTCGTCGCCGGTGGCCCAGTTGCTCACCTCGTACCACTGGAATCCGGCGTCCGACAGCACCGCATCCGCGAGTTCGTACATGTCCGCCTGCAGATCTTCGTTGGGCTGCGCCACCTCGCCGCGCCGGATCTGCCTGGCCAGCTTCGTGCCGGTCTCAACGATCAGGCAGTACGCGGAGAGATGGTCGGGCTGCTGGGCGATGGCGGCGTGAAGTGAGCGCCGCCAGTCGTCGATGCTCTCGGAAGGGGTGCCGTAGATCAGGTCCAGGCTCACCTGAAGCCCGGCATCGCGGGCCCACCGCACGACGAGCGGAATCCGATCCGGGTCGTGGGTGCGTTCCAGCGTGGCGAGCACGTGCGGCACAGCCGACTGCATCCCGAACGACACCCGTGTGAATCCGGCGGCCTTCAACGCGAGCAGGTACCTAGCGTCAACGGAGTCCGGGTTGGCCTCGGTGGTCACCTCGGCGCCGGGCACCAATCCCCAGGTGTCCACGATGGTGTGGAACATGTCGGCGAGGTTCTCCACCGGCAGCAGCGTCGGTGTGCCGCCGCCGAAGAAGACCGTGGACACCGGCCGCGGCGGGATCGGCGTGCGTTCCAGCACGGTGCGGGCCTGGCCGAGCTCGAGGATGGCCTGGGCGGCGTAGTCGCTGCGCTTCACCCCTCGAAGTTCCGGGGCGGTGTAGGTGTTGAAGTCGCAGTATCCGCAGCGTGCCTTGCAAAACGGGACGTGTACATACACGCCGAAGTGGCGGTGCTCGGCCCCGACAGCCACCGAGTCCGGCAGCAGGCCGTCATCCGGGGCCGGGTCGGCGATCGGCAGAGCGCTTCCCACGCGCCTACTTCTTCTCTTTCTTCTCCGTGTCCCCGGTGAGGGCCGCCACGAACGCCTCCTGCGGCACCTCGACCCGGCCGACCATCTTCATCCGTTTCTTGCCCTCTTTTTGCTTCTCGAGCAGCTTGCGCTTGCGGGTGATGTCGCCGCCGTAGCACTTTGCGAGCACGTCTTTGCGCATCGCGCTGATGGACTCGCGGGCGATGATCCTGGCGCCGATCGCCGCCTGGATGGGCACCTCGAACTGCTGCCTCGGGATCAGCTTCTTCAGCCGCTCGGTCATCAGCACGCCGTAGGCGTATGCCTTGTCGCGGTGCACGATGGCGCTGAACGCGTCGACCGCTTCGCCCTGCAGCAGGATGTCGACCTTCACCAGATCGGCCTCCGCTTCACCGGCGGGCTCGTAGTCCAGCGACGCATAACCCTGCGTGCGGCTCTTCAGATGGTCGAAGAAGTCGAACACGATCTCGCCGAGCGGCATCGTGTAGTGCAGTTCGACGCGGTCTTCGCCGAGGTATTCCATGCCGAGCAGGGTGCCGCGACGGCTCTGGCACAGTTCCATGATGGTGCCGACGTAATCCTTCGGGGCCAGAATGGATGCCTTCACCATCGGCTCGGAGACGGACGCGATCTTGCCGTCGGGGAACTCGCTCGGGTTCGTGACGGTGTGCGACTTCTTGTCGTCGGTGGACACCTCGTAGATCACGCTGGGCGCGGTGGCGATGAGGTCGAGGCCGAACTCGCGCTCCAGTCGCTCGGTGACGATCTCCAGGTGCAACAGCCCCAAAAATCCGCAGCGGAAGCCGAAGCCCAGGGCGACGGATGTCTCCGGCTCGTACACGAGGGCGGCGTCGCTGAGCTTGAGCTTGTCCAATGCGTCGCGCAGCACGGGGAAGTCGGAGCCGTCGATCGGGTACAGCCCGGAGAACACCATCGGCTTCGGCTCGGCGTATCCCTTGAGCGCGGTCGCGGCCGGCTTCGTGGAGTTGGTGACGGTGTCGCCGACCTTGCTGAGGCGCACATCCTTGACCCCGGTGATGAGGTAGCCCACTTCGCCAACGCCGAGGCCCTTGGTGGGCACCGGTTCCGGGGCGCTGACCCCGATCTCGAGCAGCTCGTGGGTGCTGCCGGTGCTCATCATCACGATTCTCTCGCGGGGCGAAAGTTGGCCGTCCACCACGCGTACGTATGTGATCACGCCGCGGTAGGAGTCGTAGACAGAGTCGAAGATCATCGCCCTGGCGGGTGCGTCCGCGTCGCCGAGTGGGGGTGGGACCAATTCTGTGACCCGGTCCAGGAGTGCCTCGACGCCCTCGCCGGTTTTGCCCGAGACGCGCAGCACATCCTCTGGTCTGCCGCCGATCAGGCTGGCCAGTTCCTTGGCATACTTCTCCGGGTCCGCGGCGGGCAGGTCGATCTTGTTGAGCACCGGGATGATGGTGAGGTCGTGGTCCAAGGCGAGGTACAGGTTCGCGAGGGTCTGCGCTTCGATGCCCTGCGCGGCGTCGACGAGCAGGATGGCGCCCTCGCACGCGGCCAGGCTCCGGGAGACCTCGTATGTGAAATCCACGTGGCCGGGCGTGTCGATCATGTTCAGCGCATACACGGTCCCTGAGCCTGTCGAAGGGTCCACCAGCGACCACGGCATCCGTACCGCCTGGCTCTTGATGGTGATGCCGCGCTCACGCTCGATGTCCATCCGGTCCAGGTATTGGGCGCGCATGTCCCGGTCGCTGACCACCCCGGTGATCTGCAGCATCCGGTCGGCCAGGGTGGACTTACCGTGATCGATGTGCGCGATGATGCAGAAGTTGCGGATGCGTGCCGGGTCCGTCGACGCAGGCTCAAGCACCTTCACTGATTTCGGGCTCACGCGTTCCTCTTTGTCGATCCGGTCGCACAATTCTCCCATGCCCGCCCATTGTGCCCGTTCCGGCTAGGTGTTCCCGTTGCGCCGGGCACATTGAGCCGGAACGGGCACATTTGTGGCGGCATGAAAACTGGTAATGTTGCCTGTTGGCTTGCGCGCGACATCCGGGACCATCAGGATGTACACGCGAATCGCAGCTCGCAGAGGCTGCCCGAGAACTGTTCGATACACACAGAAGGTAGTACACGTGGCAAACATCAAGTCGCAGATCAAGCGCATCGGCACGAACAAGAAGGCCCAGGACCGCAACAAGGCGGTCAAGAGCGAGGTCAAGAGCGCGATCCGCGCCACCCGCGAGGCCATCGCCACCGGTGACGCCAAGAAGGCCGCGGCTGCGCTCACCGTCGCGTCGAAGAAGTTGGACAAGGCCGCCAGCAAGGGCGTGCTGCACAAGAACAACGTCGCGAACCGCAAGTCCGCGATCGCCAAAAAGGTCGCTGCGCTCTAGCCCGCCGCCCGCTGAAGGGCGCCACTACGAGGGGTCTCGACAAGCTCGACCACCGGTGGCGACCAGCACAACCACCGGACTGCGCGGCGCGACTACGAGGGGTCTCGACAAGCTCGACCACCGGTGATCACCGGCCTGCGCGGTGCGGTTAGCCGCGACGGCTGACCTGACCGATCATGCGCTCCAGGGCGAAGACGGGGTCCCGCCCGGTGCCCTTGACCTGGGCGTCCGTCTCGGCGAGCAGCTGGATCGCCGTACCCAGCCCGGCGTCGCTCCAACCCTGAAGGTCCCGCCGCGCCCGGTCGACCTGCCACGGAGCGAGGCCGAACTTCTGCGCCAACTGGGCCGACGAGCCGTGCCCACCGGACACCTTCGCCATCGTGCGAAGCTTGCTCGCAAATGCCGCCACCAGCGGAACCGGATCGGCGCCGGATGCCAGAGCGTGCCGCAGCAGGATCAGCGCTTCGCCGTGCCGTCCGGCGATGGCGACATCCGCCACCCGGAAGGCACTGGTCTCCACCCGGCCGGAATAGTACTTCTCCACGGTCCGTTCCGTCACGTCGTCGTCGACGTCCGACAATAACTGCTGGCAGGCCCCGGCCAATTCGGCCAGGTCGCCGGAGAACGCGGAGACGAGGGCGCGCAGCGCGCCCGGTGTCGCGCGTCGGCCGAGGGAGGAGAATTCCGCGGCGGCGAAGTCGAGCTTCTCCGAGTCCTTCTTCAGTTCCGCGCAGGTGATTTCGATGCCGCCGCCCAACCCCGCACGCACCGCATCCAGCAACTTCTTTCCGCGCACTCCCCCGGTGTGCCGCAGCACGAGATAGGTGTCGTCCGCCGGCGCCGATAGATAGCGCAGCGTCTCGGTCAGGAACGCATCACTGCATTTTTCGACGGCGGTGGCACGGATCATCCGCGGTTCGGCGAACAGGGAGGGGCTGGCCAAGGTGATCAATTCGCCGGGCACGTAACCGGAGGCATCCAGATCACTGACCTCGAGGCTGGGATCCTCAGCCTTGAGGATGTCGCGCAGTAGCCGGATGGCGCGGTCGGCCAGGAAGTCCTCCGGGCCCGAGACGAGCACAACGTGCGCCGGACGCACCTTGTCCCAGCTCAGGCGCGGAATCACCACGGCGGTTTTCGTTGCTGCCACGACTACACCCGGCCGAACACGACGACGCAGTTCTGACCGCCGAAACCGAACGCGTTCGTGGTCGCATACCGCACCGGCTGCTCCCGCGCCGTTCCCGGCACGTAGTCCAGAAAGCACTCCGGGTCGGCGGTGTCGTAATTGATCGTCGGCGGGATGACCCCCTGCGAAATAGACAGAGCGCAGAGCAGCCCGGCCAGTGCCCCGGCCGCGCCGATGAGGTGCCCGGTCATCGACTTGGGTGCGGAGACCGGCACCCGACGGGCGTGCTCACCGAACGCCGCGGCGATCGCCGCCGTTTCGGTACGGTCGTTGGCTCTGGTGGAGGTTCCATGCGCACAGATCATGTCGATGGCCGACTTGTCCAGCTGCGCGTTGGCCAGCGCCCGGGTGATAGCGAGCGCCGCGTACTTACCATTGGGCTCTGGAGCGACGATGTTGAAGCCGTCGCTGGTGAGCGCCCCGCCGACCACTTCCGCGTAGATGTGGGCACCCCGAGCCCTGGCGTGGGAAAGGAGTTCCATCGTGAAGACGACAGCGCCCTCGCCGAAGACGAAACCGTCGCGGTTCGCGTCGAACGGGCGGGACGCCTGCTGTGGTGAGTCGTTGCTCTGTGACAGCGCTCGCATCGCTGACAGTCCGGCGAACATTACCGGGGTGATCGCCGCGTCGACGCCTCCGGCGATGACCACGTCGGCGTCGCCGGCGAGCAGGATGCTGCGGGCCTCGAGCAAGGCGTAGGCGCCGCTCGCGCAGGCCAACGCGCTGGCGTTCACCGGTCCGTGCACGCCCAGATCGATGGCGATCTCGCATGCGGCCATGTTGGTCAACGCCGATGGAACGAAGCTGGGGCTGATCCGACGGGCCTCGCCGCGGCCGAGCAGGCCGGCGGCATCCGCGATCTCGGTGAATCCGGAGACGGCGCTGTTGACGACGACAGCGGCGTTCACCTCGTTCAGGTCCCGCCCAAGTCCGGCGTCGTCTACGGCTTCCTGAGCCGCCGCCACGGCCAGTTGGGAGGTGCGTGACGACCGGTTCGCGCGTTTCACCGACAACACCGTGGTCGGATCGAATCCCTTCACTTCGGCGGCGATGCGCGTGGGGAACTCAGTCGCGTCGAACTGGGTGATCAGGCCGACACCGCTGCGTCCGGAGGTGAGGCCGTCCCAGGTGTCCCGCCAGGTGTTCCCGAGGGGCGTCACGGCGCCCAGACCGGTGATGACGACCCGGTCGCTGTCGGATCTTGTCATAGGTGTTCCAACGCGCCGATCCGTTCGTCCTCGATCGCGGCCTCCGCCATCTTGAAGTGCATCTTCTTACCGGTAGCGGTCATCGGCAGTTCATCCACGAATCGGTACGCCCTCGGGCGTTTGAAGTTCGCGAGGGATTCGTCGGCCTTGCAGTGGGCATCCAGCGCCGCCGCCGTGAGCGTCTCGTCGCGGCTCACGACATAGGCGACGACTTTCTGCCCCCAGTGGGCGTCCGGCAGACCGACCACGATCGAGTTCGTCACGCCAGGGTACGTGCCGAGCACTTCTTCAACCTGAGCAGGATGCACGTTCTCGCCTCCGGAGATGATCATGTCGTCCTTGCGGCCGAGGATCGTCACGAAGCCGTCTTCGTCCCACACCGCGATGTCGCCAGGATACAGCCAGCCCTCGAAGAACTTCTCCTCGTCTTTGTCTGGCAGGTTCACGTAGGCGAACCCGGATTTCGGCGAACGCATGATGACTTCCCCGGCTTCCTGACCGTCCCTGGCCACCAGCTCGTCTGGCCGACCGCGGCGGCCTTCGAAGACCTTCACCACGGCCACGTCGTCGTCGGTGCACGCCCGTCCCGCACTGCCGGCCCGTGCCGGCAAATCCTCCGGACGCAGGAACGTGTTCCAGAACGCCTCGGTGGTTCCGTAGCCGTTGAAAATCCGAGGAGTGAGCAGCTGCTGGTAGCGCAGGATCGCGGCGCGTTCCATCGGGGACCCCATCGTGACGATGCCGGACAGCGTTGACAGGTCGCGCGGCGAGCGCTCCTGTTCGTCGGCGAGCATCGCCAGCGTGGTCGGGGCGCCGATGAGGAAGGTCAGCTGGTACTTTGCGACCCAGTCCAGCACGGTGGCCGCATCGAAATTCCGCAGCGGTACCACGGAGCCGCCGACGTAGAACACCGGGTTCGGCCCGCCCGAGTACAGACCGCCACGGTGGAACCACGGCGTCATGTTGAGCGTGCGGTCGTGCGGGGCGAGCGGGAAGTGCATGATCACGTCGTGTGCCGACATCACCTCCACGATGGACGGCAGGGCGACGCCCTTGGGCATGCCGGTGGTTCCGGAGGTGTAAAGCCTGGTGGTTTCCTCGTACACCGAGAAATCCGGTGGGAGCGCCGGCAGTTCGCCCGTCGCATCCTGGAGCGCGTCGTGGAACGGCACCGCTCCGGGTAGCGTTTCCTGCGCGCTGGAACCGCCGACCACCAGAAGCGCGGGGCTCGCTCCGCTCGTGGCCAGGGCGCGCTCGAAGTTGGCGACGACCTCCTGGTCGTAGACATAGACGAGCGGCTCGCTGTCCTCGATGATGTGGGCGATCTCCCCGGGCGCGAGCCGGTAGTTCACCGGCACACCGATGGCCGCCAGACGCTGCGTCGCCAGGTACAGGATGGCGAATTCCGGGCAGTTGAACAGCTGGTAGGCGACCCGGTCACCGCGGCCGACACCGAGGGCGGCCAGCGCCAGCGCGGCCCGCTCCACATCCGCGCCCAGCTGCCGGTAGGTCCACGTCCTGCCGCTGGGCGGGTCGATGATCGCGGTCTGATTCGGGAACCTGGACACATTTCTGCGGAACCCGGCGTCGTAGTTGAATTCGTGTTCGAAGTAGGCGCGGAATTTGGTGGCGTCGTAGGTCATGTGAATCTCCAAAGGAAGCGATTTCGGGGTGCTCCGGCCGCGCATCCAACCCCAGGTCGGTCAACCGTGAGTTTAGATCGTGGACGCCATCCTATTCCGTGGCCGGTGCCCTCGGCGAGTGCTCGCTCCACACCGTCACCGTGCCGCCAGCGGCCGGTGAGACCAGGATCATGCCCTGCCGATCGGTGCGCTCGGCGCTCGTCCCGACGGACGCGAGGATGCCCAGCAGTGCCGCCGTCGGATGTCCGTAGTCGTTGTGCGCGCCGACCCCGATGATGCCCACCCTGGCATGTGCCACCTGGTACATTCTGAGGTTCTGGTCGGCGGAGCCGTGGTGGGCCACCTTCACCACGTCGACCGGGCCGATCCGGTTCGCGGCCAGCACCCTGGCTTGCGGTTCCCGGCCCAGGTCCCCCAGAAAGAGAGAGCTGAGGCATCCGGACGCGCAGCCTCCGCCGCCGTGGAAGGCGATGGTCACGCTCGCGTCGTTGCCGGGTTGCACCGTGCCGAGCCGCGCTGGAGGCCACAGCACCCGCCAGTTGAGCTGACCGAGGGTGCCCGCCTCGCCCTGGGCCACCTCATCGACGTGAGCTCCGGATGCCGCGAGCGCCTGCCGGAGTTTTGTGTCGTGCGCGTCGGAGACCGGGCCGACCATGGCGCGGTCCACCCGACCGAAGACCGCGGCGGTCCCACCGACATGGTCGAGGTCGTAGTGGGTGAGCACGAGGAGCTGGATGCGGCCGATGCCGAGTTCGCGGAGGCACTTCTCCAGCGGTCTCGGGTCCGGTCCGGTGTCGACGAGCGCGACCTGACCGGCGCTGCGCACGAGCACGGCGTCGCCCTGTCCAATGTCGCAGGCGGCGATCTCCCAGTTGGCGGGTCTGGCCAACTGGCGCACGACCTGGTCGCCGACGACACCGCCCGTGTACACGACGAGGACCAGCACGAGAAGGGCTGCGGCGCCGCGCCGGGCGCGCGGCCAGCGGTCGCCGGCCAGCATGGCGAACAGGACGAGTGCGATCACCATGGCCGCCAGCGCGACACCGACGGCGCCGGGCAGCCACCGTGCCTGACTGCCGGGGAGCGCGGTGAAGAACCGCGCGACCGCGGCGATCCACGTGGACGGCAGCCATGCCGCAGCGGCCACGGCGTGTCCGAGCGGCGGCGCGATCGGGATCAGCAGGCACGCCGCCAAGCCGAGCACGGTCGCCAGCGGAGCGGCCGGTTCGCTGAGCAGGTTGGCGACCACGCCGTAGACCGGAATAGCGGGGTTCAGCAGGATGAGCACCGGCTGGCAGGCGATCTGTGCCGCCAACGGGATGGCGATCACCGCGGCGAGGGGGCGTGGCATCCCGCGGCCGAGCAGTGCGGTCAGCGGCCGCACGAGCAGGAGCAGCCCGGCCGTGGCCAGCACCGAGAGCAGGAACCCGTAGTTGCGGCACAGCCACGGGTCGATCGTGAGCAGGATGATCACCGCGAGCGAGAGCACCGGGATGCCGCGCAGCGAGCGCCCGCCCGCCATCGCGGCGAGAACCAGCGCTGCCATCACAGCGGCCCGCAACACGCTGGCCTGAGGGGTTACCAAAGCCACGAAGCCGACCAGTACGACCAGGGCACCGCCGACGCGCCAGTGACGAGGGATGCCGGCCGCGGCGCCGGCAATCATGACCAGCCCGATAATCACCGCGCAATTGGCGCCGGACACCGCGGTGAGGTGGCTCAGCGAGGTGGACTTCATCGCGGCGTCGAGGGTGACGTTCACCGCGCTGGTGTCGCCGATCGCCAGTCCGGGAAGCAGGTCGCCGCCGTCGCCGGGTAGCGAGCGTGATGCGCCGACGAAACCGGATCGCAGCGCGTTGGCCCAGTCCAGGTACCACGGCGGGTGCCCGATCACGCGCGGACTGCCCCGCGCGAAGACGAGGAAGGCGACCGAGTCTCCCGGTTCGGCGGCCGCGATCGTGCCGGCGAGCACGAGTCCGGTGCCGATGCCCGAGCCGTCCGGCGCATCCGGCGCGCCGAACAGCAGCACCGGCACCCGGGATGACGATCGCACCTGCCCCACGGTGACCGAGGTGAGGGTAATCGACAGCGGGGTGCGGGCGCTGCCCGGGTGGAATACCGCGTCGGTGACCGCGGTCGCGGTGATTGAGCGGTGGCTCTGGGCCGCGCGCACGAGCACCTGAGGCATCCGCGCCGGCGCGGCGAGTGCGGCGGCACTGAGCACCAGTGCCGCCGCGGCTGAGGCGAGGACGACGGAGCCGGCCATCACGCCCAGCGCTCGGCGAAGCCGGCTGGCGCCCAGCCCGCGCAGGCGGAACTGTTGCGGGCCGGCGATGAGCAGTGCCACGGCGGTGACGCCGGCGAGAATCCACAGCAGCACCGCGGCGGCACTGAGCCGGTCCGGGAAGCCGACCAGCACGGCCAGCACGATCCACGCGACCGCCGCCGGTACTGCCAGGCGCAGGTCGCCCATCAGTCGGCCATCACACCGTGACCAGGTCTTTGAGTTCCGCGAAGGTCTTCTCGCCGATTCCGGTCACACTCATCAGGTCTTCGACCGCGTTGAAGCGGCCATTGGCTTGGCGCCAGGCGACGATGCGCTTCGCCATGGCCGGGCCGACCCTGGGCAGTGTTTCGAGGTCCGATTCGCTGGCCGTGTTGATGTTCACCTTGCCGCCGACGGTGCTGGTGCCTCCGGTCACGGGCCCACCCGGCGGCCCGACGGCTTCGCCCACCTTCGGCACGTAGATCTGTTCGCCGTCCGAAACGGGACGGGCCAGGTTCAGCTGCGCCCGGTCGGCATCCGGGCTGAACCCGCCGGCCGCCGCGACGGCGTCGACCGCACGGTCACCCTGGTGCAGCTGGTAGAGGCCGGGCGTTGCGACAGCGCCGAGGATGTGTACGAACAGCGCGGCTCCGGGTGCCTGATCGGCCCCGGATGATGGTGCGGCGCCGACAGCCGTTCCCGACGACGGTGCGGGAGCGATCGTTGTGGTGACGCCGGCGGACGAGAACGCCGACACGAGCACCGCTATCCCCAGCCCGGCGATCAGCAGCACAACGGCCGCTCCGATGCCCACACGCATCCGGGAACGTCGTCCGTCGGCCAGGAGTTGCCCAATCATGCGCGCGACGTTAGCGCGCGTCAGTGGCCCGGCACGGCCGATCGGTCCAGTTTGTGCACTTCCGCGCAACGTCTCACCGGTGAGGGACTAGTCCTTCTCGAGGGACTAGACGTCCCCGTCCCGCAACCCGTTTCACGGAGATTCTGTCCGGAACACCCGGATCGACTGGTAATTGGGGTGCCGGTGACAGTTTTTCCTTGAAACGGGTTTCTACCGGGCTGGATGATCCGGGCGGGAATGGGTGGACGAGGGGAGGGCGGGGCGGGGCGGGGGGGTACGGCTAGCGCACGACGAAGTTGACCAGCCGCGGGGCGCGGACCACCACGGTGCGCACTTCCGCCGCACCGATGTGCCGAGCCACGGACGGCAGGGCGCGGGCAAGCGCTTCCAGGTCGGTGGCGGCGATGTCCGGGGCGACCTGGAGCCGGTCGCGCACCTTGCCGTTGACCTGCACGATCGCGGTCACCGACTCCTCCACGAGGAGTGCGGGATCGGCGTCCTGCCAGCCGGCCAGGGCCACCGTCGGCTGGTGGCCGAGCTTCTCCCACATGTCCTCGGCGGTGTACGGCGCGAACAGGCTCAGTGCCACAGCGACGGCTTCGGCGGCCTCCCGCACCGCGGGATCCCCTCCCCCGACACCGGAATCGATCGTCTTGCGGGTGGCGTTGACCAGTTCCATGATTCTGGCGACGGCGACGTTGAACTTGAACGATTCGATGATGGCGGGAACTTCGGCGAGGAAGTGATGGGTGATCCGCCGCAGTGACGGGTCACCGGTCGTGGCGTCCACCCCCGGCTCACTCGTCACGTCTCCGGCCAGCCGCCAGGCGCGGGCCAGGAACTTCGCCGAGCCGTGCGGCGAGACGTCTTTCCAGTCGATGTCGTCCTCCGGCGGCCCGGCGAACGACATCGTGAGCCGCACCGCATCGACGCCGTGCTCCTCGAGTTGCTCGCTCAGCCGCACCAGGTTGCCCTTGCTCTTGCTCATCGCTGAGCCGTCCATGAGCACCATGCCCTGGTTGAGCAAGGCGCTGAACGGTTCGGTGAATCCGACATAGCCGAGGTCGTAAAGCACCTTGGTGATGAACCGGGCGTAGAGCAGGTGCAGGATGGCGTGGGTCACGCCGCCGACGTACTGGTCAACGGGCGCCCATTCGTCGACCTTGTCGCGCTCGAAGGGCTTGTCCGCGTCATGCGGGTTCAGGAACCGCAGGAAGTACCACGAGCTGTCCACGAACGTGTCCATGGTGTCCGGGTCGCGGCGGGCCGGGGTGCCGTCGATCGGGTTCGGCACGTTCACCCAATCGGTGGCCGCGCCGAGCGGCGATGTGCCGCGCGGCTTGAGGTCGAGTCCTTCGGTGGGCGGCAGCACCACGGGCAACTGGTCTTCCGGTACCGGGATCAGGGTGCCGTCGGCGCCGTGGATGATCGGGATCGGAGTGCCCCAGTAACGCTGTCGGGAAATCAGCCAGTCGCGCAGACGGTAGGCCTTGGTCGCGCGGCCTTGACCGGATGCGGTGAGTTGCTCCGTGATCTTCCGGATAGCGTCCGCCTTGCCGAGGCCGTCCAGGTCGCCCGAGTTGATCATCACGCCGGCACCGGCGAGCGCCACTCCGCTGTCGGCGGGGTCGGCGGCCGGTTCCTCGGCCGTGCCCGTGTCCACCACGACGCGTACCGGCATGCAAAACGCACGGGCGAAGTCCAGGTCGCGCTGGTCGTGGGCAGGCACCGCCATCACCGCTCCGTGGCCGTAGTCGGACAGCACGTAGTCAGCGGCCCAGATCGGTAGCCGCTCACCGTTGACCGGGTTGACGGCATACCGGTGCAGGAACACGCCGGTCTTCGGCCGGTCCGTGGACTGCCGTTCTATCTCGGTGATCTTCTGCACCTCGCCGAGGTAGTTGCGGAAGCTCTCCTGAACTTCAGGCGTGGATCCGGCCGCAAGTTCTGCCGCGAGCTCGGAGTCGGGGGCGACCACCATGAACGTCGCGCCGTACAGCGTGTCCGGGCGGGTGGTGAACACCGTCACCGGGTCGTCGCGCCCTTCGATCACGAAGTCGACGTCGGCGCCGACTGACCGGCCGATCCAGTTGCGCTGCATCGTCAGCACCTTGGCCGGCCAAGCACCCTCAAGGCCGTCGAGGTCATCGAGCAGCCGATCGGCGTAGTCCGTGATCTTCAGGTACCACTGCGTGAGCTTCTTCTTGACGACCATCGCGCCGCTGCGCTCCGACGTGCCATCCGCCAGCACCTGCTCGTTGGCCAGCACGGTGAGGTCCACCGGATCCCAGTTCACCCAGGAGTCCTTGCGGTAGGCCAGACCCTTCTCGTACATCTTGAGGAACAGCCACTGGTTCCACTTGTAGTATTCCGGGTCGCTCGTGTGCAGAACGCGGGACCAGTCGAACGAGGCGGCGTAGAGCCGCATGGTGCTCTTCTGCTGATCGATGTTGTCGTAGGTCCAGCCGCGCGGGTCGATTCCCCGCTTGATCGCGGCGTTCTCGGCGGGCAGCCCGAACGAGTCCCAACCGATCGGATGCAGCACGTTGTAGCCGCGCTGGCGCCAATACCGGGCGATCACATCACCGAGCGCGTACGCCTCCGCGTGCCCCATGTGCAGATCCCCCGACGGGTACGGGAACATGTCGAGCACGTACTTCTTCGGCCGACTGTCGTCGTCGGCGGCGGTGAACGGCTGCAGGGAGTCCCACACCGACTGCCATTTCGACTGGATCTGGGCCACGTCGTACCCGCCCGCGGCGTCCTGCTGCGCTGCCACGGTTTCCACGGATTCACGATCGTTGCTCACGGGACTCTCAATCACTCTGTTTCAGCCAGAATCCAAGATTACCGAACGCCGAGCACAGCGAGCAGCGCGGCGGCCTTGAGCTTGACCTCGGCCAGCTCGGCCTGCGGCACCGACAACGTGGTGATGCCTCCCCCGGCACCGACCGTCGCGCCAACCTCGTCGATCACAATGCTCCGGATGACCATGGCCAGCTCGATGCCGCCGTCACCGGAGAAGTAGCCGAACACGCCGGAGTAGATGCCGCGCGGGCGCCGTTCCAGTTCATCGAGCAGTTGTGTCGCGCGCAGCTTGGGGGCACCGGTCATCGACCCGGCGGGGAAGCAGGCGGCCACGGCGTCCAGCCCGTCCAACCCGTCCGCCAACTGACCGCGGATCGTGCTGACCAGCTGGTGTACCTGTGCGAAGGTCTCCACGGCCAGCAGGCTCGGCACACTGACCGAGCCCACGGCGCAGACCCGGCTGAGGTCATTGCGCATCAGGTCGACGATCATCAGGTTCTCGGCACGCTCCTTGTCGTCGCTGGCAAGCTCGCGCCGCAGCGCGGCGTCTTCGGCATCACTCGCTCCGCGCGGCCGGGTGCCCTTGATCGGCCGAGTTTGCACCACACCCTGCGGTGTGACGGTGAGGAACAACTCCGGGGTGGCGCTGAGCAGCGCAGTCTCGCCGACCCTGATCAGGGCCGAATGCCGGGTGGGGCTGGCTGCGCGCAGCGCCAGGTAGACCGCGAGCGGATCGGGATGGACATCGAGGCTGGCCTCGTTGGTGAGGCACAGTTGATAGGCGTCGCCGCGCCGGATGGCGGCCTGAGCGGCGCGGATCAGGCCCAGGTATTCGCTGTCGCTGTATGCCCAATGCACGGCGGGTTCCCCCGCCGGGCGGGATGGTTGATGTACCTGGGTGACGGAATCGGTGTCGATACCGTCCAAGACGGCCACGGTGCGTTCCCGCCAGTCAAGGACCTCCCCGCGCCACTGGTCGGCGAGCGCCATCAACGACACGGTGCCTGAGCCGTGGTCGAACACCACGACCCGGTCGGCGTAGAGCAACGCGGCATCCGGATGTCTGCTCCGGTGAGACACCGGCACGCCCATCGTCTCTCCGCGCCGTTCGTAACCGAGCCAGCCGACCCAGCCGAGCCGGAACGCCGCTTCGGTCGGTTCGGACCCGACCGGCGGTGATCCGCCGGCCAGTTCGGCGCGCAGGAATGCGAGCACCGACTCGTCGTCGCGAGGAACGAAGATTCGCGACGACGACCCCAGGTAGCTTCTGCCGCTCGTCGCGACACTGCCGCTGTCCAACCAGAAGCAATTCGTGTCGCCGCCGTGCAAGGCCACGAACGCGTCTTCCGGATCGATCCACCGCCGATATTCAGTTGTGAGAACGCGGCGCCGCATACCCTAACCCTATGACCATGCACTCCTGCCTTCTGTGGGCTTCCGACCGGTTCGAGCAGGACGAAGTCGCCGGTGAGGACGTGACGGTGCTGGCGGCCGATTCCTGGTTGGTCGCGGAGGGTCAAGTTCTCGCCCTGGAGTTGCACAGGGCACGGTTTTTCGCCGCCTTCACCCCGGAGCAGCGCGGCCGACTTCGGCTCGACGAGTTTTGGGCCGCGTCCCTTGACCGAATCCCGCTCGCCGGCGACTGGTTCCCCCGCGTGGAGTTGCGTCAGGCCGGTAGGATTCAGCGGCTGGCGTTCCGGCTGCGGAGCGCGCCGCCGCTGGGCACGACGCTCACCGCGCTCACCCACGATGGCCACGACCCGCGGCGCCGACCCAGCATCAAAGGACCCGACCTCGCCACACTCGGGCGCCTGCGCCGTGATGTCGGTGCGCGAGGAGCAGACGAGGCGATCATCCTCAATGAGGCCGGCGCGATCGTGGACGGCTGCTCCACCGCGATCCTCTGGTGGCGCGGTGACACGCTGTGCGCGCCACCGACGCACTTCGCCCGTGTGGACAGCGTGACGGCGAAAACGCTGGTTGCCCTTGCCACCGCTGTGGGCAGCGGGATACGGTACGAGGCGGCTCAGCCACGCGAACTCGACGCTCTGGAGGTGTGGGCAGTGAACGCCCTGCACGGCATCCGCACGATCACCACCTGGATCGACGGACCAGCGATGCTCGGTCCGTCGGCCCGGGCGTCCGCCTGGCAGGCCAGGCTGGATGCGCTGGCCAGGCCGCTGCGGCCGCCGCGCCCATGAACGACGCGCTGAGCTGGATCCTCAACCTGATCCAATCGGTCGATCCACTGCTGCGATCCACCCTGGCCGGCACGGGGATGTTCCTGGAGACTTCCGTGCTCGTCGGTCTCGTCGTCCCCGGCGACACCGTCGTGTTGGTGGCCAGCACCGCGGTCGCCGGCCTGCCGGAATACCTGGTGCTGGTGGCCATGGTGATCGTCGGATCGCTCAGCGGGGAAAGCGTCGGTTTCGCCCTCGGACGTTATTTCGGACCGAAGATCCAGGCCAGTCGCCTGGGGCAGCGCTTCGGCGCCCAGCACTGGGCGCGTGCCGAGCGCTACATCGACCGACGCGGCGGCATCGCCGTCTTCATCTCCCGATTTCTGCCGGTCTTCCATTCGCTGGTACCGCTCACCGTCGGGATGAGCACGATGCGATACCGCAAATTCCTGGCCTGGACCGCTCCCGCCTGCGTGCTGTGGGCACTGGCGTACATCTCGGTGGGGTGGGCAGCCGCCGACAACTTCAGGAGCATGTCAGGCCAACTCCACTTCGCCGGCTACGTGTTCGTCGGGATCATCATCGCGTTCCTGCTCCTGGTGGTCCTCGCCAAAAAGATCTTGGCCGGGCGCGAGGCGCGCCACATGGACCACCAGGCAGGAGGCGACGAGAGCCGGGCAGAAGACTGAGCCGTTACTTGACCAGTCCGGTGTCGGCCAGCCACGCCTTGGCGATGTCCTTGGCCGACTTTTTGTCGTTGACGCTCTGGGAGTTCAGCTCCACCAAAACGCTCTGCGACAGCTTCGCATCCACCTTGTCGAGCACGGCCGTCGCCTTGGCGTCGACCTTCTTCGACACGACAGGAGCGACGTTGTCGGGAAAGAACAGTCCATCCGGATCGGCCAGAGCCACCAGGTCGTTCGACTTGATATTCGGGTCTGCCGTATAGATGTTGGCCAATTGGATCTCGTTGTCAACGAGCGCCTTGACCGTCAGCGGTCCGCCACTGTCCTCCACTGCTTTGAACCCCACGGTGGTGATGCCGTACTTCTCTTTCAACGCGGTCGGGCCGTAGGGCCGCGTCTCGAGCTCCGAGTTACCGCCGACGATGATCGGCTCTGTCACGTTCTTCAGCGACGCGATGTCGGTGAGGTTGTACTTCTTCGCAAACGCGCGGGTCACCGTCCACGAGTTCTGATCGGCAGCTTCAGCCGGCTTCAACACCGACAGGCCCTTGGGCAGAACCGAGGTGAGGTCCTGATAGACGGCCTCCGGCGTTCCGCCCTGCGCTGACTTGTTGAGTGCTTGGTCAAGGCTGCCGATGTATTCGGGGAACACGTCGATCTTGCCTGCCTCGATTTCCGGCAGGTACACCTCGCGCTGACCGATCCGGAAGTCGCGTCGGATGGTGTATCCGGCGTCTTCCAGCGCCTGCGCATAAATCTCGGCGATCACCTCGTTGGAGTAGTAGTCCTGCGAGCCGACGACGAGCTCACCGCCGCCGGACGCCGAGGATTCGGTGGCCAGGGGATTACCCGATGCGCACCCTGAGAGGGCTACTGCGGCCCCCACCACGACGGCGCCGATAGCGGCGAGTCGGCCTTTTCCTGCTGTGTACATAACAGAATTCCTTACCTGTTGGGGATGATCACGTTGATCACCCGAGTGTCGAGCGAGACCGGAGTGGCCTCGTCCGGACGACCTGGACACTGCCGGCGGAGACTCCCGCCGGCACCACGATGCGTTGAAGCACGCTGAACACTACCTCGGAGAGCATCGCAAGCACGATGACGACAATCGACCCGGCGAGCATCTGCGGATAATCGTTGGTCTTGAGGCCGAGGAACAGAAAATGGCCGAGCCCGCCTGCTCCGACGTAGTCGGCCAGGGTGACCGTGGAAATCACCTGCAGCGACGCCGAGCGGAGCCCGCCGATGAGCAGCGGAAGCCCGAGCGGGACTTCGACCTTGGTCAGGGTCTGCCACTGAGTCATTCCGACCGACCTGGACGCATCGATGGTGCTGCGGTCGATCGCTTCGAACCCGGCATAGGCACCCGCTAGCACCGACGGAACCGCCAGGACCACGAACGCGATGAACGGCGCCTCCAGCCCGATCCCCAGCACCAGCGCGAGGATGATCATCAGGCCGAGGGTAGGCAGCGCGCGCACCCCGCCGGACAGGGCGACGGTGAGCGTCCTGCCCCGCCCGGTATGGCCGACAAGATAGCCGACCGGAATCGCAATGACTGCCGACACCACGAGCACCTCGACGCTGATGAGAAGGTGTTGGAGGATGCGGGTGTCGATGCCGTTGACGCCGCCGTAGTGGGAGCCGTCGAAAATCCAGCCGATCGCTTCCAGGAAGAAATTCATGCGACCGCCGCCGCGCGGCCGGAGGGTACCGCGGCGCGGCCCGGTTTGGCCACCCGGGTCCACGGCATCAGGGCCCGGCCAATCAGCACCAAAATCAGATCCACCGCCAGTGCCATGGCGATCGTGAACACGATTCCTGCGGCGATCTCCTCGGGGATGTTGCGCTGGAACCCGTCGGTGAAGAGGATGCCGAGGCTGTCGATGCCCAGCACCGCGCCCACCGTGGTCAGGCTGATGGTGCTCACCGCTACAACTCTCAGCCCGGCCAGCAGCACCGGTCCGGCCAGGGGTAGCTCCACTCGCCAGAACCGGGCTCGGCCGGAGAATCCGACTGCGGTAGCCGACTCCCGTATGTCAGCCTCCACCGACGCCAGCCCATCGGCAGTCGACCGCGCCATCAGTGCGATTCCGTACACCGTCAGCACGACCACCACGTTGAGCGAATCCCGAAGTCCCGTACCCAGGACCAGCGGTATCACCAGGAAGAACGGCAGCGACGGGATGGCGTATAGCAGCGCTGCGGCGGAGAGCACGAGGCCCCGGCTGACGGCGAAGCGGTTGGCGGCCCAGCCGATCGGAATGGACAACAGAAAACTCAGGACGATCGGCGGCACCGCCGTCGCCAGATGCACCAGCGTGAGCTGGCCGATCAGTTCGAGGTTGTCGAGAACCCAGTTCACCGCACCGCGCCGTCCGGTTCGCGTACCAGCACACCGGCCGCGCGCCCCTCGCTGTCGACGACGATGTCACCTCTGGACGTTTTCCGGATGCTCAGCGCCCGTTTGCCCTTCCGCACGCCGATGAAGTCCTCGACAAAACTGTTAGCCGGCGCGGAGATGATCTCGGTGGGCGAGCCGACTTGAGCGATCTTGCCGCCCGCCTCGAGGATGACCACCTGGTCCCCGAGCAGAAACGCCTCGTCGATGTCGTGGGTGACGAAAACAACGGTCTTGTCCAATTCCCGTTGCAGCCTGATCAGTTCTTGCTGCAGCTCCGACCGCACGATCGGATCGACGGCCCCAAACGGTTCGTCCATGAGCAGGATGTTGGGATCGGCGGCCAATCCTCTGGCCACTCCGACGCGCTGCTGCTGCCCGCCGGACAGTTGACTCGGGTAGCGGGTGGCCAGCGACCGATCCAGACCGACGGTGTCGAGCAGCTGCAGGGCATTTTCTCTGGCCACCCGTCGCGGCACACCGCTGATCATCGGCACGGTCGCGACGTTGTCGATCACGGTGAAGTGCGGCAGGAGTCCGGAATTCTGCATCACGTAACCGATACGGCGGCGCAGTGCTACCGGCTCCAGGGTGGAGGTGTCCTCACCGTCGATCTCGATGGTGCCGGCCGTGAGGTCGACCATCCGATTGATCATCCGCAACAGTGTCGTCTTGCCCGACCCGGACGAGCCCACGAACACGGTCGTCTTGCGCGACGGGATCACCAGGCTGAAATCATCAACCGCGACAGTCCCGCCCGGGAAGGTCTTGGAAACGGACCGGAATTCGATCATGAATGGCTCATTCCTCTCGGGCGCCCGAGAATCGACACTTGCCACTGGGTCAAACGCTACCCGGAAGCCGGCTTATTCCCTCGTGTTCCGGCGCCCGCGCCAAAAGACACGGCGCCAAACGACAACCGTCGGGTCAATAGCGGCGCTTCGGCCCGCCGTTCGCTACGCTCCTGCCGGCTCGCCGTAGTGGCCGACGAGGTAGCTGCGAACGACAGCACGGGCTTCATCGATGTAACGGGGTTCGCCCTTGCGATTGGTTGCGAAGGCACGGGCCAACAGCGAATCGGCGATGGTTACGGCCACCTCCACTCGTACCCGCAGCTCGTCGTCATCCGGCAGTCCGTAAGTCGACGCCAACACCGACGCGATCTCTCCCGACATGATGCTGTTGCCGCTGCGATCATCCGTCGCCGGATGCACGTCGATGACGTCCCCGAACCGCAGGGAACGAAAACCGGGGACGGATCGGAAAGCGTTCACCGCGTCGTCGAACACGGTGCTGACCGCCTCCCACCAGTTCTCGCGAACCGGCTCGGTCAGTGACGGCCGAATGCGTTGCACGAATTGGGCCAGCGAACGGGCAGCAAGCGATTGCAGCACAGCGATGCGGTCCGGGAAATACCGGTACACGGTACCGATTGACGCGCCGGCGCGCTCGGCGACCATGGCCGTGGTGAGGCGTTCAAATCCTATTTCATCGACGACTTCGGCCGCGGCGTCCAGTAAGGAAGTCAGGCGGGCTGTGCTCCTCGCCTGCACGGGTTCATTCCGCAATAGGGCTGTTGCTCCTGGCATTGGTTCTCCCCAATCGTGTGGGCAATTCGGCCTCATCCTTACTAGAGGAATAGTACCGTGGACAACCCTTCGAAGACGCGCTCTTTTGTCACTGAACCGGCTTTCTAAGATATTTCTCAGTATCTGCTGTAGGCTTCGGACCCGCGTCCGCTCCTCCCACAGAAAACCTGGCAGCGCTCTCGTGAAAGACTTGACCCATGACTTCCGCCCGCAAATCGTCGCGAGGCCCATCGGGAGCCCCTTCACTACCTCATTTCGCAGCGCGCATGGAGGACCGATTCCACGCCTTCCGTGAGAAGCGGGCCCGCAAACGCGGCCTGACGTCCGCCGTGATTGCCTATACCGGTTACGGCGCTCCGGGCTGGGTTCGGGTACTGTGCCGCGTGCTGCTGGCCAGGCCCGGCGCGACGGATGACCGTTCCAAAAAGATCCGCGGATGGCGCAGTTTCACCAGCGTTCCGGTGAACGACGTCGCCGTCACGGTCGACATCGGCGGCACGGAGCACCGGGTCACCGCCGACCGGGGTGGAGTCGTCGACGTCGTCCTGGAATCCGCCTTGGCCCCGGGATGGCACACCATCACGGTGCGCACCGACGAGTCGGAAGCGATCGAGTGTCCAGTGTTCATTGTGGATCCGGCGGTGGGGTTCGGAATCGTCTCGGACATTGACGACACCGTCATGGTGACGGCGTTGCCACGGCCGCTGCTGGCGGCGTGGAACACATTCGTGCTCGATGAGCATGCCCGCCGCCCGGTCCCCGGCATGGCAGTACTTCTGGAGCGATTGACCCGCTCGCATCCGGGTGCACCGGTGATCTACCTCTCCACCGGCGCGTGGAATGTCGCACCAACCCTCACTCGTTTCCTGTCCAGGCAGTTGTACCCAGCCGGACCGCTACTGCTCACCGACTGGGGGCCAACGCACGACCGCTGGTTCCGAAGCGGCCGTGACCACAAGCGGGAGAGCCTGGCCAGACTCGCCACCGAATTCCCGGGTATCCGTTGGTTGCTCGTCGGTGACGACGGGCAACACGACGAAGACACCTACGGCGAGTTCGCCGACGCACATCCGGACAGCGTGTCGGCCGTGGCCATCCGACAGTTGTCGAACAGTGAGGCGGTGCTCGCCGGCGGCCGCAGCAGTGCCGAAGAACGGCGGAAGGGCAATGAGGCATGCTGGGTGTACGCGCACAACGGCGCTGGATTGGCCAAGCGTCTCGCCGATGTGGGGTTGCTTTAACGATTCCCGTCCGGTGCGGGAACGGGATAGGCTGTCCGGTCAGAGCTGGTTGCCGGCTCGCCTTCGACGTCAGTCAGCCTGTCCGATCCCCAGGAGACACTACTTGATTCATTCTGATCTGCGTGTACGTCACGACCCCGCCACCCGCACTCTGTCCGTTGCGCGAACGACGCAGTTGACGCCCGGTTTTGTGCGGATCACCCTGGAGGGCGCGGAGCTCGACGGTTTCACCAGTGTCGGCCCGGCCGATCACGTCAAGGTGACCTTCGGGGGAATCGGCGGCGCCGACCAGGCGCACGCCGACGCGCAGCAGGATGCGGTGACCCGCGATTACACCCCGAGGCTGTTCCGCCCCGGCACCGGGGATACTCTCCCCCAGCTCGACCTGGATTTCTTCGCCCACGCGGGAGTCGGCCCGGCAACCCAGTGGGCGCGCGGTGCCGCCGTGACGGACACCGTCACCGTGCGCGGGCCGCGTGCGTCACGGATGGTGCCAGCCGGGATGAGCCGGATCATTCTCGTCGCGGACGAGTCGGCGCTTCCCGCGTTCGCCCGCTGGATCGAGCTGGTTCCCGAATCGGTGGAGATCCTGGGGCTCGTGGAACTCGAGAACGAAGCGGACGCCGCCTACCTGGACCCCGCGCACGTGAACCGTGCACGCGTGGTGTGGCTGGACAAGTCGACGTCGCCGCTCGAGCGGGCGCTGCGCAGTTTGGGTCCGATTGACGACAACACCCACGTCTGGGCGGCCGGGGAAGCGACCACGCTCATTCCGATCCGCCGGTACCTGCGCCGAGAATTGTCTCTCGCCGCCTTCAGAGTGAAGGTTGACGGTTACTGGAAGCGCGGCGAGGCCGGCCGAAACCATCACCTGCCGATCGATCCGGCCGACCCCGAGGACTGACTGCCACCGGGACGACTCAATCGAGCCCCGGCGTCGATGTCCACGATGCAGGGCCCGCCGAACCTGCCGGGTACTCGTCGATCGGCACCTCGTTGTTCTTCCAGGCGGCAAGGATCGGCGTGACGATGCGCCAACACTCTTCCACCTCGTCGGCACGCACCGACAAGGTGGGGTCATCGCCCATGATCCCGGAAAGCACCTCACCGTATGGCGGTAACTCTCCCGGTGCAAGTCCGGTGCGCAGTCGCACCCGGTCGAGTGTCAGCGGGTCACCCTCGCCGTTGATGCGAATACCCAGTTCGATTTCGTCCGGACCGAGGCCGATGCGTAGCTGAGACCTGCCGGGAGGGCCGGAGAACCCGCCGGGCAGATGCGGCACGTCCTTGAAACTGATGACGATGTCTTTGCGGGTGTCGCCCAGAGCCTTGCCCGAGCGCAGCACGAACGGAACCCCGGCCCAACGCCAGTTCTCCACCCCGAATGTGACTTCCGCGAGGGTCTCGGTGTGCGCATCCGGGTTGACGCCCGGTTCGTCGGTGTACGACGGCAGCGACCGGCCGGCCACGGAGCCCGCCGTGTAGCGGCCCCGCCGGCTTGCCGTCCTGGCGTCGCCGCCCCAGATCCGGGTGGCTCGCAGCGCCTGCGCCATCGATCCCCGAAGGTCGCCCGCGTCGATACTGGACGGCGCTTCCATGGCCACCAACGCCAACACCAACAACAGGTGGCTCTGAATCATGTCGATGAGCGCGCCGGCCTTGTCGTAGTAACCGGCCCGGCCCTCCAGGGCGAGCTGTTCGTCGAAGAAGATTTCAACCTTGGCGATGTTGTCGCGGTTCCAGACCTGTTCGAACACCCGGTTGGCGAATCGCAATCCGAGCAGGTTGAGCACGGTGGATTTTCCGAGGAAGTGGTCGACGCGGTGCACGCTGTCCTCGGGGATCATGGTGACCACCGTGCGGTTCAACTGCGTTGCGCTGTGAAGATCGGTGCCGAACGGCTTCTCCATACCGAAAACGGAATGCTCTGGCAGTGTCACCTTCTTCATGGCTGCACAACTGGCGATCGTGACCGCGGGCGGCAACGCGAAGTAGAACGCCGGAACTCCCGAGCAGGCAGCAAAGACCCGCTTCAGGTCGTCCGGATTCGTCACATCCGCCTGTACGTACCGGGCGGCATCGGCCACCCGCCCCGAACCCGCCCCGGATGCCCCGGCCGACGCGAAGGAGGTTCTCACCTCGTCGCGCCACTTGTCGTCCGAGTACTCGCGTGTGCCGACGCCGATCAGCTGGAAGCCGTCGTGCCGCTCGTGATCCAGCAGTTGGCCGAGGCCCGGCAGAAGCAATCGTTTCGTGAGGTCCCCCAGCGCGCCGAAGATGACCAGTGTTGTGATGTTCTCACTCATCGGCCCAGCGTAACTCGGCGGCCTGGGACCGCACAGTGCTTAATCACGCATCGGCTTAATCACCCACAGCGCCTGATCACCCACAGCGCCTGATCACCCACAGCGCCTGATCACCCACAGCGCCTGATCAACTGCCGGGTACCGGTGTAACAATGAGGGAATGGCGATGCAGATAGAGGATTACGCGCTGATCGGCGACTGCCACACCGGTGCCATGGTCGGGCGCGACGGGAGCATTGACTGGTTGTGCCTGCCCAGGTTCGACTCGGCGTCTACCTTCGGAGCTCTGCTCGGCGATACGGACCACGGCCGCTGGTTGCTGGCTCCCGAGCACGGCGTCGTGAGTACCAGCCGGCGTTACATCGAGAACACGTTTGTGCTGGTGACCAGGTGGGTGACCGACACCGGCGAAGTCGAGGTCACCGACTTGATGCCGTTCGGTGATCGACGTGCCGATCTGGTGCGCCGCGTCGTCGGAGTCAGCGGCTCGGTGGATATGACGCAAGAGTTGCGCATCCGGTTCGGCTATGCCGCGGCGTTGCCGTGGATCCGTCAGGTGCCCCAAGAGCACAACTTCGCGATCGTTGCTGTGGCCGGACCGGATTCGGTGATCATCCGCGGTCCGAAACTGACCGCTGACGGTCACCGGCACGTGTCGCATTTCACCGTACACGCGGGTGAGACTGTGGACATCACGATGACCTGGTACCCGTCGCACCGGCAGCCGCCGCCCGCACCGGACGTCTCGGCGGGCATCACCCGCACCGTCGACTGGTGGCAGGACTGGATCTCCTCGTATGTCACGTCGCCGTACTACGACGACGAGGTGCGCCGGTCACTGCTGGTGCTGCGGGCGCTCACTCACGAGGACACCGGCGGGATTGCCGCCGCGGCGACGACCAGCCTGCCCGAACAGTTCGGCGGAATGCGCAACTGGGACTACCGGTACGTCTGGTTGCGCGACGCGTCGCTGACCCTCAACGTGCTGCTCAATCACCGCTTCGCCGAAGCAGCGAAGGGGTGGCGCGGCTGGCTCTTGCGGGCCATCGCCGGGGACCCGGCCGATGTGCAGATCATGTACGGTCTGGCCGGCGAGCGGATGCTCATGGAACTTGAGCTCACCACCCTGCCCGGCTACCGCGGCGCCTCACCGGTGCGGGTGGGCAATGCGGCATACAAGCAATACCAGGGCGACGTGTTCGGCGAGGTGATGGTGGCACTGCAGGCGGCCCGCGAACTGGGCGTCGAGGAGACCGAATTCTCCTGGCCGCTGCAACGGGCTTTGATGAGCTTCGTCGAGAAGAACTGGCAGCGCCCCGACAACGGAATCTGGGAGATCAGGGGTCCGCAGCGCCACTTCACCCACTCCCGTGCCATGCTCTGGGCCGCGTTCGACTGTGCGATCAGCGCCGTCACCGACTACGGGTTGGATGGCCCTCTCGAGCGTTGGACCAAGATCCGCGACCGTATCCACGACGAGATTGAAGAACACGGCTTCGACAAGGACCGTGGCACCTATACGCAGTACTACGGAAGCCACGGCGTCGACGCATCGCTGCTGCAACTGGCTCAAATCGGCTATCTGAAGCCGACGGACCCACGGATGCTCGGCACCGTTGCCGCGATCGAGGCGGACCTGCTGCACGACGGTCTGTTGCTGCGCTACCGCAGCGAATCCGGAGTGGACGGATTGCCGGCGGGCGAGCATCCGTTCCTGGCCTGCTCGTTCTGGCTCGCCGAGCAGTATGCACGCAGCGGACGTCTGGACGACGCCCACGAGCTGATGGACCGGTTGGTGGGCTTCGCCAACGACGTCGGCCTGCTCAGCGAGGAATACGACGTCGCGGGGCGGCGGCAGGTGGGAAACACGCCGCAGGCGTTCTCGCATCTCGCGCTCGTGCGCGCAGCCGATGCCCTGTCCTACGCCCACGATCCGAACGCAGACTCGTCTCAGCGGCTGCGCGGTCCGCTGCCTCCTGCGCAGACCGAGCCGGCCGCGACGAGCTAAACGGCCGCCGAGCTTGACCCCCAAACCAGGGGTCTGCTAAGTTTTCCTTGGGATTTGGTGCCTGCCCCCCCTAGCTTTGCCAGATCCTCAGCTCCCGTACCCCGACGAGAGTGTTCCTTACCCGAGAGGAACGGCACGCAATGTCTGCTGCCTTACCCGCTGACTCCGCAGTGCTCCAGACGATTGCGATGCCACTTTCGGTGACCATCATCGTCGCGGCGTTGGCGCTCGTGGCCGTTGCCGTCTACGTACGACAGCTTCGTACCTCGTCCAGGCTCACGGTCGTCACCGGGAGCGTGAGCGCAGTCGGCGCCGCACTGGTGCTCGCCGTCGCGCTGTTCATCAGCGTGTCGCTCGGGAACGTGTCCGCGGCCACCGCGGCGACGAATTCCGATGCTGCCAGTATTGCGCCGGCGGCCGCGCCGCTACCGATCACCGACGACTTGGACGGGTTCCAACTGCCGACCAGGTAGAGTGCCAGGCGGCGCCATCGGACTAGCCTGGTGCGATGCGACTGACCAGTTCTTTGCGTGCCTCCTCGCGTAGTCCGCTACTTCAGGTGCTCAAAACGTCGCTCGCCTCAGTGGGCGCCTGGGTGCTCTGCGTGGTGCTGCTGAACCAGCCGATACCGATCTTCGCCGCCATCGCGGCGCTCCTCGTCGTTCAGCCGAGTGTGAACCTTTCGCTGGCGAAGGGTATCGAGCGCAGCCTCGGCGTGGTCATCGGTGTGATTCTGGCCAGCGGAGCCACACAGTTGTTCGGCCACGCCATGTGGGTCGTCCTCGCGATCATCGTGGTGTCGTTGCTGCTGGCGTGGGCGCTCCAGCTGACGCCGGGATCGAGCGTGCAGATTCCGATCAGCGCGATGCTCGTCGTGGCGATGGGAGCGCAGACTCCCGGATACGCGGCCAGCCGGGTGCTGGAAACGGTGATCGGCGCCATTATCGGACTCATCGTCAACGTCGTGGTGGTCCCGCCGGTGCTGTTGGCGCCGGCGCACGACTCGGTCACCCGACTCGCCGACGGCATCGCGACGACGCTGGAGCGCCTCGCCGATGGTTTGCATTCTCGGCGGAAGGCCGACGTATTCGAGACGATACTCGTCGATGCGCGCGATTTGCGGCGGCTGAAAGACGCGGCAGGCAACGACATCAGCAAGGCGAGCGACAGCCTGATGCTCAACCCTCGCAGCGCGAAACACCGGGACGTTCTGGAGCAGGACAAGGACTTCCTGGCCGCATTGTCAATCCTGGTGACGCGCGTGCTCGGCGTGGCCCGCGCTATCCGCGACCATTACGACGCCGGGTTGAGCGATGACCCTGTGGTGCGATCCGTCGCCACCGAACTGTCCAGGGCAGGCCACGATCTGCGCCTTCTGGCCCGCGAACGCTCGGATGCCGCGGGAACCAGCCGTACGCCGGTTACTGCCGAACTTCCGGCGCTCACGGCACCCCTGCTGATCGAAAACCCGCATCCGGACCACTGGATACTGATCGGCTCGCTCATGGAGGACCTGCGCCGAATCCGGGAAGTCATCACCGGCGATACTTGACCGGAGTGTCAGCGGCGACGCCGTGTGGCGGGTGCCGTCAGGTCGAACCAGGACAGCCGCGCGAATTCCTCGGGGCTGAGGCCGAAGTTCTCGTGCTGGTGCCCGATGACGCCGCGCAGGTTGGGGACTATTCGGCCCTGCCGCACAAGCACGTTGATCCCGGCCTGAGTCGCCCTGGTCTTCGCGAATCGCACGACCACGATCGCCTCATCACCGCTGGCGCCGACCACCCACCATTTGCTGGGGAATAGCTTGTGCAGGCGCCGGTCCCGGCCGACGAACACACCACGGTGCCACGTCGCGACAGCGCTGACCCTGGTGGTTTCGCCACCGGACGAGGTGTAGGCCACGGAGTGCAACAGGCTCACTGGGCGCTTTGGCACCGGCTCATAACTGATGGTGGGCATCCTGCGATCGCCCCTGAGCCAGACCGGCAGATTGGACGCGCCGAGATACCAGGTGCCACTGAGCACGGACACGAGGGCACGAGGATCCGATTCGGGCGGCATTTTTCCAATCTAGCCCGCAAGACTGGCATACCGTTGAGACATGTTGGCTGTCACGATTCCACGGTTCGGATCCGCCGAAGTGCTCACCCTCGCCGAACTGCCCGATCCGGTGCCCGCCGATGGCGAGTTGCTTATCGAGGTGGCCGCCGCCGGGGTGAACCGCTCGGACATCGGTCAACGCCAGGGGAGCTATCCCCCGCCTCCCGGGGCACCGGAATGGCCGGGTCTGGAGGTCTCCGGCACCGTCGCAGCGCTCGGCCGATCGGTGAGCAGCTGGTCCGTCGGCGACCGGGTGTGTGCCCTGTTGGGCGGAGGCGGATACGCCTCCCTGGCGGTGGCTCCCGCGGCCCAGGTGCTCCCCGTTCCCGACACCGTCGATCTGGTGGACGCGGCGGGGCTGCCGGAGGCTCTGCTGACGGTGTGGTCGAACGTGTTCCAGCTGGCCAGGCTGACGGCCGGCGAAACCCTCCTGGTCCACGGCGGTTCGAGCGGCATCGGCACCATGGCGATCCAGTTGGCGCGCGCGTTCGGCGCGCGCGTCGCGGTGACCGCGAGCACGCGGGAGAAGCTGGAGTTCTGCCAGCAGCTCGGCGCGGACATCCTGATCAACTACCGGCGTGAGGACTTCGTGGAGAGCGTGCTCGCCGCGACCGACGGCGCCGGGGCCGACGTCATCCTGGACCCGATCGGCGGCGGATACCTGGCCCGCAATCTGGCCGCACTGGCCCGCCGAGGTCGTCTGGTGGAAATCGCGAATCAAAGCGGCGAACCCGGAGAACTCGACATCCGAACGCTCATGGGCAAGTGGGCCAGCATTTACGGAACGACGTTGCGGGCCAGGCCGTCGTCCGAGAAGGCCGACATCGTGGCGAGCGCGCTGGAGCAGGCCTGGCCGTTCGTCGCCACCGGCCAGATCGTTCCGGTGATCGACAGCCGGATGCCGCTGGCCGAGGCGAGCGCGGCGCATGAACGGCTGGAATCCTCCGCGCACATCGGCAAGGTGCTGCTGCTGCCCTGACAGCTAATCTGTCACCGTGCCGCACACCACGCAGAACCCCGCATCCCTGCCGAGGCGAGCGCCGCATCCGGTGGTGGCGTTCGCGCTGGCCACACACCCCGGCCCCACCCTGATCGTCACGGCGGTGGCCGTGGTACTGGGAGTGGCGGTCGGACTCGACGCGGGCCGGCTTGTCCTGCTCGCTGCGGCGTTCCTGAGCAACCAGGCCTCGGTGGGCCTGTCCAACGATTGGCTCGACGCGGCCAGAGACCGCGCCGTCGGTCGGGCCGACAAGCCGGTCGCCCTGGGCTGGATCAGCGCGACTGCGGTGCGCAACGGGGCGTTCTATTGCGCGGCGGCGGCGGTGACGTTGACGCTGCCATTGGGACTCACGGCCACCGTCACGCACACCGTGTTCATCGCCTCGGCGTGGGCCTACAACCTCGGTCTCAAGAGCACGCCGCTGTCGGTGCTGCCGTATGTGGTCAGTTTTGGGCTCCTGCCCCTGATCGTCACGCTGGCCTTACCCGAGCCGGCGATGGCCGCGTGGTGGGCGATGGGTATGGGGGCGATGCTCGGGGTAGCCGCCCATGTCACCAACGTTGTCCCCGACCTGGACGACGACCGCCGCACCGGCGTGCGGGGCCTGCCGCACGTCCTCGGCAGAGTGTGGGGCGGGGTGGTCACCTTTCTGGCGCTTGTCGCGGCAGCGGTGCTCGCCGCCGCCGGGCCGGGGCTAGCTGCCCGGGGCGAGTACGCCGGGTGGGTGGACCTGCGCTGGGTCGGGCTGTTGGCGACACTGGTGATCGCCGCGCTGGGTATCGTCCTCGTGGTGACGCGGCCGCCGAGCCGCTTCTTGTTCCGGTTGATCATGGCCGCGGCGCTGATCGATGTGGGCGCGCTGGCATCCTCGGGCTCTCGCTTGCTGGGTTGAACGGTCACCGCGTGGTGACCGCGGCGGCTATGCGGCCGGTGCTGCCGGCTCCGCTGCCGGTGCGGTCCTGGGCTGCTTGACGGGGTTGCGGATGCCGACCGCGGAGATCAGGCCGCCAAGGATGAGCAGTGCCGCGGTGACGATGAGGCCGCGGTGGAATCCCGCGACGTCCAGGGTGGTCCCGGTCATGATGCCCAGCATGGCGATCGCGACGAGGCCGGCCACCCGGGCGACCGCGTTGTTGATGGCCGAGCCGATGCCGGCCTGGCGTTCGCTGATCGCCCCGAGGATCGCCGAGGTGAGCGGCGCCACGGTGATCGCGAGGCCGAGCCCGAAGGCCAGCATGCCGGGCAGCAGCTGTGTCCAGTAGTTCACCTGGGCCGTCATGCTGAGCATCAACACGTAGCCGACGCCGCCGAGGATCGGGCCGACGGTCATGAACAGTCGTGGACCGAACCGCGCGGACAGGGTGCCGAAGAAGGTCGACAACACCATCAGGATGATGGTGGGCGGCAGCACCGCGAGCGCCGCCATGGTGGCCGAGTACCCGGCCACCTGCTGCAGGAAGATGACGACCAGGAATCCGCCGAGGGACAGGGCGCCGTAGACAGCGGTGGTCGCGAGGTTGCCCATCGCGAAGTTGCGCACGCGGAATAACTCCAGTGGCATCATCGGCGCCGCGGCGACGTGCTGGCGCCACAGGAACGCGGCGAAGGCGAGGACGCCGATGACCATCGGCAGGTAGATGGCGGGGCTGGCCCAGCCGTAGTGACCCTGTTCGATCAGTGCGTAGACCGGTCCGCCGATTCCGATAACGGCGAGCACCGCGCCGAGGTAATCCACGCTCACCCCCTTCTCGCGCACGTCGTGCTGCCGCAGGATGACTAACAGCCAGATCGTGACGGCAATCGGTAGCACGTTGATCGCGAACACGAGCCGCCAGCTGACCAGGTCGACGAAGGCGCCGCCGATCAGCGGTCCGACCAGGAAGGCGACGCTCGTCCAGCCCGTCCAGGAGCCGATCGCCTTGCCCTGCGCCACTCCGCGGAAATTGGACATGATGAGAGCGAGCGAGCTGGGCACCAGCAGCGCGCCGGCAATACCCTGCAGTCCTCGGGAAATGACCAGGAATTCGGGTCCTGGCGCCACCGCGCACAGCAGCGAGGTCACGCCGAAACCGAGAAGACCGAACCGGAGAACGGTGATCCGCCCGAAAACGTCGGAGAGCGAGCCGGCGACGAGGATCAAACTGCCGAGCGTGATCAGGTAGGCGTCCACCACCCACTGCTGAGTGGTCAGTGCGCCGCCCAATTCTCGGCTGATGGCCGGCAGCGCCACGTTGACTACGGACCCGTCCAGGAACGCCACGAAGGAACCGAGGATCGCAATCGCGAGCACGAGGCGTTGTTGTTTCGTCATACCGCCATTCTCACTCTTTCTATGCGGGCCACCGGAAAGGAAAATCGTGCGCTTGGGTATTTTTCCGTCTAATACTTCTACGCTGGAACATCATGGATGCGCGATGCGCCTGACCCGGGCGACTCTTGAGCGAGCCGCTCTATCCGGAATCGCCGCGGCCGTCGCCGGTCTCGGCGTTGCCGAGTTGGCGGCTGCGCTGGTGGCCAGTACCTCCAGTCCCCTGTTTGTGGTCGGGTCCTTCGTCATCGACTTCATGCCCGGTGCGGTCAAGGAGCTCGCGATCTCACTTCTAGGACACGCGGACAAGCCGGTGCTGATCGCGTCGCTCGCGGTGCTGGTCGCCGCCTTGTCCGCCGTCGCGGGCATCCTGGAGTTACGCCGTCCGCCGTTCGGGCGAGTGCTACTGGTGCTGCTCGCGGCCGTCGCCGCCACCACCGCGATCACCCGCGCGGATGCCGGGGTGCTCGCCTTCGTGCCCGGGGCGGTGGCCGCACTGGTGTCTGTCCTGGTGTTGTCCTGGTTGATGGGCCGACTGCGGAACCCCGACACGCCGCCAGGCCCGGCCGGTGGTCTGGCGCGCCGCGGATTCCTCACCGTGGTCACGGCGACGGCCGGTGCCGGAGTTCTCGCCCTGGCGGTGGGACGCGTGCTCGGCGCAGGTTCACAGGTGGCCGTCAAGGCGCGGGCGCTGTTCACCCTGCCGGGTGCGGCTGTGGACGCGACGCCGCTGCCGGCGCCACTGAACGTGACGGGCATCACCCCGTTCATCACGCCGAACGCGGCGTTCTACCGTATCGACACCGCCTTGCAGGTTCCCAAGCTGAACCCAGACGACTGGTCGCTGACCATCGATGGGATGGTCGATCATCCGTTCACGCTGTCGTTCCACGAACTCATCGCCCTTCCGCTGGAAGAAAGCCGAACCACCCTGGCCTGCGTATCCAACTACGTCGGCGGCAACCTGATCGGCACCGCCACCTGGCTGGGTTATCCGATCCGCAGGCTCCTGCAGCGTGCCGGTCCGCGGCCGGATACCGACATGGTGCTCTCCACCAGTAGCGACGGCTTCACGGCAGGCACGCCGCTGACCGCCCTCACCGATGAACGAAACGCCATCCTCGCGGTGGGGATGAACGGCGAACCGCTGCCGTTCGAGCACGGCTACCCGGTGCGGATGGTTGTTCCCGGGCTGTATGGCTACGTGTCGGCGACGAAGTGGGTGACCAAGTTGAAGGTGACACGGTTCGATCGGGACACCGCGTACTGGACTCACCAGGGCTGGAGCCCGCGCGGCCCGGTCAAGCTGTCTTCCCGAATCGACGTGCCCGCGGCGGGTGCCACGGTGGAAGCGGGCACAGTAGCGGTGGCCGGTGTGGCCTGGCGCCAGCACGTCGGAGTTTCCGCCGTGCAGGTGCGGGTGGACGACGGGCCGTTCCGCGACGCCGAACTAGGCGCGGTGGAGTCGGCCGATACCTGGCGGCAATGGGTGTACCGCTGGCGGGCGACCCCCGGAAGACACACCATTACCGTGCGGGCAACGGATGCCAACGGTGCCGTGCAGACGGCTCGCGTCGCGGACGTGGTGCCCGACGGTGCCACCGGCTTGCACAGCGTCGAGGTCACGGTCACCTGACCTCCGCCGCAACGCTTGCACTCCTCCGGTGGTCGAGCCCGTCGAGACCCCCACAGGAACCTCGCCCGATTTCGACAAGCTCAATCACCGGGCAGAGGGTCACTCACGGGATTTCGACAAGCTCAATCACCGGGGAGATGCTCAATCACCGGGGAGAGGCTCAATCACCGGAAAAGGAAGCGGAGGGGTCAGAGACGATTGACCGCAGTGACCTGCACAACGGCCACCCCCGCTTCCACGGATTCGGCGAGATCCACCGTGGCGCTGATGCCCCAGTCGTGATCACCCGCCGGGTCGGCGAAGATCTGCCGCACCGTCCACGATGTTGCACCCTCGTCCATCATGATCATCGCCGAACTACGGGCATCCGCATCGGTGCCGATCCACTCGTGCTCGCGGAAGTAGTCCTGCAGGGCATCCGCCCACGCGTCGGCGTCGAAGCCGCTCTGTCCGTCCAACTCGCCGAGGGTCTCGTAGTCTTCCAGCGCCGCGAGCTGGACTCTGCGGAACAGTTCGTTGCGCACCAGAATGCGGAACGCCCGGATGTTGGAGACCACGCTACGCGGAGCGGGCGGCACCACCGGCGCATCCGGTCCGGCTAACACAGTCGGGTTGATCAGCTGCTCCCACTCGTCGACCAGGCTCGAGTCCACCTGATGCACGAGCTCACCGAGCCATTCGATAAGATCCAGCAGTTCCTCGTTCTTCGCCTCCGCCGGGATGGTCTGCCGAGCGGCCCGATACGCATCGGATAGGTAGCGCAGCACCAGTCCTTCCGACCGGTTCAACTTGTAGAACCCGATGTACTCATTGAAGGTCATCGCCCGCTCGTACATGTCCCGCACCACCGACTTCGGGCTGAGCTCGAAGTCGCCCACCCAGGGTTGGGAAGCCCGGTAGGTCTCGAAGGCTGCCTCGAGCAGTTCCGCCAGGGGCTTGGGGTGGGTCACCTCCTCGAGCAGCTCCATCCGCTGGTCGTATTCGATGCCCTCAGCTTTCATAGCGGCGACCGCTTCACCGCGTGCTCGGAACTGCTGAGCGGAGAGCACGGGCCTGGGGTCGTCGAGGGTCGCCTCGAGCACCGAGACCACATCCAGCGCATAACTGGAGGCGCCAGCCGCGCCCTCAGGATCGAGCAAGTCGAACACCGCGAGCGCGAACGGTGACAGCGGCTGGTTGAGGGCGAAGTTCGGCTGCAAATCGACGGTGAGGCGGATGCGGGTGCGCCCCTCGGCATCCGTCGTCTGTTCTACAATCCCCGCGGTGCGCAGCGTGCGGTACATGGCCAACGCCTGACGCAGCAGTTCGAGCTGCCGGTGCCGCGGCTCGTGATTGTTCTCGAGAAGTTCGCGCACCTGAGTGAATCCGTCGCCGCCGCGGGCGATGACATTGAGCAGCATCGCGTGGCTCACGGTCATGCTCGAGGTGAGCTTTTCCGGTTCGGCCGCGACCAGCCGGTTGAAGCTCGGCTCCCCCCAGGAGACGAAACCCTCCGGAGCATGCTTGCGCACGATCTTCCGCCGCTTCTTCGCATCATCACCGGCCTTGGCCACCGACTTCAGATTCTCCACCTCGTGCTCGGGCGCCTGCGCCACAACGGTGCCGGCCGTGTCGAAGCCTGCCCGTCCCGCGCGTCCGGCGATCTGGTGGAATTCCCGTGCGTTCAGTTGGCGCATCCTGGTGCCGTCGAACTTCGTCAGCGCCGTCAACAGCACCGTGCGAATCGGCACGTTGATGCCCACCCCGAGCGTGTCGGTGCCGCAGATCACCCGCAGCAGCCCGCGCTGCGCCAGCTGTTCGACCAGGCGCCGATACTTAGGCAGCATCCCGGCATGGTGCACCCCGATGCCCGAGCGCAGCAGCCGCGACAGGGTTCTGCCGAAGTTGGTGGTGAAGCGGAATGCGCCGATTTCGGCCGCGATCGCGTCGCGCTGCTCGCGGGATACGATTTTCACGCTGGTCATCGCCTGCGCGCGCTCCAGGGCGGCCAACTGGGAGAAGTGGACGATGTAAATCGGCGCCTGGCCGGTCGCCAACAGGTCTTCGACCGTCTCGTGCACCGGGGTCGTTGCGTAGGAGAAGTTCAGCGGCACCGGACGATCGACTCCGGTGATGACGGCGGTTTCGCGCCCGGTGCGGTTCGTGAGGTCGTCCGCCAGCCAGCGGATGTCGCCCAGCGTCGCCGACATCACGATGAACTGCACCCGCGGCAAGGTGAGCAGCGGCACCTGCCAGGCCCAGCCGCGTTCCGGATCCGAGTAGAAGTGGAATTCGTCCATCACCACCTGGTCGACGGCGGACTGCTCACCGTGCCGCAACGCCACGTTCGCCAAGATCTCCGCCGTACAGCAGATGATGGGCGCATCCGGGTTCACCGACGAATCTCCGGTGACCATCCCGACCCGCTCGGCGCCGAAGATGTCGACCAGGGCGAAGAACTTCTCCGACACCAACGCCTTGATCGGTGCCGTGTAGTAGCTGCGCTTACCCTGCGCCAGCGCAGTGAAGTGCGCGGCCACGGCGACGAGGGACTTGCCGGTGCCTGTCGGCGTGGACAGGATGACGTTCACGCCGGTGACGATCTCGATGATCGCCTCGTCCTGGGCCGGGTAGAGCGTGATTCCCCGGCCGAGCGCCCAGGCAACGAACGTGTCGTAGGCGAGGTCCGGGTCGAAGGCCTCCCCCGGATGTTCCGGGTAGCAGAGGGAGGCGGGCATAGAACAACCTTACGGTCGGCCGCCGGGCCGCCCCCTCCAGCGGCAGCCATAGGCTGGCGGTATGACGGATGCCGTACCTCCAGCAGGACCTCATTCACAGCGGGCAGCTGCGGAGCCGGTGCGCCTCATCGCGACGGTGCCGCTTGGCACCAGGATGACGGTGCGCACGCGGATCGACGGCGGCTTCACCGACGCGGTCGGTTATCTGCGCGCGCGCACCGACACCGAGTGCGTGGTAGAGACCAGACGCGGCACAGTCGCGCTTGAACTGGCACAGGTCACCGCTGCCAAGGTGGTGCCACCACCGCCACCGCGCCGAGCCCCTCGCTACCCAATCGGGTAGGACCAGCCCAGGCGCGACGACTTAGTTGACTTCTGCTGGAAGACTCTGGTGGGTGCTGACCGCAAGACGGTTCCACACGTTGATGGCCGCAATGGCCATCAGCAATTGCACGACTTCCTTCTCCTCGAAGGCGGCGGTGACGCGCCCCCAGACGAGGTCAGACACCCCGCCGTTGCCGATGAGCGTGACTTCCTCCGTGAGGGCGATGGCGGCGCGTTCCCGCTCGGAGTAGAGCTCCGGCGCCTCTTCCCAACCGGCGAGCACGTCAATTCGTCGGTTGTCGACACCGGCGGCGCGTGCCTCACGTCCGTGCATGTCCAAGCAGAACGCGCATCCGTTGATCTGCGAGGCGCGGATCTTCACGAGCGCCAGCAGCGCTTCGCCGAGGGTTCCGGCATGGATGTATTTCTCCATGGCATACATCGGCTTGTAAGCCTCGGGGTCGATTTCGTGGACGGAAATGCGTTGTTCGATTGACACTGTCGTGGTTCTTTCTGTTCGGAGTGTACGGGAAGCGGTGTAATTCGATGCTACGTCGGCTCCCCAGCTGCCGCACTGCGGCCTAGTAGCCTGCCCCGAACGACAATTCGCCCACCGGCACTGCCGTGGTGAGCCGGTTGCCGGCTTGCGGCAGCGGACACGCCCACGCGGGGTCGTAGGCGCAGGACGGGTTGTAGGCGAAATTGAAGTCGAGGACGAGGCTGATCGCCGCGAAATCACCGGCTGCTGCACCCGGCCCGAGGTAGGCACCTTTGATGGTGTCGAGCAGGTAGCGTCCGCCGCCATACGTTCCGCCCGGTCGTCCGGCCAGCCCATCGCGCACCGGAAGGAAGATGCCGCCGGCGTAACCGGCCAGGCGCCACACGTCGAGCGAGCCGATGCCGCGAAGGCGCACCGTGCCGAGGAGGTCGAACGGCACCACACCGTCGGTGCCGGTCTCCACCTCGAGCCGCTGCGGTTGTTGTGCCGGCTCCACCACCGCGTCGAACCGCCAGGCCGGATCGTAATCCGCCACCGTCAGGCCGGTGAAGGTGGCACGGTGCTCCGGCAGCAACGGTGACGACGGATGCGTGGCGAATAGCTCATCGCGCCCGTCCCGCCAGAGGGAGTGGGCGGCGGCCGGGTCATCGGCGCTGAGTTCGCGCACCTGCGCGTAGAGCTCGAACACCCGAAGCCGCCAGTCGACGATGTTCGCCGCGTCCCACGAATTTTCCATATGACCAGGTTCCCACTCGATCAGCCTTAACGACCTCGCATCGACTGTCACACCTGCGACAAAAATCCAGCAATGGTCGCTAGCGTGAGAGGGTGCGCACGCTACGACTGTTCCGCGCGCTGATTCATGTGCCCCACGAGAGGTGACCCGGCGTGAGTTCCCACAGGTCTACCCGATCACCGCGCCGCGCGCCCGCCGAACCGGTCAGGCATGGTCAGCTGAAAAGCAAACGGCCGTGGGCAACCGTGGCGAAGATCATTGTCGCGATCGTCGCCGTTGCCGGCGTGGGCGGCGCGTCGGTGGTTGCCATTGCCGCCTGGGACATCGCCAGATCTGGAAAGCCGGGAATTCACCTCGAGCACGTCCCGGGGGCGGCCGGGGCCACCGGAGACCAGGTCACGGCCATCGACGGGGAGGTCAATCTATTGCTCGCCGGGACCGACACCCGCACCGGGCAAGGTGGAGCCTTCGAGACCAAGGACGAACTAGCTGGTAGTTCCGGCGTCGGAAAGAACGACGTAACCATGCTGCTGCACATCTCCGCGGACCACAGCGATGCGACGGTGGTGTCGTTCCCGCGGGACATGGTGATCCCGATCCCCAGCTGCACGGCACCCGACGGGAAGACGGTGCCGGCTACGAGGGCGGCGATGATGAACACCACTCTCGAACGCGGTGATCTCTCCTGCACCGTCCGCACCGTCGAGACTCTCACCGGTATGCACATCCCGTTCGCCGCGAAAATCACCCTGGAGGGGGTGACCGCGATGTCGAACGCCATCGGCGGGGTGACCGTGTGTCTGGCCACCCCGGTGGTGGAGCGGTACACCATTCCCCCGCTGAACCTTGCTGCCGGACCTCAGACACTCGAGGGTGCCGAAGCACTATCGTTCCTGCGCAGCAGACACGGAGTCGGAGACGGCAGCGATCTGGGCCGCATCAGCAACCAGCAGGTGTTCCTCTCCGCGCTGGTGCGCAAGGTGAAGTCGGCCGGAGTGCTCGGCAATCCGCTGGCGCTATATCCGCTGGCCAAGGCCGCGGTGTCGAACATGCAGTTCTCCGACACCCTCACCGATCCGACCACGCTGGTGAAGATCGGGCTCGCCTTGAAGTCGATCGATCTGAACCACCTGGTCTTCGTGCAGTACCCGACAGTGCCCAATCCCCGGGATCCGAATCGGGTGATCCCCGACCCCCTCAATGCGGATGCGGTCAACCTGGCCCTGCGCACCGACCAACCCGTGCAATTGACGGGGAAACTGGGCGAAGCCGCGGTGCTGGACCCGAACGCCCCGAGCGCCTCCCCCACTCCGTCGAATGTTCCCTCCGCGTCACCATCCGGTGGGATATCTGCCAGCCCGAGCCCTTCGACCCCGGCGGCGGTGACCCTCGGGCCGACGGTGACCGGGCAGACCGCGGCCGACGAGACCTGCACGAAGGGGTTCAAGCGACGCTGATTCCCGGTGCAGTTACTTCGTCAGCAGTTCCGCCGGATGGGTCAGCCGCCACCAGGCATCCGGGCCGTTGAGCGCGCCGTCGAGCACGAGCGGTACCGTGACCGTGCGCCTTCCGGCGACGAACGTCGCCGTGCCCACCCCGGACCCGCGCCTGGCAGTGGTGACTCGCTTGGTCGTGAGCGTGTCGGTGATCGGCAGATCAGACCAGGTGAGGACGGATGCGCCGTCCGCGGCGACGACAGCGGCGGTGTCGCCCCACGCCGTGGTGTAGGTGCCCAGCTTCTGGTGTTGCGTGAGCAGCGGCACTCTATGGAAGCCGGCCTTGATGCTGCGTAGAAGCGCGCGTGCCGCGTCGTTGACGGCGTTGTGGTCCGTGCCGCCGAGAATCACGCCGAGCACGGTGATCGGCTTGGCCAGTCCCACCTCGACGGTGGCGGAGAACAGCAGACAGGCGCCAGCGGCATCCAGCGTTCCGGTCTTGATGCCGGTGACACCATCGACGCCGAGGAGCCGGTTGGTATTCGGCAACGCGTCGAAGCCGGGCACGTCGAGGTTTTTCGACGCCACAATCGCGGCGATCAATGGGGTGGCGAGCGCCATCTTTCCCAGAGTGAGCAGGTTCGCCGGCGTGCTCACATTCCGGGAGTCGATCCCGGTCGGTTCGACGACCGTGGTGCCGGTGAGATCGTGCACGCTCAACCACGATTTCACAGCTCGACGGAACCCGGCCTGAGAGCCGAACGCCCAGTCCGTCACCGCCTCCGCGTAGTTGGAGGCCGAGACCACGAGCATGAGCTTCAGAGCATCCCGTTCCGACAAGGTGCTGCCGGCTTTCATCGGTTGCTCGGTGGCCTGCAGCACGTAGTACTTGTCGTAAAGGTCAGCGTCGGTTTTGCTGAAGGTGATGCTGGGACCGTTCTCAGTGGCGCCGAGCGGTTTGGCGTCGAGCACGACCAGGGCCGTGATCAGCTTGCTGATGCTCGCGATCGGGCGCGGCCCCGGGCCGCCGCTAGCGGCGAGGATGCCGTTGGTTCCGGCGGTGCTGGTGAACTCTTTTGCGCCGGAGATACTGATGGCGCTGGCACCGACCTGCGGGAGCGACAGCACGGCGGCGACCGGCTGTGCCACCTCCGGCAGTTCTACACTCGCTGTTGCAGCATCCACCGGCGCCATCAGTGTCGTCGGCACATAGGCGCCGATCCCGGCAACGATCACGAAGGCGACAGCGCCGCCAATAATCCGCCGCCGACGCCGGCGGCGCCGAGCGGCGCCGAGCACCTCTGGATCGAGCCGGTGTGCCTGCCACCGCTCCGCATCCGCACTGGCGCGCTCCAGGAGCGCGGCGAGGTCGTCTGCGCCCGCGGGGAACTCGTCCCTCACCAACAGCGGCCGAGTTGAGAGAGTGTCGCGAAAGTACCCACGCTTGATGCTACGTCGCGGGAGCCACCGCCAATGGAACAGTAGACGGCATGGCTCTACGGAGTTGCGACGACGTTCGGAGTCAGGTCGGCCTCGTAGTTGTTCCAGCCGTCGAGCGTCTTCATCAGGCTCGAGATCTGGGCCGCATCGCCGGAGTTGAGGGCTTGGTTCACGGCGGCGATCAACCAGGTGGAACTCTGCGGGTAGGAAATGTATTGGCTGGTCGTCGCGAGCAGGCCCGCGACGGCGGCCCGGAACAGGGCGATCACCCCGCCACCACCCGCGCTCAACGCGTCGAGCAGCGTCTGGTCGGCCATCGCCGCTGGCACTCCGGTAAACACCGAGCTGAGCAGTTGGTCCGGCGAGTAGATCGGCGTGCCGTCGGACTGCGCCGGCCAGAGCGTGGTGTGGTTCTTCCAGTAGCCCGGGGTCAGGCCCTCACCGCGGGCGTTACCGTAGTAGCCGGCGATGTCGCTGCCGGTCGCGACCTGGCCGGTGACCGGCTCGAGGGCACTAGCTGTGGCGGTGTTGCGGTACCCACCCAGGCGCACGGTGGTGGTCGCCCGGAACAACCAGGTCTCCCCCACGTCCAAACGGGCGTTGTGGTTGGCATCTCCGGAGTTGTATGCAGCGCCCTGCCAGGTGCTGAACACCGGCTCGGGGGTGAAGTCATCCGCGGTATCGGGCGTGCCGTTGTCATCCCGCAAGCTCGGGGAATCCAGCGACGCGTTGCCGCTGTTGGTCACCAGGTACGTCCAAACCGCGGTCGTTCCCGCCAGCAACTCTTTGACTGAGGCGCCGTTCGCATCCTCGATGGTGGACGGATGCCACGGGTCGAGGGCGTTGACGGCCTTGACCACGGTGATGTCCGCCAGCACTCCAAACGAGTAGTTGATGTCGTCGTCCCACACCGTCACGGTGCCGGTGCTGACCGTCAGGTCACCACTGACCCTGACCACATTGTTGTAGTCGCCGACCGGCACCAGGTGCGGCGCATCGAACCACCAGACCTCACCGGGGTCGAGTACACCGTCGCTGTCGATATCTCCGGAGCGGTAGGTCGGCACGATGTCATCGGTGAGATCGTCCGGCGTTCCGTTGTCGTCGGTGATGACGATGCCGGCCAGCGGCGCCGAGGTGGTCGACGCAACCTGGTAGGTGAACGTCGCCGTGGTTCCGGCGGCAAGCCGGACGGCAGCATCCGCAGTCTCGGCCGCCACACCGTTGACATACTTGTGGACGACGATGCCCGCAGCCGTGCCGGTCAGGTTGGCGACGTCGGAAGCGCTCACCTGAGGCACCGGCTGCCCCGGCACGCTGGCGATGACCGTGGCTGTGTTGCGATACGGGCCTGCGGTGACGATGCCGGCGGCGATGAAGCACCAAGTCTCCCCCGGGTCGAGGAAGCCGTTGTCGTTGACATCCACAGTTCCGGAGCACTGCTCATCGACCGAGAAGCCCCCATAGATTTCACCGGTGCCCGCGTCGTCCGTCAGGCCGATGAGGTGCAGGGGCACGGTGCCGGTGTTGGTCACGAGGTACGTCCAGGTGGCGGCGGTCCCGACGAGCAGAACCGGCCCGGAGGTGTTCGCGTCCTCGCGCACTGTGGGGTTCCACGGGTCGAGCGCGTTCACCGCCTTGCGGATCGTGATCGAACTGGTGGCAGCGTAGTGGTTGCTGAGGTCGGAGGCCTCTGCCTGCGCCCCGGTGCGCGGCTCGGTGACGGCGATACCGACGGTGTTGGAGTACTGTCCGCCCACCGTGTTGTAGCTGACGACTCCGGCCGAGCTGTAGAGCCAGATCTCACCGGGGTCAACCAGGCTGTTGCCGTTGGCGTCGCCCGACAGGTACTTCGGGTGGAAGTCGTCGGCGGTATCGGTCGTTCCCGCATCGTCAGTGACCGTCGTGACCCGCACAGCGACGGCACCAGGGTTGGTGACCAGGTAGGTCCAGGTAACCGGAGTTCCGATCGCCAGGATGAGCTGGTGCGCGGTGTCGTTGCCGTCCTCAAGCACGGTCGGATGGAGCGGGTCCGCGGCGTTGGTGGCCTTCGCAACGTTGATCACTGGGACAACACCGAGATACCAGGCGGAGTCGCTCGAAGCGTAGGTGACCCCGCCGACCACCGTGAGGACCGTGCCGACGTTGCCATGGAGTCCCGCGGCCGCCGTTCCGGGGATGATTCCGGACGAGGTGTACAGCCAGATCTCGCTGCCGTCGAGGCTTTCGTTGTAGTTGCTGTCGCCGATGTTGTAGGAGACCTTGTGGTAAACCGTCATCACGGCGTCCGGCTGGAAGTCGTCACCTCGGTCGGACGTGCCGTTGTCGTCGGTCACCGCGATCGCGCTACCGAGGATCGACAACCCGTTGGGGCTGCTGACCAGGTAGGTGAAGACTGCTGGGCCACCTACGGTTACGTAATACGGGTTGGCGGGATCGTTCGCATCCTCGGCCGTCGTCGGATGCAACGGGTCGGCAGCATCCACGGCCTTGCGGATCAGGACGCCTCCGGCAGGCACGCCCGTGTAATAGGTCGGATCGGTCGCCGAGACTGCCGGGCCCGAAACCGGAGAAGCCATGACCGAGGAGCCGTCCAGGTAAAGTCCGGTGACCGCGGCGAGGCCTGGAGTTACCGCTGCCAGCGAGCTGAACAGCCAAGTTTCGCCGATGTCAAGCACCCCGTCGCCATTCGCGTCGCCGACGTTGCTGCCGTCGGCTCGCAACACGGGCCGAGGGAGGAAATCGTCCGCCGGCGTCGCGGTGCCGTGATCATCGGTGACGACCACGGTGGTCAGCGGCACAGCGCCGTCGTTGGTGACCAGGTAGGTGAAGGTCACGGCCGATCCGGCGGACAGGTACGGCCCGGTGGGGTCGTCGGCGTCCTCTGTCGGTGTGGGATGCAGCGGATCGGCAGCGTTGACCGCGGTCTGTAGCGTGACTCGGGCACCCAGACCGGTGTACTGCGCGGTGTCGACGGCGGTGAGGACCTGCCCGCTCGCGGTGGTGACGCTGACCGTTGCCGTGTTGGTGTGCGGGCCACCCAGCTGTGCGGTGGTGGCCCACTGGAACGCCCAGGTCTCGCCGGGGTCGACGACGCCGTTGCGGTTGAGGTCGCCGATGTTGTGCAACCGGTCGGCGCCGAGCAGCGCGGACATCGCCGAGAACGGCACATCGTCGTCGGTGGCGGTCGTCGCGTTGTCGTCGACCAGGTCGGTGATCGTCATCGGGCTGCCGCTGGAGTTGGACACCAGATAGCTGAACACGACGCTGGAGCCGGTCGGAACGCTCGGCCCGGTGACGTTCGCATCTTCCGCGATCGTCGGATGCTGCGGGTCGGCCGCGTTGACCGCCTTGACCAGGGCCAGCCCCGAGTCGCCGAAGTACCACGCCGGGTTGGTCGCTTCGGAAACGTTGCCGGCGCGGTCGGTGGCGGTGACGGTGCCGATGTTGCGCTGCCAACCCGGCACGGCTGCCGTAGGCGCGGCCGCTACACCGGCCGAGGTGTACAGCCAGGTTTCGCCGCGCTCCAGCAGCTGGTCGAAGTTGGTGTCGCCGAGGTTGTACTGGGCACCCCGGAAGGCGACGAGCACCGGCAGCGGGAACCAGTCATCCGCGGTGTCGGTCGTGCCGTTGTCGTCGACGACGGCCACCACGGTCAGCGGCGAGGTGGAGTTGGTGATGACCCGGTAGGTCCACACGAGGGAGCTTCCGATGCCGAGGTGGGGGGCAGTGGCCTGGCTGTCCGCCTGCTGGGCGAGCGTCGGCCGTAGCGCCAGACCGGAGTTGAGGTCCTTGAAGATCTGCACAGTGGGAAGAGTGCCGGTGTAGTTGGTGGGATCGCTGTCAGTGAGCTGCAGTCGGCCGGCCCGGTCATAGCCGATCACGGTGACCACGTGCTGGTGACCGCCGGACAGCACGACCTGCGGAGCGCCCCGGACGCCCACGGCGGTGAACAGCCACACTTCGCCAGGGCCGACGAGCAAATCGCCGTTCGTGTCCCCGGAGACGTAAGTCGGGTGGAAGTCATCCGATGTGTCCGCGGCAGTGGCGTTGTCATCGGTGATGGACAACAGCTGGAGCGGCACGGTTCCCGGATCGGTGACCAGGTAGGTCAGCACCAGTGGGGTGCCGACCGGCAGGATGGGCCCTGTCGCGACCTGGGCATCTTCGATGTCGGTGGGCTCCAGTGGGGCGACGGCGTTGACCGCACCCGTGACGGCGATGGTGGGATCGACGTTGCAGTGACAGCCCAGGTCGACCAGGCCGCGGTAGTCGATCTGCACGCCGGGGACGTTCCCCGGTTGTGGGTCGCGCGGTCCGCCGTGCTGGTCGTTCCAGTAGGAGTCACCCGGGGTGCTGAGCGCGGTCTCATCCAATGGTGCGTTCGGAGTGAACGTGGTGTCCTGGCCGCCCGCCATCGACAGCGCGGTGATGAACGCCTGGATGTGCGGGTTGGGGCTGCGGTTCACAACCGGTCCGCCGAACGGGCTGAACGGCACGATGAAGCTGTTGTACTCGCCGGTCCAGTCGAACATGCGCGCCTGGCCGGTGTCGGCGATCAGCACGTCGCGGCCCGCTCCGCCGTAGGCGAAGGTGGGTGCGGCCCAGGTGGCGTCCTCGGGCACCCGGTTCCGCTCGCCATCGGTCTCCAGGTTCTGGGAGGACTGCAGCAGATCGTCGCCGAAACCGCCGAACAACCAGTTCGTGTCGGTGCCGCCGACCAGCCAGTCGTTGCCGTTGTCGCCGTAGACGATGTCGCATCCGTCGCCGCTCTTGACCAGGTTGCCCAGCGTATCGGTGATCGGGGTGCCGGACGCATCGAGCACGTACGGGGTGAAGTTCAGGAAGAAGTCGACCTTCTCCCCTGTCGCGCAGCTGCCGTCGATTCCGATGTCCTTGATCCCGCTCGTGCAGTCGTAGATCTTGGCCCACGGGTCGTCAGCGTTGTAGTCCGCGAACTTCGTGCTCGACGGGTTGTACAGCAGCGGGTCGGTCGGGTCGATGCCCCAGGTGCCGAGGATCGCCGACTGGGCGATGTCCCTGTAGTAGAACGGCAGCGCGGCAGCGCCGGAGATGGCGTCATCGCCGCCCTCGCCGTGGATCCAGTCGTTGCCGAGCCCGCCGTACACGATGTCGGCGTAGCCGCCCACCGCCGGGTCGACGCTGTTGTAACCGAGCAACCGCGCCTGGTTGAACAGGTCGCCGGCCTGGAAGGTGGTTGCTTGCGTGTACGGGCCGGGCAAGGCTTCCAGAACGTCGGTGGCGTTGGCTGTCTCGACATCCCAGAGCGGCTCGGTCAGTCCGTTGCGGCTGGTCGTGAAGTAGCCGTCGTCGCTCAGGACCCGGTCGTCGCCGGTGCCGCCGTAGACCCGGTCGTTTCCGGTTCCGCCGATGATCGTGTCATCCTGGCCGTCGCCGGCCAGCACGTCGCCGCCGAGCTGTCCGAGGATCACGTCGTCGCCGGCCTCGCCGTGCACGAGATCGGCACCGCCGATGTCGGAGGAGGCCGCGGTCCCGATCGTGTAGTCGAGGTAGCTGTAGGCACGCGGGATGACCGTCTCGATGGTGCTGTACCGGTCGTAGTTGAAGGTCAGGAATGACAACACGGCTTTGGCTTGTCGGTTGGCGTCGAGCGTGGTGCTGCCGTCGGCACCCACGAGGCGGTAGATGTTGCCATTATCGGCCACGATCACGTCGGCGTCGTGCGCGTGGCCCTGGGCGGAGAGGTCACCGAAGTCGTTCAGCCCGACCCGTGTTCCGGCACCGCCGTAGATGGTGTCGTCGCCGTCCGGGCGCTGATCGACGATCACCAGAGAGAACATGCTGGAGCTGCCGCCGACCAGGTCGTCCTGACCCAGTCCGCCGTAGAGCACGTCACCGCCGCCGTTGCCCTCGAGGTAGTCGTCGCCGTCAGTGCCCGGGCCCGCGTAATCCTCCACCGACCGGCGCTGGTCGGTGACCGTGTCGCGGGTCTGCACATCGACCGTGACGAAGCCCTCATCATCGATGACCGAACCGTCGCCCTGTACCCAGTCGTTGCCGAGCTGCCCGAAGAGCACGTCATCGCCGGCCCCGCCCGCGATGTCGCTGTCCGCGAAGGTCGTCGCATCCGGGCTGAAGCTTTGATCGAAGAGCTGGATGAACCGCACGTGCGCACCGCGTGGGTCTTGTTGGAATCCGTACGCGCTGCATGTCGTGGGGACGAGTCCGCCGGGGTCGATCCAACCGCACGGCAGTGACGAGCCGTCGTAGTTTGTTCCGGCGACGTTGGCCGAACCGTCGGCGGTGTCGAGGATGCTCGTGGCCGTCAGCACCCGGAACCGTGGGCTGTAGGTTGAGCCGGTGCGCAGGATGGTGGCGTTGTCTCCGGCGATGGCGTCGTTGCCGGTCCCGCCGTCGAGGTAATCCCCGTAGCGGCAGTCATCCGCACCGGTGCAGGTGCTGTGCGGTCCGTCGATGCCGCCGGTGCCGTCATAGCCGTCGCCGAACGCTATCGAGCCGGACCGGTAGTCAGCGCGGGCGTTGTAGCCGCCGGCTCCGCCGGTGTTGGCGCGCAGTGTGCCGCCGGCAAGTTCGATGGGGGCTCCGGTGTTGCCGCCGATGATGTCGTCGTCGCCGGCTCCGGCCGTGATCCGATCGGACCCGGCACCGCCGATCAGGATGTCGGCGCCGGCGTTGCCATTGATCAGGTCGTTGCCCCAGTTAGCGCTCTGCTGGGTGTCCAGGGAGGTCCAGCTGAAGGTGTGGTCGTTCAGCGGCACGTCGAACGGCAGCCCGATGGCCTCGATCCGGTAGCCGGGGTTGGCGAGGGTCGGGTCGGTCGGAGCAGCGCCGATCTGGATGCCGGCGACCCGGCCGAAGTCTCCGAAGGCAAGGTCGTTGCCGCTGTTGCCCCAAACGGTGTCGCTTCCGCCGCCGCCGATCAGGATGTCGTTGCCCAGGTCCCCTTCGAGGGTGTCGCCGGCGCCGTTCTGCTGCTCAACGCTCTGTAGCCACATCAGCTCGGTGGTGGTCTGCAACCGCTGGAGCCGAACGCCGCTCGTCGACACGAACGTGCCGGTGGACTCGTCCAGCGCCCAGCTGCGCGCATCCTGCACGTCTTGCACGACCACGCCGTGATCGCCGAAGATGACGTCCTGGTCGTCGCTGTTGCCTGCCGCCGTGCTGGGTGCCGAGTCCAGACCTTCGCCGATGAGGACGTCGTGGCCGGCGACGAGGCTGTCCGCGTTCGGCAGCGTGCTGATGTCCACCGTCGGCACCGTGAGCACCCGGGTAATGACGTCGATGGTGATGCCGGAATCGCCGTAGATCAGGTCGCGTCCGCGTCCCCCGAGGATGAGGTCGTTCCCGGAGCCGCCAGCGAGGATGTCCCCGGCCTGGCTGCCAAGGATGGTGTCGTTGCCCGCACCGCCGTACACGGTGACGCCGATGGACGGGAGGTCGGCGCTGCCGAGGCCTGAGTGCAGGGCGCTGGCGTCGATGAAGTCATTGCCGGAGTACTGGAACGACTGGGCTACCGGGAAGACGTAGTTTGCCGCGTTGCCCACCGGCTCGATCGTCGGTTTCGGCCCGAACACGTGACCGGACTGCGCAGCCGGGTCGCCGCTGTACCAGATGCCGTCCTGGGAGGTGTCACCGAAGATCACCAGCGGCGAGCTCGGGCCGGGTGACCCGGCGCCGACGCCGGGTCCGTCAAGGACGAAGATGTGGTCGCCGCCGATGCGGACAAAGCCGGTTTGCGGTGACGTCGCATCGAACACCGAGACGGTACCCGACGAGACCACCGGCGCGCCGGGTACAGCGCTCTCGCGCAGCAGCATGGTTTCGCCGTTGCTGCCGGAGAACCCGGTGATCGTGGCGCTGCCGAGTGCGGTCAGCCACGGGAGGCTGATCCGCTGGCCAATCGCGAATCCGGCCTCAGTCCACGACTGTCCGTCGTTGCGAGTCACCCAGTCGGCAGTGTGGGTGAACGAGCCTGTGACCGTCAGGAGCGAGTTGCCGCCGCCCTGCACCAGGGTGAGGCCGCCGTGCAGCGAGGGGATGCCGGCCGGTAGCTTGTCGTCCTCAGCCTGGTCCGGCCCTGGGATCATCGTGCTGCGAATGATCAGGCGGTCGTTGCCCTGGCCGAGCATGATGTTCAGCACCTCGATGGTGGTCTTCGACGCATCCGTGATGAAGTTGCCGTTCGCGTCCACCGAGATGGTGCCGTAGCTGATGCCGGCGGGGAATGCGCTCGGTTCGCCCCAGGAAGTGGTGCCGTCGAAGGTGACCGCGGGGCCCATGCCGAACCCGGTGAGAGCGGTCGACCTGAGCTCGCCGGTCTGGTCGGCGCGGCTGCCGTCGTCGAAGACGTTGAGCACGTCGACCTGCCGTGCCTCCGACGGCTGTTGGCCGATTCCGAACGGCGGCGTGTTCACCTCACCGGGCAGGAGCACCGCGCTACCGAGAGTGTGGTGTTCGCCGGCGGTACCGCCGTCGATCTGCAGCGGTCCGCGGATGGCCGAGAGCAGGTGCGGCTGCTTCGGGAAGGTGAACAGGTCAGCGCGACCGGCGGGGAGCACGTAGTCGCCGTTGGCCGACACGGTCACGGTGACCGGGATCCACCAGTTGGACTGATCGAAGGTGATGGCCGGCGGGGTGATCGAGGTCTGACCGTCGCCGATCAGCGTCACCGTGACCGTGGCGGTCGGCGCCGCCAGCAGCCGGACAGTGAAAGTGTCAGTGATCCCCGGAGTGGATCCGCTCGGCACACTGACCACCGTGGTGCCGCCCGTTTGTGTGGAATAGACACCTGGGGTTTCGTCGTCCAGCACCATGATGTCGAGCATCGCGGTGACGCTGTCGTATCCGGTGTCCCGGCCGGCGCCGGTGTCTGTGGTCGCGGTGAACCGCAGGGTCGTGTAGCCGGCGTCCTCGCGCTGGAAGTCGTCGACCGCCCGGGCGGTGACGGTGACCGGGCTGTTCCAATCGGCGGCGTCGAAGGCGATTCGATAGGTCTGGATGCCGCTTATCACGGCGCCGAGGGAGAATCTGGTGTCCGCGCTGGAGAGCAGCACGCGCGCATCCGTCGGCGTGATGATGTAGCTGACGGTGCCGGCGGGGGCGCCCGGCAGCGCGACCGTGAAGGTATCGGTGAGCTGGGTGGTCACAGTGCCTTCGATCACCGTGGTAGCTGTGTCGGGGCTGCCGGACGAGTCACGCTGCACAATCACGACTCCGGGGGTGAGGTTGTCGTGAACCATGGTCTCGACGTTGCGCACCACCGCGCCGCCGAAGGCCCGGTCGGCGCTGATCACGGAGTGAGCGACGGTCACGACGATGTCGCCCTGCGGTGTCAGATCGTTGGCCGCGGCGATCCAGACGGCCTGCGGTGAGTTCCAGTTCGCGGCGGTGAAGTGCAGGACGAGCGCACGGTTGGCGACCCCGGAGCCGCCGAGGCCTTCGTACTGCGGCACGCCGTCGACATAGACGGTGCGGAAGTAATTGTCCGCTGACGAGCACTCCGCCGCCGATCCGGTGCAGAGATAGACGGTGTCGGCTCCGGGGCGTGATTCCGCGGGACTGAGTGTCGCCGATACCGTGATCCACACGTCGGAGGTGGGCGCGGAGGCGAGCGAGACGGAGTACGAGTCGACGCTCCCGATCGAGGAGTCGTTACTCAGGCGACGCACGTCGGTGAAGCCGCCGGTCTCCGCGATGATGACGGCGCCCTGGGTCGGCCGGGCCACCGACACGTCGATGCCGGCGGTGACGATGTTGTTGTAGTTCGAATCGCTGGAGGTGACCAGCTGGTTGATCGTGGAGTGGCTGCCGCTCACATCGCGGCTGACCACATCGCCGACGACGTCGCCCGCGACGTTGATGATGTCGCTGCCGAGGCCGCCCAGAACCCGGGTTGCCACGCCGAGCGCGGTGGACAGGACGTCGATCGTGTCGTCGCCCTGCAGGGCATCCACTTCGACGACCTGCACGGCGCGGAACGTGACCGCCAGTCCGGCGCCGTAGATGGCTCCGGCGGTCACCACGATGTGGTCGGCGAACTCGGTGCCGAGGACGGCGAGCTTGTTGAAACCGGATCCGCCGTCGACAGACACAGGGGCGTTGATGTTGTACTGCACCTGATCGTTGCCGCCGCCGCTGCGGACGTCGGTCTGCGCCGCGGTGCTGAACCCGGAGGTGAGGGTCGGACTGGGCAGCACGCCGCTGACCGTCGCGCCGGCAAAGGTACCGGAGACGAGGATGCTCGAAACGGTCAGCGTCGAGGCGGTGACCGCGGTTATCAGGTAGGGCAGGCAAGGCTGAACAGCGGTCTCGACGCAACCGGCGAGGTTGTCGTTGGCCCCGGTTCCGACCAGCCCGATGACCTGGCCCGCGAGATAGCCCTCGGTGAGGAAGCTCCCGGTCGCCCGGGTGATGATGCTGGTTCCGGCGATCGCACCCGCGGCGATGACGAGCTCTGCGCGGGTCAGCGGTCCGCTGCTCAAGGATGCGGTGAACGAGCCACTCTGCTGCAGCGGTGCCGTCGTAGTCAGGCCCGTCGCGAGTGTGATGGCCATCGCGGAGACGGCGCTGATGATGTACGCGTGGGCGGCGTCGTTGTCGTTGCCTGTCCCAGCACCCTGGATCACCAGGGTCTGGCCAACCGCGAAGCCGTCGGCGAGGAAGCTGCCACCGGCGTCGATGCGGGCGATCGTGCCGGCCGTGCTGTCGATGACGACCGGGCCGGTGAACAACGGGCCCATGACGAGGGTGCCGTCGGCGTGGGTTTGCGCGAGCGCGAATGCCTGCACGACGAAGAGGTCGTTGCCGGCGTCGCCCTCCAGACGCAGGGGTGCGTGGTTGGAGTAAACGGTGAACGTATCGTCGCCGCTGCCACCCTGGGCGACCAGTGGTGCGCTCGTGCCCTTGGAAAGGTAGCCGCGCGTGGTGGCGATGGTCGGGAAGTAGTCGGATGCGCTCAGTCCGCTATAGGCGGCGTCGCGGCGCATGCCGAATACCTGGCCGACCTGGAAGGTGTCGTTGCCGGTCCCGCCATCGAGGGTTGTGGTGGCGGCGTTGTCGTCGACGGCGAAGTGATCGTTGCCACCGAGGCCGAGCACCGTGAGCATGCCGTTCAGGCCGCGGTCGTAGTTGATTCGCTCGGAGACGCCCGCGTAGCCGGAGGTCTCTGCGACGGTCAACGGATCGGCGCCGGACGGGTCGGCCCCCGGATGCAACACCGCAACGTAGGCCGGTGCGCCGCTGCCATAGACATCCGGGCGGGCTGAACTCTCGCCCGGGAGGTACGACGCGCTCCGCAGCAAAAAGATGTCATCGGTGGAATAGGGCGCGCCCGTGACCGCGTCGATTCCGCCCACGGCGCTGTCTGCTCCGTAGATGGCGAGGGTGTCGACTCCGTCGGCCGGTGCACTGCTGTCCAGAACGTTGACGACGTAGTGCGCGTCGCCGTGTGCACTGCCGTGGGTCCACACAATGTAATGGTCGGTGTCGGCTTGGCCGTCGAGGCTCAGTGTCGAGCTGGCTGGCATGGTCTGCAGCAGGTACACGACGAGAGTGTCCTCACCGTCTTCGGCCGGTGCGAAGCCCTTGTAGGTGGTCGGTGCAGCGGAGCCATAGGCCCGCGTTTGCCCGCCGAGCAGGCTTTGGTCGAAGATGATCTGATCGTCGTCGGCATCGCCGAACACGCGAACCAGTCCGCCATCGCCGGGAGTGATCTCCCCGCGCAGCACGATGACGGTGCCTTCGTTCGGCGTGGCGTCGGTGACGCCGGGGTGCCAGTCGCCGTGGATGTCGATGTTGCCCGTCGCCGTGGTGGGCTGGTTCGGGTCGAGAAGGTCGGAGTTACCGGTACCCGGGTCACTCGCTGTGGTGCTGGCGAGGATTTGGCCGTGCGGGTCGGTGATCACGTCATCGGCGGACAGCAGCAGCACGTTGCCGTTGCCGGACTCGATCACCCCGTTCGGCACGTCCTGGGGGGCGTTTTCGACGACCAGGGTGCTGCCGGACTGGCCGAGACGGATGTCGTTGCCCTCGGCCGAGGTCTCGGTGGTCGTGATCCGCACGTCGCCGGCGACGGTTCTGGCGAGCAGAACGTTCGCCGGTCCATCGAGTTCGGTGAGGTAGATGCTCCGGTCGGCCTGGGCGGAGATCCCATAGTTCGCGGTCACCGCGCGGTCGCTCGCGGAGGCCTGGAACCAGTCCAGCGTGAAGGAACTCTGGTAGCCGGCGCCGGCCGCGGAGTTGATCTTGAGGTCGCCGGTGAAGACTCCGGTGGCCGCGTTGGTGAAGGCGCCGACGCTGCCGCCCAGCGCCAGCAGGTCAATGGTGTTGCCGATGACGTTGATGGCGGTGCCACCGGCGCCGAGGTTGTGGCCGTCCAGGATCGAACCGGCATCGGTGGTCAGGCTCACGTCGGCGCAGGTGGCCAAGGTGGTGCCGAAGCAGGTGGTGACGGTGTCGACGTGCAGGTTGCCGGTGGTTTCGGTGAGTCGTACGACGCCGGCTGCGCGGGCGTTCAGCACACCGAAACGGTCAATCGAAGAATCGATCTCCAGGAAGTTGCTGTCGCTGCCGACGGTTCCTGCTCCTTCGGTGCCGGCGGTCAGGGTGATGTTGACGCCGACCACCTCGGGAGTGGGTGAGGTCTGGGAGTGACCGGTGGCCGGTGGGATTGTGGAGCCGACCGGTGCGTCGACGATGGAGGCCGGCGAGGTCAAGGTCACATCATCGTCAGTGGATCGGACGAGGCCGGCGCGCAAGTCCCGGTTCGGCCCGGCCGCAACGATGGCGCCGACGGTGCTGGCGAAGCCGACGGTCGAAGGAAGCAGGGTGTTCTGAATCTGCAGGTGTACGGCGACGCTGTCGGCGTCGCTCTCGGTGAGGGTGACGAAGCCGTTGGTATCGGTGTTGACGTTCCCGTTCTGGTGCACCTGCACCAGGCCGATGATGTTGATCCTGGTTGCGGTCGGCGTCGGGTCTGCCGCCGCCACGGTGATGCTGCCGTTCGCGCCCGTCGAACCGGCATCCAGCAGGCTGAAATCGTAGGTGCTCGCGACCGGGTGTGGGTTCGAGCCGAACGCGCCGACGTCGAAGGCGCAGGCCCGAGCGGATTGGCCGGGGCAGTTCTGGTCCGGACGGAAGAAGTTGAAGTAGGCAGTGCTCAAGCGCTCGGAGGGTACGACCACCAGTACGCCCGGAACCGCCGCGGTCCCCGCGCCGTACAGCGTGGCGTGCAGCAGCAGGTCGAGGTCGTTGCCGGCCACCAGATGGTCGATGGCAATCGCGTAGGGCGGGTTGCCGGAGACTGCCGGGTCCGCGATCGATGGGTCGCGCAGCCAGGTCAGCAGATCCAGGTAGGCGTCGACACCGGCCGTGGCCGTGATCTCCAGCACGTGGCCGGCGAACTGCACGAGGTCGACGTTGAGTCGGTCGGCGGCGGACCCGATGCTGCCGGCGGCGGCATCCAAGTGCAGGATGTTGGTGCGGATCAGCGAGGAGCGGCCGTCATCCGTGATGCCGGCGCGGGCCGTGCTCGAAACGATGGATCCGCCGACATTGAGGATGTCCGTTTCGCCGATCGGGTTTTCGATCGTGCCGTTGAGGGTCAGCAGCGAGGCGCTCGTATTGTCGACCACGACGAGGGTCGGCGTGACGTTCTGTACGAGCCTGAACGTCGCCGAGACCGCGTTGTTGCCCGGCGCCGTGTTCAGAGTGACCTTCGGGACGCCCAGTCGGTTGATGACATCGATGTTGTTCACGATCATCGGCAGAGCTGATTCGTTGATCAGGGTGACGCCGTTAAAGTTCTGCCGGAAGGTGAAGGTGCCCCAATAGTGAGTTCCTACCGGGCTGCCGCCGGTGATCGAGCCGCCATCAGACGTCATGTAGATACTGCCGCGGTCGTTGTTCACGATGTCGCTGACCGTCACCGTGCCGGTCAGCTGCGCGTGCAGGTCCGGGTTCGGCACGCCGTTCACTGTGACATTGATTGCTGTGGCAATCGTGCCGTCAGGATTGACGACGAGATAGGGGTCTGGCCCGGAGTTCACCACGACATCGGAGTTCCAGTCGATGTTGCGGTGGGCCGTGGTGTCGTCGGTGTCGACGTTGCTGCCGTTTTCGGCTTGCACGTATAGTGCCAGAGCGCCGTCACCGTTGGAGACCAGCGGCGAGGCGGGTGCGTTGTGGGCTTCATTGATACCCGGGACCAGTCGCGGACCGGCGTACACGGTCACGCCCTGGTGGCCGGCGACGTTGTTCCCCAGCGTCACCTCTGTTCTGGAGCTATCTGGCGAGATACCCAGGCAGTAGCAGCTGGAGTCGTGGTCGTTGTGATAGGTCAGGTCGAGGTGGCGGGCGCGCACATCCACGCCGTAGCGGCCGGTGATCGTGCCGCTGTCAGCGCTCGTTCCGTCAAGTAAGGCGGTGTCGTTGGAGGTCACGAAGATGCCACCGCCAACATGAGTCGCACCGAACAGCGCATACATCGTCGCGTGTGCGAACATCCGGTGGTCGCCGCTGGAGCGGGCCAGTACCTGCACGGTGTCGCCGGAGATCTGTGCGCTGGAGCCGATCACCGCGGCGGTGTCGTCCATGGCGTTTGTCGTGGCATCCGCGGTGAAGCCGCCGGCGAAGCCGCCGCCTTCGCTATGCGCGTAGTCGTTGGTGCGCTGGTTGCTGGTGGCCGAGATGACGACGTTGCCACCCGCGGTGATCGCGGCGCCCGAACCGACGCTGGCAGTGCTGCCCGAGTGGACGGTCAGCGTGGAGTTCACGACGCCGACGGCGATGAATCCGCCTGAGCCGTTCTCGGTGGAAACCGAATCCTTCGTCGAGGCGGCCGACGTGATCGTGACATCACCGCTGGCGGTGATGTTGGCCGCGGTGAATGCCCGCACAGTGGCGCTATCGGTCAGGGATGCCGTTGGCATCTTCACGCTGATGACACCACCGCCGCCGCCGGCCGCTGAGGCACCGGAAACACCGTCTCCGGGCGGCGGGGACAACTGACGCAATGAGGTGTAAGGCTGTCCGGCGGCGGGTGTGGCCGAGGAGTAGAGACCGTAGAGGGCCACGTTGAAGGGGAACGGAACGGGTGTTCCCAGGTCGATTCGGATGCTGTCGGTCGGACACTGGTTTGGATCGGCCAGGGTGCAGCCTTGGAGGGCCAGGCCGGTCGCGAAGATTCGCTGGGCTCCGTAGATGTCGGCAGCGGTGGTCTGTCGCCCGTCGGGGCCGTCGGTGACGCTGGTGTTCAGTGTGACGGATGTGCCGTCCAGGTGGTTCAGCGTGAAGCTTGATACGGTCGGATTGTCGACGAGGTAGGTGTATCCGTCGGTCAGCCCGCCGATCGGCGCGGGCACGATCTGCTGGATTCCGCTGTCGTCGGCGGGTGCCACCACGGCGATCGGTTTCGGCTCGTCGGTGCACGTGTCGGTCCCGCATGCGTAGCTGTGCGCCGTGGTGTCGTACCGCGTTGCCGCGAGCTGGATGACGTACTGGTTTACAACGATGACGTAATAGGTGCCGCCGTTGGCCAGCCCGCCCACCAGTTTTCCCGTGGTGCGGTAGACGACCGCCTGGCCGGTGGTGAGCCGGTGCGACACTTGGATCGGCGTGCCGTCGTCCCTGAGCCCGGTGACCGGTCCGACGACAATGTTGTGCTGGCTGGCGTCGGGTTGGTAGCAGTTGTCCTGGTCGGAGCAATCAGGGTTGACTCCGACCGCGGCCATCCGGAAACCTAAGGCGTCGGGCGCCCGGTAGGTCACTCGTTGGCCGTCGGTGAAGCTGTTGGCCAGGTTGATCGTATTTCCGCTGACGTGGTCCGGAGTGAATTGTAGTGCTGCAACGGTCGCCGCTGCAGCACTGGTGTAGAGCTGAATCGTGGTCAGGTCGATGACTCGGACGTATAGTTTTTGACCGTTCTGAACGGTTCCGTTGATGGTGCCGTCCCCAGCGAGAATGACGGTGTCGCCGTCGATGAAGTTGTGCGGGGAAGCGAACCGGATCACCGAGCGGTTCGGGTCAACGCCTGCGGTGCCTGACAGATCTCCAGCATCGATGGTGCCGGTGCGGAATGTGTCACCGAATTGCACACTGTCTCGGTCTGTGGCGATGACGGTGTACACACGGCCGCTGGTAAGGCCGGGCACCGAGGTGCCGAAGTAGATGACGGTGTCACCGTTGCTCAACCCGTGGCTGGGGAAATACAGGGTGTCGTTGCCGCTGCTCACGTTGGCGACGTTGGTGGTGGTACCGCCGTCGGCGTGGGAGCCACCGGCCAGGTAGGTGTCGCCCAAGGAGGCCCCGGATGCCTGAGTCTCGGCGTGGACGCTCACGTCGCCGCCGGCGATCACTGTGACGTTGCGGCCGAGGTGCGCATCGACACTGGGCCGGGTGATGGCAGTGGCTACCGCGATGCCCACATCGAGGCCGCCGCCACCGTAGCTCTTGGCCGTCGCATCCGCTTCTGCTCGAACCGACGTCGCGGTCACGGCCAGGTTGCCGCCCAGACTCACCCGGGTGGCGGAAGCGGTGTCGCCGGTCGAACCGATGTAGGCCAGGACGGTGGGAGCGACGGTGCTGGTGGCGCGGGTGGCGCCGACCTCGATCGCTCCGCCCGCCCCGGCGATCGAGGACACCGCGACGGTGGACGTATCGGTTGCAGCGACGGAGAGCGAGGCGGGAGTGCCGGCGGGAGTGCTGCCGATCGTGACTCCGTCGGCCACGTGCGCATCCGTGCTGCCCGCCGTGGTGCCCTCGGCCTCGAGTACTGCGACGCCGATAAGACCGCCGGCTCCCCCGTTGGCCGCCACGGTGGTGGCCCCACCGTGGGTTGCCGCTATCTCGATGATGGTGTTCGGGCTGATGATCTGGGCACCGCTGCCGATGCTGGCGACGGTGTCGCCTCCGACGCTGCCGTGGGCGCCGGCGCCAGCCCCACCGGCAAGGAGGCCAATACTGACGACCAGGATGTGGGCCGCGGCGACGTTGGTTCCGCTCGCGCTGATGGACAACTTGCCGGCCTGAATCAGGGTTCCTGCAAAGCTGGCGGAGGCGCCGCCGTTGTCGCTGGCCGAGGCGATCAAGGCGCTGACGCTGACGCCGCCGCCCGAGCCGCCGTCAGTCGCGGCATCCGCGCGGTCCTTCATGGTGGCAGCGATCGACAGGTCGGCATCGCCGAGGTCGAGCACCGATCCGTTCTGCACGGACGCCTTTACTTGTGCCTCTGACGTGATTTCCGCGTCGGAGTTCGCTCCCCCGCCGGCGAGGATCCCCACTGCAACCGGGGTCGATTTGGCCGTTGCGGTATTCGTTCCGTTCGCCCTCACCGTGAGGGCACCGCCGACGACCGATCCGAGGAACGACGCGATCACGCTCCCCTGGATCTTCGCCGTTGGGATCGTTACACCGATACCCGCCACGCCCAGGCTGCCGGCATCCGACGTGGCCTCGGCAAGGTTGATGCCGGCAGAGTTGAAGTTTGTCGCGCCGGAGACCGCGAGGTCAGCTCCCGAGGAAGTGGCGGAGACATCAGCATCTGCCGTGATGTGCGCGAAGCTAGCCGCGCCGGCACCGCTGTAGGTACCCAGGCTGGCCGACACCGCATCAGCTTTCGCGTGATTTTCGCCGGTTGATGCGACGTTCAGGCTACCGGCTGCGATCGTCCCGCCAACCGCAGCTGTGACTGCCCCCGCGACCGTAGCCCCTGCGGAGAACGCACCGACGCTCACCGAGCCGCCGCTGCCACCAGCCGCTTGAGCATTCGCAGTGTTCGTGGCGTTCGCGCTGACCTCGAGTGCGTCCGTTGCGGTGATCTCCGCCGCCGCACCGATCTGAGCGATTGTCGTGGCGTCACTGGTGATCTCTGCGGTGGCGGTGGCCCCAGCGCCGCTCGCCAAGCCGATCGACACCACGATGGTGGTCGCCTCCGCCGAGTTCTGCCCGATCGCCTCCACAGTGAGACTTCCTACGCTCAGGATGCCGTCCACTTCGGCGAGGACGCCACCCGCCACGGTGGCGGTCGGCAACATCGCCGCAATAGAGATTCCACCACCGGTTCCGCCGTCAGACTTCGCGGATGCGCTGTTGGTGCCGCTTACCGAGACGGTGACTGCTCCGCCCGGAACCGCAAGATGCGCCGCTGCGGCCACCTGCGCCGTCACATCGGCATCCGCGGTGATGATTGCGTCAGCGGAGGACCCGGTTCCGGAGAAGAGGCCGAGGGAGATTGCCAGGGCCTCGGCGTTGGCCGTGTTATGGCCCACCGCGTCGACCTGTACAGCAGACGCGTGTGCGATGTTGCCACCCACTGAGGCGGTCACCGTGCCGGCGATGGTCGCGGTCGGCACGGTGACACCGATGCTCAGGCCGAGTGAGCCCGAACCGGCATTCGACGTCGCCACCGCGCGGTTCGTACCATCCGCGGTAATGCTCACCGTGCCGGAAACGGCCGTGCTGCCTGCAAGGGTCCGCGCTGTGATGTCCGCAGTGGAGGCGATCTCGGCGAGAGACCCCGTTCCTGCTCCCGACATCGCGCCACCCAGGGAGACTGCGACGGTGTTGGCTGTGGCGGTGTTGGACCCTTCTGCCGCCACGGTAAGCGATGCGGCCCCGACACCCGTAGAGCCGACTGGGATGGTCCCCGAGAAGGTTGCCGTGACCGGCGCAGCAACGTGCGCGTCGGAAATCATGATGGTGCCCGCGCCGAAGAATCCGCCTGCGCCGCCATCGGCCGTGGCTGTTGCGACGTTGTTTCGGCCCTGTCCCCCGGCCGTCACCTCGATTGCACCACCGCTGGAGATCACGGCGGCCGATCCCACTCCGGATGCGACTGCTGCGCCGTCTGTGACGTGCGCTTGGGCGTACGCCCCGCTCGCAGCACCGCCATCGAGCGAGACGCCCACCGCGGTCGCAGTGGCGATCGCGACGTTCTCGGCCGTCGCAGCTATCGTCACGGAGTCCGAGCCGGTGACGTCACCGTCGACCTGGGCAGTGGTGTGACCCGAAACCGTGGCGAACGCAAGCATGAGCACGAGGGCCGCATCTCCTCCCAACAGGACTCCGGGGGTTGTGGCCTCCGCCGAGTTCCACGCCGTGGCCTCCACGGAGACGTCCCCGCCGACGTTGATGCTGCCTTCCTCAAGCAGGACCGCCTCGGTGGACCGGTCGTCACTCGCCAGGGCTACGGTAATGCCACCCGCTACGCCAGCACTCAGCGCGACATTGACGGTGTCAGCGTGGACATTCGCATGGTGTCCTGTCGCTGCGACAGTGACGTCGCCCCCGATCCGCACAGCTCCGTGGGCGCCCGACTCCGCGCGCGTTGTGCCACGGTACGTAATGACGGCGACCGCCCCGCTGAGAGCGTCGCCGATTCCGCCCTGGGCCGAAACCGCGAGATCGGTTGGGGTGAACACATCGCTCGCCAAAACGCTGATGCCACCGATCGGCCCGCCAACACCGATGGCAACATCCCCGATCGAGGCGAGTGTGTCGCCGCTGACGACAACAACGGCAACGGCCGCGCCGATCGCGGCGCCGACTCCAAGGCCCACACCCACGGCGCGCGCCGCCACAGCACGGGTGGCGGTGGCGCTCACATCGATGAGGCTCCCGGCCTGCGGGACCGAGGCGCCGTCGTCAATATGCGCTTGTTGCGAGCTGGAGTCGACGATGACGACGACCTGACCGGCGATAACGATGCCACCCACGGCTCCGGAGGCTGCGACGCCGTCAACGCTCTCGTCGAGGGTCGCGTGCACTCCCACGGTGTCTGCCGCGCTAACTGACGCGCCGTCGTAGATGCCCGCATCCGTCTTCAGGCCGAGCACTAGTATCGACACGCCGGCGCCCAGGGCACCAAAACCTTCCGCAACAACCCCGGCAGCCGTCACAATATCCACGCTGTCCTGCGCGACGACCTGCACGTCGGCGCCCGAATGCACGCTGCCATAGATGCCGGCGGAGGTCCCCGCCGGAGGGTTGGTCCGTGTGAAGAGGTCTGACGTGACGCTTGTGCCGGGGTCGGCCCCTGCGACGGCCTCATTGGCAGCGTCGGCGCCGCCGGACTGGTAGCGTGCCTGTCCTTGGATGTTCCGCCAGCTGGTCGTGTCTGAATCAGGCGCGGTAGTCGATCCGGTGATGTGGGCCTGCGCCTGGTAGTGCACTCCGTTGTACACAACGACCGTGCCGATGGTGTAGCTGTTGCCAGATTTCCAGGTCGGGCTGGATGAGCCGGACAGGATGGAGCCCCAGCCGACGGTTGCCCCGGTGTTTTCACCCGAGGCGGCCGTGTCGCCCATGCCCTGGGCGCTGCCGTTCTCACCGGCCATAGGGTGCTGGTCGGAGAGCGACCAGTACACTGTGTCGGATTCAGACGGAGTGTTACCGGTGTTGTTCTTCCGTGCCGCGTAGGTGCTGCCGTTGTGGGTGACGACATCTCCCGCTTGGTACGCCGTGCCCGACGCCCAGGTTCCTCGTTGAGTGCCCTGGTTGTTCTGCTGGTAGGTATCCGTTGGCTGAGTGCCGACCGCCCACACCGAGACCGCTCCTGCGACGCTGACGAGTCCGTCACCGACGCTCACCGCGATGCTGTGAAGTTGCTTCTCGGCCGATGCGCTTACCAGCACAGTGCCGCTCGCCCAGACATCCGTGTCGTCGGCCAGGTACGCCTGCACACTGACATTGGCGACGCCGATGTCCACCCCGCCGGCCACAGCGACGCCGGCGTCGCCGATACCACCGGCGATGGTCAACGCGTGCAAGGAGTCCGTCGCTGACACCGTGACGCCCTGACCGGAGGCAACTCCGGCGACGATCGCGCCGTCACCGCGATTCACCGTGGTCTTCGTATTGAGGTACGCCTGCGTGACGATGGTGAAGACGTGCACCCCGACCACGCCGGCGACGCCCACTATGCCACCACCGAGGCCGAAGGCGACTCCGATCGCGTCCTCGGTGGATGCGGCGACGACGCTGAGCCCGGGCGCTCCCAGGACGACGATCGTGTTCCAGGTACCGAGGTGGGCCGTTGTCGCCTTGGTGACCACAGCCACGTCGACGCTCGCTCCGACGCCGACGATCGCGGCGCCTAGGCTCGCCGTGATCAGAATGAGGGACGTGTCGTCGGTAGCCAAGACCCCGATCGAGCCACCGGCACGCATCGTGACCTTATCGCCGGTACTCGCATCGGTAGTGACGTTGAGCACGGTCACGGTGACGGCGCCAGCGACGCCGGCGTAGAGCGATCCGGCGGCGGCGGCCACGGCGGAAATGACCACGTCCTGTCCGCTCGCCTTCACGGTGATGTTGTGGCGAGCGTTCACGACCGCGTCGTCGCCGATGGTGGCGGAGGTGGTGAGGGATACTACCCGTACCCCGACCCCGGCGCCGATCGCCGCGTCGCCTGACAGAGCCACCGTGGCGGCGATGCCAAGCTGGCGGAAGCTGTTGCCGGCGATGACGAAGACGGATTGGGCGGGGCCCGCGGTCGGGTCGATGGCGCTGCAGGCGCTGTCGCCTGCGGCACAGTTGATGCGGGCGCCGGCACCGATGCTGGCGGTGGTCTTCACCGTGACCACGGCAACCGTGCCACTGACGTTGACCGCGACAGAACCGGAGATTCCCCCGCTGATGCCGATCGCGCTGACATTGTCGCTGTTGGTCGCGGTCACTGCGACGCCGGTGAAACCGGTCTGAGTCTGGGCGGTAACGGTTTGCGGGCTGGTCGCCGATGCGTCCGCTGAGGGCATGCTGCCCGGGAGGACCAGGCTGTGCGAACGCCCGGTTGCGAGTGCGGGGTCCAGCACGAGCACGGAGCCGCCGTTGGTCTCGGACAGCTGGATGAGTTGTGCGCCGTAGGCGCCCGTACCGATCACGGTGACGTAGTAGGTCTGGCCGTCGACTAGGCCGCCGATTGGGCTTCCTCCGCCGGTGCTGTACAGGAGTTGGTCGCCCGTGCTCAGACCGCTGATGGAATAGGGGAGAGCGACGACATTGTTGCTGACATCGGTGGCGGGATTGAATCGCGGGGAGGTGTCGCTGACGACACCTGGCTGGTTGGTCGGGACGAAGCGCTGGTTCTCGCCCATCAGTCCTGTCGGCAACGACAGGCCGGTGATGGCGACCAGGCCGGGGCCGCAGTTGCTTGAGCACACCGGTGGGGCGCGCGGGGTCAGCGACAGCATGATCCTGGAAGAAGTAATCGGAATGACGTAGTAGCTCTGGCCCGAGGTCAGCCCGACGATCGGGGCACCGCCGGCGGCATCATAGATGACTTGCTGGCCCGATGCGAAGTTCGCTTGGTAGCCGAGATCGATCACCGCCGGATCTCCCGGTGCGCGCGGTAGCAGTCCATCGCGGGGGTCGAATCCGGGGTTGGTGGCGCTGATCATGAATTCGCCGGAGTTAACAGTGTTCGTCCCGGTCGACTGCGACAGCGCGGTCACCTGCGCTCCGTCGCCGATCGTCGCGTTTGTGGTCTTGGTCACGACGGGCACTGCCGCACCGGCGCCCACCGAGGCCGACCCGGACACAGACAGGTTGCCGGCCACGACCATCAAGGTGAGGCTCTCGTCCGCGGAGACGATCACGTTGCCTCCGGCCAGCACCGTGGTGTGCGCACCGATGCCGGCGGTGGTGGTGATGTCGATCACCGGCACCGCGGCATTGATGGCGACGGCAACGTCGCCCCCGATGATGGCGCCCGCCGAGATCGAGGTGATCGCCTCACTGGAGGTCGCGATGACGAGAACGTCACCCGTGGCTTGCACGTGGGAGTCCGCACCGATGGCTGCCGTCGTGGTCTTGTTGATGACCTCTACGTCAGCTCCGGCGCCGACACCCGCGGTGCCGCCGATCGCAAGCTGGCCGGCCGCATCCACGATGACTGTGGCGTCGTGTGCAGTGACGGCGACCGAGGACTGTGGTGTTGTCGACACGCTGGCGGGGTTGACGCATTCGGCGCCGAGGCAATTCACCAGAGTGTCGTCTCCAATGCCCGCGGCCGTGGTGTCGGTGAGCACGAGTACTGTCGCGGATCCGGCAATTCCGGCGTCTCCGCCGCCCCCACCGCCGACCGCAATGAGCATGACGCTCAGCTCCTGCCCAGCGTTCACTGCCACTCCGGTGGTTCCGGCCGAGCTGACGTCGTCGAACGAACCGATGGTCGCTTGCACCGTGCTGGTCCGGACCAGGGCGATGGACGCGATGCCTGCCCCTGCCGTACCACCCATCGCCACTCCCCCGGCGTACAACTCGATCTTGTCGGTGGTGTTCGTCGCGCTGACCGCCAGGTCACCGCCAGCGCGAACCGTGGATGTCTGTCCCTCGTCGCCGTCGATGAAGGCGTAGGTGCCGGGCTGGTCGTCGCCTTGGTTCATCACCAGCACGATGATCGACCCGGCGACCCCGACTTCGCCGGCTGCCCCAGCGGAAGCGGCGATACCCACGATCGGTTCGTTCGACGTGGCCGCGACGGTGATGTCGCCGCCTGTCGCCACGGTCACGCTCTTGCCGAGGTAGGCACGCACGTCCTTCTCGGTAACGTCGACGATCACCGCGACGCCGACGCCGGCGGTCCCCGAGGTGAGGCCCAGCGATCCGGCGACGTTGATAATCGGGGTGTCGTCATCCGCGGTGACGGTCAGACTCTGCCCGGCAAGCGTGTCGACAGCCTGGTTGATCCGGGTGCCATCGCCGAGATGGGCGTCAGTGCTGCGGTTCCACACGTCGACGATGAACGAACCGGATGCGGCCAGGGCGCCGGTGCCGGCGGCGCCGGACACCGCCACCGATGACACGGCCGGAGTGGTCGTCTGGCCGTCGGGCGCCGGGATCAGCACGACGCCGGGGATGTTGACCAGGTTTGACAGTATCGACGTGCCCAGCAGGGTCAGGTCGATGCCGAGCGGCGACAGGCTGGCACTGGCTCTCACGTCGGTGGCGCCGGTCGCGTCAAGCGAGGTGGGGGTTGCGGAAGCGGAGTCGATGACCGCGGTCGTGGTCGCATCCACGATGTTGATGGCGATGGCGGCGCCGAGGGCGACGCCGCCGAGGGCACCGGCGATGGCCAGGTTCTGCAGGCCCATCGGGTTGGCAGCATCAACCACCAGGTTGCCAGCCGAGCTGAGCGTTGCGCCGGCACCGACGTGCGCGCCGGTCTCGTATTTCACGACGTTGATGCCGACCGATCCCGCGACCTGCGGGCCGGTTCGACCGCCGGCTCCCGCAAAGCCCCATGCGATGACGGTGTTCTGGGTGAGTGCATCGGCGTCGTCACGTGGTGTCGTAGCTGCCACGGTGATGCCGACCGCCGTAATCGCGGAACCGGTGCCGACCTCGGCGGTGTTGACGATATCGAGGTAGTTGAAGCCGACGCCGACTGCGATGTTCGTCGACGCCTTGGTGGCATTCAACGCGATGCCTATTCCTCGAGCCGCGGCCGTGGTCAGCTGCGTCGCGCGCACTGCCACGGGGCCGCCGGCGATGAGGGTGACGGGTCGGTCGGCGATGACGGTGACGATGCCGTCGGTCGTGACGGTAACCATTCCGTCGATCGTTGCCAAGTTGGAAGTTTGCAGCCACAGCACGCCGATGGCTGCGGCCACTCCGACGCCGCCGCCGGACTTGCCCGCCTTACCGCTGGACTTCGATGCGCCCTGGCTCGCGGAAGTGCCGGCAGAGGGGACCGTATTGGCGCCCTTGTTCTTGGCGTTCGGATCGTTGTTCACGGCACCGGTCGTGGTGTCATCGGCGGATTTTCCGCCCGCGTCGAGACTCAAGCTGCCCATGGCGCTGGCGTTGGCGATGGCCGCGCCGGCGACGAGGGAGTCGGCAGCCACAGTGATGAATCCCGCCGTTGTCACATCGCGCGCGAGATCGGCGCGTGTGGTCCAGCCGATCACGATGGGAAGGGCGACGGCAGCGCCGATCGCCACGCTGCTGCCGATGACGTTGGCGTTGGCGTTGGTGGCGCTCACATCGACGGAGTGGGTCGCGGCCACAGTGACGTTGCCGGTGGCAGTGAGCCCGGTCGGTGCGCTGCCGATTCTGGCGATCGTGGTGTCGCCCGTGTCAACCACCAGGGCCAGTGCCGGACTGAGTGCCGTACCGCCAGATGTTCCGGCCTCGGCGAGGGTCGTGATGGAGCGGTCGGCGGTCGCGATGACCGAGATGTCGGTGCCGCCGGTGATGACGGCGGCGTCGCCGATCTCGGCGCGGGTGATGGTGGGGGTGAGTACCTGAATCGCCACCGAGGCGCCGACGCCCACTCCCGCCGGAGTACCGTCCTCGCCGGTGATCAGCCGCGACAGATCGCACGGCAGGCCGAGCACGCTCGCACAGGTTTTGAATCCGGCCTTTGACGTCGCTTCGGCGATGTCTTGCTCGGTTGAGATGGCGGTGAGCGTGACGACGCCATCCCCCGCCGCTACAACTGCACCGGTCGGAACCAGGGCCTCGGTGTCGGCGGCCACTATGTTGATGCTCAACGCACCGGCGGCACCGAGTGACTCGGCGTTGCTCGCCCCGGAAGTCGCTGTCGCCGAGATGGTGTGCGTCTCATCGGCGTCGCCGGGTTCTTCCGGTTCGACGGAGGTCATGGTCGCGGTGACAATCAGGCCGACCGCTCGTACGGTCGATGCGCCAGTGGTGGCGATGTTGGTGATGGACACGTCATTGACGACCACACCAGCGCCGATACCGACGCTGCTCGCGGCGATCGTGTCGCCGCGCGCCGAGCCGATCGCATCCGTGTTGGCCGAACTGGCCAGGGTCAGCGCACCGTCAGCGGAGGTGACGGTGATGCCGTTCGCGAGCCAGGCGCGCGAGGTGCTCGTGACGATGGTGATCGTCACTGCCCCGGCGACAGACAGTGAAGCTCCACCGCTGTCACCGGTGCCGGCGGTCGGCGTGGTGCTCGTGCTCGCCCGTTTGCCAGTGTTCAGGGTAGACACTGCATTTCCATTTCCCAGAATCCGGTCGGCGGTGCCGTTGACCGAATCAGTGGCAGAGGTGGGAGCGCCCGGCGCGGCAGCTTCCGACTCGCTCGTGTTCGTGGACGACCCGCTGGCGATGATGCTGACCGGTCCATCAGCGCGCAGGTCGCGTGCCACGGACGCGCGCACGTCGTCATCAACGACGGCGATCGCGATGGCCAAGGCGACTCCGAGGCTCTCCAAGTCGATGTCGCCGCTGGAGGCGGTTTCGGTCACCGCGGTCTGTGCGGCGTCGACTTCGATGTCACCGGCCAGATCCAGACCGGGGCCGGTGCCGATGGACGCGGATGTGGCGACGTTGACGATGCTGAGAGCGACGGCCGGAGCGATGGCGATTTTACCGCCGGCGCCGTTGATCGCCTCGGTCGCGGCGGCGTTGCCGTCTTCGGCCCGGACGGTGAGGTTGTTGCCTCCCACGAGCTGGGCACCGTCTTGCAGGCCCGCGGTGGTCGTGACATTGTCAATCGTGAGTGCGAACGAGGCACCCAATCCGACGGTCGGGTTATCGCCTTCCGGTACCAGGTAATGCGACTCGCCGTTCGCTTCCGAGGGGATCAGCACCAAGGTTTCGTGAGCCATCGCCGCCACCCACGAAACGGCGAGTTGGATGTAACCGGGCTTGTCCACCACCACCCAGTACTTCTGGTTCTCGACCAGCGTCGTCTCCTTGTTGACACCGTTGCTTATTCCGATCGGGTCGCCGCCCCCGGTGTGGTAGACGACGACGTCCCCGGTCTTGAGGTTTCCGTCCTTCAGCGCGTAACCGAGCACGATGGTCGTAAGATCGCCGTGCGCGTCCGCGATAATCGCGCTGTTCGGGTCGAAGGCATTACGGAATGCGGTGGCCGACGTCGTCGCGTCGACGTCGGTGGCGGCGGTCAAAGACACATCGCCGCTTCCGACAGTGGCGCTCGAAACGGTCAACCCTGACGACTTCAGCTGCGCACTGGTGGTTGACGAAGTGATATTGATACCCGCCGACACCGCCGCACCAAGCGCGCTCGCACCACCGGTCGCCGAGACGGCGACGGCCTCAAGGTTGTTCGTCCAGTCGGTGTTCTCATCGACACACTCGGTGTCCTCATCGGCACAACCGGCGGACTCTGCGTCGAACACCGGCGCCATCGTGGCGCTCAGGATGAGCCCGTCGGCGTAGATGACCGCACCGGGAAGCACGTCCGCCGTGTTGGTGAGCTTGGCCAGGTTCACGGCCACACCGACGCCAACAACAGCAAGGGCGGCGTTGGTGCCGGCCTCGCCGTCGGCGATCGCGCTTGCGTCGGTGTTCGCGGTGGAGGCCAGTGTCAACGGACCGCCAAGCACCGTCATGACGACATCGCCCGGCAGCGAAACGTCGCTGACGGTCGTCACCAGGTTGAACGCGATCGCGGCGGCGGCGTTGATCGGGTTCCCAAAACCGTCCACGGCGGATGGTGTGGCCGGAGCCTTGCTGGTACCCGCTAGATCGTTGGCCATGCCCAGGAACCTCTTCGCCTGTGCGTTGACCGATCCGAGCGGTGACGAGTTCTCGTCGGGTGCGCCGCCGGTGCCCGCCCAAGAGAGAACACCGGTTGAGGAGGATCCGTCGGCGGTGAACGTGGCGGAACCCACGGCGGTAACGCTGCGTGAGGTCGTGGCCGTCACTGTGTGGTCCGCGTCGTTCACGGTGACGGAGACACCCAGGCCACCATCGGAGGTCGTATCGCCGCTGGCCCCGGAGCTGATCGACGCCGCCTGGGTCGAGTGCACGTCCAGGGCCCCGGTCAGCACGAGCTCGGCACCGGCGCCAAGCCCGGCATGGGTGGTCACGTTTGACAGTGCGACGGCCACGACGGGCGTGATGGCGATCGCTCCGGTCGAGCCCGCTTTCGCCTCGAGCGCCATTTCATCGGTGGTCGCGGCCGAAAGTGTGAGCTGATGCGCGCCGGCCAGGGTGGCACCATCGCCAATGGTCGCGGTGCCGGTATCGCTCACGATGTTGACCGAGACTCCGGCGCCGATCCCCATAATGTCGGTCGGCTTCTGCACCAGGGTGAGGAAGTGGTCGGTTCCCTCGGCGACCGATGAGTCGAGGGTCAGCACGTTGTCGCTGGTGAAGGCGGGAACGAGCATGCTGCCGGAAATCAGTTGCACCCGAGTGATGCCGGTCACCGGGTCGGGGGTGCAGATACCGTCGTCCGGGCAGTAGAGGTAATAGGTGCCCAACATGACGAGGCCGCCGATGCTGGCGCCGCTGCCGCCGTTGGAATACACGACTCGATCCCCGGTCAGCGCCGGGATGCCGGCGAGGAGTCCGTTCGCATGCAGGAGCGGGAACGGCAGGTCGATGGTCTTGCCGTCGGCTTCCACTGCGGTCGTCGGGTCGAAGAACGGTCCTGTCGGACGGGCACTCGTCGTCGAGTCGGTGCTGTGGTCGCTGACGATGGACACGTCCGCGCCATGGACGCCGACGGTGGCGTCCGGGGCAAGCATCGCCTCGTGGGTGACGGTCACGATGTTCACGGCGAAGGAACCCTGGAAGCTCGACGACGAGACACCGCCGATGGGCGACAGCGCGACGCTGGTCCCTGCCCCGGAGGTGGCCTTCGTAGTGAAACTTTGCGACGAGGCCGGCGTCTCGATGGTGAGGGCACCGGTCTGCAGATCGACGGAACCACCGACGTAGGCCTTGGCAGCGGCGTCGGCGATGGCGATAGCAACGGCTGCGCCGATGCCCACTCCGGTCTTCAGCGCGGCATGCCCGTCGGCCGTGGTCGTCGCTTCGGTTCCGTCTGCAGCATGGACGAGAACGGCACCACCGGCATCCGTGGCGACGCCGAAGGTCCCGCTCGCCGGGGCGATGTACGCCTGCGTGTCGGTGTCGATCTGGGCGACGGACAACGCCGCCGCCACGGTGAGGGGGCTCAGCGCCGTGATCGTGCCGCCGGCGAACTGGGCCGGTGTGATCGCCAGACCGCTGCCGTCTGTGTTGCCGGTGGCGCCTTGTGGGCTCGCCGCCGAGTTGGTCGCCACCGTGTTGTTGGCGTCGGCGGTGACGGTGAGGTTTGCGGCGCTGTTGCCGGGACTGTTCGCATCGATGTAGCTCGTGGTGGTCTGGTTCAGGGTGACCAGCGCGATTCCCGCCCCGGCGGCGGCTAACAGCGCATCGCCGGATGCGGTGAGGTCGGACTGTGAGCTGGCGGACAGGGTGAGCTGCCCGGTGACCTGGAAGTTCGTGGAGCCTGACAGGTTGGTGCGGGCGTTCATGGTGACGTCGAGCCGGGAGAATGCGGCGTCTGCTGCGGGGTCGGCATCGGCGCCTGGCCCGCTGGCCTTCGCCGTCGCGGTCACCGTGGAGCTGCTGCCCAGCGTCACATCCCCGCTGGAGACGATGGTGCTGTCCTCGGCGCTCACGAGGGCGTTCGAGGTCACCGTGATGACGTTGACTGCGGTCTGCGATGTCGGCGCGGCGGTGGCGGCAGCGGCCAGCACAATGTCGCCACCCTTGAGCGTTGCACCGGTCAGCTGGATAGTCGCCCCGGCCGTCGCGGTGATCGTCCCGGATGTTCCGGTTCCGTCTTGGGAGGCGGTCGCCTGGAAGTTGATGGCGCCGTCTCCGCTGCCGCCCTGGGTGTTGATCGTGACGCCGTTGACGACGATCGTTTCGGCAAGCGCCGTGAGCGACACGCCGGGGATGAGCAGGTTGGTCGAGAAGGACACCGAGTCTGTTCCGTCGCCACCGTCGATGACGATGGACGTCACAGTGGTCGGCAGCTCCATCGACTGCGTCATCGACCCGGCGACGGTAATGATCCCGTCGGTCAAGCCGATGGTGATCGTGTCATCGTTCTGGGTGCCGGCGATGTGCACTTCGTTGCCGCTGACGGTGATGGGTTGCGGGTCGGCGACGACCTGCGCTGCGCTGTCGATGGTCAATGGTGCGTCCATCGGAACAGTTGGGGTAGGTGCGACGGCCGGCGCTGCGTCCGTGTTCGAATCAGCAGCCGGTGGTGCCGTCGGGTTCGAGGTGTCCGCCGGTGCCGTCGTCGTGTCGGTCGTGCCAGTTGCGTCGGCTGGCGCTGCAGGCTGGTCGATCGGCGCGGGCAGTGCCGTGGCGTCGACCTGCCAGACCTGGCCAGGGTTCAGGGCGGGTGCCATCAGCCCGGCAGCGGTGTGATCTAGTCCGAGGAAGTGGCCCACCTCGTGGCGGACCACGGTGAGCAGGTCGATGTGCTGGTCGCCGCTGCCCCAGCCCCATCCGGCGGCGGTCGTATCGATGATGACGGCGTTGGAGCCCTCGGATCCGAGGGTCAGGTCCGGCAGGTCGCCGATGCTTGCCGAGAACCCCGTGAAATCGGCCGACGGGTACGCTGCGAGCCATTCGGTCTCGACCTCGGCGACTGCCGCCTCGAGCTCAGCCGGGGACACACCATCTGCGGGGTCGATGGGGGTGGCGGGAGCTGCCGCCGCGAGGAGTGGTTGGCCGCCGGCATCCGGTGCCGCCGCGGTGGTGGAGGGATCATCGGTGGGAGTTGGAGTGTCAGTGGCTGACGGGGACGGCTCAGGGTCGCCAGCGGGATCCTGTTCCGCGGCCGGATCCTGGTCCGCAGCCGGATCGGGAACAGTCGCCGGATCTGGGGCAGTGTCGTCCGATCCTGTCGGAGCTGCAGCGCCGGATGTGCAGGTCACCGAATTGCCGTCGGCGGAGCGCACGCACACCATCTGCGAACCGGTGCTTTGCTGCGTCGGAGTCGTCTCAGGAGCCGGCGTGGTCGCCGCCTGGCTGGGTGCTGGTATGACCGGTGCGACCTGGATTGTGACGGGCTTCGGCGTCACCGTGATCGGTGCGGCGGGCGCCTCTGCGATCGGCGTGACCGCCACCGGCGTCGGGGTCGGCGCTGGAACATCCTGTTGCGTGATCTGGCGGACATAGTCGTCGGCCGTTCCGGTATACGGCTGTGTCGCTGGCGACGCCGTCGTAGGACTGGTGATGGGTGCCACAGAGTCGCTGTCCCAGGTGGTCGCGCCGGCGGTCTGCCACCCGCCACCCAGGGTGAGCGCCATCGTGATCGAGAGAAGACCACAGGTGAGGACGCGGGCCGCTCTTTTCAGCAGGGCAAGGGAATGACGTCGGAACCGGAGCATCGTCGCTCGGGATCCGCTCATTGAGGTTTCTTTCTTTCCGCGCGACCCGGGGTTAGTCGCAAACGCTGCCGTTTAAAGGGGGTGTGGGCGTGGAGACAACACCGGCCTTACGCCGAATGGTTCCTCGGGAAGGGCACCGTCGATTGGGGGCGTGCGGTCTCGGCCGCGGTTACATCATCCTGAATATTTCTTGAGCACTCCATCCCTCAGTGTGAGGGAATTTCGTTCTCCGACCCCCCTCATTTGGGGGGTCCCGCCGATCGAGGACTGGTCGAAGGTCACGTCTGTAGCGCGGCCGCCACCTCACGACCCCACTGCGCCGCCTTCTCGAGCTCCCCGTCCAGAAAACGCATGCGTCGGCCCACCCACCACGAGCATGTCGTACCTCTCGGCGGTGTCAGGGGCCGAGTCGACGTCTACGACATCGACCTGCGTCGTGGCGGACAACTCCGCCGCGACCGCGCGGGCCACCTTTTCGGTGTTGCCCCACAACGATTCATACACGATGAGTGCTCGCATGACTGCTCCTTAGGTCACGCCGCCGCAACGACGGATGCCCCATATCTGATCGCAGGTCGGATCCTGGTCATCAGACCGTCGCCGAGCCCTCGCCAAGCACTTTGAGGCGCTCGCGATATTCGTCCGTCGTCAACTCGCCCCTGGCGTACCTTTCATCCAGGATCTGCCGAGACGCGCCTCTCACCGGACGATGGGACTGGCCGGCACCGCCGAAGGATGCGTCATGCCGCGCTCCACTATTGACTGCCCACACCACCACGAACACGATCAGGCCGACGACGACCAAGGAGAGCAGCCAAAACAGCCACATCCACCCAGGATTGAACCCGTATCCCCACATCATCATGCGACCTCTCATCGCGCAACGTTCCGGTTTGTAGGAGCGAGATTACGAGCTGGCTCGCTGTCAAACAAGGGACCTTCGACCCTGCGCGCCAACCGCCAGTGGGCGTACTTTGAACGGGATCGAGGAAAGGAACATCCATGTCTTACAGTGATGGTTCCACTGGCTCACGGTTAGTGCAGCCCCCACCCCTCCAGAGCTCATCCAAGGGGATGATGCCATTGTCCCAGTACTCCGTGACGCTCGACTTCGGAGTGGCGCCAGCATAGCAATGGCCCATGTCGCCGTTCCGGCTGTATCGAACACCATCCGGACAGTACTGCCAGGTCGTCGATGCGGCTCATTGCGCGCGCTCCGAGAGCATTCGGACGACCAGCGCAACCATGAGTTCCTTCTCCTTCGGGTCGCTCATGGCGACCATCAAGGTGATCGCGGCCAGAGCGTTGTTCGAGATTCGGGGCTGGCCTTTAGCATCCATTAGGATGCCGTTGCGACTGAGGAAGGTTACGAATAGAGCGGCGGCGCTGCGCTTGTTGCCGTCGGACAACGGATGGTCCTTGACCACCAGATACAGCAGGTTCGCGGCCTTCTGTTCCACGGTCGGGTAGAACTCCTGATCGGCGAACCCCTGATAGATCGAGGCCACTATGCCCTCGAGAGCGCCGCCACTCTCTTGACCGAACAGGGCATCCTCGGGGAACTTGTTCCTGACCTCGGCAATCAGCGAGCGGGCTTCCTCGATGGTGAGCGTCCAGTCCGGCTTCGCGCCTGGGCCAGCATTCAGCTGTCCAGCATCGTAGTCGCGCAGAAGCTGCAGCCCCGGAAGGTAGCCGGCGAGCACACCCGCGACGCCTGCGACAAGCTCATCGGAGGAGCGTGACAAGATGCGCACGATTGAGCCGAGTTGCTCGAGACGGTGCTCGTTGACTGCGACGCCCTCGAGAATGTACTGCTTGAGGATTGCTGTCGCCCATCGACGAAAGGTAATCGCTCGGGAGGAATTCGCCCGGTAACCGACGGCAAGGATCACGTCGAGACTGTAGAGCGTGACGGGACGGTCGGAGGAAGCAATTTGCATTTTTTGCAAATTGCTCGGCTCATCGACCTCCGAATCCCGGAACACATTGCGGATGTGACGCGAGACTCCGGACAGATCGATACCGAACAGCTCAACGATCTGAGCCTGGGTTGCCCAGACCGTTTCACGTTCTCGATCCAACGGCAACCGCAGTTCCACACCCGGGGCCTCGTAGACGACGATCTTCTGCTCGCTCATGACGTGCTGGCCTCCAGATCGGTGCCCTCCAGGTCGGCCACGATCGCGTCGATCGCGATGCGGAGTTCCGCCTGCCGAGCCACAATACGAGCGATCTGTGCGTTCAGTACCGTGATGTCGATAATCTCGCGGGTGTCTTCCGCCTCAACGTAGGAAGACACCGCAATGTTGTAGGCATTCGCTGCGATCTCTTCGTTCGGGACGAGCTTGGTGAAGTAGTCCGTGTCCTCCCTGGTGGTGAAGGCGTCAAGGATCTTCTTTCGGTTCGCCTCGGTGAGTTTGGACTTCTTGAGCACGATGATGCAGGTCGCGATGGTGGTGCCGAAGAACAGGTCCGGTGGCAGTTGGATGACCGCATCCACATAGTTGTTGTCGATGACGTTTTTGCGGATCTTCCGCTCCGCCCCGCCGCGGTAGAGCACGCCGGGGAACTCGACAATCGCCGCGGTGCCGTTCAACGTGTCCCCGAGGGCCAGATTGAACTGGTCGTACGGCACGTCGTGCAGGAACATGTTGATCCTGGCGAGATTGTAAGTGGTCAGGTTGATTTCTTGCTCACCGCTGTTGATGTATGCGGCAAGGTTCTCCGAGATGAACCGGTAGAAGAGAAGCCCAAGCACGTAGCTCTTGAACTCCCAGCCGTCAACGCTGCCACGCAGGTCATTCGCGATCCGCCAAATCGTCTTATGCAACTCCGCACGCTGGCCCTCCTTCGTAGTGGGAGCCATCACGCCACCACCACCCTGGGGAACGTCCTCATCGTCTCTGACTCGTTCGTCATCGGGTGGGTCATATCGTATGCGTTCTCCCTCACACCGAGGTGCGTCTCATGACTGTGTTGACGGCCTTCCCTCAGCGTATCGGTGGGGACTGACGTGACGTCACCCTCGAGCGACCGAGCCGGCGAGGCCGCGTCGAAGTCAAGGCACAAGGTCTCGATACGCTCGTGACCTCGCTACTCGACCTACGGAGTGAACCTCGCTACTCGACCTACGGAGTAAGGCACCGAGCATGTCTCAAAATGTGGATCCAAGGGGATTCGAACCCCTGACCCCCTGCGCTGTGAGGGCTTCAAGAGCCACTATTTTCCGGCCAATTTACTGGGGTGCAGACGGCACAAGAAATGGAGAATTCGACGGTAAGTGTGTCGTTTGTGTGTCTATCGCGTCCGGCAGCCATGCAAGTTCCAAGCGCTCGTCGCTCGCCAGTACTCGTCATATCCACAGTGCTCGAAGCCTTCCCTACTCTGTCACTGCCGACTCGCAGCCTCCATTGCACGGTCGCCTGCGACGCCTTCCTGCGACGCCTTCTTGGGCATCTCCCGAGCAAGGAAGCCGGACACCGATAGACATTCGAAGCCGTATCTCGCGCAGACCTCGGGAATCTTTGGGCTGTTAAGGGTCACCGTTGGACGGATTCTCTCATTTGTAATCACCACGAGCTTTCGGACGCTGGCAAGCGAGATCACCTCCAGGTCGGCGATGTAATTGTTTTTGCTGCCGTAGTCCGGGTAGTCATTTACGATGCGCTTGGCGGAGGCGAGCTGGTCGCTAGTCATGTCGACGAACATGCCCGAACGCTTGGCGAGCCAGCCCTTCATCGTCGGGATCTCCTTCTCCCATTTGACGAGTTCCAGCTCGACTCGCCGTGGCGCGATGATCTCCCCCGACCCGATCATCGTCTCGACAACGCTCCACTGTGCGGCGAAGGCGTCCCGCCTGTACGGCTCGTCGTCATCCTCATGCAGGAACGACACAATCACGTTGGTATCGATGCAGTATCGCGACTCAATTGAGAAGAGTGTGAACGCGTCGGTCATCCGCCACCACCGCCTGACTTAGCGAGCTCGGTTCGGAACCGACCGAAGTTGTGCTCGGGGATCTCAACGAGGGCGCTGGCGTCCTGGCGGTCGATAGCCCCCGTCTCGTACGCGCCTACGACCCCGCGCGCGAAACGCCGGCCCACCTTGTTGATCGCCGCCGGATAGTACCGACCGCCCTTCTTGTCGCTTCGACCGCGACGCTCGCTCCGCCGCCGCTCGAGCACCTCGTATTGATGCGGGGCGAGTACTCCGCAGTCCCGCAGCCGGATAAGCAGGCTGGCTTTGCTCACACCGAAGCGACTGGCGAGGTAGGCGGTTTCCTTTTCGTCGGCTTCTACCGACACGCCCCACGCGCGTTTCGGCAACTCCCTCCGAAGAAGGCCGCCCGGCATTAGAACCGCCGCTGCGACTGAGTTGCAGTACCACTCAACGGTCGCGTCCTCGTCGAGATCGCAAACTCCTGCCGAGCGCAGCACGACGTGCGCATACTCGTGCAGCAGCGAAAAGATCCGCGCGTAGGGGATGTCCTGGGTGTCCGCCACGACTACCACCTGCCGGCCTGAGACGATACTGAAAGCTCGCGCAGTCGGGTCCTCAAGGTGGCGCATCGAGACGTAAACGCCCTGTTCCTGCAGCGCAAAGCTCCAGAGACGCAGTGCAGCATAGTCGCCCTTGGTTGCGACCTGCTCATCCCAAGACACGCCGAGAAGCTCACGGATCGCGGCCGCGGCGTCGACGACGGCTGTATCAAGGGTGATCGTCAGCTTCGGAACCTCGAACGCGACCTCCGGAAACAGCTCTGACGCCGCACCGAGCATGGCCTCGACAAGTCCGATCTGGTCAACCAGATCAGATGACAGCGGCTGCTTCTGGTTTGCTACGGTGCGATTGTCCCTGGGGCGCTTCCCGAGTTCTTCCGGGGCGTCGACTAGAAGATACGGCCACGGACGGCCGAAGCGCTTTGCGAGAGCGACGAGTTGCTCGAACTCGAGCTCTTGGTCCTCGGCTGCCAGCCGCTGGACGTCGATTTCGGCCCTGAGCCCTTCGCGGAAGTGCATCACCTCCATGTGCCGGTTCGTGAGCATGCTCACGAACCTCGTAGAGCTGACAATGACTCGGGCCATATTCCGACTGTATGGAGGCGAGGCGAGATGAGGACCGTGACGCGCCGAGGCATCAAGAGCCTCACCGCCGGTGTCCCGTGCCCAGCACCGACTGGTAACGGAAGCAATTCGCCCCAGAGCGACGCGCCGACGGTCTCACGCCGCAATGGGGTAAGGCTCACGATAGATCAGAGATAACGACGGACCAGCCGCGTCCACACTCTGGCTATATCTGGTGTTACGCCAGGTTCGCTACTCGTCAAGGTGCTCGCGGGCCGGCCCGTACCCGAGCCTGAGCAATTCGCTCCACACTCCTTGTGCGAGCGCGATGTCGTGGTCACTCGTCTCCGACACTGCTTGGACGAGCAGGTTGAGAAACGGAGGCAACGTGGTGCGCCCTCGCAAAAGGTGCAATGCGACCCTGAGAAATGCGGATCTGTTGTCTGGCGGGAAGTGATCGAGGTCGTAGTAGTCAAAGCCGTGATCCTCGTCCACAGACGTCGCCTCTGGTCCGCGCGTGAATAGATCAGCAGCTCGATCGAGATCAATGCCGGGAAGGGTGATCCAGTCCAGGAGTGCTCGCTGCTCTGGACCGAGGAGGGGCGGCTGACCGTCAAGCCTGTGCTGCCAGTGCGCGAACAGGAGGTCTTGGAAGCTTGGATCTTCGCCGTCGAGTTGTCGTGCTACTGATCTGATCCAGCGGACTCGTGTCTTCACGGGGGCTGCGGCGATGAACGGATCCACCCAGGTGTGTTCTTCAGCGGTGGTGTAGCAGGCGAATTGGGCAGCATGGATCTCGATGAATGACTCGATCGAGCCGGGGAGCGATCGCGCGATGAATTGCCATCCAGTCCGCAGGGCCTCGCGGATGCGCAGCATCAACTCCTGTGAGAAGAAGTTGCTGGTTAGTATTCCTGCCCAGAGACTTCTGCGCTGTGGCGACTCGTCGATTTGGAGCAGCGCAGGCTGTAAGTGCGTGTCGAACCACTCGGGCGCCATGGCAAGGATGTGCCCTGCGTATCGCGCGAGCATCATTGGGCTGGGATCTGCAAGGTTGTCGGCTTGAGCAACGACCAGCTCACTCAGACCCTTTAGCCCTTCCGCGTCGACCGTAGAGTCGCCTCGCTCTTGGGTGGCGCGCAGCACTGTCTCCACGTAGGCGTAGGCGAGTGCGCCGCGGGCTGTTGAGTGTGCTTCGGAGGGATCCGTTGGCGGGTCGTCAGACAGTTCTGCAGCCACGTTGCGCCAGAGTCCAAGTAGAAGTCGGCATCGTTCCGTGGCGTTTTCGAGAGGTCGCTCGGTGTCCTCGGTTGGGTAGGTGATCGAGAAGACCAGCCTGTGGGCGATGTCGGCAAGATCGTGGGGTATCTGGTCAAGACGTTCCACGAGCGGCGCTGCTGTCCAAGCAGCCCCCAACCGAGTGCTACTCGTCAATGCCGCCGCCCACGCTGCCGGCGACCAAAGTGCCTGAGCGATAAATGCGTCCATCAGCGGCAGCTCTTGATCGGTCTCCTGAAGGAGAAAGTCCCGCAGTTCTCGCAGCACTGGTCCGCTGTCGTAAACGTCGTCAAGAGTCGAATCTGCGGCGAGCATCTCCACCACCTCTTGCACTGGTAACCCTCGAAAACGTCCTTCGGGTTCCGCCTCGGGTCCATCATTTGAGCCCGTGGTGATCCAGAAATTCTGATCTGGATGGTCGATTGGCCTGAAGTCCGGGTGCTCATCCTGCATTGTGGCCAACGCCCGATGAATCGGATCGTCTACGGGCTGGTCGTTGCTTATCCAGGCCAGCGCGTTGTATCGTTCCTCGTCACGGATCTGCGTGCCACCTCCGCGGGTGTCCGCGCCGCGAATATGCGCGAGCAACTCCTGTTTGGCGTGCGGTGACGCGTGCCGGTAAATGGACTTCATGAGCCGGAACACCTCGGGCTTCGTTGAGATCCGAAAGACTAGTCCACGCTCGGTCAGTAATTCCAACAGTGCATCCGCTTCAATGCTTCGTGCCTCGGCGAGCGCGTCGATTGCCAGTCGCTGAATCATCTCCGATGAGCTATCCAAATACTTGATCGCTCTATCGGTTCCCTCGCTCCGAACGAACTCCCGTAGGAGGTCCCGTGCGATGTCAACAACGAGCACGTAGGGGTCGTCACGCGTGTGTGGTTGGACGCCGTCGACCTTGTGGCGTCGGACGGAAAGTGTGTATCTGCGGTCAACGCCGCTGAAGAGCGCCTCGGTCGCCTCCACCCCTCGGATCAGGCCAAGCGCCACTGACAGCAGATGATCGGGGTCTGACAAACTTGACAAAAGCGTCGGCCACGCTTCTCGAATGGAAGAATCTCGCCACGGGAGCACGAGATCGGAGTCCAGTGAATCTCGGCTGCGCGGCCATCCTCGATGAGGTCGAAACCGGAGCCGCGGAATGAGCAAATGGTGCAGGAGGATCTCCGCGGCCGCGACGTCCTTCTCAGCCACGGGTCGGAGAAGCCCGGAAAGACGTTCGCTATCCCGGGAAGGCTGGTCCGCGGCGAGCAAGAGAAGCCACTGTCGGTGCTGATCTACTGGATGATAGTCACCGAAGAGTTGTAGCCAGGCGTGCAACCACAAAGCGCGCGAAAGGCGGCCCTCATGTCGAGCAACCGCCGCGAGCAGAGCATCACCGTGGTCTGTGTCAAAACCACGCGCCGCCCACTGCGCCCAGTTATCCAGCTCCTCGGTATCGCCGCCGGAGTCGAAGAGCGAGTCAATCCCTCCGATCGCGTCCAACCGCTGGATCCATACTGCGGGGTCAGCGGCATTCCTGAAATGTCGCGCATGCTCGGGATCGTTGATTAGCCATAGAAGTTCCCCTTCCGTGACGGCGAGGTCACTGGGTCCAGCCGTGACGATTGATCCTATGCGGTCGAATCGCTCGGCCGAAGTGGACGTCAGCCGCTCTCGCCAATGCCCAATGAAGCTCATCAGTGAGGCGTGCCTTACATCGTCGGGCGATGGATAAAGGATAGGCGTAACACCCAGACGCTCCCACCTCACGGACATCATCGCGGAGTGTTCAGCGTCCACGAACGCGAACCGCGTTTTCCCGTCGGCAGGTAGAGCACGTGCGAGATACCGCATAACTGTATCGTCAGCGCTGTAGCCGACAAAGAGGGTGACGTACCGATCGAACATTCGAGTGAGGAACTGGGTCGCCCACCCCTCCGTAATATATGCCTGACCGAAATCGGAGTCCGTGACAACCATCCGCTGACTGCGCGAAGGGTCAGTCGGGCCGTGAAGGTGCACCAGGCCAGTGAAGTCGTTCCCCAGTGGCAGAGCTGGAGCGATGTGCACCGGGAGAGATATCCCAAGTCGCTTGGCTGCCACCTCAAAGAGCAAGTCGAAGTTGGTCGTGACGATTCTCGGTGTTCGGCCGGAGCTCCGAGAGATCTGGACGAGATCGAGATGATAGGAATTGGGTTCCACTGTCGATCTAAGCCGCGCGCTCACTCGCGCGTGCACGTCGCGCTGGAGCTCGTTGAGCTCCCCCATCACCACGTCAAACTGGACCGGTTCATCTGGGTCGTCGGGCAACAGGTCCGATCGTCCGAGCTCCGATGCGATCTCCTCGACAAGGCCACGAAACCCTGGAAGACACGATGGTGGGGCTGCTGAAATACCCGCACCACAGAACAACACCAATGAGTCCGTTTCATAGGCATGCTCAATCGCTGTTGGGAGCTCTACTCCGTCGGATTCCCACTCTCCTACCACGTCGCAACTCCTGACCAGAACCTTCCTCCGATCATCCCACCCATACCGGCCAACACATGAGCGGCGGCAAGGCCACCATCGAGTTCACGGCCCGACCCCAAAGGGGATGCAGGAGTTGTCCACGGCGCTGCAGTCGCCGTTTCCAACCAGGACATCAATGAGTTGCCAACCCGCCATGCGGCTGATGGCAGTTCGACACACGCAGCAAGAGCAACGAACGAACGAGCAATGGACAGAACCCGCTCCTCTACGCCCACTCCTCCTCGGCGAGCGGTGCCCCATTCAGCTCGTCGCGCAACCCGCGCCAGTTCGGCAGGCGACGGTCCATCAGTTCCACGAAGCGCTCGTTGTGGGTGCGCTCGTCAAAGTGAGTGAGCTCGTGCACGACGATGTACTCGAGGCAACGAGGGTTCTTCTTCGCGAGTTCGGGGTTGAACCATATGCTGCCACTGTGGGAGGCGCAGGTGCCCCACTTGGTCTTCATCCGACGCACCACAATCTTGTCGGCCTCGTGGCCGACGATCGGCTGCCACTTGGCAAGCAGAGGCGTGAGCGCCGCCCGGAGTTGGCGGCGGTACCAACGGTCGAGGATACCGCTGCGGGCGTTGGCGTCCGATCCTTCGGGTGCGGTCAGAACAAGCTTCCTTCCCTGAATCGACACGCCGGGCCGACCCGTGCGTGGCGCGTCGAGCCGCAGCCGTTGCCCCCAGACGTAGTGGGTCTCGCCGGTGACTATCTCACGCGCGCCCTGCCTGTCGGCGTTCTGGAGTTGCTCGCGCTGCTTTTTAATCCACGGCAACCGCTGCACGATCGCCAAGCGAATCGCATCCTCATCCATGCGCTCGGGCGCCGCCACCCGCACCCGCCCCACGGGCGGGTAGACGGAGATGTGCAGGTTCTTGATGTCCTTGTAGACCACGTCCACTCCGAGGCCGGCGACCGTGAGGTAGGCGTTAGCGGTACTCATCCCGCGCCCTCACGAGATCGAAGAGTTCATCGAATCGCTCGAAGTCCTCGGGCAGCACCTTGCGCAACGCGTTGGCGACGACCTTCTCCTTCAGTTTGTTGCCCACCCAGTCGTACGGCTTAGCGACGGTGATCGCCGTGTCAATCTGGATAACGATCGTCGAATCGGCCCAGCCGAAATCCACCAGCGCGCGCTGCGCACCGTTCTTGGCCCAGTCCGGATAGACCGTGTCGGACTCGCGCTTGCCCACCTTGACGGTGAGTGCGATCAGTTTTTGCAGGAACTCCTTGTAGTCGAGGGCTTCCTTGCGGCGTTGCTCGATCAACGCGTCGAGCAATGAGGACATGGTGTCGTAGTACTTCGGGTTCATCGCGTGCTCATCGACTATGGTTTTGCGAACGTTGTTGATGATGGTCTCGGCAGCCGCATCCTGGTTCTTCCGGATGCCCGCGGGCAAGCCGTCCAATGCCGCCGCACCGCGTTCCACGATCAGCTCGACTAGGCCCTTCTCCTTGAAGTCGCCGATGCTCTCCGAGGGGTCCGCTTGGATGTAGGTGTCGAGCAGAGCGCGCATGCCCGCCTCGAACTGCTTGAAGTCGACGTTCTCCATAGCACCGATCTTCACCTCGTCCCGCACGGCGACGTAGTGGGCGACCTCCTTCTTGATGGCCGCGGCCTCGGCGAGGCTGTATCCGGCTTCCGGCATGTCGTTGGCCAGTTCGGCGTAAGCACGCACAAGGGACGACACCGCCTTGTAGAACGCGACACGTCTCGGCTCATTTGCCTTGAGCTGCTCCATGTTGCCCGGCTCAGTCGCGCAAAAATAGTGCTGGTAGCTCAACGTCTCTTTGGGCGGGGCGACCGGCTCGCACAACGCACGGATGCGCTCGACCGCGTCATCGAGATCCTTGCGGTTCTGCTCGGTGCGGTCCTTCAGCAACCCGTCTATGTCGGTCTTCTCGTAACCATCCAGCGCACCGGAGGTGTAGTCGGTAATCGCCGTCTCGAGCGAGTTGAACAGATCGCGGTAGTCGACGATGTACCCGTATTCTTTGTCGTCGCCGTCGAGCCGGTTGACCCGACAGATCGCTTGGAACAGCCCGTGATCCTGCATCTTCTTGTCGATGTAGAGATAGGTTGCACTCGGGGCATCGAAGCCGGTGAGGAGCTTGTCGACGACGATGAGTAGCCGCATCTGGCCCGGCTCCTCGACGAAACGCCGCTTCACGTCGGTCTCGAACTCCGCGATGCGCCCCACCGCCTCATCCGCCGGTTCGTCGAAGTAGTCTGCGAGCATCTGCCGGTAGATGTTGTACTGCATTAGCTTCTCGGTGTAGCCCTCGCCGGCGTCCTCTTTGGAGATGTCGGTGGCGTTCGGCTCGAAGCTGGTGACAATGGCGACCTTGCCTCTGAAGCCAGCGTTCACGAACATCTCATAGAACTTGCATGCCTGGTAGATGCTCGAGCCCACCAGCATCGCATTACCGCGACCGTCCATCAGGCGCGGCTTGATCTCCATGTCGAGCAGGATGTCCTGCACGATTTGCTGCGCCCGGGACGATGCCGAGGTAACCCGCTGCATCGTCCCCCAGCGCTTCCTCAGCTCCGCCTTAGAAAGATCCGTCAGCCCCTTTGTCTTGGCGTCGAACCAGGCGTCGACCTTTCCTGGACCGGTGAGTTGTTGATCGATGTCGCGCGCCTCGTAGCGCAGGTCGAGCACTACCCCATCGGCGACTGCCTCGTCGAACTTGTAGGTGTGGATGAAGGTGCCAAAGGTTTCGAGGCTGGTCGCTTTGTCCTTCTTCAGCAACGGTGTGCCGGTGAAGCCGATGAACATGGCGCCGGGCAGCAGTTCCTTCATCGCCTTGTGCATCGTGCCGGACTGGGTGCGATGCGCCTCGTCGACGAAGACGAACAGGTTGCCCTTGGCCGTGAAGTCCGCCGGCACCAGTGCCTTGAGTTGGCGGATAAAGTCGCCGCCTGCCGCATCCCGGTCGGCGTCGTCCTCGCTGCCCCGGAACTTGTGGATGAGCGAGCAGATCAATCGCTCCTTGTTGCTGCCGAGCTGTGCGATCAGGTCGACGCCGCTGGAGGTGCGGTAAATACTCTCGTTGACGCCCTTGAAGACCTTCTCGATCTGCTCGTCGAGTTCGGTGCGGTCGGTGATCAGCAAGACGCGCGCATCCGTCTGGTGTTCGCGCAGCCACTTCGCCAGCCACACCATGGTCAGGCTCTTGCCGGAGCCCTGGGCATGCCAGATGATGCCGCCCTCGCGGCTGCCCACCCGGGCTTGCGCGGCTTTCACGCCGAAGTACTGGTTGTGCCGACAGGTCTTCTTCGTTCCGGCGTCGAAGACGATGAAGTCGTGGATCACCTCAAGGAAGCGATCCTTGGCGCCCAGCTGCAGCAGCGCCTGATCCAGCGGCCCGTCACCGCCAGCCGAGCCGGCCGCCACCGGCTCTTTCCAGGCCATCCAGTACTTCTCGGGGGTGTCGATCACGCTGTAGCGCAGGCCTTCGACGTCGTTGCCGGCGAAGAGCAGTTGCACGGTCGTAAAGAACGGCCGGATGAACTGCTGGTCCTGATTGCCGATGTTCTGACGGATGCCCTCCGAGACGCTCACCCGGGATCGCTTCAGTTCGATGACGCCGAGCGCGATGCCGTTCGCGTAAAACACGATGTCCGGACGTTTGTTGTGCTCGCCCTTGATCGACACCTCTTCCGCGACGGCGAAGTGGTTCGCCTCCGGGTTGTCCCAATCGATCGGCCAGACCGTCTCGATGTATCCTCCAACGCCAGCACTGACCTTGATGCCGTAGCGTAACGCCTCGTACACCTCGCGATTAGCGTCATAAAGCTTGCGCCCACCGCCGAGCGCCGCGAGCTTTGTCAATTCGGCAATCGCCTTGCCAATCACAGCGTCGCCATAACCGCGTGCCAGGAGGTTCTTTCGCAGCAGTTCCTCTTCGATGTTTGAGTTGCCCAGCCGGTCTTCCCAGTTGCCCAAGTACTCGTAACCGAGCTGCTCCCGGAACAGCGTGACGACGCGGTTCTGTGTTTTGCGTTCGAGCTGGCCGACGACGCTCACAGCAGCTCCAATCCGGCATCCGGCACCGGGGTTGCCTCCGGAATGTCGCGTGCCTGCCAGCCCCCGAAAGTCTGACCGGTGGCGACGCTCTGCCAAGCCGTCCGTCCGTTAGAGGATCGGCCCGTCACGACGGCACCTGCAGCTGACGGCGAAGCAAACGCGACGTCTCTGGTGAACGCCCAGCGATTCTCCGCGCTGAGCGCGATAGACCCGTCCTCTATCAAGCTGTCGTGTAGTCGCCGATACCCAGGGTGTCGGTCGGTTCCCTCCCACGAGCCGCGCGCAGTCGACCCCTGCAGGACCGTGAACTCACCGTCGATCTCCCGAGCCTGGGCGAGGATCGAATGACGGCCGACCTTGAGTTGAAATACCGGAGATTCCCGAATCAGCTTCCCGACTGGGTCTTCGTGCGTTCGCGGGACGTGGCTGAGCTGACGAAAAAGGTTCACCCCGAGGACCGGGAGCACGATGAGCATCTGTCCGATGAAGTACTCCATATCCGAAATGTCAGCCTCGGGAAGCTGAATGAGCGGCGGCGCGGTCCCGTTCATGAGCCGTGCCCGCCGTGCCGCTGTGGCGAGGCCGATCAGTCGCGCTTCCAAGTACCTCGCGTGTGCCTTCGTAAGGTTGGCGTCTTTCGAGGTAACGATGATGACGCGATCCCAAAAGTCCTTGCCGCCCTGGTCCTCGGACCGAGCATGCTGGCGCAGCCGCGTCGCTATCTCATCGCCCTCCCCTATGTACGCTGCCGTCCCTGCGGTCAAGTCGGGGTCGTCCCCGAGGAGGAGGTAAATGCCGGTGCGTTTCGCCTCGTCACGCGAGAGCAGTTTCCCGATGTCGGACCGGGAGGCGGTGGCAACATGACCTGTCCAGTTCATGATTTCCGCGTTCACCAACCCACCCGCAGTCCCATCGGCGAGGAACAGTCGAATCTGCTTGCCTGAAGTCATGCTGCAACCTCTTTCTCGATCAGTCGGGTGCGACCGGTGAGAAGCTCCTGCATCATTCCCTGCTTGATGTTGCGGGTGGTCTTAAGTCGGCGCTCTAGTGCTTCGATTTCCGCGTCAGCGTCGTGCAAGGCGTTCGCAATGAACTGCTGCTCTACGGTGGAAGGCAGACGCAACTCCACGCCTGAGATGTAACTTCCCGCCGTCGCGAGCACCTTGGTTCCCGCCGCAAATCTCAGGAGCGTGTTCCGGAAATTGGGGACGAACTGCAGGTACCCCTTGAACCCATCGGCCAGGACCGACTTATCAAACCGTGCCGCTATGGTGTGCATGCCCGCAATAAGACCAGCGGACGGCACTGATGCAATCTCGACCGACTTGCCGACACCTGCCGCATCCTCGGACGCATCAGCAAACACAACGTCGCCAACTTCCAGTCGAGCAGCGGAACCGATGAGTTCCCGACGCGCGCGAGGCATTATCTGCCGTGCGGCGTCTAGGAAAGCCGACGCATTGGCGTGAATATCGCCGTAGTGGAGATACCGGACCGATGAAGTGTCGTCGAGCTGTGCTCTTGAGAGAGCTGTCGTCTTTACGTATTTCACACAGTCTCCGAGACGCACAGTCTTCCAGGGTTCAGCGAACGCACCGAGTCGCGTCTTACCCGTCAGGAGCTCCTGCATCATGCCCTGCTTGATCGCCCGTTTCTTGGCGATGAGCCGCTCAAGCGACGCAACGAGGTCGTCAGCGTCGGCAAGCGCCTCAACAATCTGAAGTTGGACATCGATGGCACTAGGCAGCCGAAGTGGGATTGCCCGCAATTGAGTGCCATTAAGTGACGGCAGGGCTGTCGTCGCCACGAGGCTCGACATCCTAAAGTCACACAGCAAGTAGTGCGCAAACCGAATGTCTACGCGAGCCCGGTCGACTACAAATGCCGCCATGTTGTTGTCGATGCAACTGTCCTGCGCCAAAATGCGCTTTCGCTCCAGAAAGACAGCTGCACCTACTTTGGCGAACACGATCGCCCCCGCGGGTATCCGCACCGCACCCATTGACTTCCGCTGGGCCTCACTCACGTAGTTGTTGGCCGTGCGCATGTACAACTCGTTGCCAGGCTTGTTCATATCTGAGACTTTGAAAAACGGCAAGTCGCCAGACCCAAGCCCCTGAAATTTGACAGGAAATCCACTCCCGCCCTTGAAGTAGCCCAGTTCTCCCGCGGGCATAACTTGTAGTCCGGGCAAGGTCATCGCACCCCCATTGCCGCTAGATGCCCCGCGACCCTAGCGCTCAACGTCTCCACCTCATCGCTGAGTTGGTCGAGCGTCTGACTGTATCGTTCCCCCAGTTTGCGCAGACGATCGACGAGCTGTTGGGTCAGCACGTTCAGCTCGGCGCTCACGCCGCGAGTGGTAGCCGCACCCCACTTGCGACGGATGACAAGTGTCTGAATGTCGGCCGTGTTCAACCTGCCGTATTGCGCGATGGTTGCCTCGTCGAGTTTGAGTGCTGTGTCCTTTGCGCCCTTCTTCGCGGCCGTTTCCGCGTCGTACAAGCCGACCAGTTTCGTAAGCGCCTTCACTTCGTCACTAGTCGCGTCCTCTCGCTTGGCTTCGCGAAGTCGAGCGCTAGCGAGTGTCTTACTGATCTTGTCGTCGTCTATCGCGTCGGCCAGCAGTCCGTCCTCGCCGGAGTTTTCTTCGACGAACTCGTCGATGGCTCGGGCGGCCGCTCCGGCCACTGCATCCAATTCTTCAAGCTTCATCGCGTCGTCCCCGAAGTATTGCGCCACGATTAGCGCAGGGGGCAGGAGGTCCATCTTGTACTTCGCCCCACCACGTCCGGATCCGATCACCAAGTCAGGGGTTTCGGCGAGCTTACGATCCTTGTCCTCGATCGCCTTGCGCGGCTTTGCCGCGCGATCCCAACCTTCGCTCATGATCAGCGCGACGTCGTCGTGCATGACCTCGTTCCAATAGCTCATGAACCGCTCGTACACGCCGTACTCGTCGATCAGCGGGATTGGGCGGAACAGGTCGAGCAGCGTCTCCCCCAGGATGGTGGCCAACCGGTTCGGGCGTGTCTCTGCGGTAATCGCCTCAAGTTCGACGCGATGCTCACCCCACCATTCGGCGAGGAGGGAATCAATCCTCTTGCTGAACTCCTGGTACATCGGAGCGTCTGTGATGACCGCCAGCACGTCATTCTTGTCGATGGCCAGCTCGGAGTAGCCCTCGCGCAGCGGGCGGAAGAGCGTCGCACGCACCGACGGGAACGCATCCCAATACGGCTGTAGGGCATCCAGGTCGCGGTCCGGAATGCCGCCGTGCAAGTGCGCGCGGAGATCTTGAATGTCTTCCGGTTCCGATGAGTCGATGTAGCGCGGGATGTTGAGGTTGTAGTCGTTTTTCGGGTCGGCGATCTCGCTGAGGGGCACCATCCGCGAGAAACGGGACACCTCCCGCAGCCCCCGAAATACCTCGATTATCTGGTGCATGTCGCGCGGTCGCAGCCGGTTCTTCGGGCCGTCCTTCGCGAAGCCCTTTGAAGCGTCAATCATGAAAATGCCGGTGCGCGACTGAGCGCTCTCCTTGTCAAGCACGATGATGCACGCCGGAATGCCGGTGCCGTAGAAGAGGTTCGCGGGCAGGCCGATGATGCCCTTGATGTAGCCGCGTTTGATGAGTTCCTTGCGGATCTGCCCCTCAGAGTTGCCGCGGAACAGCACGCCGTGCGGCAGGATCACCGCGCCCTTGCCGGTTGACTTCAGCGACTTGAGCATGTGCAGCAGAAAGGCGTAGTCGCCGTTCTTCTCGGGCGGGCGACTGTAGCCGTCGAAGCGGCCGTACTCGTGGGTCAGGCCGTTGCTCCACGACTTCGTGGAGAACGGTGGATTGGCAACGAGGAAGTCAAAGGTCTGGAGCCGGTCGCCGTCGAGGAATTCGGGGCTCGTCAACGTGTCGCCTTTGCGGATGTCCGCGATCTCGTTGCCGTGCAAGATCATGTTCATCTTGGCTAGGCCCCAGGTGGCGTTGTCCTTCTCCTGGCCGTAAATCGTGAGGCCGTGCGGGGCGGCATCCGCGACTTTGAGGAGCAGGGAGCCGGACCCGCAGGTGGGGTCGTAGACGGTTGCCGAATACGGGGTCTGGGGCGTGATACCGATGAGCTGCGCCATGACCCGCGACACCTCGGCCGGAGTGTAGAACTGGCCCTTCGACTTGCCCGACTCGGTAGCGAAGTGCCGCATGAGGTATTCGTAGGCGTCGCCCAACAGGTCGTCACCCTCGGCACGGGAACCGCGGAAGTCGAGGTCCTGGAAGATCGCGATCAGCTTCGTCAGCCGGTCTACCATCGCCTGGCCCTTGCCAAGCTTCTCCGCGTCGTTGAACCAGACCTGGTCGATCACGTTGTGGAGGTCATTGGCCTCGGCGAGCTTGGCGATCGCCTTGTCGATCTTTTCGCCGATGTCGACCTGGCCCTTGAACGAGACCAGGTCGTCGAAGGACCCGCCCTCGGGCACCTCGATCAGGCTATTCTTATCGGCCTTCGCCTTGTCGGTGACGTACTTCACGAAGAGCAGAGTCAGCACATAATCCTTGTACTGGGAGGCATCCATGCCCCCGCGCAGTTCGTCCGCGCCCTTCCACAGCGAGCTGTACAGGTCGGACTTCTTGAGCGCCACTACCGAACCACCGCATCGGGTGCCTCTGTTGCCAATACTGATTCGTCCGCCAGTCCTACATCCATCTCGTGCGCCTTCTCCTCCACGCTGAGGTGATCGTCATAATTACCCACAAAGCGTTCTCTCAGGCTAACGGCTGGTGCTCACACAGCCGAGTCCCCGCTCTGGGGTGATCCACATCCGGGAGATATCTCGAAACGCAGCCGCATAAGACGCAGGGACAGAAGTAAACCAACGACGACGGGCCACGCGGCCAAGCGACCATCCTGGTGCGCTTCAGGCCGTGCTCCTGATCCCGACCTACTCGGTGCTCCAACGCCAACCGGGCAGCGCGCCAGCTTCGTCGACGCGGTGTTTGGGCAGGCGACCGTCCCGTTGGGCCATGCGTTGGTTTCGCTCCCAGACCGCCAGTTGCTGCTCCGCCCTGCTCCCGCTTGACAGGCTCGGCCGCCGATCATGTTCGATCACAAACGCACGGTAGTCATCGACTTTTCGGTCCCAGGCTTCTTCCTTCGGGCTCCATTCGAAGCCCGGGATCGCCTCGAGGCGGTCACGCTGGTACGTGCAAAGCGATTGGGAATGTCGACGTTGTTCCCGCAGCCAGTTGACCAGATGCTCCTCCGCCGCATCGGCAGAGTCCTTGCGCCCCCGCCAGGTACGGTGTGGCAACCGCCCTCGACTGTCGACAAATTGGTGCAGTGCGCGGACGTTGGCGAGCCAGTTCCGCTGACGCACCCCGAGGGCATTGAACGCGTCTCTGTTGGATTCGCCAGAGTACAGACGTAGCGACCTCACCAAGTCGTCGTCGCTTTCGTCGCTTTCGTCGCTGGCGAGGCTGGACCACTTGGCGAAGTGGGACTGTAGGTCGTCGTCGATAGACATGGTGTTCCCGGTTCCGGCACGGCCTGAATGCGTGCCCTCGGGAACCCCTATGCGCGGTCCTCACCTGTCACTTAATGAATGCCCGCGGTGAAATTCGACGAGTCTGTCCAGCTAATCTGCGAGGTGATGGCTGATGACCGATCCACCGCCGATGGCCGCCTAAGGGTGATTGCCCTGAACGAAAGTGACGCGACCCTGGAGAGGCCGTTCGTCATCGACCGGCCTGGACCCGATGCTGTTGTCCATGGCATTGAGCGTCTGGATTTTGACGGAGTCCTCAAAAGATCGGTCCCGGTCGCCGCGACCGGCTTCCGCAACTCGTGGCTCTGCCGCATGCGAGCAACTTGGATCCGAACTATTGGGACACAGTGGCAGCATCGAATCCATCGGTTCAGCGATGAGTGATGGCCTCTCACCTAAACAGGCCGGCTTGGCGGCTGCCGAGCTGAATCTCGCCGCCGGCGAAGTGATCGCACTCGACAACGGAATCCTGACAAAGGTACACAGCGTCGCCGCTTGTTCCGGGCCGCACTGCTGGGTGCATAACCCGTCGCCACACCACATGGTCACGTGGCCAGTCCGTTGGCGTGACGACAGACGACTCGCTGAACGGATTTGCGAGCACGGTATCGGGCACCCTGATCCCGATGATGTGGCATTCAATCTTCGGCTTGGAAGGGACGTGCGAGTGCACGGATGCGATGGATGCTGCGGAAATCTCACAACTACCAAGGCTTAACGTTCACAACGTCGCGAGGCCAATGCACCAACTAATACGAGCGAGAATGCGTTGGGCCCACCACTGACCGGCCCCGCCGGCACCCTCAACAGCATCGGCGGCATCATCCCCGTCTGTTCCCATGACTTCGTGGCGATATTCCGACCGCACTTTGCCGACGCTGCGGGCGCCCAGACCTGACATAGAACCAGAGATCGCCTACACAACGGCGATTTACTCCCCGCCACGAATCGACTCGAACGCGCACGAGGTACAACAACAACGTCGCCAGACGACGATTCTCATTCGGCCAACAAATGGCCGCACTAGCTGGCAGGGTTGCGATTTTGGAGTGGAGCCTCCATCGATCCCAACCAGAGGAGCTGCTTCCACGTGAGCAGAATCCCGCGTTCCCGTAGCTCCAGTGGCGTGCCTTTCCGTAAGTCCGCGTTCGGCCGCTGGCCGAGCGGCGACCACTCGCTGTCGAGCGACGAACCGCGGGCTTCGACCCAACCGGGAAGACGCAGCCCCTCCTGCACAAACACGTTGGCGATGCACGCAGCGAGTAGGCAATCCCACCGATTGGAATGCTTCCTGGCCAACGGAGGACTGTCCGACAACACGATCTGAAGTGCTGCGGTTTGTCGTCGAAGCTCGAGCACAAATCTTCCAACGACGGCGACCGCGTCCCGGGATTGTTCTACGTGCGCGAATTTCGAGAGTTCGCCGGACACCTCTCTCGCGGTGGATGCCGTCGTGTGCACTGGGACGAGACGGTATCCGAGAACCTTCAACAGCGCATTCACCTTTTCTGCGGACGGCTGTCTTTGGCCTCGCTCAATCACCGAAAGGGTGGACGCTGGCAATCCGCAGAGGTTCGCAAACTCTCGTTGACTGATGCCTTGAGCAGCTCGGGCATTCCTGATGTCGACCCCGAAACTCAAGGTTCACCTTTCGGAATTTATCGGATCCGGTAATTCTACCCAGCTTCGCGATCTCGCCACGGACATGGATTTCGGGCGCGCCTTAGTCGCTGCTCATCTGCGCGGTGATTTTTCTCTTCGCAGGTTCATTAGCGTCTGAGATCCACTCAGACGCAGGCTGGAAAGGATCGGTATCGTAATGAGCCGTCCCCCGATGCCCCGCGGAACGTGGGGCAATATCAACACCAAAAAGACGAACAACGGCTCCTGGCGTGCCTCTACCCGATTCCGGGGATATGACGGGAAAGCGCGGGCAGTCAACGCCTTCGCGGCCACTTCCAACGCCGCCAAGCAGAAGCTAAAGCTCATTCTGCTGGAGAAATCGGAAGAAAGTCAGAGCGACCTTTCCGGTGCGACCAAGCTGAAGGCGGTCGCCGAGCTCTGGCTCGAAGAAGTCCGAGGGAGCGTCGCTCCCAACACATTCGACGAATATCGACGGATTGCTCGGAGAAAGATAATTGAGGATCTCGGCGACCTATGTCTCCGCGAGGTGACCGTGGGAACCGTGGACCGCTTCCTAAAAGACCACGCCAAGCTGACGCCTTCGCAAGTGCGCAACATCAAATCGGCGCTGAGCCAGGTCATGTCACTAGCAGTTCGCCACGACGCAATCAGATCGAACCCGGTACGCGACGTAGCTCGAATCACGATCAAACACAAGTCTCCGAGAGCGCTGACCTTGGACGAAATAACGCGGCTACGGCATCTGGTTGAAGTGTTTCGGACCGGACCACGAGTGTGCGGCCCAAGGCCGAACTCGGACATGATCGACATCGTCGACCTCATGCTTGGAACAGGTGCCAGGATCGGTGAGGTGATGGCGTTGCGCTGGTGCGATGTCGACATCGATGGCGACATACCCTGCCTGACCATCTCCGGCACGATCGTCGAAGTCAACGGCCAAAAGCCCTACCGTAAGGACTCGCCCAAAACCGAGGCTGGATACCGGCAGCTAGTCCTTCCTCGGCACACCGTCGAGCTACTCCGTCGACGTCACGCAACAAGCGTGACCGAGTGGGTCTTCCCTTCCCGCCTCGGCGGAGTCCGACCCCTGCAGAATGTCCACCGGTACTGGAGAGGTGTCATCAAGGGAACGGAATTCGAGTGGGTCAACCTACACGTGCTCCGGAAGACGGTGGCAACACTGATAAGCGCGACTCTCGGCGACGACAAGGCCGCTAAGCAGCTCGGCCACACCAGTCCCGATATCACCCGCCGCTACTACATCCACCGGCCGGACAGGGTTCCTGACCTGACTGTGATCCTCAACACGGTGATTGCGGACGACAGCAAGGCCGGCCACCAAAGCACAGACTGAGCCAAGTGCTGGTGCGCCACCGCGGATGAAATCCTGCGGATGGCGCACCAGCACTCTCATCCGTTGTTGGCCAAGATGCTTGGATCTCACAACAACTGTTACTAACCAACAACAACCGAAAGATGCACGAATGACCAACGAATTACCACCCCAGGAGACCTGCCGTCGCACGACCGGAGTAACTGTGTTGTTTGGGTGTCGTAACCGTGTTGTAAGTGTGTTGCTTGACGCAGAAACCCGACGGTAAAACCAGGAAAACCCCCGGAATTCCGGGGGTTTTGGTGGATCCAAGGGGATTCGAACCCCTGACCCCCTGCATGCCATGCAGGTGCGCTACCAGGCTGCGCCATGGACCCGTGTTCCGATTACTCGGAAACAACTTGCTTAGGTTACTACACGCCGGGCCAGTCCAGATAACCGAGCCTCTCCCGCAGGCTCCCGATGGCCCGGATCGCGGATCGAAGCTCCTGCAGCTTATGCTCGGTGCGGAACTCTTGGCTCAACTCCCCCAGGTCGCTGGCGGTGGCGCTCACGGCGACCGTCTCCACCGTCAGCCCATGGCCCAGCCCGAGCACGTCGACGGCTACCGCACCTTGATACGGCACGTAGATCGGTGTGGTGACGACGAGCACCGACTGCTCCCGGACACTGTGGTGCTCCGCCCAGAACCGGAACGTGTCCGCCGTGTTCGCCCTTCGTTGCGGATGCGAAGATGGCGCGGCAACCACCCTCAAGGTGGTCTTTCCGAGTTGCCACGCCAGTCGCCGCCAGGACAGGAACGGGTTCTCGGCGATGGACTCCACGACCTCGGGCTCCCCCAACGGACCGAACGCGGCATCCATTCCCGCGACCATCGCGTCGACCTCATCACTGCCAGGCACTCCGAGCTTGACCGCCGTCTCCGCTTCGTCACCACCGAACGGGCGGAACGCGCCCACGAACACGATGCTCGCCGCATCCAGACCGCCCCGGAGCAGTTCGCGAACGAACCGCGGCTTGACGATTCCGGCCCTCACCATGCCGCCGGTCATCAGCACGGTGTCGTAGCTCGATCGCCTGGGCGGGTCGTCGGATGCCAGTCCCAAGGCGAGGCAGGCACGTTCCGTCTCGCTCTCCTCGGCGAGAGAGAATTGTGGCGCCTGGCCCAGGTTCCGCTCGGCCCCTGCGCGGAAGTCCCAGTGCTGTGCCGAGAACTGGTCCAACCAGCCCAGCAGCTCGGCACCGCTTCCCACCGGCACTCCGCCGAACACGCCGACCAGTCCCGCCATCGCCTCGCTGGACGCCCAGCGGTCGATTTCCCCGATCGCCTGGCGTTCAGCGCCAGGAGCATCGTCCCAGCGCAGGAACGACGGGATCATCGGCGGCCAGTCTCGGTTCGAAGGTTTCGCTCAGCTCGCAGACTCGTGGGAGATCACACCGAGCGGAAGGACAGGGCAGTCCTTCCATAGTCGCTCCAGCGAGTAGTACATCCGGTCTTCCTCGTGGAAGACGTGCACGATGAGGTCACCGAAATCGAGGAGAATCCAGCGCCCCTCGGCCTTGCCTTCCCGTCGCATTGTCTTGGTGCCGTGCTCGAGGAGCGCATCTTCGATCGCGTCCGCGATCGCGACCACGTTGCGTTCATTGCGTCCGGACGCGAGGAGGAACACGTCGGTCAGCGGCATCGGCCCGGAGACATCCAGAGCGACCAGGTTTTCGGCTTGCTTGGAGTCTGCGGCAAGGGCGGCGACCTGAAGCAGGTCACGGGCGTTCGCGGATGCGGTCACTGGTTCCTATCGGGTTACTGACGCTGTAACAAGGCTTACCAGACCACGCTGACAATTCACGGGGTTGACAGCCGGATTCTGGGATGCGTGGTGAGCGCGTTCAAAAGACATTGAAGATGAAGCCGGCGATGACGAGCCCCACGGCGACGACCAGCGTGGAGCCGGCGATGATCGCCAGCACGAACGGCGTACGACTTTCCGTGGCCGTCGTTTCGCCGAGCAGCGCGGGGGTGTCGTTGTTGGTGCTGACCGCGCGGATGGCGCGCACGGGCGCCGAACCCGCGGCCGAGTCTTCCCGGTCGTCGGCGGCGATGATCGCATCCACGTCAGAGCGGTCGAAGTGCGTCGGATACGACCCCGTGGAGCCCAGACTCGATGGCAACTCGACCGAGCCGGTAATCAGGATTTCTCCGGTGTTGCTGATCGGGCGGGTGATGTCGCCAGCTTGCGGAATCGATGGGAGCACGAGCGCGCTGGTCGTGATCGCACCGCTGCTCGACGACAGATCGCGGCGTATCGTGTGGTCGAGCGTCTGGTTCTCGTCGTCGATTTTCGCCTGCATGGACCAGTGCCCGAACGGCGGCGTATAGGTCTGCTCCGCGCTACCCGGATGCACACCGCCTGCAGTGTGTTCGGCAGCGGCCACACTGGCCGCAGCCTGCGCCTCACGATCAGGCACCGGGAACGGCGGGATGACGGGGATCGCAGTCGTGTCGATGGATGGTGAGGCGATGATCTCTGCGAAGTCCGGGGAGACGGCCTGGACCGGCAACGGCTCAGGCTCGGCCTGCTGCCGAACCTCGTCGCGGAGTTCGTGCTGGACGACCGGAACGGAACCTTCTACCGCCTCTGAGCGGGATCGCAGAGCCCGCAACTCACGCCGCGTGAGTTGATGTGCTTCGACGGGCGCCGCAGTGGCTGCCGCAAAGATGGCGGTGCCGGATGCGGGATGACGCGGCGTCCGCGCGGTCTGCGAGTCGCTGGGCTCGGAGGGCACCGACACCACCGGTGCCGTGTGCTCCTCGCCGGAGGCCGCATTGGGCACCTCGTCGGGAGCGGGAGCCTCGAGCAGGCCTTCACGCTCGCGCATCCGCATTTGCCGCCGTGTCAGCGGCGGCTCGTCTTGCCACGCTGTCATGTCTTACTCCGATACAGGTGGTACTTGGAGATATATTGGACGACTCCGTCGGGAACCAAATACCACACCGGGAATCCCCGGCCGACCCGCGCACGGCAGTCGGTGGAGGAGATCGCCAGTGCGGGCACTTCGAGCAAGCTTACGACTTGCTGCGGCAAATTCGAAACCGTGAGCGTGTGGCCGGGCCGGGAAACCGCCACGAAATGGGCCAACGACCACAACTCGTCGATGTTCTTCCAGTCGAGAATCTGCTCGACCGCATCCGCCCCGGTAATGAAGAACAGCTCGGCGTCCGGGCGCTCCGCGCGCAGATCGCGCAGGGTGTCGATCGTGTAAGTGGGGCCGCCTCTGTCGATGTCCACCCGGCTTACCGTGAACATGGGGTTCGATGCGGTCGCGATGACGGTCATCAGGTAGCGGTGTTCGCCGGGGGTGGCGTTTTGCTTCTGGTAGGGCTGACCGGTTGGCACGAACACGACCTCGTCGAGATGGAAGTGCTGTGCGACCTCGCTGGCCGCCACGAGGTGACCGTTGTGGATGGGGTCGAATGTTCCGCCCATCACGCCGATCCGGGGGCGCCTTTGCTCAGCCTCGGCCATTCGGTAGCCGGCCTAGCGGTGAGCGGTTCCGTGCGTTGTGTTCGCGCGGTCGAGCTTTTCGCTGTGCCGGTTGGCGACATCGCGGAAACTCCAGCAGACGAATCCCAGAGTCGCGAAGACGATGGCGCCGATCAACGGGAAACCCCACGCGGGGAGCACCAGAGGTGCGAGCTCTTCGGCAGCTGCGATGGCAAGCAATGTCATAGGTCTAATCTACCCTCGAATCTGTCCCGACCCGCGCACGATCCACTTTGTGCTGGTCAGTTCGGCCACGCCCATTGGACCGCGAGCGTGCAGCTTTTGGGTGGAGATGCCCACTTCGGCTCCGAAGCCGAACTCGCCGCCGTCGGTGAACCGTGTCGAGGCGTTGACCATCACCACCGCCGAATCGACTTCGGCAAGGAACCGTTCCGCGTGCGCCAGGTCGTTGGTGATGATCGATTCGGTGTGCCCGGTCGAGTACTTGCGGATGTGGGCGATCGCGCCGTCGAGGTCGTCAACGACCCGCACCGACACGTCGAGCGACAGGTGCTCGGTGGACCAGTCCTCCTCGGTGGTGGGGAGGGCATCCGGGTAGATGGCGCGGGCGCTCTCGTCCGCATGCACCGTCACCCCCGACTCCGCGAGGGCGCCGAGTACCGCGGGAAGCAACCTCTGGGCCGCGGAGCGGTGCACCAACAGTGTCTCCAGTGCGTTGCAGACGCTCGGCCGCTGTACCTTGGCGTTGCGCACGATATCCACCGACCACTGCTCGTCGGCCGATTCATCGAGAAAGACGTGCACCACGCCGGCCCCGGTTTCGATGACCGGAACCTTCGACTCTGTGACCACGGTGTTGATCAGGTTGGCGCTACCTCGCGGGATCAGCACGTCGACGTATCCGCGCGCCCGCATCAGCTGTGTTGCGCCTTCGCGACCGAATTCGTCGATGGTCTGCACGCTGGCCTTCGGCAGCCCCACCGAGGCGCAGGCCTCCTGGATGAGCTCGACGAGCACCCGGTTGGTGTTCTCCGCAGCGCTGCCGCCGCGCAGTACCGCAGCATTGCCGCTCTTGAGGCAGAGCGCGGCGATGTCGATGGTCACGTTCGGCCGGGCCTCGTAGATCGCCCCGACCACACCGAACGGCACGCGCACCTCACTGATCCTGAGCCCGTTCGGCAGAGTGCTGCCGCGCACCGATTCACCGATCGGGTCGGGGATGGCTGTGAGCTCGGTGACCGCGTCGGCGAGCGACTGCAATCGACGCTCGTCGAGGCGTAGCCGGTCTTGTAGTGCCGCGCTCAACCCGTTGGCCTGGCCGTTCGCCAGATCCAGTTTGTTGGCCGGGACGATGCGGGAGGCTCCGGCGAGCACGGCGGCGGCGATCGCCTGCAGTGCGTCGTTCTTCTGTCCGGTCGTGGCCGCCGCGAGGGCGCGCGATGCCTCGCGGGCGGCATCCAGGGTCAGAACGAGGGCGGGGTCCAGGGTGGTGTCCGTCATGCCGCAAGTTTAGCCAGGCGTGCTGGCCAGTTCAGCGCCCTGCTGGGCGGGATTCGCGGCGAACCAGGTTCCCAGGTCGGCGCCGCCGAGCGCTGCGGCGACCTCCGCGGTGGAGGCCAGGAGCACCGGTGTGCCGGCATCGGCCGCGAGCCGGGCGGCGGCCACCTTGGTTACCGCTCCCCCGGTTCCGACGCCGGTTTCGCTGGCTTCACCGAACTGCACGCCGTCCAGTTCGTCGCCGTACGGCACACTGTGGATGCGCAGCGCCCCGGGCTCCGCGGGCGGCTTCGTGTAAAGGGCGTCGACATCCGACAGCAGCACGAGCAGATCGGCGTGCACCAGGCGCGCCACGAGCGCGGCGAGACGATCGTTGTCGCCGAACCGGATCTCGTGGGTGGCCACGGTGTCGTTCTCGTTGACGATGGGCAGGATGCGCAGCCCCATCAACCGCTCCATGGCGCGTTGCGCGTTGCTGCGGTGTTTCTGGTTGGTGAGGTCGCTGGAGGTGAGTAGCACCTGACCGGCGACGATGCGGTAGCGGTCCAGGCTTTCCTGGTAGCGGAAGATCAGTACGTTCTGGCCGACTGCCGCGGCCGCTTGCTGGGTGGCGAGGTCAGTGGGCCGGCCGACCAGCTTCAGGTACGGCAGTCCGGTGGCGATGGCGCCGGAGGAGACCAGGATGACTTCGGCGCCTCGCGCGTGCACCGCCGCCAGGGCGTCGATCAGTTTGGGGATTTGGGCGGCGTTGGCGCCGCTGATCGACGAGGAGCCGACCTTGACCACAATCCGGTGCGCGTGTGGCACATCGGCACGGGAGACGATCACCTCAGTCATCGCGGCGGGTATCATCCTGTTCTGCCGCACTGTCCTGTGACGGCTGCTGTTCGACGGCGAATCCGTCATCATCGGTCCACATGCCGGCCTCGCGTTCACGGATGAGTTCGGCGCGCGCTGCGGCCTTGGCATCCATCCTGGCGAAGTAGTCGTCACGGCGCTGATGCCTTGTGGGCCTCTCGCTGCCGCCGATACGGGCATCGGCGCCTCGCGGGCTTGTGATGAGCTCCGCGGTCGAGGTCAGTGTCGGCTCCCAATCGAAGACGACGCCAACCCCTGCGCCGATAACTACTGTAGACCCGGCGACGGCCCCTGCTTTGAACAGCTCATCCTCGACGCCGAGCTTGGCCAATCGGTCGGCGAGGAATCCGACGGCTTCGTCGTTGTTGAAGTCGGTCTGAGCCACCCAGCGTTCGGGTTTGGCTCCCAGAATGCGATAGGTGTTCCCGGCTGATCCGCCCTCCACGCGCACCTCGAATCCGCTCTCATCCACGGCACGGGGACGCATGACGATGCGCGGGCCCTCCGGCTCTGCGGCGCGTTCGGCGCGCTCCTTGGCGACGAGCTCGCCCAGGGCGTACGACAGGCCGCGTAAGCCGTCGCGACTCACCGCGGAAATCTCGAAGACCCGGTAACCACGCGCCTCGAGCTCGGGGCGGACGAGGTCGGCGAGTTCCTTCCCGTCGGGGACGTCCGTTTTGTTGAGTGCGACGAGCTGCGGACGATCCAGCAGCGGAAGCTGACCGGCGGGCACCGGATAGGCGGCAAGCTCGCCGAGAATCACGTCGAGGTCGCTGATCGGGTCACGGCCGGGATCGAGCGTCGCACAATCCAGCACGTGCACGAGAACAGTGCAGCGTTCGACGTGGCGCAGGAACTCCAGGCCGAGACCCCTGCCTTCGCTGGCACCCTCGATAAGGCCGGGGACATCGGCAACGGTGTAGCGCACCTCGCCGGCCTGCACCACGCCGAGGTTGGGGTGCAGCGTGGTGAACGGGTACTCTGCGATCTTGGGCTTGGCGGCGGAGATCGCAGCGACCAGGCTCGACTTGCCCGCGGACGGATAGCCCACCAGCGCGACGTCGGCGACCACCTTGAGTTCCAGGAGCACGTCGCCGTCCCAGCCTGGCGTGCCGAGCAGCGCGAAGCCTGGCGCCTTTCGCTTCGAGCTGGCCAGAGCCGAGTTGCCGAGTCCCCCGCGGCCGCCGGGGGCAACGACGAACCGCATTCCGGGTTCGACGAGGTCGATGAGTTCGGTGCCGTCGGCATCCTTCACGACCGTGCCCACCGGCACCTGGAGTACCAATTCGGGCCCGTCGGCACCGCTGCGGTAATCGCCCATGCCGGGACCGCCGTTGCCGGAACTGCGGTGCGGTGCCCGGTGGAACCCGAGCAGTGTTGTCACCTGGCTGTCGCTGACCAGCACGATGTCGCCGCCGTTGCCGCCGTCGCCGCCGTCGGGACCTGCGAGTGGTTTGAATTTCTCACGACGGATCGAGACGCATCCGTTACCGCCGTCGCCTGCTTTCAGGTGAAGGGTTACTTGGTCAACGAAGGTGGCCATGATCGCATCCCTCCCGCCGGACGTTTCGCCGGCATAATATTCGTGCGTTAAATGCCGCGAGCGAGCCGAAGCTCGCCCGCGGTGATGATCTGAAGCGCTACTCGGCGCCGACCACGATGTTGACGACCTTGCGGCCGCCCTTGGTGCCGAACTCCACGGCGCCCGCCGAGAGGGCGAACAGCGTGTCGTCGCCGCCGCGGCCGACGTTGGCGCCGGGGTGGAAGTGAGTGCCGTGCTGGCGCACGATGATTTCGCCCGAGTTGACGACCTGGCCGCCGAAGCGCTTCACGCCGAGGCGCTGCGCGTTCGAGTCGCGACCGTTACGTGTGGAGCTTGCGCCCTTTTTGTGTGCCATGAGTGTTCAGCTCCGCTGTTCTTGTTGAGTGCTACTTGATGCCGGTGATCTTGACGCGGGTGAGTTCAGAGCGGTGGCCCTGGCGCTTCTTGTACCCGGTCTTGTTCTTGAACTTCTGGATCACGATCTTGGGGCCACGCAGGTCGCCGACTACCTCTGCGGTGACTTTCACCTTGGCCAGCGACTTAGCGTCGTGGGTGATCTTGTCACCGTCGACGAGCAGCACGGGGGCCAACTCGATGTTGCCGTCCTTGTTTGCCTTGATGCGGTCCAGCACGACGATTGTGCCGACCTCGACCTTCTCCTGACGACCGCCAGCGCGCACAACTGCGTAAACCACTTGGTAACCCTTACTTTTGAAAGCCGAATGTTCTTGAGACACGAGGAAATCTGTTGGCGTCTCAGGCGGGCTTAGCCCAGCACACACCAAGGGTCAACAGTACTCGATAGACGGCGGGCCGGTCAAACCGTCTCAGCGAGCCCGCTTCGACCATTTTACCGGATGCTTGGGCACGTTCTCGACAACACCCTGATTCGCTCGTTGTTTAGACTGCATCCATGACGGTGCTGATCGACCGGCCCATCTGGCCGGCTCACGGCAGACTGTGGTCGCACATCGTCAGCGACACCTCCCTCGAGGAGCTGCACCGCTTCGCGGCAACCGCGGGAGTGCCGTCCCGTAGCTTCGACCTGGACCACTACGACGTCCCCGACGACCGGTACGACGAACTGGTCGCCACGGGGGCACAGCCGGTCAGCATCCGCGACTTCGTATTGCGCCTGCAGGCCAGCGGCCTGCGCGTCACCCAGCGCCAGCGCCGACCGTCCGGTCCGTCCGCCACCTAGCCAACCCGCCGCTTAGCAACCCAGCACCCCGTCACCCGCCCCGTCTTAATCCCGTTTCACGGAGTTTCTGTTCACAGCAGCCCTACTTCGCCGGTTTATGGTCGGCCGGATGCGGTTTTTCCTTGAAACGGGGTGGGGACGGGGACGGGGACGGGAGGGGGTAGACGGGGCGGAGTGGCTAGGAGGGCTGGTCGGATGGCGTGGTGGTTACTCCCGCCGAGGATGCACGACGGGGACGCCGGGAGCGGCCCTGACCTGGCTGCTTCGGCTCGGGCAGCGCATCCAGCACGGAGTCCAGGATGTCCTCAGCGTCCTTCGTGCTGATCCGTCGCGGCGGTCGGGTGCTCTTCTTGAGCGGGATGTCCAGGATGGCCATCGCAGCCTCCGCTGCGGCCACTGACGCCGCCTCCACGCGGGTTTCGGGCGCATCCGTGATCGCAGCGTTCACCGGCGCCTCTTGAGCTTGTGCTGCCGGTGCTTGTGGCGCCTCCTGTGCCCGGGGTGCGTTGGCAGCGGGAACAGCCTCACCGGCCGCGGCCGGCTCCGTCTGACGCTCGGCCGGCTCCACGGTCGGAACGATGGTGCTCGCCGCAATCTGGGCCAGCGCGCTCTTGACGTCTTCGGTGATCGCGTGGGTGACCACGGCGCTGCCGCTCTTCGCCGCGCCGTTGCCCGAGGAACCCCGGCCGGAATCGCCGCCCTTGCCACGTCCGCGACGAATCTCCGGCTGAGCGGTTTGGCGGTGCTTGGTCACCGGGTCGTGATGGATGATGATGCCGCGGCCAGCGCAGTTCTCGCACGGCTCACTGAACGACTCGACAAGGCCGAGGCCCAACTTCTTGCGCGTCATCTGGATCAGACCGAGCGATGTGACCTCGGCGACCTGGTGCTTGGTCCGGTCGCGGCTGAGGCATTCCACCAGCCGCCGCAGCACGAGATCACGGTTGGACTCGAGCACCATGTCGATGAAGTCGACGACAATGATTCCTCCGATGTCACGCAGACGCAGTTGACGCACGATCTCCTCGGCGGCCTCGAGGTTGTTCTTCGTCACGGTCTCTTCGAGGTTGCCACCGGAGCCGACGAACTTGCCGGTGTTCACGTCGATGACGGTCATGGCTTCGGTGCGGTCGATGACTAGCGAGCCGCCCGAGGGCAGCCACACCTTGCGGTCGAGGGCCTTCTCAATCTGCTCCGTGATCCGGAACTCATCGAACGAATCGGCCGTTCCTTCGTACCGCTCGACGCGGTCGATGAGGTCGGGTGCCACCTGGCCGAGGTACTTGAGGATCGTCGCCTCGGCATCCTCGCCCTCAATGACGAGCCTGTGGAAGTCCTCGTTGAAGACGTCGCGCACGATCTTGACCAAGAGGTCAGGCTCGCTGTGCAGCAGAGCCGGGGCCTGCACGCTCTCCAGTGCGTGGCTGATCTCCGCCCACTGCGCGGTGAGACGGTTGACGTCCAGAGTCAGCTGTTCCTCGGTGGCGCCCTCGGCAGCGGTGCGTACGATCACGCCGACGTTTTCGGGCAGCACCTCCTTGAGGATCTTCTTGAGCCGGGCACGCTCAGTGTCCGGAAGCTTGCGGGAGATACCGTTCATCGACCCGTTGGGCACATACACGAGGTACCGGCCGGGCAGCGACACCTGGCTGGTGAGCCTGGCGCCCTTGTGCCCGACAGGGTCCTTGCTCACCTGCACGAGCACCTTGTCGCCCGGCTTCAGCGCCAGCTCAATGCGGCGTGCCTGGCTGCCGCCGCCCTTGTGATCGGCCGCCGCGGCCTCCCAGTCCACTTCTCCGGAGTAGAGCACGGCGTTGCGGCCGCGCCCGATGTCGACGAAGGCGGCCTCCATGCTGGGCAGCACGTTCTGCACGCGTCCCAGGTACACGTTGCCGATCAAGGACGCCTCGGCGGCCTTGGCGACGTAGTGCTCGACCAGCACGCCGTCTTCTAACACTGCGATCTGGATGCGATCGGCCTTGGAGCGCACCACCATGGCGCGGTCGACACTCTCGCGTCGAGCGAGGAACTCGGACTCTGTGATGACGGAACGGCGCCGCCCCGCGTCGCGGCCGTCACGCCGGCGCTGCTTCTTGGCCTCGAGCCTGGTGGAGCCGCGCACCTTCTGCGGTTCGTTGCTTGGCTCGTGCTGTTTGCGCGGAGTGCGCACCTTGATCACGGTGCCGGGCGGGGTGTCCTCGCCGGATTGGTCTTCATCGCCGGAGCGGCGGCGGGCCCGGCGGCGCACCGTGCCGGTCTCATCGTCGTGGTGGTCGTGGTCGTGACCGTTGTCGTCGTGCTCATTGCCGTTCCCACCCCGGCCGCGGTCGCCGCGTCGCGGCGGGAACGCCGAAAGGTCGGGAGCTTGGAACAGAGGCGCCATCAGCGATGCACGCGCGGGCGCGGCGTCTGCCTTCTTTCCGGCCGATGATTCGGCCGATGATTCCGCCTCCGCCGACTCAGTTGAAGTGGACTCGGCAACCGACTCAGAGGCTTCGCTCTTCTTCTTGGCCCGCGGTACCGCGGCGCGGCGGGTGCGGGCCTTGGCGGCCGGCTCCTGTGGTTCAGCTTCGGCCACGGCGTCGTCCTGCGCAGACTTGGCGGCCGCGGTCTTGCTCGGCGCCTTCTTAGCCACCGGGGTCTTGCTGGGCGCCGTCGTCTCCGGCTCCGGAGCCACTGCCGGCATTTCGAGCTCCGGCTGTACTTGGGTTACCTGCTTAGGTTGCCGGTGTGACCCGAAGAGCCTGCTGCGCTTCTTGACCCCGTCGGTCTTCTCGCCCTGGTTGTTGTCGTTGTTCTCCACCATTGCTGGCGTACTCCTACCCCGCCACGGGCGGCCGCGCCACCAGTTCGGGTACTCTCTCACGCCCAAGACCCGCTTTGTGGTCTCACGCTAATCCTCACGTCTCGCCGTCCGCCGGTTCTGCCCGATCCCTGCACGCTGTGCCTTGGCACTGCCGTACTGGTACGGGACTTCACTGCGGTGGCGCTCGTCTTTGTTTTCCTGTTCGGAACTGGCTATCCGACACGCTTTCTGTGACGGCACGCCAGTGCCGATCCATCGTGGCCCGGTTCGGTGCCCGGGAAGCCTTCTTTGGCGCCATTCCGAGCGCGGCTCGGATGACTACATCAAATTATCGCACGCATAGTCTGTAAGCCGGGATTTGAGCCATGCAATAATCTGCAGCGTGCCTACACCGCAACGTCAACGCCCCCTCGGTCTCGCCATTTTCCTCGTCGTTTCGGGCATTATCGGGTTTCTCGCTGCGTGGGCGCTGACGCTGGACAAGTTCAAACTTCTCGCCGACCCCGGCGCCAGTCTGGGCTGCAACATCAATCCGACGGTGCAGTGCGGCAAGAATCTCACCGCATGGCAGGGTTCGGTCTTCGGTTTCCCGAACCCGTTGCTGGGCATCGCCGGATTCGTGGTACCCATCCTCGTGGGCGTATCAATCTTGGCCGGAGCGCGTTTTGCGCGCTGGTTCTGGATACTTTTCAACCTGGGGGTCGTCGGGGCATTCGGCCTGGTCTGCTGGTTCATCACGCAGAGCCTCCTGGTCCTGGGCACATTGTGCCCGTGGTGCCTGGTGGTCTGGTCGGTGACAATTCCGTTGTTCTGGGCCGTGACCCTATACAACCTCAAATCGGGCAACATTCCGGTCGGCACCGGGGCGCGCCGGTTCTTCACCGCCGCGTACACGTGGGTGCCGTTGATCACCCTGCTCAGCTATGTGGTGGTGGCCGCGATCGCGCAGGTGCGGCTCGACGTCATCGGCCTACTGTTCCCCTAGCGCGCCGCTACTTTCCGGGGAACCAGAGGGCCAGTTCGCGCGCAGCCGATTCCGCCGAGTCGGAACCGTGAACCAGGTTCTGCTGAACGGCCAGCCCCCAGTCACGGCCCAGATCGCCCCGAATGGTGCCCGGTGCCGCGGTCGTCGGATCCGTCGTGCCAGCGAGCATCCGAAAGCCTTCGATGACCCGATTGCCCGCGACTCGCATGGCCACAATGGGGCCGCTTTCCATGAATTCCACCAACGGCTCGTAAAACGGCTTGCCCTCGTGCTCGGCGTAATGCCGGGCCAGCAGGTCGCGCTCGGCCTGCAGCAGCCGCACATCGACCAGTTGGTAGCCCTTCGCCTCGATGCGGCGCAGAATCTCGCCGGTGAGGCTTCTCGCCACGCCGTCAGGCTTGATCAGGACAAGGGTTTCTTCAACAGTGGAACTCACAGCTACTCCTCAGGGTGGATGGTGGCATTGCGTCGGTCAAGACGAGTGCCGGTAATAAAGCAATAGATCCAAATGACGACGAACCCCGCGCCGACGACGTACATGAGCGGAACCACCGCCCCGGTGGCGATAATGACGATCTGCAGCACCCAGCCGAGCCAGACGCCCCAGCGGTAGCGCAGCACCCGGGTCGCGGCAATCAGGATCAGCAGGAGTGCCGCTCCGCCGCCGAGGGTGGCCAGGGCCGGCAGCAGCTGGAGGCCCAAGGCGGCCATCGTCATGAAGAAGACCAGTGCGGCCTCCAGCCCGAGAGCGATGGACAGCAGCGATTCGGTTGCGGAACGTTGACGCCGCGGCCGGCCAGCTGACGGGGCGACGGGTGCGCTCACCGGCCCCAGCCTTCCTCGGCGGCGAGTGCGATGGCCTCACCGACCAGAGTGATCGATCCGGTGACGAGCACGGCCCGCCGCGGGGCCAGGCTGGCCCACTCCCGGGCTTCGGCGATGGCCTCAGAAAGCGACTCGAACCGCAATTCGGGCTTTCCGTGCACCCAGTCCTCGACCCGGTCGGCCAAATCGTCCACCGGGATGGCACGCTCTGAACTGGATCGGGTGACGTGGATGCGATCCACCAGCGGACCGAGGGCGTCCAGGATGCCGTGGACGTCCTTGTCCGCCAAGATTCCGACCACGAGGGTGATCTCATCGAAGGCGAAGTAGGTCGGCAGGGCTGCGGCGAGCGCTTTTGCTCCGTGCGGGTTGTGCGCGGCATCCACGAGCACCGTGGGTTCGAGGCCGAGGATCTGGAGCCGCCCCGGCGACGACGCGGTCGCCAGTCCCTGCGCAACCAGCTCGTGCGCGATGGGCTGCTTTCCGTCGCCGAGGAAGGACTCGACGGCGGCGATCGCCAGGGTGGCGTTCTGCGCCTGGTGGTCGCCGAACATCGGCAGGAACAGGTCGTCGTAGCGTCCGGCGAGTCCCTGCACCGATACCACCTGTCCGCCCACCGCCATGGTGTTCGAGATCAGCGAGAACTGGTCGCCCTCGACCGAGAGTGTCGATTCGGTCAGGTCGGCGGCCCGCTGCAGTTGGGCGAGGGCTTCGGGGGTTTGCCGTGCCGTCACCACGCGGGCGGCCGGCTTGATGATGCCCGCCTTGGTGGTGGCGATTTCGGCAATGGTGTTGCCCAGCCGTTTCGTGTGGTCCAGGGCGATCGGCGCGAACACCGCGACCTGGCCGTCGCCGACGTTGGTGGAATCCCACTCGCCGCCCATGCCGACCTCGATGACAGCCACGTCCACCGGAGCGTCGGCGAAGCAGGCGAACGCCAGCACGGTGAGCGCTTCGAAGAACGTGAGCGGCAGGTCGTCGGCGGCCTCCAGTTCTGCATCCACCATGGCCAGGTAGGGCTGGATGTCTTCCCAGTTCGCGACGAGCGCCTCGTTGGAGATCGGCTCACCGTCGATGACGATCCGCTCGTTCATCCGCACCAGGTGCGGGCTGGTGAGCAGCCCGGTTCGAAGCCCGTGGGCCCTCAGGATGCTCTCGGCGATTCGGCTCGTGCTCGTCTTGCCGTTGGTGCCGGTGATGTGGATGATCGGATACGAACGCTGCGGATCCCCGAGCAGTTCGACGGCGCGGCGGGTCGGAGCCAGGCGCGGGCGCGGTTGGGCTTCCCCCACTCGGGCGAGAAGCTGCTCATAGACGTGTTCGGCCGGCACCTCGAACAGGGCGTCGTTGCCGATCTCGGGATCTTCTTTTTCGCTCATATCTTCTGTACCTCAATCCAGGCCTGGCCAGCGTGTCCCACCGTTACCGGCGGCGTCGTGGGGAGGGGCTCGGCGGTGTCCACGCCGAGCCGCGTGCTCAACGTCTCGCGCTGAATGAGAGCCCGGTGCGCCTTGATCGCCGCGACTGAGTCCACATCGGCGATGACCGTTGCGGCAATCCGATCGCTCACGTCCAGGCCGGCCGCCTTCCGGGCGTCCTGGATGGCTCGCACCAAGTCGCGCGCAAGACCTTCGGCTTCCAGTTCCGGCGTTGTCGTGGTGTTGAGCAGCACGAATCCGCCTCCGGAGAGAAAGGTGATCGCGTGCCCGTGGGCATCCGCCTGCAGTTCGAGGGTGAACTCCCCCGACGACAGTTCGTAGCCGCTGACGCGGACACCGTCCCCGGTGCTCTCCCAGTCGCCGGCCTTGGCGGCGGCGATGATCTGCTGCACGGCCTTGCCCAGGCGCGGTCCGACGGCGCGAGCGTTCACCGTGAGCTTCTTAGTGATGCCGAATTCCGCCAGCGTCTCCGCACCAAGCGCGCGCACGGTGAGCTTCTTGACGTTGAGTTCGTCGCGCAGGATGTCGGCGAAGTCGGTGAGCCCGCTGGTGCGGTCTGTGACCACGGTGAGTTCGGCAAGGGGAAGCCGCACCCGCATCCCGGTGGACTTGCGCAAGGCGAGTCCCGCCGAGGCGATTTCGCGCACCCGGTCCATCGATTCGACCAGTGCGTCATCCGCGGGGAACAATGTCTCGTCCGGCCAGTCGGTGAGGTGCACGCTGCGGCCGCCGGTCAAGCCCTTCCAGACTTCTTCTGTAACCAGCGGCAGGAACGGAGCAGCGACCCTGGTGACGGTTTCCAGCACCGTGTAGAGGGTGTCGAACGCGCGGGTGTCGTCGCCGACCCAGAACCTGTCGCGGCTGCGGCGCACGTACCAGTTGGTGAGCACGTCGGCGAAGTCCCGAAGCTTGGCCGCGCCCATCGGTGAGTCGAGGGCATCCAGGTCGGCGGTCACGTCGTGGATCAGGCGACGGGTCTTGGCCAGGATGTACCGGTCCAGGATGTCGTCAGAGTCGGTGCGCCAGCTGGCTTCGTAGCCGGTGTCGGTAGCGGTAGCGCTTGCGCTGAGCCCCGTCGAATGAGCGCTTGCGCTGAGCCCCGTCGAATGAGCGCTTGCGCTGAGCCCCGCCGAATGAGCGCTTGCGCTGAGCCCCGTCGAATGAGCGCTTGCGCTGAGCCCCGTCGAATGAGCGCTTGCGCTGAGCCCCGTCGAAGCGTTGGCATAGAGCGTGAAGAAGTAATACGTGCTCCACAGCGGCAGCAGGAACTGGCGAACACCCTCTCGGATGCCTTCCTCAGTGACGACCAGGTTGCCGCCGCGGATCACCGACGACGACATGAGGAACCAGCGCATGGCATCCGCGCCGTCCCGGTCGAACACTTCCGAGACATCCGGATAGTTGCGCAGGCTCTTCGACATTTTTTGGCCGTCGCTGCCGAGCACGATGCCGTGGCTGATGACGTTGGTGAAGGCCGGGCGGTCGAACAGCGCCGTGGAGAGTGTGTGCAACAGGTAGAACCAGCCGCGGGTCTGGCCGATGTATTCGACGACGAAGTCCGCTGGGTTGTGCGTGTCGAACCAATCCTGGTTCTCGAACGGGTAGTGCACCTGCGCGAACGGCATCGAGCCGGAGTCGAACCAGACATCCAGCACGTCGTCTATGCGGCGCATGGTGGACTTGCCGGTCGGGTCGTCCGGGTTCGGCCGAGTCAGTTCATCGATGTACGGCCGGTGCAGGTCGGTCTGACCTGCGGTGTTTTTCGGTAATTCGCCGAAGTCGTGCTCGAGTTCTGCCAGGGAGCCGTACACGTCGATGCGGGGGTACGCGGGGTCGTCGCTCTTCCAGACCGGGATCGGGGAACCCCAATAGCGGTTGCGGGAGATGGACCAGTCGCGGGCGTTGGCCAGCCAATGACCGAACTGGCCGTCTTTGACGTTCTCCGGCACCCAGTTGATCTGCTGATTGAGCTCGCCCATGCGGTCCCGGAACTCCGGCACCCGGATGAACCAACTCGACACGGCCTTGTAGATCAGCGGGTTCCGGCACCGCCAGCAGTGCGGGTAACTGTGCTCGAAGCTGGCCACTTTGAGCAGCCGGCCTTCGGCCCGCAGCTGCTGGGTCAGCAGCTTGTTAGCATCGAACACCTGCAGGCCAGCGACGGGCTCAATGATGGGCAGAAAGCGACCGCCGGCGTCGACCGAGAGCACCACCGGGATGCCTGCCGCGGCGCACGAGATCTGGTCGTCTTCACCGTAGGCCGGCGCTTGGTGCACAATGCCGGTGCCCTCGCCGGTCTCGACATATTCTGCGAGCAGAATCTGCCACGCGTTCTCGGTACCCCATATGTCGGTGTCGGCATAGTAGTCCCAGAGCCGTTGGTAGCGCACACCGTCCAGTTCGGCGCCGAGGAACGTTCTGGTGACCGCCTTCACTGCGTCGTCGGTGCTGGCATAGCCGAGATCCTTGGCGTGAGCGGCAATGGTGTCCGTCGCGAGGAGGTAGCTGGCGGGATCGTCCGCATTGCCCAGTGGTCCGGTCGGCACGACCGCGTACTCGATGCGCGGGCCGACGGCGAGCGCCAGGTTCGTGGGCAGGGTCCAGGGCGTGGTCGTCCAGGCCAGGGCGCGTACACCACTGAGGCCGAGCGACTCCGCCGCCTCCCCGATCAGCGGAAAGGTCACGGTGACGGTCTGGTCTTGGCGCATCTTGTAGACGTCGTCGTCCATGCGCAGTTCATGGTTGGACAGCGGAGTCTGATCGTGCCAGCAGTACGGCAGCACGCGGTAGCCCTCGTAGGCCAGCCCCTTGTCGAAGAGCTGTTTGAAGGCCCAGATCACCGACTCCATGTAGGTGACGTCGAGGGTCTTGTAGTCGTTCTCGAAGTCGACCCAGCGGGCCTGCCGGGTGACATACTCCTGCCACTCCCGCGTGTAGGCCAGAACAGATTCGCGGGCGACCGCGTTGAACGCGGCGATGCCCATCTCGTCGATCTGGCTCTTGTCGGTGATGCCCAGCTGCCGCTCGGCCTCCAGTTCGGCGGGCAGTCCATGGGTGTCCCAGCCGAATCGGCGCTGCACCTGCTTGCCGCGCATGGTCTGGTAGCGAGGGAACAGGTCCTTGGCGTAGCCGGTGAGCAGATGCCCGTAATGCGGTAGCCCGTTGGCGAAGGGCGGTCCGTCGTAGAAGACCCACTCCTCGCATCCGGCGCGATTGTCGATCGATGCTTGGAAGGTGGCATCCTGCTTCCAGAAGGCGAGTATGCCGTCTTCGATCGCGGGGAACCGGGGCGAAGGGGAGATTCCCGGCGTGCCAGCCGCGGAGTTACGTGGGTAGTGCATCTCTCTCCAGATCAGTCGATCATCTGCTGAGGACGCCACCCGCTTTCGCGAATTGCGCGGTACCACCCCGCTTGCCCGCCTGCGGCGGGCCACTCATTGTCGGCTGTGACGGGCCCACCCGCTCGGTTCTAATGGATACGGCGCCCGGCCTTTGTGCAGACCAGTCGCGTGTACTTTTCTTCCGAGGACTCCCCGGTGATGGCCGGATCAGCGCCTGTGCTGAACATTCTAGCGGCCGGCGACGGTGCACCGGACGACCGCCTGTACCATCGTTCCATCATGTCGAAGACTGCTAGCCGGGGACGTCCGCCGGCATCCTCCCGCGACATGCTTCAAGAAGCCGCGTTCGAACTCTTCCTGGAGAACAGCTACGCGGGCACCTCGATCGAGCAGATCACGCAACGCGCCGGTGTGAGCCGCAACACGTTCTTCAACTACTTCAGCGCGAAAAGCGATGTGTTCTGGGTCGACCTCGACGCCACGATCGGCCAGTTGACGCAGGCGCTGAAAGACTCGGCGGCGCATACGCCGGTGATGCCGGCGATCCGGGATGCGATCGTGGGTCTCGGCGCGGAGTTCGGCCCGAACCGTGTGCCGTTCGCCCTCACGCAGTACGAGCTGATCGGAAGCGTGCACGAGCTGCAGGCATCCGCTCTCGTGCGATTCACGCGACAGGCCAAAACCCTCCACGAATTCATCGTGCGCCGACTGCCGAAGGTGGACGTGACCCTGGCCAGGGCGGCAGCCTACGCGGCCCTCGGAGCGACGGTGGCGGCCGCCCAGGAGTGGTCGGCCGCCGGTACCGGCCGTGGACCGCTCGAGTCCTATCTGCGCACGGCACTCGCGCCCGTCGTGGATGGTTTCCAAGGCGCTCTCGCACCCGGACAGTAGCTCTCCAGCGGCACTTTTTCGGAGGAGACACCAATGTCAGTGGTCGGGTGTTTGCTTGGGCCATGGAAATCATTGGACCTTCGGATGATGGCGGGGACTCCCCCACGCCCGACGGTCCCCTGACGCCAGCGGGCATCATGGTGGACACGCTGTCCAACCTCGTGGAGGCCTCGGAACGCGCAAACCGGGTCGTTGCTGCCGCCATGGCCATGCGCGCGCAACTGGTGGACCAAGCCAGGATGTTCAGCGAACTCACCGCCGCCGCCGATTCCAACACCGACCCGACACACCGGGAAATGCTGCATCGATCGTTCCGAGCAGAACTAGGAGCCGCACTACGGATGCCGGAACGAAGCATCGAAGCCCTGCTGAACGAGAGTGAGTCGCTGGTGCACGAGCTTCCCGCCACCCTGGTGGCGCTCAGAGACGGTGCGATCTCGTATCGGCACGCGCAAATCATGGTCAGCCAAACCACCACCCTCGAGCCCGAGGCCATTTCGGAATTGGAGACCAAATCACTGCGCTTTGCCGCCACGCTGACGGCATCCAAATTCGACCGCAAAGTGCGAGAGATGCGCGAACGGCTCCATCCCGAGTCCATCAGCGAACGCCACACCAAGGCTCTAGGCGACCGCGCAGTTGAGTTCGCCGGCGACCGAGACGGCATGGCTTGGTTGAACGTTCTGCTGACTGCGCCGGATGCCGTCGCCGTCTACACCCGCCTCACCAATATCGCCGTGAGCCTGCAGGGACCGAACGAGGATCGTTCCCTGAGCCAGCTGCGTGCCGACGTGTTCCGTGATCTGCTGCTGGACGACGACCCGGAGATCCTCGCCGCATTGGCAGCGCTAGAGACCGCCGCCGAGGGTGCCGACCCAAGCGCTGCCCAACCAACCGCTGCCAAACCAACCGCTGTAGAGCCAGACGGCGACGAATCGCGCGACGATGTGGCCCCCAGGAAGATGGGCGCCCGCGCCAGGTACCGCGGAATCGCCCCCACAGTGTTCGTGACCGTTCCCGCCCTCACCCTGCTCGGCCGCAGTGATGAACCGGCCACGCTGGAAGGTTACGGCCCGATCGACACCGAGACCGCCACAGAGCTGGCCGCGCGGGCGCCCAGCTTCATCCGGTTGCTCACCCATCCCGAGACCGGCGTGGTGCTGTCGATGGGGCGACAACGCTACCGGGTCCCCAAAGACTTGCGCCTCTGGCTGCAACTGCGCGATGGTACGTGCCGATTCCCCGGCTGCAACTGTGCCGCGGGTCGATGCGACCTCGATCACACCCTCGATTGGTTCTTCGGCGGCATGACGGACTACGACAATTTGGCGGATCTTTGCGGATCGCACCACTCCGTGAAGCACAAGACAGCGTGGACTCTCGAACAAGTCCGCGACGCCACAGGAGCCAGCACCGGTGACTTGGTTTGGACCTCTCCGGCGGGGCGCCGCTACATCACCGAGCCAAACCTGACCATGCGTCCGGCGCCGGGCATCGGCACTGGCCCGCCAGCCGAAGGCCCCGTGCTGCCTCAAAGTGAGCCGCCTCACAGTGAGCCGCCGTCTGGGGATCTGGCGCCCGGGGATCCGGCGCCTGGGGATCCGCCGCCACCTGAAGACCTACCGCCATTCTGACTGACCTGGTTTCCAAGCATCCAATCGCGGCGTATAGAGGCAGGCGTAACCGAATGAGCACGAACCGACGAAAGAAGGTCATCGCGATGAGCACGGTCAATGCAGATATCGACGTTGAAGTTCCGGTGAGCACGGCGTACAACCAGTGGACTCAGTTCGAGTCGTTTCCGCAGTTCCTCTCCGGGGTCGACGAAGTCGTTCAGCTGGACGACCGGAACACGCACTGGAAGGTGTCCATCGCCGGAGTGAAGCGTGAATTCGATGCTGAGATCACCGAGCAGATTCCTGACACGCGCATCGCCTGGATGAGCACTGACGGCGAAGCACACGCGGGAGTGGTCACCTTCCACCGGTTGAACCCGGATGAAGCCCGCATCTCGGTGCGCCTTGATTGGGAACCAGAAGGCGCCATCGAGACGATTGGCGCCGCCCTGCAAGTCGACGACATGCAGATCGCCAAGGACCTCCGCAAGTTCAAGGAACTCATCGAATCCAACGGATTCGAGACCGGCGCGTGGCGCGGAGCCATCGACCGCGACGACGACGCGACGGGACGCTGATGCCCACCGGTTCTGACATCATCGACGCCTGGCCGGAGAAGGCCCGCGAGGCCGCCAGACTGGTGCTTGATGCCCACGGTGAACCGGACGAGGTGACCCCGTCACGGCTGGTCTGGCGCGACATCAGCGGGTGCAAACGGGTGATCGCCTCGAAGGCGTTCTTCCAGCACGATTTCCCCACGCCTCACACCGATTCGGTGGAAAGCGTGATCGATTACCGGGTGCCGGCGGACAAGTTCTCCAGCCTCGCGCTCTTCGATGGGAGCGTGGTGGCTGAACGGACCGCCGGCGAGGTGTCCGCACGGTGCCCCGACGAACAGGCGAACTTCCTTGCCCTGAACCTGATGCACGACATCGTCTCGGGCCAGAAGACTCCCGATGAGGCTCGGGCCTATTACGGCAAGGAATTCCTTGACTATCGCCGCAAGAAGCCAACGCCGTACATGGAGCGACTCCGCGTGCCGCCTCAGCACGACACCCCGGATGCGGACCGGCCGATCCTGACCGACGAAGAGCTTCGCGAGGCGGCCGAACAGGGAAAAAAGTCGTAGGCGTCTGCACCGATCGCGGCGTCAACGAGCGAAAACGGCTGGTTCGGTACATGCTGGGGACACCATGACTGATAATTCGACACCGGGCGGATTGGACGCCGACGATGTGCCTACCAAGCCATTGCCCGAGGTGCCGGATGATTCTCCGCCCACGGAACCGTACGTGCCGGACGCTGACGCCCCCACCGAACCGTACGTTCCCGGCACCCCCACCGAACCGTACGTTCCCGGCACCCCCACGGAACCGTACGTTCCCGGCACCCCCACGGAACCGTACGGATCCGATCTCAGCTATGTGCCGATTGCGTCCCCGGCCACCGACATCGAAGAGACGTCGGTTCTGCCGGACCGCCGACTCGGCGGCCCACTGATCACCGCGCTGATTATCGCCGCCCTGCTTCTCGCCGCGGGGATCGTGTTTCTGGTCATGCTGCTGAACCAGGGCAACGGGGCGCCTTCGACAGCCTCACCGAGTCCCGCCGTCAGCACTGCACCGTCGGCCACGCCCAGCGTGACCACCAGCCCGAGCGCTCCGCCGACCCCGAGTCAGGCGCCGAGCCAAACGCCCACCCCGTCACCGACCACAAGCGCACCGCCGCCGCCGGCGCCTACGAGTACGCCGACTCCTTCAGCGGCGGAGCCGACGCCGACAACCCCGCCGAGCGCAACCCCGAGCGCAACGCAAACTCCTTCGCCCTCGCCGTGAGGCGCGGCGAGATCGTTCAATATCCTGTGAATTCCTCGGTGCGGATGTCGTCGTCATCGACTCCGGCGGAGTTCAGCACCGAGCGCATGGCTACGACGAGCCCAGCGGGACCGCACAAGTAGTAGATCGGAGCGGTGAGATCCGGCACGTGCCGGGACAGCATGTTCGCGTCGATTCGTCCGGTTTCGCCGGCCCACTCGCGCAGGGACTGCTCGGGCTTGGTCATCGTGGGCACGAAGGTAAGATTCTCGCTCGTCTCGGCGACGAGGGTCAGTTCGTCGAGGAAGGCGGCATCCTCGGGACGCGTGTTGGAGTACAGCACGGTGATCTTGTGAGCGGTGTGGTCATGGGCAGCCTGAAGAACCATGCTGCGCACCGGAGTGATGCCGATCCCACCGGTGAGGAACACGGCAGGCCGGGTGACCTTGTTGTGCAGGGTGAAGCCACCGTAGGGGGCATCCAGCTCGAGTTCGGTGCCGAGCGGCAGGTCCTTCAAGACTCGTTTGAACGCAGTGTCGCGCAACCGCGTCACCGACACAAGATGATGTTCGAACGGTGCGCTGGCGAACGAGAAGCCGCGGATGTTGCCCTCATCATCAGTTTCCGACGGATTCAAAATCGTGTAATCGGCGAACTGCCCCGCCTTGAACTCGAACCCGTCCGGTTTTTCGAAGTGAAACGCCATAGTGCGTTCGGCAACTTCTTCTTTCTTGACCAACTTCACGCGAGGCAATGACACAAAAACGCCCTTCTCTGGTGCTCGGACTTCTCAGTATCCTCCGATTGGCAGGCCGGTCGGCCGATAGAGTAATGGCGGAATAGGCCCCCCAACGCTGAAAGGAGAGCCGCGTGTCGAACTTCGCACTGACTCTTGCACGACCCACCCTTGCCGACCGGATCTTCGCCCGCAGCGCCGTCACCGACCTTGCGCTCATCCTGTCCGGCACCGCCTTGACTGCACTGTCGGCCCAATTGATCATCCCGATGTACCCGGTGCCGTTCACCATGCAGACGTTCGTCGTGTTGATCGTGGGCAGCACGCTCGGCACCGCCCGCGGCACTCTCTCCATGCTGCTCTACGCCGTACTCGGCCTAGTGGGCCTGCCCATCTTCGGTGGTGCGACGTCCGGCCCAGCCGTGCTGTTCGGCGCATCCGGCGGCTACATCATCGGCTTCGTCTTCGCTGCCGCGCTCACCGGCTGGTTGGCACAGTCCAACTGGGACAAGAAATTCCTCGGCGCCGCGGTATCGTTCGTCGCCGGCGGCGTGGTGATCTTCGCGTTCGGTCTCATGGGTCTTTCCCTGTCGTTGCACCTCGGTCTGCAAGAAACTCTGGCTGGCGGGCTGTACCCGTTCGCCGTCACCGAAGTCCTCAAAGCGGCTCTGGCCACAGCCCTGATCCCCAGCGCCTGGAAGCTCGTGAAGCGGATCGACGACAAGCGCAAGTAACGCCCGCCCCACGGTACGTGGGTACCTTCGATGTCATTGATGGTCTGAGTACAGTAATGTTGGATGCACGCAATCGCGTTGACTGCGCCCGGCACTCTGCCGCTCGCACCATTCACTCGCATCCATGAGGATTCATGTCCACAACCCTGCTCCACCGCACCGCCATCGCCTCCACAGCCACTCTGGGATTGCTTGCCCTGATACTGACCGGCTGCTCACCGCAGTCTTCGCCGACCAAAGCCAGTGACACGCCGGTGTCCGGCGGCACACTGACCTACGCCAGCGGCGATGCAGAACCCACCTGCCTCGATCCCCACGTCGGCGGCAACTACCCGCAAGCCCTGGTCGGCAGCCAGTATCTCGAGTCGTTGGTCTCCAAGGACGACAAGGGCGAGATCATCCCCTGGCTCGCCGAAAAGTGGAAGGTCAGCGACGACGGCCTGACCTGGGACTTCACCCTGCGCGACGGCGTGACGTTTACCGACGGCACACCGCTGGACGCCACCGCCATCCAAGCCAACATTAAACACCTCCAGGACCCCAAGACCGGCTCATCCACCGGCTACCTCGCACTGGCCAAGGTGGCAGACACGAAGGTTGTGAGCGACAACGACATCCAGCTCATCCTCAGCTCCCCCGACTCCTCCCTGCTCGACTCCCTGAGCCAGCCCTGGGTCGCGATTGAGTCCGCCAAGGCGCTGCAGCGCAGCCAGGAAGAGAACTGCGCGGCACCGGTGGGCACGGGTCCGTTCGTGGTGACCGCGTGGAAGAAGCAGGACTCGATCACCCTCACCCGCAACAAGGACTACACCTCGCCGCCCGCCGACGCCGGCCACACTGGCCCGGCCTACCTCGACACGATCGTGTGGCGCTTCATCCCCGATTCCGCGTCACGGTACGCCGCACTCCAGGCCGGCGAGGTCGACGTGATCGACAACGCCCAGCCCGACACGATCGTCGCGGCCAAGAAGACGACCCAGCTGAAGGAACTCAACGCCCCACGACCCGGCGCATCCAACCGCATCGAACTCAACTCCGGCCAGGCGCCGTTCGACGACGTCAAGGTGCGGGAGGCGTTCATCCGGGCTGCGGATGTGAACCCCGGCATCCAAAGCCTGTTCTTCGGCACCGCCAAGCGCTCCTACTCGGCGCTGTCCAGCATCGAGAAGCTCGGCTATTCCGAACCAGACCTGTTCACTGTGGACCCAGCGAAGGCGAACCAGCTGCTGGATGCCGCCGGCTGGACCGCGAAGGACAGTGACGGCTATCGCACCAAGGACGGCAAGCGCCTCACCGTGCAATTCCCGGTGAGCACGAACCAATCGATCCCGGCCGAGCAGTCCCTGTTCGAACAGATCCAGGCGACCACCAAGAAGGTCGGCTTCGACGTGCAACTGAAGCAGATGGATCTGTCCAGCTGGTATGGCGCCCTGGGACAGAACCAGTACGACGCCGTGAGCGCTCCCTACACCAAGGTCGGCCCGGATGTGCTGCGCATCCTGTTCCACTCCGACGGCATCACGCCGGCCCCGAGCGGGTACTTCGCCAACCACGCGCAGGTCAACATCCCGAAGCTCGACGAACTGTTGACGAAGGCCAGCCAGGTTTCGGACGCTGATGAGCGCGCCGACCTGTACAAGCAGGCACAGAAGCTGGTGCTTGAGGGCTACTACATCCTGCCGCTGTACGACCAGCAGAACCACTACCTGCTGCGCAGCAACGTTGTGGGACTGCGGGCGCTGCCGAGCGTATCCACCCCGGTCTTCTACGACGCCTGGCTGAATAAGTGACCCTCGCCACCGGAGCGATACCGGCGGAGCGCGTGCGCTCCTCCCGGCCGCTCCGGTGGTTGGTCACCCGAGTGATCGGGCTAGTCTTCGTGCTCTGGGCCACCGCGACGATCACCTTCTTCTCGATCAGGCTCATCCCGGGCGATCCGGCCCAGGCGGTGCTCGGCGGTCCAGGTTCGCAAGCCAGTGCCGAGGCCCTCGCCCAGGTGCGGATCACCTATGGACTGGACCAGCCGATCATCGTTCAGTACGTTCGCCAGCTGGGTCGCTGGTTCACCGGTGACCTGGGCTCTTCCTACTCGTTGCACGAGAACGTCTCGACGATCATCGGCGAACAACTGGGCAACACGCTGAGCCTCGCCGTCTGGTCGCTCATCGCTGCCTGGCTGCTCGCCCTGGCGCTGGCGACCTGGTCCACCCGCGGCGGCCGCGCCGCGTGGGCGATGGGCTCGGCGCTGGAGATCGTCGCCGCCGCGGTGCCGCACTTCTGGCTCGGCACCGTGCTCATCCTGCTGTTCAGTTCCAGCCTGGGGTGGCTGCCCGCGGTCAACGTGCCCGGTCCGCTCGGGCTGATCCTGCCGGTGGCAACGCTCGCCATCCCGCTGGCCGGATTCCTCGGCCAGGTGATGCGGGAATCCTTGCTGGATTCGCTGAACTCCCCCTACGTGCTCTCGGCGCGTGCCCGTGGTGAGTCGGAGGGCGGCATCCTCTGGCGGCACGCGCTGCGGCACGCCGCGCTGCCGGCGATCAGCCTCTCCGGGTGGGCGTTCGGGTCGCTGGTGAGCGGCGCCGTCGTGGTGGAGACGGTGTTCGCTCGCCCGGGTCTTGGCCGCTCCCTGCTTCGTGCGGTGCAGGACCGGGACGTGCTGCTGGTCAGTGGCATTGTGCTCGTGGTCGCACTGGCCTACTGCCTGGTCACGGTCGCGGCGGACGTGCTCGATCGGATCGCCGACCCGCGCCTGAAAGCGACGGCATAGTGGCTGAGACCGACTCGTGATGCGCCGACCAACCGCTGCCGAAGCCATCAGCGGCGCGCTCATTGTCTTTCTGATTCTCTGCGCCGTGACACCCCAGCTGATCGCGCCCGCCGATCCGCTCGGCATCAACCCGATCGACAGCTTCCAGGGGCCGTCGCTCGCGCACTGGTTCGGCACCGACGAGTCCGGCCGGGATCTGTTCACCCGGGTCGTGCACGGCGCCGGGCCCTCGCTGCTGATCGGCGTGGCCGCCACGGCGATTGGTGTCGGTTTGGCCATCATCCTAGGCACGGCCGCGGGCCTCGGTCCGCGCTGGCTGGATTTCGGCACCAACCGGCTGCTCGAGGTGATGTTCGCCTTCCCCGGGCTGCTGCTTGCCCTGCTGTTCATCGTCATCTACGGTCCGGGTGTGGCTACCTCGACCATCGCGGTCGGCCTCGCGACTGCGCCGGGCTATGCGCGGATTGTTCGCAGTTCGATGCTGTCGGTGCGCGGAGCGGCCTTCGTGGAGGCCGCCCTGGTACTCGGGCGTACGCCGTGGCAGCGACTCACTCGGCACATCCTGCCCAATGTCGGCGGCACCCTCTTCGTGCTCGTGACGCTCGGTGTCGGGCAATCGGTGGTGTGGGCGTCGTCGCTGAGTTACCTCGGCCTGGGTGCACAGCCACCGACCGCCGAGTGGGGCGCGATGCTTTCCGCCGGGCGCACCTACATCAGTTCGGCCTGGTGGATGACGTTCTACCCCGGCCTGTTCATCGTGCTCAGTGCTTCCGCCGCGACGGTGCTGGGCCGCGCCTTCCAGACCCGGGTGCGTGGCTCGTGACCGCCCCGTTGCTTCGCGTGGAGAACCTCTCGGTGCGCTTTGGGCGCGAGGCACCCGCTGTCGTGAAGAATGTGTCGCTGAGCATTGGCGCCGGCGAATGTCTGGCCCTCGTCGGCGAGTCGGGCTCCGGCAAGAGCGTCACCGCGCGCACTCTGATCGGACTCACCGGGGTCGGCGCCGAGGTGCACGCCAAGGCGATCGCTCTGGGAAGCACAAACTTGTTGTTCGCCTCCGAGAAGAAATGGCGCAGCATCCGGGGCAAGCAGATCGGATTCATCCTGCAGGATGCGCTGGTGTCTCTCGACCCGGTGCGCACTGTCGGGCGGGAGATCGATGACACGCTGCGACTGCACACCGACCTCGGACCGCGCGCCCGGCGTGGCCGCGTCCTCGAGCTGCTCGCCGACGCCGGCATCCCGGATCCGGCGCTCACGGCCGGGCAGCGCTCTGGCGAACTCTCGGGCGGGCTGCGCCAGCGCGCGCTCATCGCCTCGGCGATCGCGCTGTCGCCGCCGCTGCTCATCGCCGACGAGCCCACCACCGCCCTCGATGTCACGATCCAGGCGCAGATCCTCGAGCTGCTCGACACGTTGCGGGCCCGCGGCACCGCAGTGCTGCTGATCACTCACGACCTCGCTGTGGTCGAGCGCGTCGCCGATCGAGTCGCGGTGATGCGCGCCGGTGAGATCGTCGAAACCGGGTTGACCGACGCGGTGCTCGCGAATCCGCGGCACGAGTACACCCGGCGGCTGTTGCTGGCCATTCCGTGGCGGCATCCGCGCGGCACGCGGCTCTCGGGGGAATCGCCGCTGTCCACGAGTCCGGCACCGGCCCACTCTCCCGATGTCCGAGCCGAGCCGGATGCCGCGAGCGCCTCGCCTGCTCCAGTCGCCACCGCCCTGGAAGTTGCTCCACCAGTCTTGGACGTCATCGCGGTGTCCAAGCGGTTCCGCACCCCCGACGGCGACGATTTTCAGGCGGTGGAGGCGGTTTCCCTGACCCTTTCGGCGGGCACCACTCTCGGTCTCGTCGGCGAATCCGGTTCCGGCAAAACGACTACCGCGCGGATTGCGCTAGGGCTCACCCGGCCGGACACCGGCGAGGTGCGGCTGATCGGGCAGCCCTGGAGCGCACTGCCGGAAGCTCAGCGGCGCGGTCGGCGCGGCCTCATCGGGGCGATCTACCAGGATCCGCTCAGTTCCTTCGATCCACGCTGGACCGTCGAGCGAATCCTCTCCGACGCCATCACGAACGGACGCAGCATCCGGCCCAGCTCGCAGCGCGAGCGCATTACGGACCTGCTGGAGTCGGTGGGCCTCTCCCCCGACCTGATGACACGCCGCACCCGCAGCCTGTCCGGCGGTCAACGGCAGCGCGTGTCCATCGCGCGCGCCATCGCGGCCAGCCCGCGGGTGCTGATCTGCGATGAACCGGTCTCCTCGCTGGATGTCTCCATTCAGGCGCAAGTGCTTGACCTGCTCGACGACCTGCAGGCGTCGCTCGGCCTGGCCTACCTGTTCATCTCGCACGACCTGGGGGTAATCCGGCACGTCAGCGATCGGGTTGCGGTGATGTCCAAGGGCCGCATCGTGGAGACCGGCACGGCGGAGCAGCTTTTCGCGGCCCCGGAGCATCCGTACACACAGCGGCTGCTGGCGTCGGCGCTCAGACGCGCGTAACCCGGCCGGGTGGTTTCGATACGCGCTGGCGCGCTACTCAACCCGCTATTTCTTAGTGGGTTGAGTAGCGAGCGCGCCAGCGCGAGCCTATCGAAACCAGGCAACTTCTTAGTGGGTTGAGTAGCGAGCGCGCCAGCGCGAGCGTATCGAAACCACCCAACGCCGGGGCCGCATGTCTTGTCTCACGACACCGTTGACAGGTCAGTCTCGTGACATCGCAGCACGAGTATCGTTTCGGCATCGACATCATCCTGGTTCCCGGATTCTGGCTGGATGCCTCGTCGTGGGCGGAGGTCACGCCAGCTCTCGTCGAGGCAGGACACGGGGTGCATCCGCTCACCCTGCCGGGGCTGGAGTCGCCCGACGCCTCCCGAGCCGGCATCGGGCTCCGCGACCACGTCGACGCGGTAGTCGGGAAAATCGATGAGCTTGCCAACCCCGTCGTGCTGGTCGGCCATTCGGGCGGCGGGCCGATCGTTCACGGTGCCGTCGACGCCCGTCCGGACCGGGTCGTTCGCGCGATCTATGTCGACTGCGTTCCGCAGGCCGAGGACGACGCCATCAACGACCAACTGCCGGCGGACGGGGACGATATCCCCCTGCCGCCGTGGGGCGGCTTCGACAAGGCTGACCTCGTCGACTTGGACGACGGGTTGCGGGCGGCGTTCCGGGCGCGGGCAAGGCCTGAGCCGCGGGGCGTGGCCTACGATCAGCAACACCTGCACGACGAACGACGCTACGAGGTGCCCGCAACGGTGATCTCGTGCGAAATGGCCTCCGCCCAGATCGGCGAGTGGATTGACGCCGGCCAGCCCTACGTAGCCGAACTGGCCCGCATCCGCGATGTCGAGTACGTCGATCTGCCGACCGGGCACTGGCCCCAGTTCACCCGGCCGGTCGAGTTGGGCGAGATAATCTTGGCCGCCGTCGACCGCGAGGGCGGGCAGTAGCTCATGGTTGCCAATCCGCGATCAGCGGGCTCGCCAAAGCCTGATTGTAAGACTCCGGACGCGCCCGAGTAGTCGCCGAAACAACCAGATGCTTCGCCGAGATCCGCTGAGCGAAGTAGCCCGCGTACGGCAACGTCACCACAGTTTCGAGGCCCGTGTTCCAGGCGGCGATCAGCGCATCCAGACAGACGCGTTCCGGCGTGCTTTCGAGCGCGACAAGCATCTCGGGGCGTGATGCACGTTGCCATTGGTCGCGGGCCGAAGAGTCTAAGCCGTCATCACCGTACTCGCCCTGCCAGAACGGCGGGAACGCCGGATTCAGCGGCTGCCCTGGCGTCGAAAGCCGCCGCAACAGTTCCGATGTCACCCGCTGTCGAGAGTCACTGATCGAGTACCACTGCCAGGCCCGGAACCACTCTCGTTTCCACCGGGTCGACCACTCCAACTCACTCGCGCTGGAAGGCATACCGGAGGTGCCGGCATCCGGCATCGGATCGAGCATCGGAATCTCGACATCCGAAGCGATTCCCCATGCACTCCTGATGAACAGCAACTGGCAGATGTTGTTGGGATTCTCGTCGATGCTGATGACCATGTCATGTGGCCATGGATTGCCCGGAATCGGCCGTTCTGATCGCATAGTTCATCTTCGCCATCGGATGCGACGAAATCTAGTGTTGTGTCAGCCGGCAAGCCGGAGGCAGACAATCACCAGGCGTTCGATGTCGACGAGCTGCGAGGACCGGATGCCTGGAGAAGGTATCGCTGGGTCGCGCGCTGAACCACCCGGTAGATTGGATACCAGAACCCACACTCAGGCACCTCCTCGTTGACTCGGTGCCGCACATATTGAATCGGAGTACCCCTATGGCCGCGATCCCGGAGAAGCCCGTCCTCGAAGGACTGGAAGCCAAGTGGGGGGAATCCTGGGAAGCCCAGGGGACGTACCGGTTCGATCGTGAGGCGGCGCTCGCTTCGAGAGCCTCAGCGAACGGGATCGCCTCAGCGAACGACGCGCATCCCATCTTCTCCATCGACACTCCCCCGCCGACGGCATCCGGCTCGCTGCACATCGGCCATGTGTTCAGCTACACCCACATGGACCTGATCGCCCGCTATCAGCGGATGCGCGGCAGGAGCATCTTCTACCCGATGGGCTGGGACGACAACGGGCTGCCCACCGAGCGCCGGGTGCAGAACTACTACGGCGTGCGCTGCGACCCGTCGCTACCGTACGAGAGCGACTTCACCCCGCCGTTCGAGGGCGGCGACAACAAGAGCTCCAAGGCCGCCGACCAGAAGCCGATCAGCCGGCGCAACTTCATCGAGTTGTGCGAGACCCTCACCGCTGAGGATGAGAAGCAGTTCGAGGCGCTCTGGCGCAAGCTCGGCCTCTCGGTCGACTGGGCCCAGACCTACCGCACCATCGGCCCGAAGTCGCAGACCGCGGCCCAGCGCGCCTTCCTGCGGAACCTGTCCCGCGGCGAGGCGTACCAGGCCGAGGCCCCCACGCTGTGGGATGTCACCTTCCGCACCGCCGTCGCCCAGGCCGAACTGGAAGACAAGCCGGTCACCAGCGCCTACCACCGGGTCGCCTTCCACCGCCCCGATGGCAGCGACGTGCACATCGAAACCACCCGCCCGGAGCTACTGCCGGCCTGCGTGGCGCTGGTGGCGCATCCGGATGACGAGCGCTACCAAGCGCTGTTCGGCACCACCGTGACCACGCCGATCTTCGGCGTCGAGGTGCCGGTGCTCGCCCACCACCTCGCCGAGAAGGACAAAGGCAGCGGCATCGCGATGATCTGCACCTTCGGTGACGTCACCGACGTGGTCTGGTGGCGCGAGCTTGACCTGCCCAACCGCACCATCATCGGCCGCGATGGACGCATCATCGCCGAAGCCCCGGATGTCATCACCACCGATGCCGCCAAGGCCGCCTATGCCGAGATCGCCGGCAAGACCGTGTTCAGCGCCAAGGCCAAGGTGGTCGAGCTGCTGCGCGAGTCCGGCGAACTGATCGGCGAACCGAAACCGATCAGCCACGCGGTCAAGTTCTTCGAGAAGGGCGACAAGCCGCTGGAGATCGTCTCGACGCTGCAGTGGTACATCACCAATGGCGCCCGCGACGAGAACCTACGCGACAGCATGCTCGCCCGCGGCAAGCAGGTCAACTTCACCCCGGAGTTCATGCGGGTGCGCTACGAGAACTGGGTGGGCGGCCTCACCGGCGACTGGCTGATCTCCCGGCAGCGCTTCTTCGGCGTGCCGATCCCGGTCTGGTACCAACTGGATGCCGCCGGCGACAAGGGCGCGGTGATCGTGCCGCCCGAAGACTCACTGCCGATCGACCCCGCCTCCGATACCGCGCCCGGCTACGACGAAAGCCAGCGCGGCGTGCCCGGCGGCTTCATCGGCGAGGTGGACATCATGGACACCTGGGCCACCTCCTCGCTCACCCCGCAGATCGCCGGCGGCTGGGAGCGCGACCCGGAGCTGTTCGACCTCGTCTTCCCCTACTCACTGCGCAGCCAGGGTCAGGACATCATCCGCACCTGGATGTTCTCCACCATGCTCCGCGCCGAGCTCGAGCACGGTACCGTCCCGTGGCACAACGCGGGCATCAGCGGCTTCATCGTCGACCCTGACCGCAAGAAGATGTCCAAGTCCAAGGGCAACGTGGTCACCCCGGCCGCGATGCTCGACGAGCACGGCTCGGATGCGGTGCGCTACTGGGCCGCCTCCAGCCGGCTCGGCACCGACGCCGCCTTCGACCCGCAGAACCCGAAGCAGATGAAGATCGGGCGGCGCCTGGCGATCAAGGTGCTCAACGCGGCGAAGTTCGTGTACTCGTTCCCGGTCTCCGCTGACGTGCCAAGCGGGCACCCGACCGAGGCGCTCGATGTCGACCTGCTGGCCGAACTGGGGAAGGTCGTCGAGACCGCCACCAAGGCATTCGACGAGTTCGACCACGCTCGAGCCCTGGAGGTCACGGAACAATTCTTCTGGACCTTCTGCGACGACTACCTGGAGCTGGTCAAGGAGCGCGCATACGGCGCCGGCACCCCCGAAGGTCAGGCATCCGCCGTACGGACCCTGCGCACCGCACTGGATGTGCTGCTGCGCTTGTTCGCGCCGTTTATCCCCTTCGCCGCCGAAGAGGTGTGGTCGTGGACTCATGACAGTTCCGCGCGCGACGGCTCGGTGCACACGGCCGCCTGGCCCACGGCGCCGACTGATGCGCAGCCCACTGGCCTGCTCGGTTTGGTCGGTGAGGCGCTCATCGGCATCCGGCGCGCCAAGACCGACGCCAAGGCATCACAGAAGACCGGCGTGATCTCCGCCACCATCACCGGACCAGCCGTGTTGCGCGGGGGTCTCGACGACCTCAAGGCCGTTGGACGCATCGAGGCCGTCGACTTCGCCGAATCCGACACCGTCGCGGTCACCGGTATCGTGCTCGCGGAACAGCCGGCATGATCCTCGTCCGCGACCTCGAGGCACGGGACCGGGCCGCGTGGCAGGCGCTCTACGCCGGGTATGGGGAGTTCTATGAGGTGCCGCTGTCGCAGGAGAACGCCGACCGGGTATGGGGCTGGCTGCTCGACCCGCAGCACGAGAGCTTCGCCCTCGTCGCGGTCGACGCAGACGATCAGCCGATCGGTCTCGCGCACTACCGGGAGTTCGCCCGCCCGTTGGCCGGCCGCACCGGCATCTACCTCGACGACCTGTTCACGGCGCCCCAGGCGCGCGGCAGTGGAGCAGCATCCGCTCTGATCGCGCGGCTGAAGGAACTGGCCACCGAGCGCGGCTGCGATGTGGTGCGCTGGATCACCGCGAACGACAACGTCACCGCGCAACGCCTCTACGACCGACTCGCGACCCGCACCGAGTGGGTCACCTATGACCTGAAGCTCGACTGATGCAGCTCGGAACGCGTTGGCCCGTCGGCGGCACCCCGCCGCGGCTGCCGGATGCCGTGACACGCGCGATCGCGGACATCGAAGCCGAACTCCACGAGATCGACACTTCCGGCTGGCGCTGGACCCTCACCTGGCTGGAGGGCAAGCCCATCGTCGAACTCGACGACGGCACGACGATCCGGTACGACAGCGCGAGCGACACAGCAACGATCATCGACGCGGTCGATGAGGACAACTGACCGAAGAGATCAGAACAACGTGTGCTGCGTCGCCGGATCAATTCGCGAGGCCATCCCCGGCGGCAACTCCTCGGAAATGAGCGAGCGTCCGGCCCGCTCGCCGTTGGCGTTCCGCAGGCCGCCCATCCCCAGTGCGCTGGAGCGCACTCCCCCGGTGACCGGATCCTCCCGACCGCGCTCCAGACCGTGCTTGCGGATGAGCGGCTTCATCCGCGCCGCGAGCCACTTGCGATACCCGACCGGCGCATAGGCACTGGTGTACAGCTGGTTGTACTTGTCGACGAGTTCCGGATGCTCCATGACCAGCCACTGCATGAACCAGTCCCTCACACCAGGCTTCAGGTAAAGGGCCGTGTACAGCACCGAGGTGGCACCTGCGGCCTTCGCGCGGCGCAAGCCCTCGTCCAAATGCTCTCGGGAGTCGGTGAGAAACGGCAGGATCGGCATCATGAACACCGAACAGCTCAACCCGTGCTCGCGCACGGCGGTCACCGTCGCCAGCCGGGCAGTCGCCGTGGGAGTGCCCGGTTCGACCGACTGCTGCAGGTCGTCGTCGTACACCGCAATCGACATCGCCAGGTCGACGGGCACATGCTGGCTCGCCTCCGCGAGCAGCGGCAGGTCGCGGCGCAGCAGCGTTCCCTTGGTGAGAATCGAAAACGGGGTGCCGGAGTCGGCGAGTGCTGCGATGATGCCAGGCATCAGCCGGTAGCGTCCCTCCGCCCGCTGATACGGATCGGTGTTGGTGCCCAGGGCGACCGGATGCCTCCCCCAGGTCGGCTTCGCCACCTCCCGAGCAAGCACCTCGGCCACGTTGACCTTCACGACGATCTGCGTGTCGAAGTCGCGCCCGGCGTCGAAGTCCAAATAGGTGTGCGTGGTGCGGGCGAAGCAATAGGTGCAGCGATGCAGACATCCGCGCATCGGATTGATCGTCCAGCCGAACGGCAATGCACTCTTGCCGGGAATCTTGTTCAACGCGGTTTTGGCGAGGACCTCATAGAAGGTGACACCGTCGAACTCCGGCGTGCGCACCGTGCGCACCAGGTTGTTGAGCCGCGCGAGCCCGGGCAGCGCATTGGGCTGCTCCTCGCTGATCTGCTGACTGCTCCACCGCATGTATCTAGTCGAACATAAGTACGGAGGATATGCAAGTGACACGCGCAGTGGCGGTGGGAGCTGTCGAAATCAGACACGAAGACTTATAGGGGTCTCGACAAGCTCGACCACCGGGAGGAGACGGGCACCTGCGGGGTCTCGACAAGCTCGACCACCGGGAGGCGGGAGAGAGACGGGCACTCGTGGGGGTCTCGACCAGCTCGAGTACCGGGTCAGCCGCGACCGAGGATCTCGCCGTGCGTCATCGTGAGCCAGCCGGCTGGATCGGCCGTCCAGATGCGCCAGGCATCCGCGACCTCCTCGAGATCGTCGTGCGTCGCAATCCCTTTGCCCACCGCATCCGCAGCGAAGGCGGACTTCAGCACCCGGTCTTCCCACATCGTCCCCCACCACTGGCGGTCGGCATCCGTGCTGAAGCACCAGACCGAGGCGCCGCTCACCACATCAGAGAACCCGGCCTCCAGCGCCCAGGACTTGAGATGCCGCCCGGCATTCGGCTCCCCGCCGTTGGAGCGGTGCACCTGCGAGTACAACTCGCGCCATTTCGTCAGCCCCGGGAGGTCGGGGTACCAGATGATGCCGTCATAATCCACTTCGCGCGCCGCCACGACGCCCTCGTGACGCACGACCCGACGCATCTCCCTCAACACCGATACCGGATCGGACACGTGCTGCAACGTTTGGTGGGTGTGCACGATGTCGAATTCGTCATCCGGATAGTCCAGCGCGTAGGCGTCCCCGACGGTGAACTCCACATTGCGCACCCCGGCATCGCGAGCGAGAACGCGCGCCTTGTCGACGATTTCCGGAGCCGAATCCAGCCCGATCACGGTTCCCGGCGCGACTCGCTTCGCAAAATCCACGGTGATCGTGCCCGGACCGCACCCCACGTCGAGCATGCTGGCACCGGCCTCGAGATGCGGAATCAGATAGGCGGCAGAGTTCTCCACGGTGCGCCAACTGTGCGCCCGCACGACGCTTTCGTGGTGCCCGTGGGTGTAATGCTCGCCGGGATGATCGACCATGCCCCCAGCCTAGGCGGAGGCGGCTCAAACTAGCATGGAACGATGACGAATCCTTTTTTCGCGCCCAGCACGCTGCCGTTCGGGCTGCCGCCGTTTGCCGACATCCGCGACGAGCACTACCGCCCGGCATTCGAGCGCGGGTTCGCCGAACAGCTCACCGAGGTGGCGGCGATCGCCGACAGCGCAGATGCCCCGACCATCGACAACACACTGTTGCCGCTCGAGCGCAGCGGCCAGACGCTCGCACGGGTCGCCTCGGTGTTCTTCAACAAGGCCTCCTCCGACAGCAGCGACTTCACCAACTCCCTCGAGGAGGAAATCGCCCCGCTGCTGGCCGAGCACGAGGACGCCATACGGCTGAACCCGAGTCTGTACGGACGCATCGTGGCCCTTCACGAGCAACGCCACGAGCTGAACGCGGATGCCGAGACCACCTACCTGATCGAGCGGTACTTCACGGAGTACACCCTCGCCGGCGCCGGCCTGGACGCGGCACAGAAGGAACAACTGAGGGCGTACAACAGTGAATTGTCCACCCTCTCCACCCGGTTCGAGAAGAACCTCCTCGCCGACACGAATGACCTGGCCGTCGTCATCGATGATGCCGCCGAGTTGGATGGCTTGACCGAGGGTGAGATCTCCGCCGCGGCGCAAGCGGCGAACGACCGCGGACTGGACGGCAAGTACCTCATCACGCTGGTGCTGCCGACCGGGCATCCGTATCTGGCCAGCCTCACCGACCGAACCGTGCGTCAACGCCTCATGACTGCCTCCCGGTCGCGTGGCAGCCGCGGCGGCAAGCACGACAACCGGGAGCTCGTGCTCCAGATCACTCGGCTTCGCGCCGCGCGGGCGAAGCTGCTCGGCTTCGACAGCCACGCTGCCTTCGTCACGGCGGACGAGACGGCGAAAACTCCGACGGCGGTCGCGGACATGCTCGGCCGGCTCGCTCCCGCCGCCGCGCGCAACGCCCGCGCCGAGCAGGCCGAACTGCAGCACCAGATCGGCGACGAGTTCGAGGTCGCCGCCTGGGACTGGGCCTACCTCACCGAGAAAGTGCGCGCCGCCACGTTCGACGTGGACACCGCCGCGATGCGGCCGTACTTCGAGGCGGAGCGCGTGCTGCACGACGGCGTCTTCTTCGCCGCGACGCAGTTGTACGGGATCACCTTCACCGAGCGCCACGACCTTGTCGCCTACCATCCGGATGCGCGGGTGTTCGAGATTCAGAACGAGGACGGCTCGCCCGTGGGCCTGTTCGTCTACGATCTGTACACTCGCGACTCCAAGCGCGGCGGTGCCTGGATGAACCCGCTGATCTCCCAGTCGGCCCTGCTCGAGCATCCGGTGGTCGTGGTCAACAACCACAACGTGCCGAAGCCCGCGGCTGGGGAACCCACGCTGCTCACCTACGACGAGGTGACCACGCTGTTCCACGAGTTCGGGCACGCCTTGCACGGCCTGTTCGCCCGGGTCACCTACCCCAAGTTCGCCGGCACCGATGTGTTCCGCGACTTCGTGGAGTTCCCGAGCCAGGTCAACGAGATGTGGATGCTGTGGCCCGAAGTGCTGACGAACTATGCCGTGCACCACCAATCCGGCCAGCCGATGCCCCAGGAGCTGGTGGACAAGCTGCACGCGTCGGAACAGTTCAACGAGGGCTTCAAGACCAGCGAGTACCTCGCCGCTGCCCTGCTCGACCAGGCCTGGCACTCGATCGGCGCAGGCGCGGCCGTCACCGACGTCGCCACCTTCGAAGCGGATGCCCTCGCCGCAGCAGGTCTGGACAACCCGGCGGTGCCATCGCGCTACTCGAGCACCTACTTCGCTCATGCGTTCTCCAGCGGTTACGACGCGGGCTACTACTCGTACATCTGGAGCGAGGTGCTCGACGCCGACACTGTCGAATGGTTCAAGGAGAACGGCGGACTCACCCGTGCTAACGGCGACCGGTTCCGGGAACTGTTGCTCGGCGTCGGCGGATCGAAAGATCCGCTGCAGGCCTACCGCGAGTTCCGTGGTCGGGATGCCGTGATCGAGCCGCTGCTGAAGCGGCGCGGGCTAGACGTCTGACGCACCTGGACTTCGATACGCTGGCCTCGCAAGCTCGGTCGGCTACTCAACCGACGCCAGTTGAGTAGGCGAGCGCCAGCGCGAGCCGTATCGAAACCGCGGGCAAACCTTCGATACGCGGCCTCGTCCCTTGCACACCAGCGGGTTGAGTAGGCGAGCGTTAGCGCGAGCCGTATCGAAACCGCGGGCAAACCAAGGCTTCGATTCGCGGCCTCGTCCCTCGCACCCCCGCGGGTTGAGTAGGCGAACGTTAGCGCGAGCCGT